>NZ_JAEPVT010000021.1:0-50960 GCF_027109195.1 Rhizobium sp. AG207R
CACTCACCTCCTGCAGGCTGCGCTGGCCGCCGCTGTAAAACTCCACAACACTCTGCTTGAACGACGTGCTGTATTTCGACATGAAAAACCCCGAAAGTTGGTTGTCCAACTTTCGGGGGTCAGTTCATTGCGGTCGCCGGGTTTTTGTATTTCATGAAATTGAGCAACGCGAACATATGTCGCCGCCACAAATGCAACCAATGTTTGCATTTCAATAAAATGTATCCTATTGCTTGCAATGATAAGCAATTTATTGTTTCAGATGTACACTTTTAATCCGGGACACTCCATCATGATTTTCTATCGGGCAAGGTGGCGGGCGGCGATCAGTGTCGGGCTTCTATTCTCAGCGAGTTCTGCTTTCGCGCTCGACGGTGCCGACGTCCTCAAGAAGCTAAACAACGCCATGGTCGCGCAAATAGGCGACTCAGTCGAAGCCGGAAGCGTCGATGTTAACGGTTCAACCGTCGTTCTGAAAAACGTGAGATATATGCCGCGAGGAAGAACCGCCATTAGCCTCGGAGATGTCGTCATGACCGACGTGACCGAACGGACGGGCGGTTATGCAATCAAGAAGGTGCTCATTCCCGATATTACAATAGAACAAAAGGACTTCAGTGCGAATGCAACGGGGCTAAGGGTGGAAGATCTCGAAATTCCCGCAAATGCGACGTTGAGTGATATCGACTCAGTATTCACTTATCACGCACATGCTGGCCCGGTGTCTGCCCTCAAAGTCGGTGAAAAGTTTTTCTCCATATCCGCTGCCGATTCCGTCGCAACGAAACGTCCAGACGGAAAAGGCGTCGATTCCAGTTTCACAATTGATGGAATTGTTGCCGATCTCTCCCTAGCTCAAATGCCGGTAAGCCCTGAAGCAATTCGATATTTTGGGCTGCAAAATCTGCGCGCGACATTTTCCATGAAAAGCAGCTGGGAGCTTTCGACCGGCAAGTATGATCTGACGGACTACACGATTGATCTGGAGAATATGGGGAAACTGAATGTACAGCTCAGTTTCTCGGGCATCACCCCGGGGCTCTACAGCACCACGGATGCACTTTACTCCTCCTTGACCGGCGCCGCGGACGATGAAAATACCAAGAATGCTAAATATTTGCTGCTTCTCGCGTTCGTTCAGCAGTTGACGTTGAATAGCGCGCAGATTCGCTTTGACGATGCGTCAATCACCAACCGCGCATTCGACTACGTGAGTAAATGGGACCATGTGACGCGCGCGCAATCTGCGAACCGCTTCGCTAAAGAAATGCTGGAGTTAACAGCTGCGCTTGATATTCCCGACCTCCAGCGGATGCTTTCAAGAGCGATTATTGAATACTTCAACAATCCAAGAAGCCTGATGTTTAGCGCCACCCCTGCCCAACCCATTCCGATGTCAGCCGTCCTCGAAGCAGCGAGGAACGCAAAAGAGTCGATCCCGAAGATGATCGACCTGAAAATCACATCAAACGATTAGGTTGGTCGTCTAATCAAGCGCAAAAAACCCGGCGATTTCGGTCGCCGGGTTTTGCATTTTGACAAGCTCTCGAAGGACTTAGTCCTTCTTGACCGGCGGCACCGGGCGGATCGCCAGTTCGCGCAGCTGCGTCGGCGTTGCGGCCGAAGGAGCGCCCATCAGCAGATCCTGTGCCTGCTGGTTCATCGGGAAGAGCGAGATCTCGCGCAGGTTCTTGGCACCGACCAGCAGCATGACGATACGGTCGATGCCGAAGGCAGCACCACCGTGCGGAGGCGCACCGTACTGGAAGGCACGATAAAGGCCGCCGAAGCGCTCTTCGACGTCCGTCTGGCTAAGGCCGACCTTTTCGAAGGCGGCGACCATGGTTTCCGGCGACTGGTTACGGATCGAGCCCGACGCGATTTCGAAGCCGTTGCAGACGGCGTCGTACTGGAACGCCTTGATCGTCAGGGGATCCTGGTTCTGCAGCGCCTCGAGACCGCCCTGCGGCATCGAGAACGGGTTGTGAGCGAAGTCGATCTTCTTTTCTTCCTCGCTCCATTCGAAGAACGGGAAGTCGACGATCCAGCACAGCTCGAAGCGATCGCGATCGATCAGGTTCAGTTCGTCGGCGGCACGGTTACGGGCTTCACCGGCAAACTTGTAGAACTTGGATGGATCGCCGGCGACGAAGAAGCAGGCGTCGCCGTCATCGAGGCCGAGCTGGGTGCGGATCGCATCCGTGCGTTCTTCGCCGATGTTCTTGGCAAGCGGGCCGGCACCTTCGAGCTTTTCGCCTTCCTTGCGCCAGAAGATATAGCCGAGGCCCGGCTGGCCCTGGCTCTGTGCCCAGGCGTTCATGCGGTCGCAGAATGCGCGCGAACCGCCGGTCTTGGCCGGGATGGCCCAGACTTCGACCTTCGGGTTGGAAGCGATCATATTGGCGAAGACCTTGAAGCCGGAGCCGGCAAAATGCTCGGTAACGGCTTCCATGACGATCGGGTTGCGCAGGTCCGGCTTGTCGGAGCCATACTTGCGGATGGCGACGTCATAGGGGATGCGCGGCCATTCCTTGGTGACCGGCTTGCCGTCTGCAAACTCTTCGAAGACCTGGGTCATCAGCGGACCCATCGTGTTCCAGACGTCTTCCTGCGTTACGAAGCTCATTTCGAGATCGAGCTGATAGAATTCGCCAGGCAGACGGTCGGCACGCGGGTCTTCGTCGCGGAAGCACGGCGCGATCTGGAAGTAGCGGTCGAAGCCGGCAACCATCAAAAGCTGCTTGTACTGCTGCGGCGCCTGCGGCAGCGCGTAGAAGGTGCCGGGGTGGATACGGCTCGGCACCAGGAAGTCGCGTGCGCCTTCCGGCGACGAGGCCGTGAGGATCGGGGTCGTATATTCGGTAAAGCCCACTTCGCCCATGTGGCGGCGCATGGAGGAGATGATCTGCGTGCGCTTGACGATGTTCTTGTGCAGCGTTTCGCGGCGAAGATCGAGGAAGCGATACTTCAGGCGTACGTCTTCCGGATAGTCCGGCTCGCCGAAAACAGGCAGCGGCAGCTCCTTGGCGGCGGAGAGCACTTCGATCTCCTGAGCATAAAGCTCGATCTCGCCGGTCGGCATGTTCTTGTTGACAGTGTCTTCCGTACGGGCTTTGACCAGGCCGTCGATGCGGATGACCCACTCGCCACGAACGGTTTCGGCGAGCTTGAATGCCGGAGAATCAGGGTCGGCAACGACCTGGGTGATGCCGTAGTGATCGCGCAGGTCGATGAACAGCACGCCGCCATGATCTCGGACGCGATGAACCCAGCCGGCAATGCGGACGGTCGAACCGACGTCGGACTTGCGCAGGGCGGCGCATGTGTGGCTGCGATAGCGATGCATAGTATATATCCTGGGCTTGGCGGGCGGTGGCGCAAGGACATGCAAACCCCTCGCCCGCCGACGAGAAAATCGGGCGGAAAAGCGCATGGTGCGCCCGATTTGTCAAGGCTCGAACGCATGGCTTATCTCGCCCCCGGCGGGCGAGAAAGCAAAAACTTAGGCTTAGATGAGGGCTCGTCCCTCTTCTAAGTCTTAGTTTTTGCAAGAGAGGGGGTAGGTAGGGATGCACCCAATCTTTGAATTATACGAGCGAGAAGAGGACCACCGCTCTTGCAATTTCAATGACTTAGAAATTGCGCTGCGCTTTGGAAAGCGTCGCAGCTCCCAGTTCGCAATTCCTAAACCATTGAAATTGCTTTCTCGCCCGCCAGGAGCGAGATAGACCTGCACTCCGCTATTTTTCAGCTCTGCCAGAATCGTCAGGCAGACTCCCTCAAGATTTGTTGTGACCTCATGGTTCCAGACTCGCATTGTACGAAAGCCCTGCTTCGAGAAATGTGCGTCTCTCGCTAGATCCCCGATGCTTTCGGCGTGTTGGGCACCGTCGACCTCGACAATGAGCCGCGCCTCGAAACATACGAAATCGAGAATGTAACCATTGATCGGAACCTGTCGCTTAAATCTGAATCCCTCAAGCTGGCTTCGACGCAAGGCCTGCCAAAGCATGTTTTCAGCCTTGGTGGCATCACTGCGCATTGTTTTCGCGAATTGGCGCAATCGAGCCGGTACGTCGGCGGCGCATGCGCCCTCCTGTTTTGGCGATTGCGTCCAGGAAAGAATACGGCTCTATCGAGATCCAGCATGACGATAAACATATCGACAGCCGCAAGTAGCTGCTGCGGCAGTTTGGCTACCTCGATGCTATTGCTGAACATCACGGTCAACTTTAAACAGACATCCATATATCTTCGCCCCCGGAGCCCGATATGCCGATCCTTACCCGCCGCAATCTTTTGAAAGCTTCAGCCGTTGCGGGCGCTTATGGCGTCGGTATCGGGATCGCCGGGAAGTTTGCGGGCAAGGCGGCGGCCGCCGAGCCACTCACGCTGAAGACGGCCAAGATCGAGGCAAACCTTACCGACGGCGGCAAAACCAAGAACGTGCTCACCTATGGGGACGCCGGCATTCCGCCGGTCGTGCGCATGAAGAAGGGGGAATCCTTCGCCGCGCGACTGATCAACGGCATAGACGAGCCGACGACCATTCACTGGCACGGCATTCGTCTGCCCAACAATATGGACGGCGTGCCCTTCCTCACCCAGCCCTACATCTATACCGGTGATCATTTCGATTACGCCTTCACGCCGCCGGACGCCGGCACCTTCTGGTATCATCCACATTGCAATACGCTGGAGCAGATGGGCCACGGCATGACCGGCGTCATCGTGGTCGAGAACCCCAAGGATCCCGCCTTCGATTCGGAAGTAGTGCTCAATCTGCGCGATTGGCGGCTCGGCAGCGACGGACAGTTCATCGCCCAGTTCCGGCCGCGCGATGCGGCCAAATCCGGCACCTATGGCACGGTGCGGACCGCCAATTGGCAGCCGGAGCCGCGATATGACGCGCCTTCCGGCGGGCTGGTGCGGCTGCGCATTGCCATCACCGACGTCACGCGCATCTATTCCTTCCGCATGGACGGCGCCGAGGCGACTGTGATCGCGATCGACGGCAATCCCGTGCCGCAGCGCTTTCCGCTCGATCTTTTGCAGCTCGGACCGGGACAGCGGCTGGAGCTTGCGGTGCGCATGCCCGACAGCGAAGGCGCGGTCGTCAAGCTCGAGGACATCAAAGGGACCAATCCGAAGGTGCTGGCGACGCTACGCGCCGTGGGCGCATCATTGAAGCGAGACATGCGCGATCTGGCGCCGCTCGAAGACAATCCCGTGCAGAAGGCAGACCTCGGTTCCGCCACCCATATTCCGCTGATCCTGAGCTCGACGGCGGAGAACACCGCCGACAACAGCATTTGCGGCTCGCTCGGCTACAGCTTCTGGGCAATCAACAAGGTGCCGTGGCCGGGCGATACGCCCGATCCGACCGCGCCGCTTGCCGAACTCAAGCTCGGCAAGAGCTATATCATAGACATGGAAAACGTCACGCCGCACAGCCATCCGATCCACTTGCACGGAATGAGCTTTACCGTCATCTCCTCTTCGACGCGGCAGGTGCAGCCCTTCGTCTCCGATACCTATCTGATCCAGCCGGATGAAAAGGTGCAGCTTGCCTTCGTCGCCGACAATCCCGGCGACTGGCTACTGCATTGCCATATCATCGAACACCAGAAGACGGGCATGACGAGTTACGTGCGGGTGGCCTAGCCGGTCGCGAGCCTCTTCAATTTCCAGTGGCCTTGGTCAAAGCCATCACTGTTTTCGGCAATTTCAGCGAAAAGCGAAATGCGGCAAGGGCTTTGTCCGCGAAAGTATTGACATATCCGGCTGAAAGGAGAAGGAAGTTAAGAAAGTATTTTACCATTGAATGTGTTGATATGATCGAAACTACCGCCCAATTGGAGGCGGCCTGCCAAGAGCTGGCCAAGTCGGAATTCATCACCATCGATACGGAATTCCTGCGAGAAACGACCTTCTGGCCGGAGCTGTGTTTGATACAGATGGCAAGCCCCACCACCGAAGTGCTGGTGGACCCGCTGGCCAAGGGGCTGGATCTGGCACCCTTCTTCGAACTGATGGCCAACCCATCGGTTTTGAAGGTGTTTCATGCTGCGCGCCAGGATATCGAAATCATCTTCCATCGCGGCAATCTCATTCCGCATCCGATCTTCGATACCCAAGTTGCGGCGATGGTCTGCGGCTTCGGCGATTCGGTTTCCTACGATCAGCTCGTCAGCCGCATCAAGAATGTCCATATCGACAAATCCTCGCGCTTTACCGACTGGAGCCGGCGCCCGCTCTCGGAAAAGCAGCTCGACTATGCACTCGCCGACGTGACGCATCTGCGCGACGTCTATCTCTCGCTCAAGGAGCAATTGCAGCGCGAAGGGCGCGCCTCCTGGCTGCAGGAGGAGATGGCGATCCTGGAGGCGCGCGAGACCTACGACCTCCATCCGGACGACGCATGGCAGCGGCTGAAGATGCGGCTGCGCAAGCCGCAAGAACTGGCCGTCCTTAAATTCGTGGCCGCCTGGCGCGAACGCGAGGCCCGCGCCCGCAACGTCCCACGCGCCCGCGTGCTGAAGGATGACGCGATCTATGAGATTGCGCAGCAGCAGCCGAAGGACACCGAGGCGCTGGCGCGGCTGCGCACCATCCCGAAGGGTTGGGAGCGCTCTGCCGCCGGCACGGCGGTGCTTGAAGCGATCAACGCGGCGCTGGCGCTGCCGAAGGCAGAAATGCCACATCCGCCGCGCCACCAGCAGGCTCCCGAGGGCACGGCAGCGGCTTCCGAACTGTTGAAGGTCCTTTTGAAGCTGATTGCGGAAAAGCATGGCGTTGCGCCGAAGGTCATCGCCAACAGCGACGATCTCGACAAGATCGCCGCCGAGGGCGAGAAGGCCGATGTTGCGGCTCTGACCGGCTGGCGTCGAGATCTTTTCGGCGAGACTGCCCTGCAGCTGATCCAGGGTCAGGTGGCCCTGCGCTTCGTCGGCAAGCGGATCGAGACCATCGCCCTCTAGCAGCGACATTCTCCTTTTCCGCCGTCTTACGATTGCGTATGTTTCGTGTATCGAGATGCCGGCTGTCATCACGATTGCGCCGCAAATCTCGTGAAATGAACGTCTTGTGTAATCGTTCTATTCGATGACGTTCCAGTTTGCCGGCGCAATCCCGCGTCGATGACAGGCGTCGCTTCTCGGCGGAAAAGTGAATGGGCATCTTCCATTCGATGCGCAACTGGATCCTGACATCGCTATTCGTCGCTTCGACGGGCGTCATCTACGGCAAGCTATTCTTCCCACAGGCGCCGATGTACATCGGTGCAGTCTTTGCGCTGTTCTGCGGCATGCCGCTGCTGGTCTTCGAACGCCGCATGATCCTGCCGCGGCTGAACGACTGGATGCATCGGCTGCCGACGCCGGCTTTCATCCTTTCGGCCCTGGTCGTCGATTTCCTGCTGATGAGCGCCGGCTACGCCATGGCGGGCAGTATCATGAAGCTTCTGGGGCTGGTCGATGGCTCCTGGGAAGATCTTACGCTGCTGAAGATAGACGTCTATCTTTATGCTGTCGTCGTCACCGCCATTGTCATTTTCATCGGCCGCGTGCGGGAATTGCTTGGGCGCGACGTCTTCTCCAGCCTGTTGACCGGCCGCTACCGCAATCCGGTGCAGGAGGAGCGCGTCTTTCTGTTCATCGATCTCGTCGGCTCGACTGCTTTTGCCGAGGAACATGGCGACCTGAAAACGCAGGAATTCCTCGGTGCGGTATTCGGTTCCATGGCCGAGCCGGTACGGCGGCATAAGGGCGCGATCGACGACTATATCGGCGATGCCGCCATCATCACCTGGCCGCTCCAACGGGGCGTCAAGAATGCCAATTGCGTGCGCTGCGTATTCAATATCCTCGACGATATCGAAAAAAACGCCGAAACATGGCTGAAATCCTATGGCAGGGTACCGCGTTTGCGGGCCGCTCTCCACGGCGGCAGCATCGTGACGGCGGAAATCGGCGTCGACCACCACAAGATCGCCTATTTCGGCGACACGGTGAACACGACCGCAAGGCTGGAGTCTCTCTGCAAAACGCTGGAGCGTCAGGTGCTGATTTCAAGCGACCTTGCCAGAAGGATGGAGCTTCCCGAAGGGGTCATCAAGGAAGAGCTCGGTGAACATGCCGTTCGCGGCCGCGATCAGCACCTTGGCGTCATCGCCCTTCACGCGCAGGACCAGCAGGCGCTGAAGACCATTCGCAATATATCGTGAGCAATACACATCGCTAGCTGCAGTCCGATATTGATGCACGCCAGGGCTTCACAGCCTATGGGTTGTCCACAGTCACCAAATCTTCACCTGAGCGTTAATTCACCGACATGGCTCCCCTGTTAAGCGGGATTGTTTTCACCACTTCTCGCCAACAAGGTGACATAATGACCCGAATCCTTTCCGCTTCCACGGCACTTTTCATTCTGCTTGCCGCCTCGGCGCAAGCAGACGAGCAGCAATTCAAGGCAAAGCTCGTCGGCCAGGCGATCCTGCCGGCCAACACCATCACTGCCGCCCCAGCCGATGCGGCAGATTTCTTGAAAACGTCAGGCAAATTCACCACGCCGGATCGCAAGCGCACCGACGCTCTCGGCACCGTGCCGGGCAAGGATGGCGCCCGCGTCACCGACCTGAAGCTGCCCTTCGCCGGCCAGCCGATTCAGGGCTTCTCCGGCATCAAGACCATGCCCGACGGCACCTTCTGGACGCTCTCCGACAATGGCTTCGGCTCCAAGCAGAACTCTTCCGACGCGATGCTTTTCCTGCATCAGCTGAAATTCGACTGGGACGGGGGCAAGGTCGAGGTCGTCAAGAATCTGTTCCTGTCCGACCCGAACAAGAAGGCCCCCTTCCCGATCGTTATGGAAGGCGCCGACAAGCGTTACCTGACAGGCGCCGACTTCGACATCGAATCGATCCAACCTGTTGCCGATGGCTTCTGGATCGGCGATGAATTCGGCCCTTACCTGCTGAAATTCGACACGAACGGCCAGCTGACCGACGTCTTCGCAACGACGCTCGACGGCAAGCCGGTCCTGTCTCCTGACAATCCGCTGATCCAGCTGCCCGGCAACCCCACGCAGAAGATGCCGGCCTTCAACCTGAAGCGCTCCGGCGGCTTCGAGGGCCTCGCCATGTCGAAGGACGGCTCCAAGCTCTACGGTCTGCTGGAAGGCCCGATCTACAAGGATGACGGCCAGATGGAGAGCGTCGACGGCAAGACGGCCATCCGTGTCATCGAATTCGATGTTGCGTCGAAGAGCTGGACCGGCCGCAGCTGGCTCTATCCCTTCGCGGACAAGGGTGTGTCGATCGGCGATTTCAACATGCTCGACGAGACGACGGCCCTGGTCATCGAACGCGACAACGGCGCCGGCACGAAGGACAAGGCCTGCGCCGATCCCAAGCAGCCGAAGCCGGATTGCTTCGAGGCTCCGGTCGAGCTGAAGCGCGTCTATAAGATCGAGTTCAGCGACGCCAATGTCGGCAAGTCCGTTCGCAAGATCGGCTATATCGATCTGCTGCGCATCGAAGATCCCGATCACAAGCGTCGCCAGGGCGGCGGCGAAGGCTTTTACGACATGCCCTTCGTCACGATCGAGAATGTCGATCGCGTCGATGCCACACATATCGTCATCGGCAATGACAATAATCTGCCCTTCTCGGCAGGCCGTGCCGTCGATAAGGCTGACGACAACGAGTTCAGCCTTCTTGAAGTGGGCGATTTCCTGAACGCGAAATAAGTCGCGGCGAAACGGCCTCTCCCTGGTTTGCGGGGAGAGGCTTCAAAAAACCTATTCGAAGCGGAAGGCCAAGCGGCGGTTCGTAAGCTTGCCGAGCTGCTGCAGGCGCCCATCCAGTCGCTCGCCCGCAAAATCGTGATACTCGGCGGGGACGACGAATTCGAGGTCTAGATCCGGATTTGTCGAACGGCGGAACGACAGGTTGCGGACAATACCGGGCATTGACGCCGAGAAGAGATAGACGACACGCAACAGGCCGCCGAGCAGCTTGGCCCGCTCGATGTAGAGCGGCGTCGCGATCGTTGCCAGCGGCTCGGTCGCTCCATCGTCGTTCAAACCCTCGAAGCGATAGTAGTTGGCAAGTGCGATGAAGGCGCGGCCGGCATGGGTGATGCCGACGAAGGAGGTGTGGGCGATGATGTTCAGCGCCTGCAGGCCGCGATAATCGGGATGGGCGCGCCAGCTGATGTCGGCAAGCAGGCAGGCTGCCTGGCGATAGCGGCTCTCTTCTTCGGTCTCGGTGATACCGAAAAAGGGCATCATCCGCCCCGTCCAATCGGCAAGCTCGCGGGCATGTTCCGGCGAACGCGCACGCAGGATGGCAAGCTCGCCGGCTGCGGTGAGCAACGGATCGCTGTTGCGCTCCGCCTCCGTCAGCAGCGAATAGAGATAACCTTCACGAACGCCCTGAGCGGAGAAGGAGATGACGGACGGCTTCATAGCGGTCAGTACTTCGCGCATGGCGACCGCGCCGAAAGGCAGCAGCGAACGACGATGCTTGGAAACCGCCTGCAGAGCGGGGTCCTTCGAATCCTTCGATTCGACGATCTGATCCAGAAAGCGGATCATCTCATCGAGCGGCACTTCATAGCCCTGCATCATGTGCAGCGGATATTTGCGGATTTCCATGTGCAGCTTGGCCACGCTTCGCCATGTGCCGCCAACTGCGTAGAATGTCCGGCCCTCGCCCTTGCTCAGGAGCTTCGCGGTCTTGACATGCTTGCGCGCGAAGCTGCGCGCCTTCTCAATCGAGCCGCCAGCATATTCGGAGAGGCGCAGGCCGCCAAGCGGCAGCGTGATGCCCTTGCCGATCTCCCGGTCCTTGATGTCGATCAGCTCCAGCGAGCCGCCACCAAGATCTCCGGCAATGCCATCGGGATGGTAAAAACCGCTGATAATGCCAAGCGCGGAAAAGCGTGCCTCTTCTTCGCCAGACAGCACGCGCACCTTGCGCTGGAGGATGGCTTCTGCCTGATGGATGAACTGCGGACCATTGCTGGCCTCACGCGCTGCGGCTGTCGCCAGCACGTAGATGGTGGATGCGCGCGCCTGATCGGAGAGCGCCTTGAAGCGATGCAGCGCGGCAAGCGCCCGCGCCACGCTTTCCTCGTCCATCTTCCCCGTCAGCGCTATGCCCTTGCCGAGGCCGCACAGCACTTTTTCGTTGAAGAGGATGGTTGGCGACCGCGAATGGCCTTCATAAACGACAAGGCGGACCGAGTTCGACCCGATATCGACAACGGAGACAGGGGCGATGCCCGGAAGACGCCCCTGGGCTTCTGATTCAACCATGCAGGTCCAATTTATTTGTTGCGGCCCGACAGCAGCCCAGCGATGAGTTTCGGTGCGCTGGATTTCAAGGCTTCACCACGGCCGGACAGGCTGGGATTGGTCATGAAATACTGCTGTGCATTGAATGGCTCTTTTCCCTGACGCACTTCCATGCGCCGTGAAGTCCCGTCCGGCAATATCTCGTAGCTTTGCTGATTGTCAATGATATTGCCCAGCATGATCTGTGAAAGCACCTGTTCATGCACGGTCTTGTTGGTGAGCGGCACGAGCGTTTCGACACGGCGGTCGAGGTTTCTCGGCATCATGTCGGCCGAGCCGATATAGACCAGCGCCTTGTCCGACGGCAGGCCGTGACCGTCGCCGAAGCAGAAGATGCGGCTGTGCTCAAGGAAGCGGCCGACGATGGATTTGACGCGGATCCTTTCCGAAAGCCCGGGAATCTGCGGACGCAGGCAGCAAATGCCGCGCACGACAAGCTCGATATCGACGCCGGCGTTGCTGGCGCGATACAGAGCGTCGATGATTTCGGGATCGACGAGCGAATTCATCTTCATCCAGATCGCCGCCGGACGGCCGTTCCTAGCATGTTCGATCTCGCCTTCGATATGCTGAAGGATGCGCGGACGCAGCGTATAGGGCGAAACGGCGATCTTCATGCCCTGTTCCGGCTCACCGTAACCGGTAATGAAGTTGAAGATGTTCGCCATGTCATGGGCGATCGTCGGATCACAGGTGAAGTAGGAAAGATCGGTGTAAATCTTGGCGGTAACCGGATGATAGTTGCCGGTGCCGAGATGGCAATAGGTCCGCAACTTGCCATCTTCGCGGCGCACGACCATGGACATCTTCGAATGCGTCTTAAGCTCGATGAAGCCGAAGACGACCTGCACGCCGGCGCGCTCCAGATCGCGCGCCCAGCGGATGTTGGCTTCTTCGTCAAATCGAGCCTTCAGTTCCACCAACGCGGTAACTGATTTGCCGAGATCGGCTGCATCGATCAGCGCACGGACGATGGGGCTGTCATTTGACGTGCGGTAAAGCGTCTGTTTTATCGCCAGAACATCAGGATCCCTAGCAGCCTGGAGAAGGAACTGGACCACCACGTCGAAGGATTCATAGGGGTGGTGGACGACCATGTCCTTTTCACGGATCGCGGCGAAGCAATCGCCGGCATGTTCGCGGACGCGCTCAGGAAATCGGGCATTGTAGGGCTCGAAACGCAGATCGTCGCGCGGCGCCTTGCAGATTTCGGAAAGCGTGTTGAGCGCGAGAAGGCCGGGCAGAACCGCGATGCGGTTTCCCGGAACGTTCAGCGACTCCACCACGAACTGGCGAAGCTCGAGCGGCATTTCGGAGTCCGTCTCGATGCGGATCACGGAACCGCGGCGGCGACGCTTCAGCGCGGTTTCGAAGAAGCGCACCAGATCTTCGGCCTCTTCCTCGACTTCGATATCGCTGTCTCGAATAATGCGGAAGGTACCGGAGCCCTGCACTTCGTAACCCGGATAAAGCCGGTGGATGAAGATGTTCACCACATCTTCGAGCGTGATGTAGCGGATGACGTTGCTGGCGTCAGGCAGGCGCACGAAACGATCGAGCGCCGGCGGCAGGCGCAACAGCGCCGTCATCGGCTCGCGGCCATTCATGCTCTTCAGCTGCAGCGCGATCGAGAAGCCGAGGTTCGGAATGAACGGGAACGGATGGGCCGGATCGATGGAGAGCGGCGTCAGGACCGGGAAGATCGCCTGTTCGAATTCGGTATGGAGCCACTGTCGGTCGGCATCGGAAAGGGCGGCCGGGCGTACGATCAGAATATCTTCCTTGGCGAGATATTGCTGCAGGACGGCGAGCGAAGCCTGCTGCTCCATCTGCAGATTGTCGATCTCGCGCAGGATATCATCGAGCTGTTCGGCCGGCGTCTTGCCATCTGGGGTGCGCACGAGAATCTTCTGGCGGACCTGGCCCTCAAGACCGGCAACGCGCACCATGAAGAACTCATCGAGGTTCGCGGCGGAAATCGAAAGGAAGCGGACGCGTTCCAGCAGCGGATGGGCGGTGTTCAGCGTCTCTTCAAGGACGCGGCGGTTGAACTGCAGCCAGGAGAACTCGCGGTTGATGAAGCGCTCGGGGCTGGTCAGCAATTCGCTGACCGCAGGTGCGGTCTCTGGATTTTCCTGGTTGGCGTCCTGATGTTCCGTGAGTGCCGAGTCCATGTTCCACCTACCCTCTTTCCAATCCTGTGCCACGTATATCAGTTTGACGACGGAACTGTGACAGTCGATGTCAGCTCAATCCGGCTGACCGGAGCCACCCAGTTCGTTCAAGACCTCGGCTGCCAACAGGCGCGTGATCCTTGTTCCTCGCGCCAATGCCAGCCGGTCCAGCCTGTCGACGATCAGCTGCGCTGCGTTCAGGGAACGCTCCATGCGATTGACGATATAGAGGACGAGTTTGTCATCGATATAAAGCTGGCGATCGGCGAATAGCTTGACGATCACCTGCGACAGCAATTCCTCGTCCGGCTCACCGATCTCGACCACCGTCGCCGCCTTCAGGCGCGAGCGCAGGTCGGGCAGCGTCACCGGCCACGACATCGGCCAGAGCCGGCTCGTCATCAGAAGACTGGTGCCGTTTTCGCGCACACTGTTGATGACATGAAAAAGCTCGGTATCGTCAAAACCGAGGCGATCCACGTCTTCGAAAATGACGGGGCCGTTCGCCGCTGCAACTGCCGCAGCGGAGCCGGCCACCGGGTGAATGTGGACTGCCCCACATCGCTCTGCCCAGATGCTGGCAAGATGCGATTTGCCCGACCCGACAGGACCGGCCAGGATCACCACCGGCGACGGCCAGTGCGGCCAGGAATCGACGATCTTCACCGCCGCGCTCAAGGGATCGGCGACGAGCAGATCGTCGCGCCCGTTTGCGGGATCATGCGTAAAGGCCAAGGGCAGCTGCTCGGCGGCCTTGCGCCTTAGATCAGCGTTCTTTGCGTCGGTCATGTCTAGCTATTCTCGGTCTTGCCGGCCTTGGCTCTGCGCGCCTTGCCCGCTTCCGAGCGTCCATAATAGAGATCGCTCTGAAGGTAGCGCGAAAGGGCGAAGCGGACAAGAACGCCGCAGGCGGCAGCGGCCGGGATCGCTATCAGCAGCCCGACAAAGCCGAAAAGCGCACCAAAGGCAAAAAGGGCGAACATCAGCCAGACCGGATGGAGGCCCACGCTTTCGCCGACAAGCTTCGGCTGCAGCACATTGCCTTCCAGAAACTGGCCGGTGAAGAAGACGACGAGCGTCAGGCCGACCCAGAGATAATCCGGCCAGAACTGAACCAGTGCGACGCCGACGGCCAGAACGAGGCCGACCATCGAGCCGACATAGGGAATGAAGCTGATCATGCCGGCGAAGAGGCCGATCAGCAGACCGAAATTCAGGCCAACCAGCGAGAGACCGACGCCGTAATAGACGCCGAGAATAATGCAGAGCGAACCCTGCCCTCGAATGAAGCCGGCGATTGCCTGGTCGATCTCGCGAGCGATCTGGCGAACGGTGGCGACATGATCGCGCGGGATCCAGTCGTCCACCTTGGCGACCATCCGATCCCAGTCGAGCAGCATATAGAAGGCGACGACGGGTGTGACGACCATCAGCGAGATGATGTTGACCAGCGCCTTGCCAGAGCTCCAGAGCTGCGCGAACAGGCCGCCGACGAAGCTCAAACCTTCGGACATGATGCTGGAGAAATTGTCCTTGATCGCGCCGAGCTGGTTGCGGATCCAATCCGGCAGCACCATCGTCTGCGCCTTGGCGATCAGCTGCTGGATCTGCTGCACATAGGTCGGAATGTGCTGAATGAAATCGTTGAACTGATTGACGATGATCGGGATGAAGATCGTCAGCGCCAGCGCGAAGATCAGTATGAAGGAGACCAGGATTACCACCGTCGCCATCAGGCGGCTGAGGCCGATCCGCTCCAGCCGGTCGGCGACCGGATCGAGAAAATAGGCTACCGCCATGCCAGCGATAAACGGCAGCAGGATCGTGCTGAAGATATAGATAAAGGCGATGAAGACGACGAGCACGATCACCCAGAAGGTGACTTGACGCTTGAGGCTCGCCCCGCTGACCTTTTGCTCCATCGTCTTCCCCGTTGTTTCGCGCCCGTTTGCCGTGTGCTTAGGACATAGGATGATGCCGCAATTATGGTCAAGCCTGCGGCCGGAAATCTGCCTTGAGCAATGGGAAGCGGGGAAAATCGAAGGGTTTGCGGCGCTTGCGCCTTGCATAAAGGCCCCTATCATGCAATGGCGAGCCGATCAAAGCCCTGTCATAATGGACGGGCGGCCATCGGAGGCGGAAGCATGAGCCAGTCTGGAAAAAACGGTCTGACCTATAGCGACGCGGGCGTCGATATCGATGCCGGCAACCTGCTGGTCGAAAAGATCAAGCCTGCCGTCCGTTCGACGCGCCGGCCGGGTGCCGATGGTGAAATCGGCGGCTTCGGCGGCCTGTTCGATCTCAAGGCCGCCGGCTTTATCGATCCGGTGCTGGTGGCTGCCAATGACGGCGTCGGAACCAAGCTGAAAATCGCGATCGATGCCAACTATCACGACACTGTCGGCATCGATCTCGTTGCCATGTGCGTGAACGATCTGGTCGTCCAGGGCGCTGAGCCGCTCTTTTTCCTAGATTACTTTGCCACCGGCAAGCTCGACCCGGATCAAGGTGCGGCGATCGTGGGCGGCATCGCGGCCGGCTGCCGTGATGCAGGCTGTGCGCTGATCGGCGGCGAGACCGCGGAAATGCCAGGCATGTATTCCCACGGCGATTACGATCTGGCGGGCTTTGCCGTCGGTGCGGCCGAGCGCGGCCAGCTGCTGCCCTCGGGCGACATTGCCGAAGGCGACATCATTCTCGGCCTCGCTTCGTCAGGCGTTCATTCCAACGGCTTCTCGCTCGTGCGCAAGATCGTCGAGCTTTCCGGCCTTGGCTGGGATGCACCGGCTCCCTTCGCCGAAGGCAAGGCGTTGGGCGAAGCGCTGCTGACACCGACGCGCATCTATGTGAAGCCGCTGCTCAACGCCATCCGCGAAACCCACGCCCTGAAGGCACTCGCACACATCACCGGCGGCGGCTTTCCGGAGAATATTCCGCGCGTACTGCCGAAGCATCTGGCTGCCGAAATCGATCTTGCCGCCGTCAAGGTTCCGCCGGTCTTCTCCTGGCTTGCCAAGATGGGCGGCGTCGACGCAAAGGAAATGCTGCGCACCTTCAACTGCGGCATCGGCATGATCGTGGTCGTCGCTCAAGAAAACGTCGACGCCGTGAAGGCCGTGCTTGAGGCAGAAGGCGAAGCCGTCGTTACGCTCGGCCGCATGGTCGCTCGCGAAGAAGGCGCTCCCGGCACCGTCTACAAGGGCACGCTCGCTCTATGACCACGCCGCGCAAACGCGTCGTCGTCTTCATCTCGGGCGGCGGCTCCAACATGCTGGCTCTTCTGAAGGCCACGAAGGCAGCGGACTACCCGGCAGAGATCGTCGGTGTCATCTCCGACAAGGCGGATGCCGGTGGTCTCGCGAAGGCTGCGGCGGAAGGCATTGCGACCTTCGCTTTCGTCCGCAAGGAATTTCCCAGCAAGGAAGCCCATGAAGAGGCGATCCTTTCGCAGCTGGAAGCCCTCTCGCCCGATATCATCTGCCTTGCCGGCTATATGCGGCTGCTCTCCGGCCGCTTCATCCAGGCCTACAAGGGCCGGATCATCAACATCCATCCCTCTCTGCTGCCGCTTTTCCCGGGCCTGCATACGCATAAGCGCGCCATCGACGCCGGCATGCGCATTGCCGGTTGCACCGTGCATTTCGTCACCGAAGGCATGGACGAAGGTCCAGTCGTCGGCCAGGCCGCCGTGCCCGTCTTAACCGACGATACCGCCGACAGCCTTGCCGCCCGCGTGCTCACGGTCGAGCATCAGCTCTATCCGCAATCGCTGCGGCTGCTGGCGGAAGGCAAGGTCAGGATGGAAGATGGCAAGGCCGTGAGCTTTGGCAAAACCCCCGTTGTCGATGGACGGCAGATTTTGTCGCTGCTTGGAGACGCGGAGTAATTACGCAACTCTGGCTTCGAACAGCCCCTCATCCGCCCTTCGGGCACCTTCTCCCCAAGGGGAGAAGGAGGAAGTGCTTCGGATGCTGCCTTTTCAATAACGAAGCTAATCTCGCCCGGGACTGTGTAACTCCATTGGAAGGTGGAAACGTCACCCTCTCAGCGAGATACTTTTGTCGAGCTGGTGCGTCTAGCAAAAACCCCTTCTCCCCTCGGGGAGAAGGTGCCCAAAGGGCGGATGAGGGGGATGCCAGATGCCTCCCTCAAGCCGCCATTGCCATCAGCGGATGCAGCGTGCCGTCGCTATAGACGATGCGGCCGCCGCGGAAGGTGGCGCGGATGCGGTGAACCGAGCCGGGCTCGACGGCGACCAGATCGGCAAGCTGGCCGACAGCGATTTCGCCGCGATCCGTCAGGCCGGCGGAACGGGCGGCGTTGGCGGTTGCCGTCGCAACGGCCGCCGGCAGACCGCCAGCGACAACATCAGCAATCTTGAAAATAGCCGGCACGAAGGCGGCCGGGTGATAATCGGCCGCGATGATGCCGAGTAGACCGGATCGCGCCGCATCCAGCGCGCTGAGATTGCCGGACATGGACTGGCCGCGCAGCGCGTTTGGTGCGCCCATTAGTGTCCAGAGACCGCGGCGGCAGGCTTCCTCCGCCGCCGGTCCGGTCACCGGAAATTCGCTGATCGTCACGCCGAGATCGTGCATCGCCGCCACCTTCTCGGGGCTGTCGTCATCATGCGAGGCGAGCGACAGCTTGTGCTTCAGCGCAAGGTCGACCACTTCATGGAGCTTGCGCTCGATCTCAGGATCCTCGCGCTGCGCAATGCGCTTTGCCACGACCTCCTCGGCCGCCTCACGCGACATGGACCGGCGCTCGGACATGCTGCGGATGTAGCTTTCGATGTCGTTGTACTGCCCCTGCCCCGGTGTATGGTCGGTGAGCGAAACCATATCGACGGAGCCCTCTTCCAGGAGCCGCTCCAGGGTCGGAGCCGCGCCGAGATTGGTGATTTCGTAGCGTGCGTGGACACGATGGTCGATCAGAAGCTCGTCCCGCAGGCTGCCGATGCCACGGATCACTGCCGAAGTGGTTTCGAGCGAACGGACGTGGCCGTAGACGCTTTCGGTCGCAAAGGAGAGCGCCGCGAAAGCGGTGGTGACGCCAGCGGCCGCCAGCTTCTTGTCCAGCTCGTGAATGCCGAAATCGATCGGCATCATCGCATTCGGCCGCGGCGCGATTTCGCGCTCCACCATGTCGCAATGCAGATCGACGAAGCCTGGCATCAGCAAGCGGCCGCCGCCATCAAACGTCGGCTGCTCCACCGGCTCCGAGCGGATTTCGGCAATCACGCCGTCTTCGATGCGCACGGCGCCTCTCTCGACGACTTCATTGGGAAGAACGAGCGTGAAATTGCTGAGCCACATCGGCTTTCTCCTGAAACAGCGTCCATGATCGAAGGAGGCTCGGAAACATTCGAATGTTTCCGGCCAGCACGCCCCGGTAAGCTCGATTCGTGACATTGTGATGAATGGCGAGCAGAGTTTTTACAAAGCTCCCGCTCACCCGTTAGTCTATCTCAAGCTGGCGACATTCAAAGCCGCCCATTGCAGTAGCATGATCGTCTTGGCGTCATAGATATCGCCCTTCTCGATCATCGCCATTGCATCGGACAGGCGAACTTCCAGCCCCTCGATATCCTCATGCTCCTCCGCAAGGCCGCCACCATCGGCTACACGGTCGGACGTATCGATCACCGCGGCGAAGAAATGGATAACCTCGGTCGAGGAACCGGGCGACGTCATCGATTTGAAGAGGAAGCGGACGTCGCGCACGCGAAAGCCGGTCTCTTCCATGGCTTCGCGGCGGATCGCGGCCTCCGGATCGTCACCATCGAGCAGGCCGGCGGGCACCTCGATCATCCGGTCGGGAAGACCGACAAGATGGGACGGAAGACGGTATTGCCGGACGAGTATCACCGTTTCGCGCTTTGGATCATAAAGCAGGATGCAGGCCGCCGGCGTGCGGTGATAGACCTCGCGCTTCAGGCGATGCTTTTCGCCCTGCGAATCCGTGTAGTCGACCTCAAATGTGCTCAGCCGCGTCCATTGATCCGCCAGCGTCCTTTCGCTGACGATTTCGGCTTTCGCCTTTTCGAATTCACTCATGCCATATCCTTGCGGAGCCATACCTTGTTGTCGTGGACAGCCGCGCCGCCATATGGCGCGACCGGATCGGCGCCGGTGAGCACATTGATGCCCTCACCATCGACGTGAGCCTTGTTCGGCCAGAGGCCCTCGGCGATCAGCACGCCCGGCTTCACTTCCGCTGTCACGCGCGCATGCAGGCGGATATTGCCGCGTGTATTGCCGATGCGAACCAGCTCGCCATGAACAATATCAAGCCGTTCGGCATCGGCCGGGTTGACCATCACCTCGGGACGCCCTTCCTTCTGGCGCGACGTCTTCGTTTCCGCGAAACTGGAATTCAGGAAGTTGCGCGATGGCGAGGTCGCGAGCCGGAACGGATGCTCGGGATCGGCCACCTCGATCACATCGACCTGATCCGGAAACTCCGGCAGCTCGACATGCGGCCCGAGCAATCCGACCGATGCTGGCGGACGGTTCGGCGCCGGCTGGTTGGTCCAATCGGGGCGAAAGCGGAACTTGCCGTCGGGATGGGCAAAACCCTTGATAAAATGGGCCTCCTCGAAATCCGGCTGGCGATCGAACCATTTGTGTTCGAGGAAATAATCATAGTCCGGCAGACCGCTTCTGGACAGAACCCGGTCGATCATCTCGCGAGCGGAGAAGCCGAAGCCGGGGCAATCCGCAACGCCGAGGCGTTTGGCGAGCTCCTCGATTACAAAGAGATTGCTGCGCACGGTTGGCGGCGGCTCGACAAGCTTCGGCCCGAGAAGGATGTGGTTCTGGCCACCGGCGCGATAGATGTCGTCATGCTCGACGAACATGGTGGCGGGGATGACGATATCGGCCATGTCAGCCGTATCGGTCATGAACTGCTCGTGCACAGCGACGAAGAGATCGGAACGGGCGAAGCCGCGTTTCACCAGCCGCTGCTCTGGCGCGATATTCACCGGATTGGTGTTCTGGATCAGCATGGCGGTCACGGGACCGCGATGACGCAGCGCCACGGCATCACCGGTCAAGGCGCGGCCGATCTGCGACTGGTCGATCATGCGGATATCCATATCCTTCATGGCGCGGCCGGTCAGCTCGCTCGCATCCATGCGGAAGATATCGCTGTTCGAATGGAAGGCGCCGCCGCCCTCATATTGCCAAGAGCCGAGCACCGTCGCGATCGACGCTGCCGCGTGCATGGCGATCGCGCCATTGCGCTGACGGGTAAAGCCGTAGCCGAGCCGGAAATAGGTCTTCTTCGTCGTCCCCACGAGTTTGGCGAAGGCTTCGATCTCATCGACCGAGAGGCCGGTTATGGCCGCGGCCCATGCCGGGGTTTTCGATTTCAGGTGTTCTTCCAGGCCGGCGGGATCGTCGGCATATTTGGCCATGTAATCGCGGTCGGCATAGCCGTCACGGAAGGCGATGTGCATGACGGCGCAGGCAAGCGCCGCATCCGTGCCCGGCTTGACGATCAGAGCCATGTCGGCCTGCTTCATCGTCGGATTGTCATAGATATCGACGACGACGATCTTGGCGCCGCGTTCCTTGCGGGATTTCACCGCATGGGTCATGACGTTGACTTGGGTGGCAACCGCATTGGTGCCCCAGATGACGACGCAATCAGTACGGCCCATCTCGCGCGGATCGGGGCCACGCAACACGCCCGTCGCCATGGTGAAGCCGGTCCAGGCCGGATTGGTGCAGATCGATGAGAAGAAACCGGAATAGCGCTTGGCATGGCGCAGCCGCTCGATGGAATCGCGCTGCACCCAGCCCATCGTACCGGCATAGAAATAGGGCCAGATCGCCTCGCTGCCGTCCTTCGCTTCAGCCTTGATGAAGGCTTCGGCGATTTCGTCCAGCGCATCGTCCCAGGAGAGCTCCTGCCAGCGCCCCTCACCCTTGGCGCCGGCACGGCGGAGCGGTTTCATCAGACGATCGGGGTGATAAAGCCGTTCGGCATAGCGGGCGACCTTGGCGCAGATGACGCCGGCGGTATAGGAATGATCGTTGGCGCCGCGAACCCGGCCGATTCTGCCGTCTTCAGTCAGATCGACCTCCAGCGCGCAGGTGGAGGGACAGTCATGCGGACAGGCTGTGTGCCCGATGCGCGATTTGGCTTGGATAGGGGTCGCAATGTTCATGAGGTTTGTATATTTCAAGCGGAGACCGGCCACTAGAGACAATCCGGCCCATCTCAACAATTCATGCGGACTTCACCGACAATGAACTATCGGCACATCTACCACGCGGGCAATTTTGCCGATGTCTTGAAACACGCAATCCTCGCCCGCCTCGTCCGCTACATGCAGAACAAGGACAAGGCCTTTCGCGTTCTCGATACCCATGCCGGCATCGGGCTTTACGATCTCTCCTCCGAAGAAGCGCAGAAGACCGGCGAATGGCGAGATGGTATCGGCAAGGTGCTGGAGGCGGAATTGGTGCCGCAAGTGGCGGACCTGCTGGAGCCCTATCTTGCCACCATCCGCGAGCTGAACCCCGAGGGCGGCGTCAGGCTCTATCCCGGCTCGCCGAAGCTTGCCCGCATGCTGTTTCGCCCGCAAGACCGGCTTTCGGCGATGGAACTGCATCCGGATGATTTCCAGCGGCTACACCGCCTCTTCGAAGGCGATCACCATGCCCGCGTTACCGAGCTGGACGGCTGGCTGGCGCTCGGCGCTCATCTGCCGCCAAAGGAGAAGCGCGGCATCGTGCTCGTCGACCCGCCTTTCGAAGAGGAAGGCGAATATGAGCGGCTGATCGAAGGCTTGGCCAAAGCCTGGCGCCGCTTTCCCGGCGGCACCTATTGCCTTTGGTATCCGATCAAGAAGGATGCGCCGATCAAGCCGTTTCACGAGGCACTGCAGGCGCTCGAAATTCCGAAGATGCTCTGCGCGGAGTTGATCGTCAAAAGCGATCGCAGTTTCACCGGGCTCACAGGCTCCGGTCTCATCATCGTCAATCCGCCTTTCACGCTGAAGGACGAGTTGCATGCGCTGCTGCCGGCCCTGAAGGATATTCTGGCGCAGGACCGCTTCGCCTCGCAGCGGGCCTTCTGGCTGCGTGGCGAACATTGAGACTATTCACATCCATATCCCGCAGGTGATTTCATGAGACTTCTTTGCTCGTCCACCTCCCCCTTTTCCAGCAAGGTGCGCATGGCGGCACGCCATCTCGGCATCAAGCTGGAAGAAATTCATGTCGACACAAATGCCGGGCCGACTCTGCTGATCGACAACAATCCGCTCGGCAAGATCCCGACATTGCTGACCGGCGACGGCGAGGCGATTTTCGACAGCCGCGCCATCATGCATTATTTCGATCGTCACGAGGGCGGGCTCTATCCATCGAAGAAGGGCAAGCGCACCGAAATCGAAGTTCTGGAGGCGCTGATCGACGGCACCAACGAGTGCCTGCTGTCGATCGTCTACGAGCGCCGCCTTCGCGAGCCCGAGAAGCAGCATCAGCCCTGGATCGACCGGCAGTGGACGAAGGTCAGCCGCGCCCTCACCCATCTCGACGCCGAGCCGCCGAAGATCGGCAAGAAGCTGCATGCGGGTCATTTCGCGCTTGCCTCCCTTGTCGGCTATCTGCAGCTCCGCTTCGAAGGGCAGTGGGAAGCGGACCATGCGGGATTGATAGACTGGGCGCGCAAATTCGAGAAGCATTTCCCCGATTTTCCAGCGATGAAGCCGCAGGTCTAACGCTGTTCGGCTCAGCTCTGGCGAGCAGTCTCGGCCTTTACAAAATCGATAAAGGCGCGCAAAGCCGTCGGCAGCTGCCGGCGGCTCGGATAATAGAGGAAGAAGCCGGGATAATAGGGGCACCAGTCCTCCAGCACGCGGATCAGCCGGCCATCCCGCAAAGCCGGCAGCGCGTGATCCTCGAACAAGAAGGCTAGACCGGAACCATTGATAGCGGCATCCAGCATGATGTCGAGATCGCAAAGCGTCAGCGGCCCCTGCACATCGATCTCCAGCTCGATGCCTCCTCGCTCGAACTCCCAGCGATAATAGGTGCCGCTCGCAAAACGGTAGCGGATACAGGGGTGGTCCTTCAGATCATGAGGTGTGACCGGTTTAGGGAAACGCTGAAAATATTCCGGCGAGCCGACGATCGCCGTGCGCTGACGAGGGCCAATAGGAATAGCGATCATGTCGGCCGCGATGCTTTCTCCGAACCGTATGCCGGCATCGAAACCGGCGGAAACCGTGTCCACGAGCGCATCGTCCACGACGATTTCCATTTCGATGGCCGGATAAGCCCTCAAGAACCGTGACACGATTGGCAGCAGCACCATCCTGGCGGCGGGGCGCGGGGCGTTGATGCGCAGCTTGCCGTAGGGCTGGCCGCGGAATTTATCGAGATCTTCGAGAGCATCGTCGATATCGAGGAAAGCGGGGCGGATGCGATCGAACAGGCGCTCTCCGGCCTCCGTCAACCCGACACCGCGCGTGGTGCGATTAACCAGCCGCACATCCAACCTCTCCTCGATCGCGCGCAACGAATGGCTGAGCGCTGAAGGCGTCACGCCGAGCTCCACCGCCGCCTTGCGAAAACTGCGGTGTTGGGCAATCGCCAGGAAGATAGCCAGATCGGTCGAACGGATACGCCGCATTGATGAGAATTTCTCAGCACTTTATGGAAGAGAAAGTAGATTATCTCAACGATGCCATCAAGCTACCTTTCTCCTGCAAGCGAATTCCACCCCTGGAATTGCCAACCCACGAAGGAGAAAATCATGCGTGTTTGGTTCATCACGGGCGCATCCCGCGGCTTTGGCCCCCTCATCGCCCAAGAAGCCCTCGCCGCCGGCGACGCCGTTGTCGCTACGGCCCGCAATCCCGCCGGTCTGGCAGAGAAGTTCGGCAACCATCCGAACCTCCTGCCCGTAGCCCTCGACGTCTCGAACGAAGCGCAGGCTCATGAGGCCGCCGCGGCTGCCGTCAAGCGCTTCGGAAAGATCGATATCCTTGTTAATAATGCCGGTTACGGGCTGCTCGGCGCCGTGGAAGAAGCAACGGCCGAGGAGATCGAGAAGCTCTATGCCACCAACGTCTTTGGCTTACTGAAGGTGACGCGCGCCATCCTGCCGCATATGCGCCGGCAGCGCTCGGGCCATGTCATCAACATGTCCTCGGTCGGAGGCTATCAGAGCCATGCCGGCTGGGGCGTCTACTGCTCGACAAAGTTCGCGGTCGAAGGCCTATCGGAGGCAATGGCGGCGGAACTCAAACCGCTCGGCATCAACGTCACCGTCGTCGAGCCTGGTTTCTTCCGCACCGACTTCCTTGACGAAAGCTCGCTCGCCGTCAGCCCGAGCTCGATTGCCGACTATAAAGACACGCCGGCCGGCGCCATGCGCGATTTCGCCGCCGGTCACAATCACGCCCAACCCGGCGATCCCAAACGCCTTGCAAAATCGATGATAACGCTTGCCCATTCGGCGAACCCACCGCTGCGCATGCCCTTCGGCTCCGATACAGTTGGCGCGATCGAGGCCAAGAATGAGTATGTCGCCAAGGAACTGGCCGACTGGCGCGAACTGGCCGTCTCGACGGACTTCCCGACGGATGCCGCCTAAACACTCAGAGGCATAACGCAAAAAAGCCGGGGCAAAACCCCGGCTTTTTCTTCAGGCTTAAGCCTTCGGATAATCAGAACTTGACGCCGATACCGACCTTGACGCTCTGTTCGTCGTAGCCGCGAGAGAACCGACCGGAGTCGAGGTCGAAGTTCTTCTTGCCGTAGTCCGTGTAACGGTACTCGAGACGAGCCGTGATGTTGTTGGTGATGAAGGTTTCAGCACCTGCACCGACCGTGTAACCAACAGCCGTCTTGCTGTCAGACGAGGTGTCGTCGGAGAGCTTGTTCTGGCCGAGTGCCAGACCGGCCGTGCCGTACAGCATGAACGGGTTGAAGTCGTAACCGAGGCGACCGCGAACCGAGCCGTTGACACCGTTCTTGGCGGTCAGGCCGTTGCGGGTGCTGTCGGCGCCGGAGTAGCCGAGGTCAGCTTCGATACCATATACGATCTGGCCCTGCTGCCAGTTGTAGCCGGTGAAGGCCTGGCCGCCCCAGGCGTAAGCGTCGCCGTTGCGGTTGAAGTGACCGGCGTTCCAGTCGCCAGCGCCACCGATGTAGAAGCCGGACCAGTTGTTGACGGCCGGAGCTGCTTCCTGGGCGACGGGCGGCTGCGGAATCTGCTCAACAGCGTCAGCAGCCTGAGCTGCGGTGTAACCGCCGAGAGCGAAAGCGGAGACCATGAGGGTCGTGATAAGAGTACGCATACTTTTCTCCTTTCAGTCCCGTGTGCCCCGCTTACTGTCCTTGACTTCGAAGCGCCACGAGCAATTAAAACATATCCCTCCCGGATCGAGGTTGAAATTGGAATGCAAATGAGGAATTGGAAGAGCCAAAATATGATATCATTGTGGCACAGACGTGGCTGAATTTCGATGTTGCTTCATCGCAACAGACGAATTGTTAACCATAATCATCGGTTAAACTGTGTATACTTATTTTAAACTAAATATATCTCAAGTTTTACATAAGAAACCCCAAAGCGCATCATTCGCTCATGCATCTTTTCATATGGTGTATCGACGCCCTATATGAGCATCGATTGGGTAACGACGAGCAAAAGGCGATCTCTTGAGCCAGGAAAAACTACGTACGGCGCTGATAACCGGCGCTTCCAAAAGAATAGGCCTGGCAATTGCCGAGGATTTGTCGGCTAATGGCTTCGCCGTAGCGTTGCATGCCAATCAGTCCCTCGCCGAAGCCGAGGAAATTGCGGCGAAATTGCGGCAAATGGGCCGGAGAGCCATTGCGATCAAGGCGGATCTGCAGAATTTGGGCGAGACTTCAACCCTTGTCGAAAGGGTTGCGGATTCTCTCGGCCCGCTCGATCTTCTGGTGAATAATGCCTCAGCCTTCCTCGGCGATTCCGCCGATCATTTTGACGAAGAAGCCTTCGAGGCGCATTTCGCAATCCATGTGCGGGCGCCGTCGATTCTGGC
Organism: Rhizobium sp. AG207R; assembly: GCF_027109195.1. NCBI lineage: Bacteria > Pseudomonadati > Pseudomonadota > Alphaproteobacteria > Hyphomicrobiales > Rhizobiaceae > Rhizobium > Rhizobium sp. AG207R. Next base: position 26,590 of record NZ_JAEPVT010000021.1, read on the forward strand.
TGCCGATTTCGTCCGGCAGCTTCCCGAACCGCATCCGGGCCTGATCGTCAACATGGTCGATCAGCGGGTCTGGGCACTCAATCCGCGCTTCTATTCCTATACACTGTCGAAAGCCGCCCTCTGGACGGCGACTCAGACGATGGCGCAGAGCTTTGCGCCGCGTATCCGCGTCAACGCGATCGGCCCAGGCCCGACGGTACGCAGCGTGCGGCAGACCGAAGAGGACTTTCAAGCGCAGATCGACGGCCTCATATTAAAGGCGGCGCCCGGGCTCGAAGAATTCGGCCGGACCATCCGCTTTCTTTTTGACACGCCCTCGATCACGGGCCAAATGATAGCGCTCGATGGCGGCCAGCACCTTGCCTGGGAAACGCCAGACGTGTCGGAGAGTGCAGAATGAATGGAAGAAAGCTGCCTGACGGCGGCGTTCTCTATGACGAATCAGAGGATATCGAAGATGACATCGAGGTGGAAGGCGATGCCGCAGCCTCCCCTATTGCGCCTGTCGACTGGAACGAAGGCGGAAAGAACGAGACGGGACTGCGCGGCGCCGAGCTGATCGCCGAATTCGTCAAGCGGCTGCCCAACAATCCCGGCGTCTACCGCATGTTCAACGAGGCCGGCGACGTGCTTTACGTCGGCAAGGCCAGGAACCTGAAGAAGCGCGTTTCCAACTATGCCTTGGGCAAGGTGCACTCCAACCGCATCGCCCGCATGGTGCGCGAAACCGCCAATATGGAATTCGTGACCACGCGGACGGAGACGGAAGCGCTGCTGCTGGAAGCGAATCTGATCAAGCGCTTGCGCCCGCGCTTTAACGTCCTGCTGCGCGACGACAAATCCTTTCCCTATATTCTGATTACGGGCGATCATCGCGCGCCGGCGATCTTCAAGCATCGCGGCGCCCGCGCCCGCAAGGGCGACTATTTCGGCCCCTTCGCTTCGGCGGGCGCCGTCGGGCGCACCATCAATTCACTGCAGCGCGCCTTCCTGATCCGCACCTGCACCGATAGCGTCTTCGAGACGCGCACGCGGCCCTGTCTGCTCTATCAGATCAAGCGCTGTTCCGGCCCCTGCACGCATGAGATCAGCGATGCAGGCTATGCGGAACTGGTACAGGAGGCGAAGGACTTCCTTTCCGGCAAGAGCCAGAACGTCAAGGCGCATATGGCCGAGGCGATGAATGCTGCCGCCGAAGATCTGGATTTCGAACGCGCCGCCATTTTCCGCGACCGTCTGGCGGCGCTCTCGCATGTGCAGAGCCATCAGGGCATCAACCCGGCCGGCGTCGAGGAAGCCGATGTCTTCGCCATCCACCACGAGGGCGGCATTTCCTGCATTCAGGTCTTCTTCTTCCGAACCGGACAGAACTGGGGCAACCGTGCCTATTTCCCGAAGGCCGATCCATCGCTCTCGGGCGCTGAAGTGCTGAACGCTTTCCTCGCGCAATTCTATGACGACAAGCCGGTGCCGCGGCAGATCCTGCTGTCGGAGACCATCGAGGAAATGGAGCTCCTGGCGGCTGCTCTCAGTGAGAAGGCCGGTCATAAGGTTACGATCCTCGTGCCGCAACGCGGCGAGAAGCGCGATCTGGTCGAACATGTCATTGCCAACGCGCGTGAGGCGCATGGCCGCAAGCTCGCGGAAACCGCCTCGCAATCGCGGCTGCTCGAAGGCTTCAAGGAAACGTTCAAGCTTCCCTACACGCCACAACGCATCGAGATTTACGACAACTCTCACATCATGGGCACGAATGCGGTCGGCGGCATGGTCGTGGCCGGGCCGGAAGGCTTCGTCAAAAACCAGTACCGCAAGTTCAACATCAAATCGACCGACATCACGCCGGGCGACGACTTCGGCATGATGCGCGAAGTCATGACCCGCCGTTTCTCTCGTCTCCTGAAGGAGGAAGGCAAGCCCGACCGCAGCGGCGAGACCGACGCCAGCGTCGATGCCGCCGATCGCGCCTTCCCCGCCTGGCCCGATGTCATCCTCATCGACGGCGGCCAAGGGCAAATGACGGCCGTGCGCGCCATTCTCGATGAGCTCGGGATCACCGACAGTGTCATCGCCATCGGCGTCGCCAAGGGCGTCGACCGCGAAGCCGGGCGTGAGCGTTTCTTCGCCCCTTCGCGCGAAAGCTTCTCGCTCCCGCCGCGCGATCCCGTGCTCTATTTCATCCAGCGCATGCGCGACGAGGCGCACCGCTTCGCAATCGGCTCGCATCGCGCCCGGCGCAAGAAGGAGATGGTGAAGAACCCGCTCGACGAGATCGGTGGCATCGGCCCTTCGCGCAAGCGCGCGCTTCTCCAGCATTTCGGCACCGCGAAGGCCGTGTCACGCGCCGCACTTTCCGACCTGATGGCAGTCGAGGGCATTTCCGAAGCGGTGGCGCGTCAGGTCTATAACCATTTCCACGAGGACGCCGCGAAATAGGGAAAGCTCGTCGCAAATTCCACGCAATAGCGGTGAAAAAACAGAAACAATATTGACGATAAACTGACCAACCCATCATCTAAGGTGTGACCACCAAAAAGTGCGGAGCGGTTTTTGGGATCACACTCCATCAGACGACTTCAGCGGGATGGGATCAACAGTGCCCAATCCGGTTCGGTCGAGACAACAGAAACGAAACGATTTCCATGGCTTCGCGCGCTTACAGCATCCCCAATCTGCTCACCTACGGCCGCATTATCTGCGTACCCCTGATCGTTCTTTGCTTCTTCATCGAGGGTAAGCTGGAGGGCTCCGATTTTGCGCGCTGGGTCGCGCTCTGGATCTTCATCATCGCCTCGATCACCGATTTCCTCGACGGCTATCTCGCGCGTATCTGGAACCAGACCTCGAATATCGGCCGGATGCTCGATCCGATCGCCGACAAACTGCTGGTCTCCGCGATCCTGCTTCTGGTTGCGGCCGACGGCACCATTGCCGGCTGGTCGCTCTGGGCCGCCATCATCATCCTTTGCCGCGAAATCCTGGTTTCGGGTCTGCGCGAATATCTGGCGGCGCTGAAAGTCAGCGTTCCCGTGACGCGCATCGCAAAATGGAAGACGACCGCCCAGCTCGTCGCCATCGCCTTCCTTCTGGCTGGGCCGGCAGGCGACAAGGTGCTACCCTACACGACAGAGATGGGCATCGTCCTGCTCTGGGTCGCAGCGCTTTTGACCATCTATACCGGCTATGACTATTTCCGGGCCGGGCTAAAGCATGTCGTGGATGAGGAATGATGACGAAACTCGTCTATTTCGCCTGGGTGCGTGAGCGGATCGGTAAGGCCGAGGAAGAGATTTCCCTGCCCGCCGATGTCGTCACCGTCGGCGATCTCCTGAGTCATTTGAAAGGCTTGGGCGAGGAATACGAGGCGGCACTTCAATTCCCCCAGGCGATCCGCGTCGCTATCAACATGGAACATGCGGAGCACGATGAGCCGATCGCCGGAGCGCGGGAGATCGGGCTCTTCCCGCCGATGACCGGGGGGTGAGGAGCGGTCGGGCGAAGCCCGAGTAATCGATCCAGTGAATCGATTGCAGCGACGAACGCCCTGAGCCTTAGCGAAGGGTCGGGAGGCACCTCAGCATGTTTGCGAAGCCGATCAAGGAAATTGCGATGATTTCACCATTCGTCAAAGTCCAGCGCGAGGATTTCGATCTCCAGGCGGAGATCGATCGGCTAGCCGCCGGGCGGCGCGATATCGGCGCTGTCGTGACCTTCTCGGGCCTCTGCCGTGACGAAGGGGGCGCGCTCGGTGCCCTCGAACTCGAACATTATCCCGGCATGGCGGAAGCGGAGATCACCCGCATCGCCAGACTAGCCATCGAGCGTTTCGAGCTTCTCGGCCTGACCGCCATCCATCGCTTTGGCAAGATCGCGCCCGGCGAGAACATCGTGCTCGTCATTGCCGCGGCACCGCATCGGCAGGCCGCCTTCGACGGCGCCAATTTCGTCATGGATTTTCTGAAGACCTCTGCTCCCTTCTGGAAGAAGGAGCACGGCAAGGATGGTACCGAAGGCGGCTGGGTTTCGGCCAAGGATGCCGACGATGCCGCGCGGGCAAAGTGGGCCGGCAACACGTAAGCTTCAAGGCACCACTCTTTCGCGCCGGCTCATAACCAGCAGCAGGACGAGCAGCGAGAAGATGACGAAGTCGCGCCACAGGAACGGACCGTAGGCACCCCACATCGTCTCCGTCAAGCCAAGGAGCGCTGCCCCGCCCGCTGACTTCAGCGGATCGGAATAGCCGCCGACGGCCGCGATCATCAGCACCTTAAGCCCGAACATCAGCCCCGCCCCGAAATCCATCGTTCCATAGTAGGAAGTAGCCAGCAGGCCGCAGATGGTTGCGACGAAGGCTGACGCGACATAGGCAAGCAGGAAGACGCGGTTGGCACTGGCGCCGCAGAGCTCGGCAGCAAGGGAATCGTCCGTCACCGCCCGCCAGATACGCCCCCAGCCGGTGCATCTCAGCACATAGGCGCCCGCGAGGATGACAAGGATCATCAGGGCCGTATTGAGCAGCTGGATTTCCGTCAGCGTCACGCGGAAATCGCCGCTATCCCAGAAGACGACAGCATCGTTCAGGAAGGGTGGCAGCCAGATGCCACGCGTATTCGAGGCAAGCCGCGCCGTTTCCATCAGGATGATCATCATGCCGAGTGCCGCGACGATGACCGTATTCGGTGACTTGCGCGACAGCGGCAGCATGATTGCACGGCCGACGAGGAAGCTGGTGCCGATCGTGTAGCCGACGGCGACGACGGCACCGAAGGCAAAGGCGGCCGGCAGAACCAGATACATCTTGGTGTAGCCGACATCGGTAAAGAGCACGAGCATCTGGCCGGCAAAGGCGAACAGCGCGCCATAGGTGATATCGGCCCGCTTCATGACCCCGAAGGCAATGGAATAGCCGAAGGCCAGCGTCGCATACAGTGCAGCGAGCGGAACGGCATTCGCCAGTTGCTGCAGAAGATAAGCCATTCCATCTCTCCGAAAAACGAGTAAATAGTAACTGGCAAAATGAATTTTACCAGTTATAATTTTCGCCATGAGTTTTTCCTGGACCCCACATCGCTTCTCCGGTGGCGCGCTCGCGCTCGATGTCGCCAACAGCGTAATCCTGCGCCATGACGACGGGCGTCGGATCGACCGCTTCGAGGCAGTGGGACAGATGGATAGCTTCCCGAAGGCAGCTGCGAATTTCTGCGCGGAGCGGGCGCTCTTCGGCGATATCCTGCCGGTAAAGCGGGAAAACCGCGCCGATTTCATTGCCCTCCGCGAGTTGATCGACCGCTATTTCCGGGCACGCATTCTTGGCGAGGCTGCCGATCCGCTGCTTGCGGATCTGCTTGCGGCATTGGCGCAAGTTCTGAAACGAGCCTCATCCGGTGGGCTCGATGCCGCGACGGTGCATTCGACGCTGCGCCTCATCGCCATGCCCGATCCCGAACGAATGAAAATATGCCGCAACTGCGGCTGGCTCTTCATCGACCGTAGCAAGAACAAAAGCCGCGCCTGGTGCGACATGGCGGTTTGCGGCAACCGAGCCAAGGCTAGCCGGCACTACCGGCGCAAGAAGGAGGAGACTGCGCCATGAGATTGCGAAGGATCATGCTGACAATGATGAGCGCCGGGATCATCGCCGGCCTGGCGCTGGCCAGTTGCCAGAGGAAAGACGACGAAGGCCCGACCCAGCTCACCGGCCGCCTTTTCGTCTTCAACTATCGCGTGGCGAGCGCAAGCTACATGATCACGCTCAAGAAGATCGCCCCGATCCCGGAGGGAACAAAGGCGATCGCGGAATTCGAAAATCCCGCGGGCGGCAACCCACTCGTCGTCACCCAGAAGATCTATACATTCTGGGACAAGATCACGCTGGAAAGCCCGGACCTGCACTGCGTGCGCAAGGACCGCCCCTATGCCGTCTCGATCAAGCTGGTGGATGCCAGCGACAAGACGATCCAGACGATCAAGACCGAAGTCAAATCCGATCTCGACCAGACCGTGCTGCCGACGAAACCGCTGGTCGTCGGCCCGGTCTATACCGCCAATCCGGATGTCTTCAAGGGCGATGGCAGCGCCGATTACGGGAAGGATATGGCCTGCCCGGCTTGAGAGGCAGCAGCGGCGTAGTCTCCTCTTCCCACTCGCGGTAGGACAATCACATATGGGGTGATCAGCGCCGGAAATCCCTTCTCCCCTCTGGGAGAAGGTGGCCCGAAGGGTCGGATGAGGGGGTTACGATTTGAATTCATGAATTTTGGTGGTCTTGGCGGGCACCCCCTCATCCGCCTTGCGGCACCTTCTCCCCAAGGGGAGAAGGAGGACGGCGGCGATTTCAGTTCATATGCGATACCCCCTGCCGCCCACGGGGAGAGGGAGTCTAATTTGCCTGCATGAAAAAAGCCGGGATCGAAATCCCGGCTTTCATAAGTCATTTCAAATCGTTCAGCGCTTTCGCTGAAAGGCCGATTCAGCCGACGATTTCAGTTTCGGAGAACCAGTAGGCGATTTCGACGGCAGCCGTTTCCGGAGCGTCCGAGCCGTGAACGGAGTTTTCGCCGATCGAAAGGGCGAAGGTCTTGCGGATCGTGCCTTCGGCAGCGTTGGCCGGGTTGGTCGCGCCCATGATTTCGCGGTTCTTCAGGATGGCGTTTTCGCCTTCCAGAACCTGAACGACGGTCGGGCCGGAGGTCATGCCTTCAACGAGTTCGCCGAAGAACGGACGTTCCTTGTGAACGGCGTAGAAGCCTTCAGCTTCGCGCTTGCTCATCCAGACGCGCTTGGAGGCGATGACGCGCAGGCCATTGTCTTCAAAAACCTTGGTGATGGCGCCGGTCAGGTTGCGCTTCGTCGCATCCGGCTTGATCATCGAGAAAGTACGTTCAATCGCCATGGGTCCATTCCTTGTAATCAGAGAAAAGTGGGCGGTCTTTACCTGCCCCAAGGCCCGAAAACAAGGGGGATCGGCCAATTTCACGCCGCTGTCACAGTCCGAGCAGCTGATTCGCGATCTGCTGGGTGGCGAAGCGGCTGTCCGCCACCAAACTTCGCGATAAAATCACCACCACTATAAGAGGAGACGCATATGCTCAAACATTTCAAGATGCTTGCCGACTATAATCGCTGGGCCAATGTCCAGGTCTACAATGCCGCAGCAGACCTCAGCGACGCCGAATTTCACGAAGACCGCGGCGCCTTCTTCGGCTCGCTCCACGGAACGCTCAATCATCTGCTGATAGCGGACCGGCTGTGGATGCACCGTTTCAACGGCACTGGCGGCGTACCTGCGTCACTCGATACCGTCCTACATGACACCCTTGAAGGCCTTTACAGCTTACGGGAGGCGGAAGATCGAAATATCATTACTTGGTTGGAAACGCTCGATGCCGATGCACTTGCCTCCGACATCACCTATACCTCGATCCTGCGCCCGGGCGCCATCACCGTTCCCCTCCATGCGGCGGTATCCCATATGTTCAACCATCACACCCATCACCGCGGCCAGTGCCACACTATCCTCACATCCATGGGCAAGCCGTCACTGGTGCTGGACCTCCTGCATTTTCTGCGCAGCGAAGGACAGCACTGGATGTAGCCAAGGGGAGAACCGTCGTTTCCCATCTTCGCCCAGACGTTGATCACATGCCTCATTTTGTTGCGCTGCGGCGAGGATCGGCCGTCTTGTTCATGTTCCCTTAACCTGCCGACCTGCAGATTGATAAGATATATCAGCTCACGGTCCAAAGGCAGGCATGAAGAACTCGCAGACAAGCGTTTCGGCATATTCCATCGATGACGATGAAACGGAAACCGAGCTTGAGGTTATCGGCCGCTTCATGACGCGGCTGAAGGTGAAAAACCTGCCGCGCAACTATCAGCTCTTCTATGAAGCGCTCTATGGCCAGGACCGCTGTCTTGCCGAAGAGATCGAGGCGCTTGGCCCCCTTCCCCCGCAAAGCGGGCTCGACGAGATTGGCCTGAAGCATCGCCTTGTCAGCCATTGCGGGCTGGTGGCGCGCAAATCCGAGAGCGACGCGGCCGAGATGCTGCGCGAAGTCGCCGATCAGCTCGCCAAGGGGCTGATGAAAAAGCAGCATTTTGCCCGCGAGATCGACACGACTCCGCATGCCAATGCTGCACTCGACAGCCTCAATGCCTCGCTCAGCAATCTCATGCTCTATGAAACGGAGCTGACCGAGCGGCTGCGTAACTGCGCCAATCTCTCGAAATCCTCGCAGAAGGCCGGCGCCTAAGCGCCGTCCCGCTCTTGCCTTCAGCGTCGAGTTCGGCCAAAACCGCGCCATGATTTCGATTTCAGACCTTTCCGCCCGCATTGCCGGCCGCCTTCTCATCGACTATGCCAGCGTGACGCTTCCGGCGGGCACGAAGGCTGGCCTCGTCGGCAAGAACGGTGCTGGCAAATCCACGCTGTTCAGGATCATCACCGGCGATCTCGCTGCCGAGAGCGGCTCGGTCTCGATCCCCCGCAATGCCCGCATCGGCCAGGTGGCGCAGGAGGCACCCGGCACCGAGGAGCCTTTGATCGATATCGTCCTGGCAGCCGACAAGGAACGCTCCGCATTGCTTGCGGAAGCCGAGACCGCAACCGATCCGCACCGCATCGCCGATATCCAGACGCGGCTTGCCGATATCGATGCGCATTCGGCTGAAGCGCGCGCCGCCAGTATCCTTGCCGGCCTCGGCTTCGACCATGAGGCGCAGAAGCGCCCCGCCTCCTCCTTCTCCGGTGGCTGGCGCATGCGCGTTGCGCTCGCGGCCGTCTTGTTTTCCGAGCCGGATCTGTTGCTGCTCGACGAACCGACGAACTATCTCGACCTTGAAGGCACGCTCTGGCTGGAGGACTACATCCGCCGCTATCCGCACACGGTCATCATCATTTCGCACGACCGCGATCTGCTGAACACGGCCGTTAATTCCATCGTGCATCTCGACCAGAAGAAGCTCACCTTCTATCGCGGCTCCTACGATCAGTTCGAGCGGCAGAAGGCTGAGGCCGACGAGTTGCAGATGAAGGCGAAGGCGAAGAACGATGCAGCCCGCAAGCACCTGCAGAGCTTCATCGACCGCTTCAAGGCCAAGGCCTCGAAGGCGCGGCAGGCGCAATCGCGCATCAAGGCACTGGAGCGCATGGGCACCGTCGCCGCCGTCATCGAAGACCATGTGATGGGCTTCAGCTTTCCGGAACCCGAAAAGCAGCCCGCCTCGCCGATCATCGCAATCAGCAGCGGTGCCGTCGGCTATGAGCCGGGCAAGCCGATCCTGAAACGGCTGAACCTGCGCATCGATGCCGACGACCGCATCGCGCTGCTCGGCTCCAACGGCAACGGCAAATCGACCTTCGCGAAGTTCATTTCCGGGCGGCTGGGCGCAGAAAGCGGCGAAGTCAGGCTCGCACCGAACCTGAAGATCGGCTTCTTCGCCCAACACCAGCTCGACGATCTCATCCCCAACCAGACGGCCGTCGAGCATGTCCGCCGCCGCATGCCCGAAACGCCGGAAGCGAAGGTGCGCGCCCGCGTCGCGCAGATGGGGCTTGCGACGGAGAAGATGGACACGCAGGTCAAGGATCTCTCCGGCGGCGAGAAGGCACGGCTTCTCATGGGCCTTGCCGCCTTCGACGCACCGAACCTGCTGATCCTCGACGAACCGACGAACCATCTCGATATCGACAGCCGCAACGCGCTGATCCAGGCGCTGAACGATTATTCCGGCGCCGTCATCCTGATCTCGCACGACCGTCACCTGATCGAAGCCACCGTCGATCGGCTGTGGCTGGTGCGCGACGGCACCGTCTCGACCTTCGACGGCGATCTTGAAGAATACCGCAGCCTCGTTGTTGCCAGCCCGAAAGCCAAGGACGACAAGGCCAAGGCAAATACCAGCGACGATTCCGTTTCCAAAGCGGATCAGCGCAAGCTTAATGCCGATCGGCGCGCCTCGCTGGCGCCGCTCAAGAAGAAGATCAATGAAATCGAATCCTTGACCGGCAAGCTTGAGAAACTGATTCAGGCTCTTGACGCAGAACTTGCGGACCCCGCCCTCTATGAGAAGGCACCGGCCAAGGCTGCGGAAAAGGCAAAACAGCGTGCCGATGCGGCAGAAAAGCTCGCGGCGGCCGAGGAGCAGTGGCTGGAACTTTCATCGGAATATGAGAGCGGCATGGCCAGCTGAAGCTGACCGCTTGTTAAGGAATTCGCGGCCGCTCCTAACCGATCATTAACCATAACTGCAGAATATGCGCTCAACTTTCATAGACATAGTGTTGAGCGATTCTGATGAACTACCGTGTGTTGCTGGCTGGCCTCGCCGTGTCCCTGGCTCTCGGAGGATGTGCCACGAAACCAGGCAATGAAGCGTCGCTCAAGAGCAGCTATGCCGCCGAAGAGCCGCGTCACAAGCCGCTGAAGGCCAACGATCCCATCGAGATGGAGCCGAAGAAATGGCTCGTCGCCGATCTCGAAACAAGGAGTGACCTGGCGGGCATGAATGGCCCGCACAATCTCGCCGGCCGGACGCTGGAGGTCTCGTCGCTCAAAGATATCAGGCTCGCCGACAAGGAGGTCATCCTGACCTTCGATGACGGCCCGGCTCCCGGCAAGACGGAGCGCATTCTCGCCACGCTCGACAAATTCGGCGTCAAGGCCGCCTTCATGATGGTCGGCGAAATGGCGCAGGCACATCCGGCGACGGCACGCGAGGTGCTTGCGCATGGCGATGCGATCGGCAGCCACACCTTCCGCCATCCGGATCTCGACAAGATGACCTTCGACGCGGCGATGACCGAGATCGCCCGCGGCAAGGATGCCGTCACCAAGGCGATCGGCACGGACGTTCCCTTCTTCCGCTTCCCCTATCTTGCCGACTCCAAACGCCTGCGCACGGCGATTGCCGCTCGCGACATGATCGTCATGGATGTCGATATCGACAGCAAGGATTACTTCACTTCGACCCCAGCCTCAGTGGTCGATCGCACCATGAAGCAGCTCCATCAGCGCGGCCGCGGCATCGTTCTGATGCACGACATCCACCAGCGCACGGTTAGGATGCTGCCCGTTCTCCTCAGCCGACTGGAGAATGAGGGCTACAAGGTCGTCACGCTGAAATACAAGCGCGAACCGGCCCCGGCGAGCAATATGGTCGCACAGGCCGACACAAAGATGGTCCGCTAAGGCGGGTCGACACCGAAAAATCTATGACCGATACGGGCGCGGAAGCATGGTTGCTTCAGCGCCCGTATTTTGGTTTGCTGAGGGCGACCACCACCAACAATGGAATGGCGAGCCCCATGCACCTTCACCTTGAACGCGACGACGACCCACAAACTCTGCAGTTCGTTGCAGAGAAGGATACCGAATCCGAGCGGCTGCTAATGACGCCGGAATTCGAGGCGGATCGCAACGCGATCAAGGAGATGATCGAACGCGAGGATCGGCTGATCGCCACGACCCGGCGCGGCAGCTGGCTGTTCGATTTTCATCGCAGCGCCGATCATCCGCTCGGTTGCTGGTATCGGCTGCCGGCCGATCTTACCCCTCTACCCGACGCTCCCTGGGAACCAATCTTCGATCTCGACGCCTTCTGCGCCGAGGAGGGCAGAAAATGGCTCTGGCGCGGTGCGCTCACCTGCCCCTGGGAGCCGACGCGCGTGCTGCTTTGCCTTTCCGATGGCGGCTCCGATCCCATTCGGATGCTCGAATTCGATTGCGAGACGAAGAGCATCGTCGAAGGCGGCTTCGACACGCCGGCCGTGCGCAGTCACGCGACCTGGCTCAGCCGCGACGAAATCGCCTATTTCGGCTCCATCGACCGCGAATCCTCGACGCGTTCCGGTTGGCCGCGTGTCGGCCGCCGCCTGAGGCGTGGTCAGGTGCCGTCCGATGCACCGGCACTCTATGCCGCCGATGACAGCGACATCTATGGCTCCTGTTCGGTCTTCGATCCGCAACTCGCCGGTCTGGCGACGGGAGATGCGGCTAGGCCGATCCGTATTTTTAGCGCAGGTCACGAAATCGGCAGCGCCAGCCATTTCATCGAGGATGGGGACGGTTCGCTGCGGCGGATCGACCTGCCGAAGGATGCCGAGTTCGGGTTCAACCACTCCCATCTGATCTGGCTTGCCAAGACAGACGAACGGATCCCGGCCGGCAGCCTGGCCCTGCAACCCCTGCCTCGCGAGCCCGGCAAGACCGGTATCGATGCAAGACGCATCCTGTTTTCGCCCAATGACCGACAATCGGTTTCGCAATTCCTTTTGATGCGCGAATGGTGCGTCTTCATCGTCTCGAACAATATGCAACCGCATCTCTTCGTTCTCGACCTGACGAGCGCCGATGCCGAAATCCGCGAAATCGCACTGCCTGATGATGTTCAGACGGTGTCGGTCGCCCCGCTCTATTCCGATCTGCATCTCGGTGACGACACGCTGCAGGTCTATGGCGCGGGCTTTCTGCAGCCGCCCTCCTCCTACCGGCTGGATCTTGGCGATCGCAAGGCCCCGCTTGAACTCAAGCACATTGCCAGTTCGCCGACCTATTTCGACAGCGAAGGCATGACGTCCCTCCTGCTGGAAGCTACCTCCGAGGACGGGACGAAGGTGCCCTATCATATCGTACTGCCGAAGGCCTGGACCAAGGGCGAACTGCCGGTGCTGCAATATGGCTACGGCGGCTTCGACGTCCCGCTCGGCCCCTATTATTCCGGGGTCATCGGCCGCTGGCTGGAACAGGGTAACGCCTTTGTGACGGCCTATATTCGCGGCGGAGGCGAATTCGGGCCGAACTGGCACCGCGCCGCCAAAGGCCATGGCCGCCACAGGGCATTCGCGGACTTTGCCGCCGTCGCCCGCGACCTCGTCGCCCGCGGCTATACCAAGCCATCGCGCATAGCCGGCAATGGCGGCAGCAATGGAGGTTTGCTGACTGGCGTCATGGCGACACGCTATCCGCAGGATTTCGGCGCGATCTGGTGCCAGGTGCCTGTTCTGGATATGACCCGCTTCCATGTCTTCCCGGCCGGAAAAGCCTGGATCGACGAATATGGCGATCCCGACAATCCGGCTGATCGCGATTACCTGCTGAGCTATTCGCCGCTGCACAATGTCAAGCCTACCTCCGAGATCACGTATCCGTCGATCTACATCGAAAGCTCGAGCAATGACGACCGGGTTCATCCTTCGCATGCCCGGCGCTTCGCCGCCCAGCTGGAAGCGCTCGGCCATCATCCGCTGTTCCACGAATTCGGCTCGGGTGGCCATGGCGGCGACGGCGCATCAATCGAGCTCGCGACGCGCACGGCTCTGGGCTACAGTTTTTTGCGGGAGACGATCGTGAAGGGCAAAAGCCTTTAGATCACGCTTACGGCTCGCAGCAAAAATCAATGGTTGCACCAGCTTCCGATACGCTTGAAACGCGCCGAGCGGCATGATTAGCTGCGGCCGTGATCACGAAGAGCGGGCGAGTCCGCCCGCTCGTATCCGGGGGGAGTAATAGATGGATCGTCGTTCATTTCTGCGGAAAGCCGGCGTCGCCGGCGCCGGGTCGGTGGCAGCGGCTGCAACACTTGCAGCACCGGCCATTGCGCAGAGCAATCCGAAAATCAACTGGCGCCTGACGTCATCGTTTCCGAAGTCGCTCGATACGATCTATGGTGGCGGTGAAGTGCTGTCGAAGTATGTTTCCGAGGCTACCGACGGCAATTTCAACATCCAGGTGTTTGCAGCCGGCGAAATCGTGCCTGGCCTGCAGGCTGCAGACGCAACTTCGGCCGGAACCGTCGAGGCCTGTCATTCGGTCGCCTATTATTATTGGGGCAAAGATCCGGTCTGGGCATTGGGAGCTGCCGTTCCTTTCGCGCTCAATGCCCGTGGCATGAATGCCTGGCAATATCACGGCGGCGGCATCGATCTCTTCAATGAATTCCTGGCGACGCAGGGGCTGATCGGCTTCCCGGCCGGCAATACCGGCGTGCAGATGGGCGGCTGGTTCCGCAAGGAAATCAACACCGTTGCCGATCTCAAGGGTCTGAAGATGCGTATCGGCGGCTTTGCCGGCAAGGTGGTCGAACGCCTCGGCGTCGTGCCCCAGCAGCTCGCCGGCGGAGATATCTACCCAGCGCTCGAGAAAGGCACGATCGATGCGGCCGAATGGGTCGGCCCCTATGACGACGAGAAGCTCGGCTTCTACAAGGTAGCACCCTATTACTATTATCCCGGCTGGTGGGAAGGCGGCCCGACCGTGCATGTCATGTTCAACAAGGCGGCCTATGAAGGCCTCCCGAAGGCTTATCAATCGCTGCTGCGCACAGCCGCGCAGGCGACCGACGCCAACATGCTGCAGAAATACGACTACCTAAACCCCGCCGCCATCAAGCGGGTCGTCGCCGAAGGGGCGAAGCTCAGGCCTTTCAGCACCGAAATCTTGAATGCCTGCTTCGACAAGGCCAACGAGGTCTATGCCGAAATGGAAGCCAACAACCCGACCTTCAAAAAGATCTGGGAATCGATCAAGGGCTTCCGCGGCCAGCATTATCTCTACACTCAGGTCGCCGAATACAGCTACGACGTCTACATGATGACGCTGCAGCGCTCAGGGAAGATTTGAGCAACCGGTAGGTCCAAAAGAGAAAACCCCGGAGCGATGCTCCGGGGTTTTTCGTTGCGTCAGATCGACAAGCAGGCCGATGCAGACCGTATGTCTCAATTAAAAGACGGCGGCTGGCTGAGATCGTTGGCCGGCGGGTTTGACGCGCCGCCGCCCTTATCGGCTGGCTTGCTGTCAAGCGGATTGCCCCCTGGAAGCTGCAGTCCCGGCAGGCCATTGCCATTGTCCTGGCCGGGTGCACCGAAGCCCGGGACTTCAATCTTGATCGTGTTGGGATCGATACCAGTGCCGGCTCCTTTATAGTGCATGACCATCTGCGGGAACATGATGGTCAGCGCCACCATCAGGACCTGGATGCCTACGAAAGGCACGGAGCCCCAATAGATCTGCCCGGTCGTGACAGGCGCGATCTGCTTGCCGGTCACCCTGTCGAGATAGGGCACGCGCGCGGCCACCGAGCGGAGATAGAACAGCGCGAAGCCGAAGGGCGGATGCATGAAGCTCGTCTGCATGTTGACGCCGAGCAGCACGCCAAACCAGATGAGATCGATGCCGAGCTTTTCGGCAGCAGGTGCCAACAACGGTACGATGATGAAGGCAAGCTCGAAGAAATCGAGAAAGAAGGCCAGCACGAAGACAAGGATGTTGACGGCAATCAGGAAGCCGACCTCCCCGCCGGGCAGCGATACCAGCAGATGCTCGACCCAGACATGGCCATTGACGCCATAGAAGGTCAGCGAAAAGACGCGCGAGCCGATGAGGATGAACAGCACGAAGGCCGAAAGCCGGGTGGTCGAGGTCAGTGCCGAACGGATGACCTCCATGTTCAGCCGGCCTTTCGCAGCGGCCATTATGAGCGCGCCCACTGCCCCCATTGCGCCGCCTTCCGTCGGCGTCGCGATGCCGAGAAAGATCGTGCCAAGCACGAGGAAGATCAGCGCCAGCGGTGGAATGAGGACGATGATGACCTGCTGGGCCAGCCGCGACATCACGTTGAGCTTCATCCCCTTATCGAGCACGGCGATCGCGTAGATGAAGGCGACGCCAACCGTTGCACCGAGAATATCGGCGTTTTCGCCATAGGCGGGCGTCAGGTAAACGTGTGCGGCATAGGCCACGCCTGCGCATATCAACAATGCGATCAGCAGGGACGTGACGCCGGAGCCAAGCGAGCGAGCCTCCTTCGGCAATGCCGGCATGGAGTTCGGCTTCACGATCGACATGATCAATACATAGAGCATGTAGAGACCGGTCAGCACCAGGCCGGGAATCAGGGCGCCGGCATACATGTCACCGACCGAACGGCCGAGCTGGTCGGCAAGCACGATCAGGACGAGCGACGGCGGAATGATCTGCGCCAGCGTGCCGGAAGCGGCGATGACGCCGGAGGCGACCCGCCGGTCATAGCCATAGCGCAACATGATCGGTAGCGAGATCAGACCCATGGCAATGACCGAAGCGGCAACGACACCGGTGGTGGCCGCCAGCAGCGCTCCGACGAAAATCACCGCATAGGCAAGCCCCCCGCGGATCGGCCCGAACAGCTGGCCGATCGTGTCGAGCAGGTCTTCGGCCATGCCGGATCGCTCCAGCACGATGCCCATGAAGGTGAAGAACGGGATCGCCAGCAGCGTGTCGTTCGACATCACCCCCCAGAATCGATCCGGCAACGCGTTGAGAAGCGGCCATGAGAGATTGATGGTGCCGCCCGAATAGGGTGCGAGCTCGACACCGATCCAGAAGAACAGCAGTCCGTTCGCAGCAAGCGCGAAGGCGACAGGATAGCCCAGAAGCAGGAAAATAATCAGCGAGGCGAACATGATCGGCGCCATGTTCACGGCAATGAATTCGATCATCAGCGCGCCTCCCCGGCCGGGGTTTCGACATCGAGCGGCGCATGCGTCGGCACATAGGGGGTCGGATCATCCATATCGCCGCGCATGACGGCGATCTTCTTGATGATTTCGGAGATCCCCTGCAGCGCCAGCAGAAAGAAGCCCGCCAGCAACAAGGCCTTGCCCGGCCAGATGATCAGGCCGCCGGCACTCGAGGAAACTTCCCCTGATAGGAAGGAGGTGCGGACATAGGGCACGAGATCGTAGACCATCAGCAGCACGAAAGGCATCAGGAACAGGCAGTGGCCGATGAGATCGATCCAGTGCTGCACCCGGCGCGACAGGGAGCCGTAGACGATGTCGATACGGATATGTTCGTTCTGCCGGAGGGTATAGGCGGCTGCAAGCATGAAGGCTGCGCCGAACAGATACCATTGCGCTTCCAGCCAGGCATTGGACGATGTGTTGAAGACCTTGCGAACAACGGCATTTCCGGCGCTGACCAAGACAGCGACCAGAATAAGCCATGAGACTGATTTTCCGACGATCTCAGTCACATAGTCGACGATTCGGCTGAAGCCGAGCAATGTTTTCATGATTCCCCCCCGCAGCGATTCTTCCCGGATCTTTTGGCTGCGCAGAGGAAGAGTGCCGATTTCAGGCTGTGAATCAAGAGCCGGCACCCGTTTTCCAAGCATCAAGATTGGACCTGACGGCTGCATTTGCGATTTGCCGCCCTTGCCCGCATGCGGCATTCTGATAAAGATCGCATCAATAATCATACTAATCGAGAGACACCCATGTCCCCCATCAACCTCGCTATCGTCGGTGTCGGCAAAATCGTCCGCGACCAGCATCTTCCGTCCATCGCGAACAATGCGGATTTCAAACTGATCGCTACGGCAAGCCGTCATGGCACTGTCGAAGGGATCCCGGCCTTCACGACCATCGAAACCATGCTCGATGCCGTACCGGAGATCGACGCCGTTTCTCTCTGCATGCCGCCGCAATACCGCTATGAAGCCGCATACAAGGCGCTTTCGGCCGGCAAGCATGTTTTCCTGGAGAAGCCGCCGGGCGCGACGCTCAGCGAAGTGGCCGATCTCGAGAACCTCGCTAAGGTCAAGGGCGTATCTCTCTTTGCTAGCTGGCATTCGCGCTATGCGCCGGCCGTGGAGGCTGCAAAGAGCTTCCTCGCCAGCACCAATATCCGCAGCGCTCATGTGATCTGGAAGGAAGATGTCCGTCACTGGCATCCGAACCAGGAATGGATCTGGCAGGCTGGCGGGCTCGGCGTCTTCGATCCCGGCATCAATGCGCTGTCGATCGTCACCCACATTCTGCCGCCACTCTTCCTGACCGGCGCGACGCTCGAATTCCCGGAAAACCGTGATTCGCCGATCGCGGCCGATCTGCGCTTCAAGAGCGGAACCGGCCTTCCCGTCCACGCCGAATTCGACTGGCGCCAGACCGGCAAGCAGAGCTGGGATATCGTCGCCGAAACGGACGCCGGCCAGATGCTTCTTGCCGAAGGCGGTTCCAAGCTTTCCGTCAATGGCGAGCTGAAATTCTCGGCGCCCGAGGCAGAATATCCCTCGCTCTATCGCCGCTTTGCCGAGATCGTCAAAGCCGGCATCTCGGATGTCGACGTTTCGCCGCTGCGCCACGTCGCCGATGCCTTCATGCTCGGCAAGCGCAAATTCGTTGAAGCATTTTACGATTGATGAGGCTTTCCCGGTAAAGACAATGCCGCCCGCGGCGTGCTAGCGTGGCGCATCGTCTTCACTGGAGAGATGCCTATGGCATCGGAGCATGAACAATCTTTTGGCCTCGGCGTCGGCAACAAGTCCGTCAAGCTCGCCGACCCGAACCAGAGCTGGCACGAAGCCTATTTGCTGGAGGAAGCTGCCATTCGCAAGGCTCTCGGCGACCTTGCCGTCGATGTCCAGCATTTCGGCAGCACGTCGATCCCAACGATAAAAGCCAAGCCGATCATCGATATTGCCGTCGGCGTGCGGCGCTTCGAGGATGGGCTTGCCTGTGTCGAGCCCATGGCCTCCATCGGCTACGTCTATGCCGGCAGCAATATCGTCCCGGACGACCATATTTTCGGCCGAGACATAGAAGGGGATACCCGCACGCATCTCGTGCATGTGGTCGAATATAATGGCCCGACCTGGCGCAACTTCCTCATCTTTCGCGACCGGTTGCGCAGAGAACCGGATCTGGCGCATGCCTACGAAGCGCTGAAGATCGAGCTTGCGGCAAAATATGCCAATGATCGCGCATCCTATACGGCAGCGAAGAAGGATTTCATTCAGAAGATCCTGTCGGAAGGCGCGTAGCTCTTCACGAGGGGAAAAAGGTCAGGCCTTCTTCTCCCACCGGCCGTCCTGCGTCTGCTGCCAATAGGTGAGGTTATGCCCCTCGCCTTTCAGGCGTTTCCATTGGGCCCGCGCGCTTTCCAACTGTTCCTGATCGTAGCCGTCGAACATCAGCACGACGCGCTGATAGGCTCCGACATCCGTCACCTCAGCGCCGTCGATGAAGAAACGTACGGTGGCATCATTTATATTATCAGGCGAAATCGTCAGCAGCACGGGCTGGCGGCTTGCCATTTCGTCTTCATCGGTGCCGTGCGGAAGAAAGCTATCCTCGCGATAGGTCCAGAGATGGCTATCAAGGAGATCGCGTCGGGCCGGCTCGCGCATCTGCACGGCGACCTGCCAGCCGCGTTCGACACTCTTGTCGATCAGCGGCGGCAGGGCGTCTTCAAGCTTCGATTCCGTCAGATGATAGAAGAGAACGTCGGTCATGACGCCTCTTCTAAAGCAATTCCAGGAAAAGTGCGAAGCGGTTTTCCGTTCGGAATTGCGTCGGAAAAAAGGATAGAGCGTTTTCGCGATTCGAAGAAAAGCGGAAAGGCTCTATCTTACAAAATCCGGCTGGTCACGATTCGTAATTGGAACGGACCAGTTCATCGAGCAGGCGCACGCCAAAGCCCGAACCCCAGGACTGATTGATCTCGTCCTGAACCGAGCCCATCGCCGTGCCGGCAATATCGAGATGCGCCCAGGGCGTGTCGCCGACGAAGCGCTTGAGAAACTGGGCAGCGGTGATCGAACCCGCATGGCGTCCGCCGGTATTCTTCATATCGGCGAATTTGCTGTCGATCATCTTGTCATAGTCCTTGCCGAGCGGCATGCGCCAAAGGCGCTCGTCGGTCACAAGTCCCGCCGCCGTCAGCTCGCCCGCCAGCTTGTCGTCATTGCAAAATAGGCCGGCCTGCAGATTGCCGAGCGCGACAAGGATCGCACCGGTCAAGGTCGCCAGGTTGATCATGAACTGCGGCTTGAAACGGTCGTTCGTGTACCAGAGCGCATCGCAGAGAACGAGCCGCCCCTCGGCATCCGTGTTGATGATCTCGATCGTCTGGCCGGACATGGAGGTGACGATATCGCCCGGGCGCTGTGCATTGCCATCGGGCATGTTTTCCACAAGACCGATGACGCCGATGGCGTTGACCTTGGCTTCGCGTGCAGCAAGCGTATGCATGAGGCCGGTAACGGCCGCAGCCCCTCCCATGTCCCCCTTCATCTCCTCCATGCCGGCAGCCGGCTTGATGGAGATACCGCCGGTGTCGAAGACGACGCCCTTGCCGATGAAGGCAACCGGCTTGTCTTTCGCCTTGCCGCCCTTCCATTGCATGACCACCAGCCGCGGCGGCCGGGCCGACCCTTGCGCGACGCCCAGCAGGGCCGCCATGCCGAGCCGGCGCATCTCACGCTCCGTCAAGATTTCGATCTCGACGCCAAGCTTCTCCAATTCCTTGGCCTTGGCCGCAAACTCGACGGGACCGAGAACATTCGGCGGCTCGTTGACGAGATCACGCGCGAGAATCACGCCGCCGGCTACGGCTTCGGAGGTCGCATAGAGCTTCTTGGCCGCAGCCGCTTCCTGGGTAACGATCGTCACCTTCACCGCCTTGCGGGAGGCCCCCTTCTCGTCCTCATCGCCCTTCTTCGTCTTGTAGCTATCGAAGCTGTAGGCACGCAGAAGCATGCCCAGGGCAAAATCGGCCGCTTCCTTTGGTCCGACTTCGACGCTGGGTGCATCGAGGAAAATCGCGACCTTCTCCGTGTTGCGGATTTTTGCAGCGGCGGTGCCGCCAAGCTTCAGCCAGTCGTGCGCGGTCAGGTCCTTGGCCTTGCCGGCACCGATGACGATGATCCGGTCGACGGGCGAGGCCTCGGGCGCGATGATATCCAGACTGCTCAACGCCTTGCTCTTGAAGCCGAATACCGGCGCCGCCTTGGCGAAAACATTCGCCGGATCGGCGCTTTCGGCACCAGCCGGCAGCGCACTGTCCGTTCCTTTCAGGAGAATAGCCAGACCGCCGCTGAGACGAGCTGACTTGGCGAAGGAAATCTCGAATTTCACAGACATTTCTGCTCCGATAATATGCGTCGTAGTGAGAGAACTTTGCACAACCATCATTCAAGGTCTGGCTAAGGAATACAAGCGTTTGGCAAAGCATTCCTTATATATGGCTGTTGGCGGCTTCAAATCCCTGTCATTTAGCGAGGCTAGACTATACGCGATGGTGTTTTAGCCGCCTCGGCGGCACAATTCTTGTCGGAAAGCCGCCTTGATCATAGATTTCAACAGCCTCAATCGCGAAGATCGCTTTCCAGAGATTCTACGGCCGCGCACGGCAGGTGATGCCTTCATCGCTCTCTTCTGTCTCTGGTGGGCTTTGCTGGGACTGTTTTCACTTTTCCCACAAATCGATCTCGGCGTCGCGACCATGTTCTTCCAACCGCAGCAATGCCTCGGAAGCACCAAGCCCGATCAGATCTGCGGCATTTTCCCTTATAGCGGCGATCAGCACATGCGCCTGCTGAGGGAAATATTCTTTCAGCTACCCTACGTCGTCGCCTTCGTGCTGCTCTGGATGCTTCTCAGGTGCTGGCAGGATCACGGCGCAACCTTCAACGCGCTGAGAGCCCGCAATCTCAAGGTTGCGCTCGGCTCCCTGCTCCTGGGGCCGGTGCTGATCGTCAATCTGTGGCTGAAAGCCTTCTCCGGGCGCCCGCGCCCACGACAGACCGATCTCTTCGGCGGCACGCTCGACTTCGTGCATGCCGGATCCTTCGCCGGCAAATGTGTCAGCAACTGTTCCTTCATCTCGGGCGAAGCGGCAGCGGCAGGCTGGCTGTTCTGTCTGATCCTCATCATTCCGCAGCCGTTCCGATCGGCGGCCGCCCTGCCGATCGCGGCAGTTTCGCTGCTGATTCCGGCACTTAGAATAGCCTTTGGCGGACACTATCTTTCCGATGCCGTCCTCGGCTGGCTTTCCTCGCTTGTCATATTCGCCGCGCTGCTCGCTTTATCCGAAACGACACACGACAGAAGAATCTCGGAAAATTAACGAATTTTTTTCGAGTTGGTTGTCGCCAAAAAAACGTAAACAGCGTAGAGGAGGGTGAATCTCTGTCGGCTCGTTCGGCAGCTGTTGCGTTTAAGGGCCGGCATGAAGTTATTCGAGACATATATCGTACGGCGTGTCGGTATGATGTTCCTGGTAGCGCTGCTGCCAGTGCTCGCCATTATTTGGACCACCCAGGTCCTGCAACGCATCAATCTCGTGACCGATAGCGGCCAGTCGATGGGCTCGTTTGCGAAGCTCGCGACACTCATTCTGCCGACGATCATCCCGATCGTTCTGCCTTTCGCATTGGTCATCGGCATCACGCAGACCTTGACGGCGATGAACAGCGATTCCGAGCTGACCGTCATGGAAGCTGCCGGCGCGAAGCGCAGCATCATCATCCGCCCGATCATGATTCTCGCCATTGCGATTAGCGTCTTCTCCTTTTTCGTGGACAATGTCGTCGAGCCGAGAGCGCGTGTCGCCGCCCGCCAGATGGTGGCCGAAGCCTATGCTGATCTTCTGTCCACCGTGATCGAAGAGAAGAACTTCCGGCGCATCGAGGATGGGCTCTATGTGCAGATCTCGCAGCGCCTTTCGGGACGAATCCTGAAGGGGCTGTTCGTCGTCGATTCCCGCGACCCAGCCTTTGACCTCATCTATTATGCCAAGGAAGGCGCCGTCGATCCGAGCGGTACGTCGCTGCTGATGAAGGATGGCGAGGTGCACCGCAAAACGCCCGATGGCAGCGTCTCGGTCATCAAGTTCGATTCCTACTCCTTCGACTTGTCGGATATGACGCAAAGCCGCGGCCAGGCAAATGCGCGTGCCAGCGACCGCAGCCTCGGCTTCCTGTTCAATCCGGATACGAACGATCCGGACTACAAGCAAAGACCTGGCGATTACCGCGCGGAATTGCATCGCCGCCTCAACGACTGGGCGCTGCCGGCAATCTTTGCGCTGATATCGCTTGTTATTGCCGGTGATGCGCGATCACATCGCGAGGCGCGGCTACATCCGATGGTATCGGCGCTGACTCTATCCTTCGCGTTGCGCTGGGCGGATTTCTACGCTGCCAACCAGATCGACCATTCAGCCAAATTCATCGGCGTTCTCTACGCAATCAATATCATCGCGGCGCTTATCGCGATCATCCTCTTGCTGCGGAACCGGAAGATGACGATGCCCGTCTCGATCCGCAACCGCCTCAGCAACTGGCGGCAAAGAGTTCAGGACCGCATGCCGACCGCACCAGGCAGCTCGAACGGGGGCGGTGCATGATTTTCGGCACGCTCGGGCGCTACTTCTTCACGCGTTACATCGTGACGACGTTCTGGTTCTTCCTCGGCGTCCTCTCGATCGTTTATCTCGTCGATTTCAGCGAGACCGCTGGGCGGCTTGCCGGCCTGCCCGGATATACCGTCTCCATCGGCTTGCTGATGACGGCGGTCAGACTGCCATTCATCCTGCAGCAGACGGTGCCGTTCATCGCGCTCTTCGTGGGCATGACGGTACTGATCGCCCTCAATCGCCGCCGCGAGCTGGTTATCGCACGCGCTGCCGGCATTTCCGTCTGGCAGTTCATGACGCCCTTTCTGATGGGGGCTTTCTGCGTCGGGCTTCTGACCATGCTTGCCCTCAATCCAGTAGCAGCATGGGGCCAGCGACATGCCGAAGCGATCGAAGCCGATCTGCGCGGCGACCCGTCCTATCGCAATACACTTTCGATTCCGTGGCTGCGCCAGTCCAACGGAAAAGACGACACGATCATTGGTGCAAAGGCCATTCTGAATAACGGAACGACCCTGACGGGCGTCGTGTTTATCCACTTCGATTCACAGGGAAATATCGTCCTGCGACAGGATGCGGACTCGGCAAAGTTGGAAGATGGTTACTGGCTTCTTAACAATGTTGTCGAACGGCGGCCGGGCGAAATTCCGGATCACAAAAATTCGATACAGGTCCGTACGAATCTGAAACAGGATTTCGTCTCGCAACGTTTGGCGCAACCGGAAACCATTGCTTTTTATGATCTTTCTAATCGAATAAAGGTCGCACGCTCCTTCGGCATCTCGACCAACGCACTTGAGACACAGTTTCATTCGCTGCTGTCACAGCCATTCCTTCTCGTGGCAATGACTCTGATTGCGGCAACCGTGTCCCTAAAATTCAGTAGATTCAATCAATCGCGCTCTGTGATTCTGGGTGGAATCCTCTCCGGCTTCGTGCTTTATGTTGTCACCGTGCTTGTAAAGGCATTCGGGAGCAGCGGAGTGGTTCCTCCCTACGTGGCGGCATGGATACCCGTGATCGTCGCATTGGCATTCGGGGCAACGATCCTGCTTCATCAGGAGGACGGCTAAGTGGCGGCAGGCAACCGCAAGAGTATCAGAAAGTATGTGGCTGCCCTCGTTACGGGCACGGCCGCGTGTGCATATATTTTGAGTCCGGTCGTCGCTTACGCCCAGGCCAATAATAATAATGCCA
>NZ_JAEPVT010000022.1:0-33651 GCF_027109195.1 Rhizobium sp. AG207R
TCCTGTTGCCGAGCAGGAAATTGTTGGTTTCCTTGTAGGTCAGGCCGCTGTTGAAGGTGGTGATCGAATCCTTGTCCCGGAAGATTACGCGATCGGCGCCGATGCCAACCTGCTTGCTGTCGCCTGATGTATTGAGCGGCCCGAAATTACCCGGAACGGAGCTGTTATATTCGTACCAGGAGCCATTGGCGGAAAAGGTCCAATAGCCATAGGGCACGCTGACATTGCCGGAATAGCTGTTGCTCTTGCCGTGGCCATCATCGCGCCAGGGGTAATCGGGGCCGGTATGCTCGTAGCCGAAATTCCACTGATCGTTGATGCCGAAAAGATTGTCGTAGCCGATCGAGGCCGAGCTCTTGGAATAGCCGGTCTGTGCCTCACCGAGATTGCTGCTGCCGAATGACAGATGCCAAGGATGGTTGGGCTTGTTCTCGATGTTGAGGATGGAGGTGCCATCCGTCTTGCCGGGCAGCATCGCCGTCTTGGCGTTGTTGGAGGTCAGGCGGTTGATCTGGTCGAGACCCTGCTCGATATCGCGCAGATTGGTGATCTCGCCCTTCATGCCGGGAAAGGCCGTGGCGATCACGCCGGAGCCAGGCGCTGGCTTGCCGTTGATGTAGATGTCGGCAAGCGTGCCCTCGACGGCAACGAGGCGCAGCACCTTGGTCTTGGCGATATCCTGCGCCGGCACATAGACGCGGGAGCTGACAAACCCTTTGTCGAGATAGAGATGCGTCAGGTCACGCAGAAGTGCGTTGATATCACCGACGCCGACGCAGCGGTTCGCATAAGGCCCCGTCACCTTGTCGATCGCACCGGCAGAAAACTGCGTGACGCCCTCGACCTCGATATGGGTGATGGCAAAGCACGGGCCGGACTTGCCGCCACCGGTCGTCGGCGGCTGCTGACCTTCGGCCGCAGAAGGCTTTGGGGTCATCTGACCCAAGCTCTGCAGCCGCTGCTGTTCCGCTTCCTGCGCCTGACGGCGCGCGAAGTCGTCATTCGGCGTCGATGGAGCTACTTGCGCCATTGCGGGCGAGACGACAAAAGCTGCCACCATCAGAGAGCGGGCGGCCAGATCGAGACCGTACCGAGCGGCAGCGGATCGCTGGGCTGACTTCATGAATGCGCCTGCCCGGTTAGTTGGAAGCGGTCTTCTGCAGCGCATCAAGCGCGGACGACAGGCCCTTCAGCGAGAACTTGATGTTGACCTTCTGGCCATTCATCATCTGGACGTGGCCGGTACCATCCGCGGCCTTGGAAAGGGCTGCAACCATCTTGCCATCCAGCTTCTGCTGCGCCCAGCAGCCCGCTTGATTGCAGTTGCGGTAGGCAAGCTGCACGACGGGCTTATCAGCCGCGTCAATGCTAAGCCCGGCGGGCAGGTACATGTTGAGTGGCACGAGTGTCGTCAGCACCAGATCGGCTGCCGGCTGCTTTGCGGCCTTCTTATCCGACGCGGCGGGTGGCGCCACCTTGGCGATCGCCAATGTCAAAACGTTGACGTCCTGGTCGCCCTGCTTGACCGTGGCGATCTGCGCCACTTCGCAATTCGTGATCGCCGAACCGTCAGCCGCCTTGCCGTCGATGCAGCGATAGTACCAGTCGTCAAATTTCTGAACTCGAGCCTGCGGAGCTGTCGGCTGCTGCGCATTTGCCGCTGGAGCGGGACTTTGGCCAACGCCTGCATTGGCAGGTGCGTCTGCCGCTGGTGCCGGCTGCTCCTGCCCGAAACCCGGCAACGCATAGAGTGCCGATGTAGCGATGATTACGGGTGCGAGGGACTTGATGGCATATGTCTTTGCCAGCGCCGAAAATGTCATGAAAACCTTCCTGAAAACAACAATCTTCCAGTGGACAAAGAGAGCTCTGTCCATCGATCGTTCACCGGATTTCTGAAGCAACGCAGTACGAAAGAAGCCTTGGGACCTGGCCGCTACATAGCAGAATTCTAATCTATGCATCATAAAGTAGTGGTACCACTACAATAACTTGCGCTCGTTTTCGGGGTGGCGTGTCGGTTATGCAACAAATGCGCTCAATTGCTTGAAGGATAAACTTTCTTCCCTTCAGTTTTTCGACGAAAGGTTGAGGGGTTCAGCCAAGAACACGCACTGAAATTGACATCTTGAGCGAGTGGCGGATTTATCGGCAAAGCTCGTCCCGCGTTTTCTGAAATAGCAAAACTCGCCCATTGATCCCCTCACGGAACCAATTAGCTTGCAGTGCAAGAAGAACGCACGATTCGCTCCGGTCGGAGGGCTGGAAGAAAGTTCGCGCTGCAGTCAGGCAAATCTGTCGCGTGCAGGCAACAGTGCCTATGCCATATTCCCCTCGCGGTCGAAAACAGTGCCGATTCCGTCTTGCGGCTGACGAAACGGCTTGCAGCGACAGGTGCCGGCCTGTCTTTTGCTACGAAGCGGGTCCCTGTGGATACGGCCTGCACCGTCTGCTTAAAAAGCTCGGGTTTGATTGCGCTGTGGTCTCCCCGGCGATGATCCCCCGCCGCGCCGGTGATCGGATCAAGACCGACCGCCGAGACGCCGAGATGCTGGCGCGGCTATGACGGGCCGGAGAACTCACACCGATCTGGACGCCAGATGAAGAGCAGGAGGCCATGCGGGATTTGATCCGAACCCGCAAACAGGCTCTCGAAGCGCTGAAGCTCGCCAAGCAGCAACTCATGAGTTTTCTGCTTCGTCATGGCATTCGATATAATCGGCCATACTGGACGAAGATCCATTGGCGTTGGCTGGCGGTGAAATCCGCGGATGAGAGTATGATCCATCGGTTCGGACCGCCATCTCCAGCACCTTGCACAGGCTGCATCATTTGACCAACCTCGCGTCAGCGGGGTAACTTAAACGCGTCCGGAAAACCTAAACCGCTCATGAGAGCGTATGATTTCGCACTGATCTTGTTCTGACCCCTGTTCGACGGAGCCGTTGGCGCGATACAGCTTTCCGAGGAGGTGCAGGGTGACGGCGCCGAGCTTCTGGAGAACGCCCGGTCGTTTGGATTGGAAGGTATCATCGCCAAGGACCGGGACCGTCCGTACCGCTCGGGCAGAACCGACGATTGGCTGAAGATCAAATGTGTGCAAAGCGAGAGTTTCATGATCGTCGGCTACGAACAGTCGGCCGTAGCGCGCGGCGGGATCGGCAGTCTGCTGCTGGCAGCCCGGCGCGGTCATGATTGGGTGTATGTCGGCGCCGTCGGCACGGGCTTCAAGGAAAACGACGCATCCTACCTGAAGAAGACGCTCGACACGCTCAAGAGGCGCAATCCGGTCGTGCCGCTCAAAGGCAAGAATTACCTCTTCGCGGAGCCGACGCTTATCGCCGAGATCGAATTCCGCGGCTGGACCGACGACGGCAATCTGCGACACTAATCCTACAAAGGGCTGCGTGAGATCCAGGACAATGCTGCGGTCTACGAGCTCGACTGAGCCGATGGGGGTGGCCTTATCAAGTCCTATTTTTTTCCGCTGACGCTCTTGAATCCGAAATTCTCAAAAACCAAATCGATTGCCGCCAGCTGCTGAACACAGGGTTGGCCTTGCTGGAAGCGCGGCTTTCGGCGCTTCCGTACCCATGTTGCTTCAAGGAGGATATGGCTATGGCAACATCTTACGACTACGCACCCTTGTTCCGCTCGACCGTCGGGTTTGATCGGGTTTTCAATCTTCTCGAAAATGCTCAGCGCGCTCGTTCGATCAGCGATTGGCCGCCTTATGACATCGTCAAGACCGGCGACGACAGCTACCGGATTTCGATTGCGGTCGCGGGCTTTGCCCAGAACGATCTCGACATCACCTTCCAGTCCAACCTGCTGACGGTCACCGGCAAGAAGCAGGAGACCGCCAATGACGATTATCTCCATCGCGGCATCGCCAGCCGGCCGTTCGAGCACCGCTTCGAGCTTGCCGACCATGTCAGGGTGAACGGCGCCAATCTGCAGAACGGACTGCTGTCGATCGATCTGGTGCGTGAGATTCCCGAGGCCTTGAAGCCGCGCAAGATCGATATCCAGGCAAACCCGGCTCTCTCACAAAAAGTCGCCCCGGCGCAGATCGAGGCGCAAAAGGCAGCGTAACCCGCATTCTCTGCACAACAAGGGCGCCACGGCGGTGGCGCCCATTAACATTCCGGGTTGGGAAGGAGAGAGCGATGAAACCCGACATGTTCAGACAACCTGTGACCATCCTCGTCGGCCTTGGCTTTCCGACGAAGGTCCACACCGTCATGGACGCCTACCGGCACCTTGCCGATTGGCCCGCCTCGTCTGGGGACACGGCGCATTCCATTGCCCTTAAGGCATGTCAGGCGGCCCTTCGCGGAGAGATCGAAGCCGAGACCGCGCGCGGCCTGTTTGCTGCCTTTGCTGAGAAGCACGATCTGCTGGCGCCGGAAACGGACGTGATCGCCGCCTCCCGCCGTAGGCACGACAAAGAGCCGCACGTTCGCTAAGGAGGCGGCCGAGATGCACGGGATTTTGGAGCAGGGCGCAAGCAGTGCCGCTGCGATGGGTCCGACGATCCTGCTTCAGGGCATGCAGATTGAGCGGCCTCTTGACGTGGTGAAAGCGACCGCGCTCTCCGCAGACGACAAGCGGACCGTCCTGGCGGCATGGGCTTCGCACTTCTATGCGATCGACTCCAAGCCGGCGTTCCGCCACATGCCTGGAACACCCGACCCGATTTCCATGGGTAAAGTGCAGGCTGCCCTCAAAGAACTGGATCGGTGCTACGGATAGTGAGTGAGCGTGCCGGCCGAACGTGCCGGTTCATTCGCGTGGCGACCGTCTGCGATCGAGATCGGAATGGTCGAGACCGAAGTGTTCTAGGACGAGGTCGAGATTACGGCGGTTGGATTTGAAATAGACGTCGAACAGGTCCCCGGCCAACGGCACACTCCCGGCCGCCGCGTCGAAACCAATATTGACCAGCATCTTAAAAAGCTTGTCATTCGGCACGCCAAGCCGCCGCGCCTCGTTGACGATGTAGAGACTGATCGCAGCGCCGGCAAAGTCACCGACAACAGGCACCAACCCTATGATGGAATCTGCACCAAACGAATAGCGCGTTGCGGGAATGCGTAACGCCGTGTCCATGAGCCGCGCCAACCCACGCATGCGGCGAAGGCGGGCCAGACGGTCCATGTTGCGGAAATCCGTGTACTGACTACGCGTTCGTTCGTATGTCATGCTGCCGCTTTCGTCATCTTGCCCAGTCTCTTGATGGCCTGCTCCAGCGACCTTTGTCCGTCACAATAATCCTGCCAGGCGCTCGTCTTGGCCAGCAACGCTGGCACGGTGCGGATAGTGAAGCGTTTCGGATCCAGATCTGCCTTCACCTGGCTCCAGGTGAGCGGCATCGATACCGTCGCGCCCGGCCGCGCGCGGGGCGACAACGGCGCGACGGCGGTCGCCATTCGATCGTTGCGGAGGTAGTCGAGGAAGATCCGGCCGTTACGCTGGTTCTTGGCCATCTTGATCAGATAGAGCTCAGGGTTCTCGCGTGCCATCTGCAGGCAGACATCGTGTGCGAACCCTTTTGCCTCCGGCCAGGTGAGCTTTTTGCCCCTCGGTACCGCGAGCGGCGTGACGACATGCAGACCCTTGCCACCGGTGGTCTTGCAGAAGCTGACGAGACCCAGTTCTTCGAGTCTGTCACGCATTTCCCGAGCGGCTTCGACGACGGTGGAGAAGGGGACGTCCGGACCGGGATCAAGGTCGAAGACGAGACGGCCCGGCACCTCCGGCTGGCCCGGTTCGCAATTCCAGGGATGCAGCTCGACGCCGCCGATCTGGGCGATGGCGGCAAGGCCCTCGACCCGGTCAACCTGCAGATAGGGTTTCTTATCGCCGAAGACCTTGACCAGTTCGAGCAGGTTCGACGTTCCCGGCATAGCGTGCCGCTGGAAGAATTGCTCGCCGCCAATGCCATCGGGCGTCCGGATGATCGAGCATGGCCGCCCCCTGATATGGTCGATCAGCCATTGACCGACGGCTTCGTAGTAGCGGGCCAGTTCCACCTTCGTGACCGGTTCGCCATCATTGGCCTCCGGCCAGAGCGGCTTGTCCGGGTTGGAGATCAACACGCCCATGACAGCTTCCTTGCCGCCCTTGCGCGGCGACTTCGCGGTCCGTTTCTGTTTGGCCTTTGTCTCCGGATCGGGCGTTTCCACCTCAGCTGGCTCGATCGGCTTCTCCGCGATGACTTCCCCTGCTGGCTTATCTTCCCTTAGCCCCTTGAACGCTGCTTGGCGCACCAGCCCGTCGGCGGTCCAACCGGCAAACTCAATCTCCGCGACAAGTTCCGGCTTCACCCAGACGACGTTGGGCTCCTCTTTCGGCGCCCCAATACCGGTAAACGGGGACTTGGCCGTTTCCAGCGCGCGCAGCTTGGGAAGCAGCACACCGACCTTGCCAGCGCCGTAGCCCGTGCCGACCCGGCCGACATAGACAAAATGGCTACCGCGATTGACGCCGACCAGCAGTGAGCGGAATTTGCGGTTGGTCTTGGCATAGGCGCCGATGACGACTTCATGGCCAGCGCGGCACTTCGACTTCGCCCAGGTGTCCGTACGGCCCGATTGATACGGCGCGTCGGCCTGTTTCGAGACAATGCCTTCGAGCGACAGCTTGCAGGCCGACTTCAGGACGGCATCTCCGCCGGTCTCGAAATGCTCCACGAACCGCAGGCGTGGATCCTCGCCGGCATCATCCAACAATTTCTGCAGACGATCCTTGCGCTCGGTGAGCGGCAGTTGCCGCAGATCCTCATCGCCCTCAAACAACAGGTCGAAGGAAAAGTAGACCAGTGCGTCGGTCTTTCCTTCCGATAGCGCCGCCTGTAGCGCGGCGAAATCAGGCGCACCATTTTCGTCGAGGGCGCAGATCTCCCCGTCGATGATGGCATCAGGCAGGTTTGCAGCCGATGTCGCGATCGCCGGATATTTTGCCGTCCAATCCAGGCCCTTGCGGGTCTTTAGCGTCACCTCGCCGTTTTCAATGCGTGCCTGGATGCGGTAGCCGTCGAACTTGATCTCGTGGATCCAGCCCTCGGTCGAGGGCGGCCGTTCCAGCGTTTCGCAGAGTTGCGGCGCGATGAAGTCGGGCATTGCGGACTTCGCTGGCTTGGCAGCTTTGGCTGGGGCTGATTTCCTTTTAGTTTTGGTTTCGGCTTTGCGTTCTTCCGCAGCAAGGCCGTGGTTTCTGTCCCACACCGCATCCGCCTGAACGTCGCCACTCTGGACCATGAACGGCTTCGGCTTCCTGCCTTTGCCGGCGGCGATCGCTTCCATGGTTCGGCCCGAGGCGACTGAGGTTGCGTTCTCCTCAAGGACGGCCGCGCCGTCTTCCTCGACCGAGAAATCGTCGTGATGCTTGATCAGCAACCAATTGGTCCGCTTGCCGCCGTCGCGATCATTGCGCATCCGCACGAGGACAAAGCTGCCATGCAGCCGCTCACCTTCCAGGGCGAATTTGAAATCGCCTTTGGCGAGAGCCTGCTCCGGCGTCTTGCTGCCTTCGGGCTCCCAGTAGCCGCGGTCCCACAACATTACCGTGCCGCCGCCATACTGTCCCTTCGGGATAGTGCCCTCGAAATCACCGTAGTCGAGCGGGTGGTCCTCGACCTCGACCGCCAACCGCTTGTCATGCGGGTCGAGCGAGGGCCCCTTCGTCACCGCCCAGGACTTGAACACCCCATCGAGTTCGAGTCGCAGATCGTAATGCAGCCGCGTTGCATCGTGCTTCTGGATGACGAAGCGTCTGCGGTTCGATGCCTTCAGCTTCGCTGCGCCGCTCGGCTCCTGCGTCTTCTTAAAATCGCGCTTCTGCTTATAGGTTGATAGCTTGTCGCTGGCCATGGCAGTCCTCAGTACAAATCCGCCTCCCGCCTCGGATGAAGACGGGATGAGGCGCGGGCCGGACAGGTGATACGCTCGATTGCCGTTTCGTTGGCCGCGATGAGAAACCGGAAAAATCATCGCGTTCGTCATCCCTGTCACGTCCGGTTGACACAGCACGCGACCTCAACAAGCAAAAGGCGACAGATAATCGTTTTGTTCCATGGAGTTGGACAAGGGAGTTGGGCAAGAGCGCCATCAGCTCTGAATGACCGACCTGGCCCGTCGGAATTGATATGCGCTTTCAGCATGACTGCGCTGCGGCAAAGTCTATTTAATAGGCGAGGAGAACCCGTATGATGTGGCTATCGAAGCGATGCACCTCCTCCCGCGTCGGTTCGATATGCAGACGTCCTCCTCCTCCCAAGGCGTGTGCGGGAACAGCAACCCTCCTCCTCCCAGTTGCTGTTCGGTTATTTTCGAAAAGCCTGCCGCACCTCCTCCCGCGGCAGGCTTTTTCGTTTTCATGCGTGGAATATGTCCGCTACCACGGATCCCGCACTTGGAGACATCAAGTGTGCCTTCACCTGCGAGATTTTTTAGGTTGTACTCGAAAATTGCGCCACCCAAGCAACGACTTGATCCGCTCAAACCGGACGCAATTAACAGGGTAGGCGGTTCGTACCTCGTCAAGAGCGTCGTTCTTGATGGTTCGAGTGTCTGGCCATTGCCGACCAAAACGACAGCCTTGATCAGGGCGACGGGCCGATTTCGGAGCAGCAGTGCCCTTTAATTTCCAGTAAAGCATCCAGAATTTGATTGAAGATGTAAGAGACTGTCTGCCGTATTTGCTCCGCGTAATAATCATGAAGTTGGCGAAAGACCCTCCGCGAATGGATCGGGCCACGTGGGCTCATCGAGAACATCAATCAGATGTTTGCGTAATTAGCTTGTTGAATTCTTCACGCGCCCTCAAAATTCACCATTCAGTATCACGTATCCGTCGCCGATTCCGTCAACGTGGGCGCGCCCACGAAATTCGGTAAAATTATCCAATAGGATGATTTCTCGTCCAGCTGGAACTACGACCAGGTCTCCTTTCTCCATCAGCTGCGTTTGGGAGGATCCATCACCATAGTCGTCGAGCGCTTTCTGCGTTTTGAAAAAAGAGCGCCTCCCTTTTTCACAGTTCCTTTTGAGAACGGTGGGGCGATCCCGTCACGAAAGCTCTGTATCACCTTATAATCTCCGGAAGTTGGGGGCGATCGGACGTCGCCCGCATAGGCTTTCATATTCCCGGCCAGGGCTCCCAAAAGAGACCCGGCAACAAATACCCTACGGTTCGTTTTCACTTTCAACTCCCGTTGCAGTCGCCGCGTCAAGCGTGATGTTGATGAAACCCACCTGACGACGAATTTGTGACAAGCATTTGTTGGGACGCAAGAGCTGACGCAGAAAGGGACGGCGATGTTTCCATGCTCGAACCGGTATCGAACGTTGACTTTGCCTGCGCGAGGCGACTTGCGGAGGCCGCGGTTGTTCCGCCGGAAGGTGCTTGGATCGCGTTGAGAACCGGCTGGTCTCTTGATTGCCGATATCGCCGTTGGGCGTTTCGATGCTCTGGCCGGCCGTCTCTTGCGTGGTGTCGATGATCGGGATGGGCTCGCAGAGGAGATGGACGCCATAGTCGCGGCAGACGGCAGAGCCTTGCGTTTTAGCTCCGTCGAGCAAGCAAAGCTGTAAAGCGGTTGAGCGGGGACATCGACCGACCCACCAATCCCATCGGACATCACGCAAGTTGTTCATCTCGCGTCCTGCACGCCGCCAGATTGATCAATATTTAACCGATACGGTAACTTGATCTGAAATCGCGACTGTTAAAGAGGGCTTCCCTTTCGAGACGCCCTCTCATGATCCTAGAATTGCAGAATGCCATTCTTGAAATGATTGCCAAAGGCGAACCGCTGGCGACCACGCTTTCAGCACTATGCTCAAAGGTTGAAGCAGCGGTTCCCGGTATTGCGGCCACCGTCTTAAAGTCTGATGGCGTCCGTCTATCGACGCTGGCGGCGCCGTCACTTCCAGCGTCGTATTCAGCCGCTGTGGACGATCTTAAAGTGGGGCCTCACTCGGGTTCTTGCGGGTCCGCCGCCTTCCATGGATGGCCCGTTGTTGTCACCGACATAGAAACCGACTTTAGGTGGACCGATTACGCGGCAGTCGCTCTCCCGCTTGGCCTGAAGGCTTGCTGGTCAAGTCCCATCAAGAGCGGGGACCGGGTGGTCGGCACGTTCGCATTCTACTACCGCGAGAGCCGCGGACCAAGTGAGCTTGAGCAGACGATCGTGGATGCGTGTGTGCATCTCTGCTCGATCGCAATCGAGCGTGAAGAACGGGTGGCGGAGCGTCAGCGTCTGACATACACGGACGGCCTCACCGGGCTTCGGAATCGGGCTGCTTTCGATCTCGCTCTTCGAACCCTGGCACCGCCTGTAAATCACGGCTGGGGCATTATCATCGCCGATGTCGACAACCTGAAGATGGTAAACGATACGTTTGGTCACGCGGCTGGCGATGCTCTGATCCGCGTTGTTGCGGAGCGCATCGCGGCAGCCGCGGGCAGGGAAAGGAGCTATCGGCTCGGTGGTGATGAATTTGCAGTCATCGTTGTCGGCGGAGGCGAGCTCGATCTGCAGAGCGAGGCGGCTCAGATCCTGAGGGAAATCGAGCTTCCAACAGATTGCGCGGGTCACGTCATCTTTCCTGCGGCGACACTCGGCGGCGCTTTGGCTACCAACGATATCAATCCCGAGCAAGCCCGGCAAAATGCAGACATTGCGCTCTACCACGCCAAGGAACATGCCCGTGGACAATTCGTCGAGTACCATTCCGGTCTCGGGACAGCGTTGACGCGCCGCTTCAGGGCGATAAGAGACGTCAGCCTTGCACTATCCGACAACCGCATCGAGGCCTACTACCAGCCGATCGTGCGACTTGATACACGCGAGGCTGTGGGCCTTGAGGCGTTATGCCGGATGAAGACCCATTCCGGCGACATCGTCGCAGCAGCTCATTTTCATGAGGCGACCAAAGACGCTCACGTTGCTTCAACACTGACGGAACGAATGTTGAGCAAAGTTGCTAAGGACATGCGGACATGGCTCGACGGTGGGCTTCCTCTGCGGCATGTCGGCGTCAACCTGTCGGCTGCAGACTTCCGCAAGGGTGGACTGCGTGACAAAATCTGCCGAGTGTTCGAAGATGCTAACGTTCCCCTTGAGCACCTAATCCTCGAGGTGACGGAGTCCGTTTACCTAGGACAGCGAGACCACGTTGTGGCGGATGAGATCAAAGCGCTGCGCTTAGAGGGCCTGAAAGTCGCGCTCGCCGACTTCGGGACCGGCTATGCGTCCTTGACCCATCTTCTGACGGTGCCGGTCGACATCATCAAAATCGACAAATCCTTCATCGACCAAACGAGGCTTGGTGACGCCGGGATGGTGATCGTCGAGGGCGTGCTTTCGATCGCAGATAAGCTTGGTATCCGCGTGGTGGCGGAAGGTATCGAGGACGAAGAACAAGCCTCCCGTCTCGAAGCCTTCGGGTGCAAGCTTGGTCAAGGCTACCTTTTCGCCAGAGCGATGGACGCCATGAAAGCAGGACAGTTCTTGAGCGCGCATGGCCAACGGCTCGTGCCCAGCGGCTCCTTCTCGGAGCCACTCAAGGTGCTCCAGCTAAGATAGCTCCTTCATCACTTTCATACGCGTGGTTTTCATCAGTCGATAATGCAAGACTTTCAGGAAGATCATAAATGCTCAAACGCATCCCATTGAACCAGCTCCGGGTCGGCATGTTCATCAACGACATGGAATTCGCGACCGAGGTCGGTGCTGCGCGCTTCAAGCCTTTTCTGGTCTCAAGAGGCGATGAGGTGAGAAGGCTTGCTAATGAACATGTCAGAAGCGTCGTCATCGATATCACGAAGGGCGCAGATGTCGCTGGCATGCCGCAACGCAACGGACCGGAGAGCTTCGAGGCGCAGCTGCTGAACGCATTCTCAAAGAGCGAGATCAGCCGCGCAAGACAGTCGATCCATGATGTCGCACCGCATCTTCGCCACGTGCTGGAGGATGCTCGCGTGAACGGTTGTTTCGCCGACGAGGCTGCCAGCACTGCCGTGGAGCGCATCATGTTGGAGACGCTCGACAACACCGGCGCGCTCATTGCTGTCGCCAAGCTCAAGCAAAAGGACGAGATCACGTTTCTTCACTCGCTCGCCGTCAGCGCTTTAATGATCGCATTCGGGCGGGGTCTCGGCCACAGGCAAGAAGATGTCCGTGTTCTCGGTCTAGGCGGCCTCGTCCACGATCTTGGAAAGATGGCCATTCCCGATCACATTCTGAACAAGCCAGGCAAACTGACCGGCGAGGAGATGGATCTTGTTCGCGCCCATCCGCAAAAGGGCTACGAGATGGTGGCGAAAGCAGGGTCGGCGCCGGCCGAGGTCCTTGATATCTGCCGTTTCCATCATGAGCGGTATGATGGCGGAGGTTATCCCGATCGCTTATCGGGCAGGAAGATCCCGTACGTCGCACGCGTTGCTGCCATTTGCGACGTATACGAGGCGCTGACAACCATCCGCCCTTACAAGCCGGCATTCTCACAGGCTGAAGCCATCAATACGATGATGAACTCTTCCGGGCATTTCGATCAGAATCTCCTGTCAGCGTTCGTCTCGAAGATGGTCATAAGCGGCACGCTACACTAGCTTTGTTATCTGGCACGGAAAGACGGGCCGGCCCACTCCCCGTTTCACGCCTCCAGTTGAGCCTTAAGCGTGCTGATCAGGCACTCCTCGATAGCACCGCGTGTTACCCGCAGTGTGGTAACATCATTACCCTTCCATGATCGTACAACTTTGCCCTTGGCAAGGAACACGGCTCGACTGCATAAGCGAGGTATGATTTCCACGTCGTGAGTGGAGATGAGACTGCACGTCTTCCGCTTGCGGCCAGCTCCATCAACAGGGACTTCATCTCCCAAGCGGCCGGTAGATCCAGGCCTTTCGGGGGCTCATCAAGGTCAGCAACGGCGGCGAGCCGAGCAGGGTTGCGGCGATTGAGATCTTCCCGCGCGTGCCCAGTGAACATTCTACGTCGACGGCGCTCAGTCAACATGGTTTTAAACAACGTCCCGCACCGTACAGAACCTCCGTTTGATGGAACTTCAAGCCGATCCACAAGTTCCACTGCTACTCAACAGCTCGGAGTTCGCCATGAAGCCAGCCGTCGCCCTTGTCACTGGAGCGGGATCCGGAATCGGAAAAGCGGCGGCGTTAGGTCTGGCCAGAGAGGGATACAAAATCGGTGCGCTCGGGCGTACGCCCGGAGAGATCTCCACCACGGTGGAGGAAATCTTGGCGAACGGAGGACAAGCTATCTCCCTGCTGGCGGACATATCGGATGAGGGGCAGGTGGATGCAGCTGTGGATCAGCTCGTTAAGCAGTATGGCCGCCTCGATGTTGTAGTCGCCAATGCCGGCATCAATGGCGTATGGGCGCCCATCGACGATCTGAAGCTTTCGGAATGGAACGACACGATTTCGGTCAACCTGACTGGCACCTTCCTAACGATCCGCGCGACCGTGCCCGAGCTGAAGCGATCGGGCGGAGGATCCATCATCGTTGTATCGTCCATCAACGGGACGAGAACGTTCACGACACCGGGCGCGACAGCCTATACGGCCACGAAAGCAGGGCAGGTCGCGATGGTGCAGCAGCTCGCTCTCGAACTTGCCCGTCTCCACATTCGTGTCAACGCCGTGTGTCCAGGTGAAATCGAGACGAACATCGAAGCTAACACCAAGGCCCGAAGGGAAGACGAAACGTCGATACCTGTCGTCTGGCCCGAGGGGCAGGTACCCATTACCGGAGGGCGTCCGGGTCGCAGTGAAGACGTCGCCGACCTCATCATCTTTCTCGCATCCGATAAGTCTCGGCATATCACTGGCTCGCCTATCTGGGTCGATGGCGGCCAAGGTCTGCTCCGATAGTATCAGATATCCGCCGCGTCGGTTCAGGCCCTGCGAACCGTGACGAGATCTCCGCTCTGGGTGTTGCGAAGCCGGCGCACACCGCTCAACCGTTTTCCAGGACGACAACCGTGGCCGAGTTTCCAGCGGTACCTCAATGAGGCTCAGAACTATGCTTTGAGGGCGCTCCTTATCAAGGTGATTACGTTTCGCACATCGTTTGGTTGATCGCGGGTCGGTGAACACGTCGATCTCATCCCTGGCCGGCGCGAAATCAGTCCTCATACTCGCAGAGGGCAAATGCTCCCTGTTGAGCGCGCAACCCGAAACGACGTCGGGAGTGGCCTAGAGACAACGTTTCGTCAGGTTGGCAATGAATCCAGGATCGGATCAGGCTTGAAAATCTCCAGTCCAAAACGGAGGCGGCCGTCAAACGGCCGGATGTCTCGTAAATCCAGGCTGTCGAGCGCGAACGATACGTGGGGGGTGTAGTCTCGGTAAACCACGTCATCCCCGCCCGGCGAAACTCAGCGTGACGGCGGGAAAGCTTGACGGAACCAAGGCCAGTACGACGATGCCTCCAAAGTTCAGTATAGCTCTTCGTTGGCTCGCGCGGACCGTCAAATCGCTCGCGGCGGGAACCAACTGCCGCCAGAAGCAAGTCCACCATCCCACCGCTCTGGAAATTTAAGTTGACGATGCCTTTCGAACACGCCAGAAGCGAAGCCCTTTACGCAACCCAGTTCGACAGAAATCGAGTTTCGGAATTTGGCGGGATTTCGGAGGCTGCGGATGGCGAACTTGTATTGGGCGAAGGCTCAATCGATATCGCCTTCAGGCACTTCGGGTCGGGTTGCCTCTGTTCAACAACGGCCTCAGCGAATGCCAGGCTTCTCGGCCATACTGGAGGGCGACGCCATATGATGCCGTCTGCGCGTTGGATCGCATCAAGTAGCAAGTTGAAGCCGCCTCCAGAACCCATTGATCCGTTTGAACTATGCGGGGTAGTTCCGCATCAATTTCATTTCTGAGCCTATGGGCGGGGCGACTATCAATAGATAACAATAGTTGATAATTCGCGCTCGTAGCTCATATTCAGAACAGGAGGTAATCGTCATGGCAAGTTTCGCACTCAATGAACACCACGAGCGCTTCATCAAAAGGCAGCTTGAATCCGGTCGCTATAACAACGCAAGTGAAGTTGTTCGCGCGGGCCTGAGATTGCTTGAAGATCAGGAAGACGCCCGCGAACGCTGGCTGACTCAGGAAATCCCGAGCCGTTATGCAGATCTGAAGCGCGACCCGTCCGCTAGCGTGACTCTGGATGAGGCTTTTGACCAGTTGGAAGCTGAGCATCGGGCTCAACTGGCGAAAACCAAGTAGGTATAAAATAAAATTGTCCTGCATAAGCAGGCGCAGGCTGAGTTGCGTGACTTGTTCCGGGATCTCGCCAGCGTTGAAAGGGCTGGACCTACGGTGGCGTGGAGCTATGTCAACGGCATCCGGCAGTTTATCGAGGAGCTTGCGACGTTTCCCAAACGCGGCACGGTGGGAGACAACCTCATCCCCGGTCTTCGGATCATTGGTTATCGTAGGAGCGTGAGTATCGCGTTTGTTGTCGAGGAGACCGAGGTGCTGGTGTCGGGAATCTTCTATGCTGGACGGGACATCACGACCGAGATCCTCGAAGAACGCCTATAGGCGATTTGTCCCACTCCTCGGGCGAAAGGAGAGTGCGAGGTGAGGGACAAAGGACTTTCCTCACTCTGGTACTGGGCGGTCGAGTTGGCAGAGCCGCATCTTAGCAATACCTGCCGTCAGCAGGTAAAGGCAAATTCTGCCGGCAGAGCCTTGTTTACGATCTCACGATTGGAAAAGCAGCAATGATGCAGGTCAGTGAAATATCGCACGCTTCGACCTCCGATTTGAGGACGTTAAAGAGGGGTGGCGACAGCAGGTTCGGCGGTCCCTCTTCCAAAGCGCCGAGAGAATTGATTTTAGGTTGCTTTGATAAGCCTAAGATTCTCAAAGGTGTGCGAGTTTATGAGTTTGAACGCCGGCAGGAAGCCTTCCGTCCGCGGTAGAGGTACGGTTGCAAGTCCATTTCCCCCGACGCGGCTACCCTTTCGTCGACGATCCAGCGTAGCGTTGAAAGGACACAGACGGGATCGGTAGCGTTGGCATCGCCTGCCAATGCCATAGCTTGACAGCGGCAGCCCCCGAAATCGATATGCTTGCGGTCACAACTCCGGCACGGCTCTTCCATCCATTCATCGCCGCGATAGGTGTTAAAGGCGCTGCCATCATACCAGATCTCAGCAAGAGGTTTTTCGCGAACATTCTCAAAGCTCAGGCCAGGAATCGTCTCTGCAGCATGGCAGGGCAGGACAAGACCTGCGGGCGTAACATTGAGGCCAATTCTGCCCCATCCGCCCATGCAAGCTTTTGGATATCGCGCATGATAATCGGCAGGCACGTAATCGATCACCAAAAAGCCTTCGAGTTTTTCGCGCGCCCTTTCGACAACCGCTTTTGCCTTGGAGGCCTGGTTTGCACTTGGCATTAGCGCCTGCCGGTTAAGCTCGGCCCATCCATGGAACTGAACAGTCGCGACCTCAAGTCGTCGTGCCCCGAGTTCGACAGCCAGCGAAATCATGCTTTCAAGTTCGTCCATATTCTGTCGGTGGCAAACTGCATTGACGGTCAAGGGCAGGCCCGCAGAGCGCACCCATTCCGCGACCTCGATCTTCCGCGCATAACCACCTTTATAACCGCCGACTAGATCGGCTTTCTCGGGTGTCGCGCCCTGGATCGACAGTTGGATATGATCAAGGCCTGCAGCGCTGAGCGCCTCCACTCTTTCGCGCGTCAAGCCGACGCCTGACGTGA
Source organism: Rhizobium sp. AG207R (assembly GCF_027109195.1). Taxonomy (NCBI): domain Bacteria; kingdom Pseudomonadati; phylum Pseudomonadota; class Alphaproteobacteria; order Hyphomicrobiales; family Rhizobiaceae; genus Rhizobium; species Rhizobium sp. AG207R. Next base: position 16,774 of record NZ_JAEPVT010000022.1, read on the forward strand.
TAAGGTTGGTGTAAAGCCCGAACGAGGTCGCGGCAGCCGCAAGTTCAACGAGATCGCGACGTGATGCTGGCTCTCCACCGGACAAATGCAGATGAAGAACGCCAATATTAGCTGCTTGACGGAATGTCTCAATCCACTCGTCGGTCGATAGCTCATCGTTCGGTTTCGTCAGCTCCAGCGGATTGGAACAATAAGGGCAGGCGAGCGGACAGCGATGCGTCAACTCCGCCAACATCGCCATCGGAGGCGGTGCTCGCCTCGCCTCCGGCAAAGGAAATCGCTGACGCGTATTCGCATTCATTCGACTGCCTCCAGCATCCGCCGGTTGGCAAATTCCCGGACGAACGAGAGGATGTCGCCAAGCACCTGCTCCTTCGGAGCCTCGAACTGTTGTGCAAAATCGGAGGCGATGTCGTCGAGTGTTTTATGCCCGTCAAGAGCCTGGACGATCGCTAACGCGATCTCATCCAACGCAATTGCGCGTTCCGGAGCCAGAAGAACCATCTGATTTCGGACGTTATCTTCCCGTAGTCGCACGCCACGGGAGAGCTTGACGATGGAGAAGGGACCGATAAGCGGCGCGTCGCCTGTCATGATGCAGCTCCCAAGGCTGCCGTCCGGTCGGAGACAGTTCCCGGCGTCACGGCTTCAAATCCATCCCAGGCGCCCGGGGGGATCCGCGCCGGCGCTACATAAGCGGAATAAAGGGCGTCCAACTGTGACCATAGGACATCTGTCTTGAAGGTGAGCGCCGCCGCCGCTGCATTCTGCTTCTCTGTCGTGTCCGCATTGTCCAGCACATAGGAAAGGCCGAAAGCAACCTCCTGCGGCGCCTCGTTCAGTCGCTGGCGGAAATAGGAGAGTGCGGCATCGTTCGCGAAGCCATAATGTTTAAGCAGGCCGGCAATACGATCCGCATGGATCGCCGGCGCAAACATCTCCGTTAGCGATGAGGCGACGGCCTCAAGCATCGGCTTTTCACGAACGAAGGAAACATAGGCATCGACCGCAAACCGCGTTGCGGCGAGAACGCCCTTGGTGGAGGCCACGTAGTCGGGATCAAGGCCAACCGCCTCCGCGAGTTTGAGCCAGCGGCGGATCCCGCCGCCTTCTTCGATGCCGCCATCATGATCCTCAATGCGTCGTCGCCAGATGCGACGCAGCTCCGGATCTTCGACACGAGACATGAACGCTGCGTCCTTCATCGGTATCCGGCTTTGGTAATAATAGCGATTGATCACCCAGGCCCGCACCTGGGTCATGGTACATTCACCGCCGTGCAGCATTCGGTGAAACGGATGCTTGTCGTGGTAGCGCTCCGCGCCGATTGCCTTCAGGCGGCGTTCGAATTCGGCTTTGTCAGGGGTCGAGGGCAAGCGTCACCTCCATGCCATCCCGGGCTATCTCAAAGCCATGTTCCAGAACGAAGTCTCGTTCCGGGCTATGTCGCCAGATCGGATTGGTGTTATTGATATGAACGTAAATCTTGCGGGGGATGTTCAGTCGGGAAAGAACTTCCAGACTGCCTTCCGCGCCGCTGATCGGGATGTGACCCATGCGCCGTCCGGTCTTATGACCGGTTCCCGTTACGATCATCTCATCGTCGCTGAAAACCGTGCCGTCGAAGAATACCAGCGACGCACCATCAAGGCGCTCAGCAAGCGCATCGGTGATCTGGGCACAGCCGGGAATGTAGTAGGCTCGCGCATCTCCTACGACGATTTCAACACCGATGGTCAGGTCGTTTTCGATCCCGATCTGCAAATCGCCTGTCTCCATGAAAAGCGGAACCTTGCCCGGTACGGCAAACAGCGTCGCCGACATGCCGGCAAGCGGCTGGAAGGGGTGGTCCAGATTTGCTGCGCTTATGGCAACAAAAGCCGGATTCAGCGCACGGAAGATAGGATTGTAGCCTAAGATGTTTGCCACGGAGGGACTGGTGAACAGCTTGAACCTCTGGCTTTCCCTCAGCACCAGAAGACCGGCGATATGGTCGATGTCCCCGTTAGTGATGATGACGCTTTCGATCGGCGTATCTCGCAAACTCTTCGGGGAGAGTGGACGGTTATCGATAAGTTGCTGGCGGATGTCGGGAGAGGCATTCATGATCGTCCAGTTCTCTCCATCCAGCGTGGCAGCGAGGGACGATTGGGTCTGCGGACTCAGCGCCGCGCTGGGGTCTCGCGCCATATTGCAGTTAAGGCAGCCGCAATTCCATTGCGGCAACCCACCACCGGCTGCCGCGCCAAGCACGAGAAAACGCAACTTGTCAGCCTTGTGCCGCACGTGTTGCGGGCTCAGAACAGAATGGGTTCGCCGCCGTCCGCCGGAGCGTAACGATTGATTTCCATGCCACAGCTGACTTCAATAAACTTCGGTGCATGCCATTTCATGATCATCTCCTTGTTTGCGTTGCTTTGTTTCTGCGAGCCACCGCTCGCCGGAGCTCGGGGACCCTTTGAGGATATTCGCCACACGCATATATGACGCTCTAACCCTACCCTTGAGGTGGTCCCTTAATGAAGAACGTCAAGGGGACGTCCTTGCGCAAGAAATCGTTACTGCCGATCGTCTGATACCGCGAAGGGCCGGCCATCGGCGTGCCTGGTGACGCGGCTTTGCATGTTCGATTTGACCTTGCCCCCATATGTGGAACGGCCCGCGTGGCAAGAGCTTTTTCAGTCGATTTACATTGGAACGGTGCGGTCATATGTCCGGCCTTTACGCGCAGCACATGGCCGCTGGCCTTGATGAGATCCGCGAAACGAGGAGCTAAATCAAGTTTACGCGCTTGTGCGCATTGGGGGCAGTAGCTTCACTCGCGTCGGGATTAGCCGCAGCAGTTCCAGCATGGATGGACGGGTTCGAGGTGGAGCGGGAACGCTATCGCCAGGAGTTGGACGATTGCCGGCGCCGTCTCGTATCCTATCAGTCCCGGCGGGGCGGTGTATTCGGCTTCATTGATGAACACGCGAAGAAGCGCAAAGCATTGCGTGAGGTCGAGGGGGGGCGCTCGCCACCTTAGCGCGGGAGGATGCCGGGACGTATAAAATCGCCGCATAGTCCAGCGGTTTGGAGAGAGATTGTCCAAGGCCGACCGGACTTAATCACCCAACAGGATGGCGCCATAGTCGGTAGCGCCATGCAACACATGGATGATGACCACCTTCGCGTTTTCGACGCGGTAAAAGATCAGATAATTGCCATGAACGCGGCGGCGGATACCATGGTGTTCGTAGCGGGGCACAAGCGCGAAGCCGTTCGGATTATCGGCGAGATCTTCACACTTGCTCCGCAGCTCTCGAACGAATGAAAGGGCGCGCCAGGGATTGTCCCGTGCGATATAGTCGGCGATCTGCTCAAGATCGCTTTCCGCCTCGTTGGAAAACTCAAGGATCATACCGATTATTCGGCCTGGTCAGCCATCGCGCGGTATTTTGCCTCAAGTCGCTCGAACACATCGTTCGCTGGCCTCGTTCGCCCCGCGTCGGCATCGGCAATGCCGCGCATGACGGAAGCATCCAACGCGGCAAGTCGGGTCTCGCGGTCTTGGACCAGTCGCACACCTTCCCGCAGGACTTCGCTTTTCGAGCCATAGCGACCTGTGTCAACGAGCTGCTGGATATAGCTTTCGAGCTGCTTTCCCAGATCGGCACTAATCATGCTGTACTCCATCGAATGTGATGAAAGAAGATAGGCCGTTTATCAACTATTATCAATCCTCTTCCCTCTCACCCTCCTTCCGAATGTGTGAGGTGAGATTGGAAAGTGGCAAGGAAGAGAAAAAGATGACGCTGCACGGCAACATTGTCCTCCTTCCGGAGCATCTTCATTCGAGATCGATACGCGCGCCATTGTGTTCTCCCATTTCCATGATAAAGGACATTATCAGGGATTTCGAGGACTTGGCGAGCGGCCAAAGTGATTGCGCGTTCGAATCTCATCACATCAACGGCTCCGATTTTGCTGACCGTGGGTCGTGATCTGTAAAAGTGGTGTTGCAGCAAGGGGTGAAACGATTGCTTTCGCCCTCATCGGCCGTTGAGACGCCGCTTCGTACTTTCCCGACCGCGGAAGCATCGTTATCCGCCTTTCACGTTGTCGCACGACGTGGCGGTGTCTTTATAACGTCAGGCGCAATCCCACAGAACGCAATATTGTTGTTCGCGTTTGTAATAGTCTTCGTCAGCTCTTCCACCGTCATGACGCCCGCCCTCCCTGAGATCTAGTGCGTCATGGAGCTCCCCGGTAGAACCTCGAATTGCCAGAATTTGTCCGGGGTAAAGTAAACTTTCATTGGCGCGCACGGTTTGCATCGTCACATTCTCATAGTCATTTCGATTGCTGCGTAGAAAGTCGATGTAGCGGGCAACTTGCCCTTCGCTAGGGCCAATCGCTCCGCGGTCATCCTGTCACGCGCTGCAGGATCGCGAATGCTCACTACTTGCGTCCTATCCTTGGAGTTCTTGACGCGAAGGCCAGTCCACTCACGATGATCAGCAGCATCGCCGCACAAACGAAACTTGAGGTGAAGAAGATCAGCCCACTGAAGCCAAGAAACCACGGTGCCGCGAGCAGGGCTAGGCCTAGCCAAAATTTCAACCAGTCGATCCAGGCTTCAGGATTGAAAATCCCGAGGATGGAGACGTTCACAATCGTCAGACCAACGGCTGTTCCGGTTGCATATACCATCATCGATGCGGTAGCCACCGAAAGAAGATCAGGCGCCAACCACGGCGTCAGGAAGATAAACGTTCCAAGAAGAAGGCCGAACCAGTTTTGCCAGCGTGGTTCCTGCATGGAAAATCCTCCATGGTGACGGATTATTCTTGTATTTTTCAACCATAACATCAGTGACATGCATCAATGCCTTCGCGGTTTTTTGCCGCTTCGATTCGATGTCGGAGGCCGATGAAACTGGACGACGCGAGATGCTGAGGTGTCTCATGCGCCAAGTTCAGACTTGAAGTGCTTTCCTTGCGGATAGCTCTTCAGCGGTGTCCATAGCCATGTCGAGGACGACCCGCCCGCCTATGCGGCCCTGCTTCAAATCGGACAGCACCTTATTTATGTCCTTCAGCGGCGCGCGTCGAATAGCTGCCTTGACCTTGTGATCCGCGGCGAAAGCGATCGCCTCATCGAGATCGCGACGCGTTCCCACGATCGATCCACGGATGGTGATGCGTTTCAGGACGACGTCGAAGATCGGTGTCGCAAACTGGCCCGGCGGAAGACCAACCAGGCTCATCGTTCCCCTCTTGCGGACCAGCGATAAGGCCTGTGAGAAGGCCGATGGTGATACCGCCGTTACAAGAACGCCGTGAGCGCCGCCTTGAGTTACTTTCATTACCTCTGATACCGTATCCGGGACTGCGGCGTTGATGGCGAAGTCAGCTCCGGCCATGCGCGCGAGGTTCAGTTTCGATGGCGCGATATCGAGGGCGATCACCTTTAATCCCATTGCCTTGGCGTATTGGATGGCGATATGCCCGAGCCCTCCGACACCTGAGATCACAACCCACTCGCCGGGACGGGCCTCGGTCTCCTTGAGGCCCTTATACGTCGTCACGCCGGCGCAAAGAATGGGCGCGATTTCGGCGAAATCAACATGCTCAGGCAGGCGGGCCGCGAAGCCGGCATCGGCGATGACATAGTCGGCAAAGCCGCCGTCGCAGCTATAGCCGGTATTGTGCTGATGGTCGCACAGGGTTTCCCATCCAGTCTCGCAATATTCGCATTTCAGACAGGCGTCATGCAGCCAGGCAATCCCAACGCGATCCCCCTCCTTGAGATTGGTAACGCCAGCGCCGACAGCCGCGACTATGCCTGCTACCTCGTGTCCCGGCGTAAATGGAAGCGAGGGGCGGACGGGCCAATCGCCCTCGGCTGCATGCAGATCGGTATGGCAGACACCGCAGGCCTTGACCCTCACCAGGATCTTTCCTGGTTCGGGCCGTGGGACCGGCCTATATTCGATCGACAAGGGCTTACCAAATTCCGTGACAATGGCAGCCCGCATCATCTTGTCCATTTGGACCTCCTGTTGATATCGGCACTCGTGTGGTGATTAAGGCGGCCTGTGCGCAGGGGGCAGACGGTGATCCGAGGCATCATCGCCACGGCCTCCCTAGGCGACCAATGACTTCGATAGCAGCACAAGCCTTGGATCATCGGGATAGGGTTTGACCCTGAAACCCATGTTCTGTTCGATCTCAACAGCGTCATAATTGTTTCTGTCTTCGATGGATTCGATCGTTTGCAGACCCCGGTTCTTGGCTTCCCGTACCATCAGGCTCAGAAGCTCCCAGCCGAGACCATGCCCCTTGAGATCGCTCCGTACGGAAATGGCGACTTCGGCTCGCTTCTTGTCCCGGTCGCAGGCGAGCACCGCCGTTGCGATCGGTGTTGCGGTATTCCTGGCGAACGCAATATAGCTTTCCACGGCGCTATGATCGACGCCGATCAATTCCGCGATCTGCTTGCGGGAAACATGCTTGATCGCCGAGAAAAAACGGAAACGAAGATCTTGCGGACTGACGTGATCGAAAAGTTCGGTGAGGAGTCCTTCGTCGCCATTTGTGGCCGGTCTGACCGAGACCCGCAAACCATCACGCGTCACTATATTCCACTGCTGTTCCGGCATGACCGCTTCTCCATTCGTGCGATATTTCACTTGCTTAGACTGGTTGGTAATTGACCTTGATCTTAGATCTGCGAAGGAAGTCCGCATTGACGGGGATCAAATCCGCAAAGGTTCTGACAAGAATAATGAGGGAACACCTTCAGGCGCCTCGCAGCATTTATCCACACGATAGCTGGAAAACAGGACCAATCGCCGCGTTGAACCGTGAGAGATCTGATAGGCCAATCGTCAGCCGGTCGGCCCGTTGCGCTTTGGGATGTCAGTTCGCCCACCGACTCCCTGGCGACGCGGCAACGCTTCACAATCCTGGATGCCTATTCCTACCGTAGGGCCAGGTAGGGATAGCCATGATAGGCGAAGATCACGGGCCGATCCCGCGTAAACAGCCTGTCGAAGACGTCATCGGCCAATCCATGCGGATGCTGTTCCTTCGACTGCAACGCTAATAGATCGACGACGTTGACCACGCGAGTTGAGAGTTCCAGAATATTCTCGTGGAAAAGATCGACGGCGGCGGGCGTCCGCCTTCAACGGTTCGCGTAGCGGATTGTCGAGGAGATAGATTGCCCGACCGAAAGATCATTGGCAGCGCGCCGATAGCGGTCGATGAGACGGAGCTCATTGGTGTCGAGCGAATGCGCAAGAATGGCACTTGGCTGGTTTTCCATATCACTACTCCAATTCGAAATGGTCAAATGCGGACTTCGATTGAAGCGGTGAGCCATTGATCTCGATCATTTGCTTGTCAGGAGCGACAAGGCCTCATCGCCGATGATCTGTTCCTCGTCGGTCGGAATGACGAAGGTTCTAATCTTGCTCGAAAAGGTGCTGATGATTGGGCCGTTGGCGATGTTTTTATCAAGGTCGCGATCCACTCCCAGCCATCGTAGGCGGTCACAGACTGCGGCTCGGATCTCTGGCTGATGTTCCCCGATCCCGGCGGTGAAAATAAGACCATCGAGGCCGCCGAGAGTTGCCGTCATGCGACCGATTTCCCCGGCTATCCGCAAGGTAAAAAGGTCTATCGCCTCGCGTGCCTCCCCACGCGTGTCTTTCAGGAGATCGCGGGTATCGCCGCTGATCCCCGATATGCCGAGCAAGCCAGACCGATAATAGAGCATCTCTTCAAGGTTTCGAAGCGTCCTGCCACTCGTTCCGAGAAGGTACAGCAGCGCACCTGGGTCGAGGGTACCGCAGCGTGTCGCCATCGGAACACCGTCGAGCGTTGAAAATCCCATGCTGCAATCACGACTTTCCCCATTGTCGAGAGCACATAGGCTGGCACCGTTACCGAGATGGGCAACGATGACCTTGCCAGCAGCAATCTCGGGAGCGCGACTGCGCAATTCGCCGATGATGAATTTGTAGGAGAGCCCATGAAAGCCGTAGCGCTTAATGCCACGATCGTGCAAAGCCCTTGGTAGGGCAAATCGGCGAACCAGGTCGCTTTGGGTTGCGTGAAAAGCCGTGTCGAAGGAAGCGGTTTGCTTGAGCGCCGGTCGCAAATGTTTTACCGCGCGGATCACGCGAAGCGCCTGCGGCTGATGTAACGGCGCGAGCGCCACCAACTTGTCCAATTCGCCGATGGTGGTCTCGTCGAGGATGACGGGGCCCGCGAATCGATCGCCCCCATGAACCACGCGATGGCCCGCAAAGTGAACAGCCGACATGTCAAAATGGGCAGCCAGCGCCTCGAATACTTCCGCGACGACATCCCGCAGATCCTCTCCTCCCTCCGCGTATAGCTGAATATCAAAGGAAGCGGGTCCTTCGCTCAGATGAAAGGTGAGGGGTCTTCTGCCGAAATCCACCAGTCCTTTGCCAATGCGACACGCGCCGTGGACGTCGCACTGAAACAGACCGATCTTCAATGTCGAAGAGCCCATGTTGAATGTGAGAAGCAGGGTCGTGTCCGCCATGACTTTTCAATCTGTTCAAAGTCCGCTCTTTTCAAGAGCTTGCTGAAAGTAGTTGGGCACGGTGGACTCTCTATCAGAGATGTCCGCTGCGCATATCGCCCAGCGATTATCGTTTCTTTTGACACAAGTTGGCGGAGGTGGCTTTGACCCATGTCAAGCCGACGAATGCCCGCGATTTCTGATGGTTCCCTCATCTTGACGAAGATCAAGGCGGACTTCCTTTTGTTGCTTAAGCTCGCCTCCATCGACCAACGTCCAAACAGGAGGTGCGACCATGCAAGCCAAGACTATCCTGAGCGTCATCGGTGTTGATCAAAACGACGATGACCTGCATTCCGCAATCGAATTGTGCCGGGCATCCAAGGCCCACCTGTCGGTGCTGGTGACGGCACTTGCTGCTCCGCCGATTGGCGGACATGGCGAAGTGACGTCCACGGTATGGCTCGAGGAGCGTGAGCGCCAGACGGAAAACCTTCGTCGGAAGGTCGCTGCCGCCAATGCCATTCTCAAGGCTGATGATGTTTCGTTCGACGTGACCAGCCTCTTTACGGAATACGGATGGGCGGAGAATGAAATCGGACAACGGGCGCGCTATGTCGACCTGACGCTGATCGGCGGCGGCTTTCTGGCCCAGGACGATATGCGGCAGGAAATTCTGAACGGAGCCCTGTTTCGGTCGCCGGCGCCGATCCTTCTTGTGCCCAAAGGGCATGCCGCTTCTCTTCGGCCGAAAACGGTCTTGGTTGCCTGGGACTCCCGCAACGAAGCAAGCACGGCCGTGCGGGCCACGATGGAGCAGCTGATCGCGGCCGATAGCGTGTGTGTCGCCATGGTCGATCCATCCGCGACGATCGGCAGCAACGGCGAAGAGCCTGGAGCCGATGTTGCGACCTTTCTCGCAAGACATGGCATCCGAGTCTCGGTGGATGTCTTGCCCAGCGCTGGTCGCGCTGTTGCGGACGTTCTACGTCAGCATGCGATCGACATCGGCGCCGAGCTGATTGTCATGGGTGCTTACGGGCATTCGCGGGTGCGTGAGTGGATCTTCGGAGGGACGACGCGCTCCATGCTGGAGCACACGCCTGTTCCATTGATGATGACACGCTGATGCCAATTGGCTCATGACCCAGCCGACAAGCGGGGTCGATTGCTTTATTCTTGGAAAGGAAGAAGAATGGCTGGCACTTATGTTATCGCGGCGCTGCGGCCGGATCAGATCGTGCAAGCCTATCCACTTGTCCAGGCAGCAGTTCCAAACCTTGGTATGGTTGCATGGCGTCGGATGGCATCCGACGCCAATCGTCACGACGAAATCCTCGCCGCGGTCAACCCTCGAGGTTACATACAGGGTCTAAGCATCTATAGGCTCTGCCATCATCCCGCCGTCGGGCGGCTGCTCGACGTCACTTTTCTGATTGTCGCGAGCGCAGCTGATGAACGTGGCATTGCGCAAACCCTGTTTGCCAGCATTCGATCGCGGGCCAGGGAACTCAAGTGCAACCAAATTAGATTCTGGAATCAAAATCCGGGCAATTGGGAGCAGATGCACAACGAGGAGCGAGTCTATCGATTGGATCACGGGCTTATGATGGTCTGCAACGAAAACGACCGATGAGGATTCGTTCGCAGCAAAGCCGCCTTTATCTCTTCGCGGTGAAGACGTAGCCCACCCCGCGTACCGATTTGATCAACTGTGGATGCGTGGGGTCGGCCTCGATCTTCTTGCGCAGTCGCGCGATTTGGGCATCGATCGTTCGATCATAGACTTCCAGATTACGGCCGCGCGTCAATTCCATCAGGAACTCGCGACTGAGGACACGTCCGGCGTGGCGTGCGAATACAACCAGCATGTCGAATTCGCCGGTGGTCAATTCGATTTCCTTTTTGTCCGGTGATAGAAGCTGCCGTTTGCCGATATCGAGCTGCCAGCCTTCAAAACCAATTATGTCCGTTCGCTCGTTTTCTCGAGCTTTCGTCATAGGCTGGCGGCGGCGAAGAATAGACTTCAGTCGAGCATGCACTTCCCGGAGATGAAAGGGCTTGGCGATATAGTCGTCGGCGCCGACTTCAATCCCGACGATTCTGTCGACCACATCGTCGCGACCGGTCAGCATGATGATCGGAATGTCCGACTGTGCGCGGATTTCGCGGGCAAGGTCCAATCCGTCCTCACCGCCGGGCAGGACCCAATCCAATAAAATGATATCAAAATTCGCTTGCTGCAGAGACGCCCGCATCTCAAGGCCGTTCGATGCCGCGCTAACAACATACCCTTCGTCCTCGAAGTAGCGTGTCAGCATCTGACGGATTCTGGGGTCGTCATCCACGACCAGAAGATGTTCACGCCGTTGCTGATCGATGGCCATTGCAAGGTTTCCAGTAAAGACGGGCTGCGACCTGTGACAATCCGTTACAAAATTGCACGATCTCTAACACGCGTGGCATTCGGCTGTCACTCGGAAGGCATCAATCTACCCGGCATCGGAACAACATTTGAGAGGGATTGTCATGTTGTCGGCAAATAGCGCTGAGCGGGCCCAGAGTTACAATGAGGTTGTTGTTGCCTTCGATGCCGAACCGGTCTGTCTTCAATCATTATTCTCGAAGCAACCACTGGAGCAATTGGATGCCGGCGCAACGTTGTTCTTCGAAGGCGACCAGGCAAAACATCTCTTTGAGCTGGTGGAGGGGGTTTTACGCATTTTCAAGATCATGGCGGATGGCAGGCGCGTCATAACAGGCTTCCTCTATCCTGGCGATCTTGTCGGCGTTTCGCTCAGAAATCACTATCTCTATAGCGCCGAAGCCGTGACCCCTGTCAGATTGCGCCGTTTCTCCCGGAGAGCCTTCGAGGATACGGTCGGCAGTTCGCCGGAACTGAGGCCGCAGCTTCTTGCCCGTCTTTGCGACGAAATGGCGGCGGCCCAGGATCAGATGGTGTTGCTCTCCTGCAAGAATGCCGAAGAGCGGCTTTGCAGCTTCTTGCTGCGGCAGCTACAGCGGAAACGAGAACAGGATCGCTCGTGCGGTGTCGTTGATCTTCCGATGACTCGTCTCGATATCGCCGACTATCTGGGCCTCACGATCGAAACGGTTTCCCGAACCATGACGAGGTTGACAAACAAGGGTATCGTCAGCCCTGTGGGGCGCCATTCCATCCGCGTTTTAAAAGCCAGGATGCTTGCACATCTGGCGGGAGAGGGTGATGAATGCGAGGATCGCTACTCGCCCGTCATTTCCTTGGATAATGCCCGGCGGCGCCATTAACCGAATGCAGATGGAAATTCGATGAACGATCGGTCGTCAGGACAGCAAGCCCCAGAAACCAGGTTGGACGAAATCGCCCAGATCCTCGATAGCGCGAATATTGTCGTGCACACCTTCGACGGAATCATCCGGAGGTGGACGTCGGGATGCGAGCGGCTCTACGGCTGGACCCAACAGGAGGCCATTGGCCAGGTGGTTCATGAGTTGCTGTCGACTATTTTCCCGGAGCCTCTCGAGGAAATCCGCGGCAAGGTCGCCCGGCAGATTGCCTGGCAGGGGGAGCTTGTGCATCTGCACAAGGATGGCAGGCCCATCGTCGTGACGAGCCGTTGGGTCGCGGCATCCTCTGACGATCCAGACGAACACGTCATTGTCCAAACCAATAATGACATCAGTCACTTAAAACAGATTCAGGCGGATTTGGCCGAGCGTGAGGCTCATTTGCGGTCAATTCTCGCGACCGTCCCCGAATCGATGATTGTGATCGACGAGTTGGGAGTGATCGCGTCCTTCAGCACCGCTGCGGAAAAGCTGTTTGGATATTCGGCAGAGGACGTCCATGGAAAAAACGTTTCGATGCTGATGCCTTCGCCGGACCGCGAGGCCCATGATGGATATCTCTCGCACTATCTGACAACCGGCGAGCGGCGCATCATTGGTTATGGTCGCGTCGTCAGTGGGCAGCGCAAAGACGGCACGGTCTTTCCGATGGAGTTGTCGGTTGGCGAGGCGGTCACCAACGGCAAGCGGATATTTACCGGCTTCATCCGAGATCTTACGAGCCGCCACAAGATCGAAGAGGAACTTCGACAATCACAGAAGATGGAAGCCATAGGCCAACTGACTGGCGGCCTGGCCCATGACTTCAACAATCTGCTGACCGTCATCAGCGGCAACCTGGAAATGATCGAGGCGCGACTGCAGGATCCGAAGTTGCTGTCGCTGGTTGCCGAGGCACAGGCAGCGGCCGAGGACGGAGCCAAGCTGACCGCTCAACTCCTTGCCTTTGGCCGTCGCCAGCCCCTCAATCCCAAGCTTATGGACGTCGGTAGGTTCGTATCCGGCTTTTCCGATCTCTTGCGCCGCACATTGGGCGAGGCGATCGAATTGCGAACCGTCATTACCGGTGCCGCGAACGAAGCGCTCGTTGATGGCTCGCAATTGCAAAATGCTCTCCTCAACCTTGCAATCAATGCACGGGACGCGATGCCCCGCGGCGGGCTTTTGTCGATCGAGATTTCCCGCCTGCGGCTGGATGCCGACTACGCCCGCATGTATCCGGAGGTCCGGACCGGTGAATACGTGTTGATCGCGGTGACCGACACCGGTGTTGGCATGTCGAGCGAGACAAAGGAGCGTGCCTTCGAGCCGTTCTTTACGACGAAAGGGATGGGAGCTGGCACCGGGCTTGGCCTCAGCATGGTCTATGGCTTTGCCAAGCAGTCAGGTGGCCTTGTCCAGCTCTATAGCGAGATCGGCCAAGGCACGAGCGTCCGTATCTTCCTGCCTGCCGAAAAGGCACGAACGGAAATGGAGCCAGTTCATGCAGACGACAGGAAGCCTGACATTATTCCAAAAGGCTTCGAGCGTATCCTCGTCGTCGAGGACGATGCTCGTGTTCGTCGCGTCACAGTCTCCCGTCTTCTCGACGCTGGATACAGTGTCATCGAGGCAAGCAATGGAACCGAGGCTCTCGCTCTTTTCCAGGAAAATCATGATATTGCACTGCTGTTTACCGATGTCGTGATGCCCGGCGGCATGGCTGGGGATGAGCTCGCACATAAAATCCGGGCCATGCGCCCTGAAATCAAGGTGCTGTTCACATCAGGATATGCGGAGCCCACGATCGCCGGGCGCGAATTGGCGGAGGCTGGCAGTTGGTTGAAAAAACCCTACACCGCCCGTCAGCTCGCCGTCCGTCTGCGCGAGCTCCTTGATTGACTGTCTGCCTCAAACGGCGGCGCTGTGGCGCGCCATGTCACGTGTCAGGTAGCGATCGAAGCGGGAGGCGATCGTGCGAACGAAAGGTTTTCCTTCCGGCTTCACCGAGAATGTATCTCCGTCGAAGGAAACAATAGCGCCTTCCAAAGCGGCAATTGCCGCCGCCTCGACGAGCAGGGAGCCGATCTCGGCTCCGAAAGCTCGCTTCAGATCGGAAATGGAGAAGGAGAAATTGCACATGAGGCTCTCGATCAACCTGCCGATGATGCGATCGGTAGGCGAAAGTGCGAAGCCGCGCATGGTAGGAAGCTCGCCGGCTTTGACCTTGCGGATATAGTCCGCTGCAGAAACTGAGTTCTGGACATAGCCTTGTGGCAGCCTACCGATCGAAGATGCTCCGAATCCGATCAGCGTCTCGGCATCGTCCGTCGTATATCCCTGGAAATTGCGTCTAATCCTTCCATCGCTGGCCGCGGCGGCAAGATTGTCGTCCTGGTCGGCGAAATGATCGAGACCGAGTGCGATATAGCCGGCTTCCGCCAATTGAGCAGCACCACCGCTTGCCATGTCGAACCGTTCGGCCGGACCGGGAAGGGTATCTTGATCGATAAGGCTTTGGTGTTTTTTCACCCAGGGAACATGCGCATAGCCGAAGAGCGCAATACGATTTGGCCGCATCGACACCGCAAGATCGATCGTCCGTCGCAGCGTCTCCGTCGTCTGCAGCGGCAGACCGTAGAGAATGTCGAGATTGATCGAGCCGATGCCGGCGTTGCGCAAGGCTCCCACGACGGCTTGCGTCTGCTCGAAACTTTGTGGCCGATTGATTGCCCTTTGAACGTCGGGATCGAAATCCTGGACGCCGAGGCTTGCACGCGTGATTCCAAAGCGGTGCCAAGCTTCGAGTTTGTCATGGTCCGCGTTGCGCGGATCGATCTCGACGCTGATCTCACAACCCGCATCAAAGTGGAAAGCACTGTCGAGTCTTGCACGAAGATTGTCGATGCCGTCAGGCTCGATCACGGTCGGTGAGCCGCCACCGAAATGAATGGCACTAACCCGTCGCCGACCGGAAAGTGCCGACGCGGTAAGCGCGATCTCAGCCCCAAGCGCGTCGAGATAATCGGCAACAGGATCGTAGCGTCGTACCTGCTTGGTATGACAGCCGCAAAACCAGCAGAGCTGATCGCAAAAGGGCACATGCAAGTAAAGCGAAACGGGTTTATGTGGATCCGTCTCGCCAAGCCATCTGGCATAGCACGCCCCGTCAATACCATTATGAAAATGCGGCGCCGTGGGATAGCTGGTGTAACGCGGCACGGGTTGGGCGTAGCGGGCAAGCGAGCTGGTGAACACGGGAGGGGTCTTTCAATAGATGAGGCAGAGGGATCGGTCGGCGGGCATGGGCCGGGCGACATACCCGGCCGCCCGGGCGCTATCCACGATTGTTCGTCTCGGTATTGTCGTCAGCGAGTTCGTACCACATGGCGTTGAGGACAGCGAATGCTGCGGCGAGAGGGAAGCCGAGAAGCCAGGCAAAATACCACATGCGAAATCTCCTTGCAGATCAGTAGGCGTGGCCGCCCTTATCGTTCACTGTCGCCTCGTCAACCTTGCCCCACAGCACGCGATAAACCCATGCGGTGTAGGCAAGCACGATCGGCAGAAAGATGACGGCGACGACGAGCATGATGAAGAGCGTCAGATGACTGGACGAAGCGTCCCAGACCGTGAGGCTGGAGCGCGGATCAAGTGAGGACGGCAAGATGAAGGGAAACATCGAGATGCCGACCGTCGAGATGATGCCGAAGATGGCAAGCTTGCTGAACAGCAGCACGGTCACTTCACGCCGCCCGAGCATGGCAAGCAAGGCCGCTGCTGCACCCAGGAAACCGAGAACCGGTGCGATCGTCATCCATGGATGGCTACCATAATTGGCAAGCCATGCGCCCGCGCTGTGTTCGACCGTCTTCAGAAGCGGATTAGATGGGCCTTTGACATCGATTGCGCTGGCGATGCGATAGCCGTCTATGCCGATCCAAAGGAACAGGCCGCCGAGCGCGAAGAGCACGATCACGACCAGAGCCGCCACCATGCCGAACCGACGCGCGCGTTCGGCGACAACTCCATCTGTCTTTACGAGAAGCCAGGCGGCGCCGTGCATGACGAGCATGGCAACCGACAGCAGACCACAGAGGAGTGCATATGGATTCAGAAGCGCGAAGAAGGAGCCTTCGTAGAAGATGCGCATATCGCCGTCGAACCGGAACGGCACGCCCTGCAGCACGTTACCGACCGCTACGCCGAAGATCAGCGATGGAACGAAACCGCCAACGAACAAGGCCCGGTCCCAGCCCGCCTTCCAGCCGGCGCTATCGCGCTTGGAGCGGTATTTGAACGCAACCGGCCGCAGGATCAGCGCCAACAGGATGGCGAACATGGCGAGGTAGAAGCCGGAGAAGGACACCGCATAGAGCGGTGGCCAGGCGGCGAAGATAGCGCCGCCGCCGAGGATCAGCCAGACCTGATTTCCCTCCCAAGTCGCGCCGATCGAATTGATGGCGATGCGCCGCTCCGTATCCGTCTTTGCGACGAAGGGAAGGAGCGTGCCGACGCCGAGGTCGAAGCCGTCGGTGACGGCAAAACCGATCAAAAGCACGCCGAGAAGCAGCCACCAGATGATGCGCAGGGTCTCATAATCGATCAATTCATGCAGGATCATGGTGGTTCACTCCGCAGCCGGAACTAGGTTTTCGGAAATCAGCTTGGCCTCCGGCTCGTCATCCGCTTCGGGGCCATTGCGGATCGCCTTGATCATCAGCGTCATCTCGATGACGATGAGGACGGTGTAGAGCGCGGCAAAGCCGAGGATGGTGAGAAGCACGGTGCCGGCGCCAAGATTGGAGACGGCCGCCGCCGTCGGCAGCACGCCTTCGATGATCCATGGCTGACGGCCGAATTCCGCAACGACCCAGCCAAGTTCGATGGCGACCCAGGGCAGCGGAATGGCGAAGACCGCGATCCTCAGCAGCAGCGGATAGCGATCCAGTTTCCGGCGAGCCGAGAGCCAGAAGAAGACCGTCATCAGCAGGATGAAGAACATCCCAA
>NZ_JAEPVT010000023.1:0-20322 GCF_027109195.1 Rhizobium sp. AG207R
TTTACGCGACCGAGCTTGAGCCCGGGATCGCCACCGACGTTGCCTTCGCCTTCCTGGTCGAGCTTGGTCGCCGCGGAACCGGCCAAGCCCTGACACCGGTTCGGGTCGAGTTCATGCGCTCCGGGCCAAAGAGCGATCTGTACCAGCTCTTTTTCGGGTGTCCCGTGAAGTATGGTGCTCCGCAGAACAGGCTCGTCTTGAAATCAGCCGATCTTGACCGGCCGTTTCCGGGCCATAATCCCGAACTCCTGGAAATCCTCACGCCGGCACTTGCTGCCGCCATGGGTGAGCTGCAGGCCCGCAGTTCCATTGGCGACCAGGTGAAAGTCGTCCTGAAGCGATCGCTTGCAAGCGGACGTCCGGAGTTGTCGCAGATAGCGCAGGATCTCAACATGAGCGAGAGAACGCTGCAACGGCGCATCACCGATGAGGGCAAGACCTTTCGCGAGCTTCTGTCGGAAGCGCGCCAGGAACTCGGACGGCAACTCCTGTCCAACCCATCCACGGACATCGACGAGGTCGCATGTCTTCTAGGATATCAGGATCGCAGTTCCTTCTACCGCGCCTTTCGTGACTGGGAGGGGCTGACGCCTCTGCAATGGCGCGAGCTGAACGAACGGGATGCCTCGCAATTCAATTCGCTGCATTGATGCAAATCAGGTCTCGCATGCTGCCACAGTAGCGGCGAGCGTCGGAGTTATTTCCAGCTACCTAAGACAATCCCTTGGCGCCCCTCTTTGGCGCCGGCTGCAATGCGATTGGCATCATCCGCCACTGCATCGGTATGCCGGTGCTGATAGCTAAAGATGCCGGGGAGATCCGAAGCAGCTATCAGTTCAAGGAGACTAAAATGTCTGGCAAAGTATGGTTCATCACTGGCGCGTCCCGCGGGTTCGGTCGCATTTGGGCCGAAGCCGCCCTGAAACGCGGCGACAAGGTCGTGGCAACAGCACGCTCTCTCGAAAGCATTGCCGATCTCAGCCAACAATATGGCGACGCAGTTCTACCGCTTGCTCTCGACGTCACGGATACTGACCAGGTTCGCAGCGTGATTGAGCGCGGTCATAACCATTTCGGCAGGCTGGACGTTGTTCTGAACAATGCCGGCTACGCGCTTGTCGGCGCCATCGAGGAAACAGCGGAAGCCGACATCAAGGCGGAGTTCGAAACCAACTTCTTCGGGACGCTGCGCGTGATTCAGGCGGTCCTGCCATTGCTGCGCAAGCAGGGCAGCGGCCATATCATCGGCGTCTCCAGCGTCGCCGGCCTCGTCGCAAGCCCGATCGTCGGATTCTATCACGCCTCCAAATGGGCATTCGAGGCCATGCATGAAAGTCTGGCACAGGAGGTTGCCGCCTTCGGCATCAAGGTTACGATGCTGGAGCCAGGCGCCTATGCGACCGGCTTCGCCAGCCAGACCTCTCTCAAGATCTCTGTAGGTCTCGATGCCTACTCGGATCTCAGGACCGGAATCTTCGCGCGTGCCGCCAGCATCGCCTTCGGCGATCCTCAGGCGACGGTTGAGGCTGTTTTGACAATCGTCGATATGGATACCCCGCCGCTGCGGTTGTTCCTCGGCACCGAGGGACTTCCGGTCGCACGTGCGGCGTATGCGGCACGGTTAGCAACCTGGGAGGCTTGGGAAAGCGTCTCGAACGCGGCTCAGGGCGAGCGGAAAGTTCGGGAAATCGCTTCTCCGTGAATGCTTTGTCTTCGGGCATTTTGTCCAGTGTTACACACCCCAAGCCGCGACCCAAAACAGGTCGTCGCTTGGGGCATTCTCAGACTTTGCGGGCGGGCCAGTGATAAAGTGCCGCACCACCCCGCAATCCCGGTCCTTCCCGCGACGCTTCGACCTGTCGGCCGCGAAACCAAAACGTCAGCGAAACCACCGGCGTGCCATCCTTCAGCATATGGTCGAGGAAGCTGCTGACCTTCCGCATCGGCTTGATCATCAGATAGCACGTTACGGCGTCGGCATCACTGATATCTTGGTTGAAGAAATTCCCCCAGCAGATGGTCACGTTCTCGAAGCGCCACATCCGCAGCTTGGAAAACAAGTAGGGCACCGGCGAGATTTCGATCCCGCGAATTTCGGCATCCGGAAACGCGCGAGCAAGTGCGATGGCCATGGAGCCCCAGCCACTACCGAGCTCGTAGATGACCGCATGCTTCGGCAAATCCGCATTCCGCAGCAACTCGATGACATCGGCGATTTCGGTTGAGCTGGATGGCACTGGTGGTACGCCTGTCAGACCGTGAAACAGGAGGATCGACAGACATAGCGATAACACCGCGGCAATAGGAACGAGCGAGGGAAGATCGAGCATCGTTTGTGCGACAGCCTCGTTTCATTTTCTTGATCGGGGATCAGTGACCCGATACGGCTGGTCATGGGGAACAATAATATGATGGAAATCGCACAAAATCGTCCTCGCGGCAGTGGCCTCAGCTGCCAAGATGATGATTGGCGGCGCCAAAATGTTTCGTGCGAAGCGGGATGGTAATTTCCCAGCTAAGGATTTTATTGAAATGCTAAGCTGAAAATCGGACAGCATCCCCGTCCGTGGGAACGGATCCTAAGCCAAGACGGCAGCTACTATTGCAATCGCAAACTGAAATTGAAATCCTTAGCAGAAAATCGCGCTGATTTTGACGTTTAAACCCCACTGATTCAAGGTATTTTGCCGTTTGGAATCCGGAATTAGAAGCGACAATCGGCAATCGAAACGGTAAGCTGAAAATCCGGACATGCAATTTTGACAAATTGATTTCGTGCTCGGACTCGGGCGGCGAAGGGACCTCCCAAAGCCCCGGGTCTTTGCGGGATTGAAGCGGTCACGTCGGCGTTGCTATTTGCAGGTCATTTCCACGCATGGCCGGGCTCCTTCTGAACCACAGCTTGTCGAACTCGTCAGAAGGGCATCCACATCACCTTCCGGGATTTGCTCGCTGAAGGCAGCCATGCCAATCAAATAGTTCGGCCACCTGTCCCGACCGCCGACCGCCCTCGCGACGACGTTCTTCTATCGGCGTTCCTGTGATTTAAATGTTCTCCACTTGTTCATGTCATAGCCTATGATAGGTTGCAACGTCATGAACCAGCTTAAAACTATTTCCCCCGCCGAAACGTTCGGGTTCGATTTCGTGCAGCTCGGAAGAACGTTTCACGAGCTTTCAAAATACGCGAGCGAGGATGACAGCATCGACGCGGGCCGCGCCTTCCATGTCGGTCATCGCCTTTCCTGGGGCGATCTCGTCAACGAATATCGTTTGGTCATCCTTGCCGAGGCCGGGTCTGGCAAGACCGCAGAGATACGAAGCATCGCCCAAACGCTTCGGAGCGAAGGCAAGCGTGCATTCTTTTTGCGCCTCGAGAACATTCCCCGCGACTTTGAATTCGCGTTTGAAGTGGGAACTTATCCCGAATTTTGCGCGTGGCTGAAGGGCAATGAAGAAGGCTGGCTCCTCCTTGATTCAGTGGACGAAGCGCGTCTTCGCAATCCTCGCGATTTCGAACTTGCAATCACCAAACTCGGCGCGGTTATTGGAACGGCCAAGATTCGCGCTCACATTATAATCACGGGGCGCACAACTGCTTGGCGCCCCAAGACGGACCTCATGCACTGCATCGCTCATCTGCCATATGCGGCGCCGGTCGCTGTGCAGAAGACCCAAGAGAAACGAGATGACGCCGAATTCGGCGACCTTGAAGACGCGATTCAGACCGAGACACGTGACAAAGGCAATGACGGCGCTCCCGGCTTCAAGATCGTCACCCTTAGCGATCTCAGCGCAGAGCAGATCGCCCTCTTCATTGCGGCTCGCGGCGTGACCAATACCAAAGCTTTTCTGAATGCCGTGGAAAGAGCCGATGCATGGTCCTTTACCACCCGTCCACAAGATCTCGAAGACCTGACAGCATTTTGGCTTGCGAACGAGCGTACTGGCAGCCGGCTGGAGATCATGCGCAACAGCATTGAACGTCGCCTTAGCGAACGTGACCAAGGGCGGGCCGAAGCGCGCCCTCTTGCAATGGAGCGAGCACGGGAGGGCGCGATGCTGCTCGCCGCCGCCGCGACGCTTTCGAAAGATCCGGCAATTCGAGTTCCGGATGGGGCCGATAATACCAAGGGAATTCCAGTCAAATCCGTGCTTCCCGATTGGGACGAAGCGCAACAGGCGGCTCTCCTCGCGCGCCCCATCTTTGATGAAGCAATCTATGGTGTGGTAAGGTTTCACCACCGGTCGGTTCGCGAGTACCTGGCCGCCGAATGGTTTGCAAAATTACTCGCCCGCGAAACCTCGCGGCGGTCAATTGAGGCGATGTTCTTCCGTGAGCAATATGGGACTTTAATCGTAACCCCGACCCTGCGCCCGATTTTGCCGTGGCTTGCCCTGCTTGATGGCAAAATCAGAGATCGCATCAAGCAAATCGCGCCCGAAATTGCTCTGGAAGGTGGTGATCCGAGCCAGCTTCCCATCACAGACCGCCGACAAATCCTTCATGATGTATGCGCGCAAGTTGCCGCTGGGACGTCGAGCCGATCGATCCATGATTACGCGGCGGTCCAGCGCTTCGCAAATGCCGATCTCACGGATGACATTCGCGCGCTCATTAGATCGCACGCGAGCAATGATGATCTTTCATCCTTCCTCTTGCGTATGGTTTGGCTGGGTCAATTGGAAGGCGCGCTTCCAGAGGTATTGGAGATCGCTCTTTCGAATGGGGCGGAGGAGTATAGCCGCCAGAATGCATTTCGAGCGCTCAAAGCTATCGGGTCTGAGGCTGATCAGAGACGAGTCCGCGACGAGTTTATCTCACAGGAAAATGAACTTAACAGGACTCTTTTGGCAGAGCTTGTCGAAGATCTCGCCCCGAATCTTGAGAACCTCGAATGGTTCCTGCGCGCCATTGGCCGGAGCCAACCCAAGGAACCTTATAGCGTAGATGGCTTGAGCGAGCAGCTGAAAAGCTTCGTCCAGCGTGCTCCTCTTGACGTGGTTCATGCACTGGCCGTCGGCCTTCTGCCAATACTAAGCCAGCCGCCCGTGATCGAGCGCCGGCTCAATAACGTTTCGCAGCGCTTTGAGTGGCTGCTGCCCTCAGCCTCAAAAGCCGTTGAGCGCCTAATCTCGGTGCGTCATCCGAGTGCGTTTGAACCTGCTTGCTTCACCATCATGCGCATGATCTCAGGTGCTCGCGCCTATCAGAGCGACGAAATCTCCGATGAGAAAACCAACTTTGCTGAGCTTATCTCGTCTTGGGCGGAACTCAATCGAGCTTTCTTCTGGTTCGAGGTGCAGCAGACACGAGAAAGTACAGAGCAGAAAGGCGAGCGCCTGACTGATTTTTGGCACGCCTCAATTTTCGGGACCTTTTGGGCTTTCGGCGAATCCGATTTCGACTATGTAAGCGGCGAGATCGCAAATCAGAAGGAGCAGGATAATAAGCTCGTCGCGCTCTCGTTGGCTTTTGATCTGTACCGCCGTTTCGGCCGGCCTCGCGTCTGGCGAGAAAAGCTCAAAAAACTCGTGGCAGGAAACGATGAACTCGTGGCGCGGCTCAATACGTTTCTGAAGCCGCCGGCCCAACCTGAAACTCGTCGTTGGAGGGCACAGGAGCGACAGTGGAAGAAGCAGCGGGAAGCCCATAAAGCCACGCGCGCCAAATACCACGAGAGGTGGAAGGCCTATCTTGAGAAGGAGCTGGAAAGTCTCCGGGCGTCCCAGAAAGCCAAGCCAGGAGAGATGCTTAACGCTACGCTCTACCTGTTTAAGTGCAGCCATGACGACAGGCACGTCGGCGGAAAATGGACCGGGTACAACTGGCATCAGCTAATCGCGAAGTTTGGCGAGCCGATAGCTCGCTTTTACCGCGACTCCGCGGTCGAATTCTGGCGGCACCACGCGCCGACACTACAATCCGAAGGCGCGCCCAACAATCAGACGTCTTACGCCACGATTTTCGGTCTCGTGGGCCTTGAGATAGAGTTCCACGAAAGCCCCGGTTGGCCTTCAGCGCTGAGCCCCTCCGAAGTCGAACGAGCCTGCCGTTATGCCTCGTTTGAGCTCAACGGATTCCCGAGTTGGTTTCCAAAATTGTTCGAAACCGATCCAGCCACGGTGACGGCGTTCTTGCTGGGAGAGATCAGGTATGAACTTTCCAACGAGAAGGCCGACGTCGACGGTAACTACATAATCAGCGATGTCAGTTGGTCGGGCCAATGGTGCTGGGACCAACTCGCCCCTCAGCTCTACGGCCTTATGCAAACGGTCGAGCCCGTCAATCTCAACAATCTCGGCAAGCTTCTGAAAATCCTGCAGGGCTCGTCTATTTCTGATGCCGATCTTGGCGCGCTCGCTGCAACAAAATGCGCCGCGCTTGGCGATTCCACGAATGCTGCATTTTGGTTTGCTGCGTGGACAGGTGTAGCGCCGCACGACGCCATTCCTGCGCTCAGCGCCCATCTTGATGCGATCAATGATACCGAAAAGCGTATCGAATTCGCCATGAACTATGTCACGCACTTGTTTAGCGGGCGGAGGGGCGAGGACGGTGCGGCCCGAGGGGCCTTCCACACGCCTTCCTACTTGAAATCCCTCTATTTGCTCATCAGTCAACACGTGAAGCGCGAGGATGATATTGAGCGAGCCGGGAGCGGGGTGTACTCGCCCGGTCTCAGGGACAACGCGCAGGATGCGCGTAATCACCTCGTCGACGTCCTTTTGAAGACCTCAGGGAAGGAGACATTCCTGGCAATCCACGAGATTGCGGAAGCGTTCCCCGAACGTCCCTGGCTCGCGCGCTTCGCGAAGGAGAGGGCTGAAAGAGACGGCGATCTGGATGCGATCCCTCCTGCTGGGGTGCGAGAGCTTAACGACAAGCTGGAGAGAACCCCGACCAACCATCGGGAACTCGCTGAGCTTGCTGTGCTTCGGCTCAACGATCTGAAAGACGATCTTGAAAACGGGGACAGCAGCATCGCTGCGATCTTGCGAACCGTTAAGCTCGAAACCGACATGCGAAAATATATCGGGAAGGAACTTCGCGACAAAGCGTTTGGCCGCTATGCGATCCCGCAGGAAGAAGAGCTCGCCGATGCCAAGAAGCCCGATCTCCGCTTTCATGGCATAGGATTTGATGGTCCCGTGCCGGGTGAACTCAAGCTTGCCGACAAATGGAGCGGACCAGATCTTTTTGAGCGGCTCGAAAACCAACTTTGCGGCGACTATCTGCGAGACAACAGATCAAACCGGGGCATTTTTGCCTTGGTTCAAAAGGGCGAGAAAACCAGCTGGGATCTTCCCGGCAAACTTGGCCGCGTAGATTTCGACGGCTTAGTCGTAGCGCTGCAACAGAAATGGCTTGAACTATCGCCGCGCTATCCGGGCATCGATAACATTACAGTGATCGGAATTGATCTAACCAAACGTGACAAGAAGGGTGCTCATTCCCACACTTGAATAGCTGGCGTCTCACGTGTCCACATTGACCACGGTGTCCGGCTTCACGCCGTAGATCATCTCAAAATGCCGGTCTGCAAAGCCCTTTATATCGTCGTGGCTGCCGTTTTGG
This sequence comes from Rhizobium sp. AG207R, assembly GCF_027109195.1. Taxonomy (NCBI): domain Bacteria; kingdom Pseudomonadati; phylum Pseudomonadota; class Alphaproteobacteria; order Hyphomicrobiales; family Rhizobiaceae; genus Rhizobium; species Rhizobium sp. AG207R. The sequence continues at coordinate 7,580 of NZ_JAEPVT010000023.1, forward strand.
CTGAGCCATCGATAGTTATAGGTAAAGGGGCCAGGACGCCTGATCCATTGATCCGTCATGTCGTAAGTAAGGTTGATCGCGTAAAAGCTCTCGAATACCCGCTGTAAGTTTCAGCGGGAACGGCTCGCCGGCGGGCGTGGCGTTCAGATCGCTCATGATCAATTGAGACTGTATTTCTTGCGTTCCTGGTTTTAGTCGTGGCATAACTATCCGCTCGCGAAATCCCTATTTAGGCAACCGTCTACATCGCCTGGATGATCACTAAAGGCGCCCAATCCCGAATAGTAGCGGATGCATCTTCGCATCTGTCATTGTGTAGTGGCCCCCTAAATCCCCGGACACGATCTCCCACTTGTTAGGTGTTAGGAGTAATGTGCCCATAATGACCAGTCACATACCTAAGATAGAAGTGCTGTCCGGCCCTGAGCGCCGCCGTCGCTGGTCGACAGCGGAGAAGCTCGCGATAGTCCAGGAGACTTACGAGGCCGACGTCACGGTCAGCATCGTTGCGCGACGGCATGGCATTCAGCCGAACCAGTTGTTCGCCTGGCGCAAACTTGCGGCGCAGGATGCGCTGACGGCCACTGCATCGCAGGAAGAAGTCGTCCTTGCATCCGAATACAAGGCGCTTCAGAGCCAGATGAAAGAGTTGCAGCGCCTCTTAGGCAAGAAGACGATGGAAGGCGAAATCCTCAAGGAAGCGCTTGAGATAGCATCAGGGTCAAAAAAACACCTGTTGCGCTCGCTCTCGTTGCCGAAGGACGGTTCTCGATGACGGCGGTGTGCGAGGCCCTGGGTGTCGCCCGATCCAACATCGCCGAACGTGTGAAGCAACGCCCTTCCAAAACCCGAGGGCGGCCGCCGCTCCCCGATCAGGAACTGCTGGATGAGATCAAGTCGATCATCGACGACATGCCGACCTACGGATATCGGCGGGTTCACGCGATCCTTTGCCGTAAAGCCCGTAGCGAAAACCGCACATGGCCAAATGCCAAACGCGTCTACCGGGTGATGAAGGTTCACGGCATGCTTCTTCAGCGCCACACCGGTGCAATTGACACCCGTCGCCACGATGGCCGCGTCGCCGTCGAGCAATCTAATCTGCGTTGGTGTTCAGACGGCTTCGAAATCGGCTGCGACAACAAGGAGAAGGTCCGCGTTGCCTTCGCTCTCGACTGCTGTGATCGCGAGGCCATTGCCCATGTAGCGACACCGAGGGCATCAAGAGCGAGAACGTCCAGGACCTTGTCATCACGGCTGTTGAGGACCGCTTCGGTCTCATCAACACCCTTCCAAAGCCAATCGAATGGCTGACTGACAACGGCTCCTGCTTCATCGCAAAGGACACCAGATCGCTGCTCATCGATATCGGCATGGAGCCGTGTTCAACGCCCGCTCGTAGCCCTCAATCCAACGGAATGGCAGAGGCCTTCGTCAAAACTTTCAAGCGCGATTACGTCTCGGTGAACCTATTACCCGACGCCATAACCGTCATCGCGCAACTGCCTTCATGGTTCGAACACTACAATACCCTTCACCCGCATAAGGCATTGGGGTATCGGTCGCCTCGTGAGTTCTTAAACCGTCAAACAGAAACCTGATCTTGTCCGGGTTTTAAGGGGCAACTCCAGCGATCACAGCCCCCAAAAGGGCTGCCCGACTGATTGAACTGTTACAAACCGAATTTCGTAAAAGTAATCGCGGGATAGACGTCCGGCATGACACTTTTCATAAGGTCACGCTCGGCGGGCGTGGCTTCCGATCCCACCACGCGCGGGTCGCTGCGTGTTCCCGCCAGCCGAATATATCCTGCGTCAACAATCTGCCCCTGGCCGATCGTGATCGTACTTTCACCCCCGAATGGGCGGACATAGCTGAATGTTCTACCGAAGAGGCCGTCCTGGTCACCTCCCGCCTCAATGGTTGTATTTCCATAACGACAGGACGCGTATGTAATGGAGTAGCGACCAGGGGCAACGGGCACGAACCATCTCTCATATCTTTGCGCGGTCGCGGAGAACAACTGGCCGAGGGACAGCTTGTTTGGATTTTGCAGACGATACGCAGCAGCGGAACCAACCGACAGAGGTGGTTCCGTTTCGTCTGGCTTTCCCGCATTGATTTTGCGCAGCGTGATGTAACCGTCGCAATTCACGTCACCCAAGAACGGTGAATCCACCATTCGGACAAGAAGGAGCGAGCCTTTCTCCTTCCGCTTTGCGAAAATCTGGGCTGACCCTTCATGCTGCTCTGCAGCGACCTTGGCCGGGTCTGGCGTCCCGGCGCAGCCAGCCAAGAGGCCCACGACAAACCAAACGCCAACAGTCTTTAAACGCATCCTTAAAATCCTAGAGAAAAGTTATGATGTTTCGATGCAGTGGCTGCGATCTGTGCGATTTAGAGCAATGTTGCCGAATCCTCTTTGGGGTTGGGTAATGCCATAATGGCTTCGTAGCTTGCCTCGGAAAAACCAGTGGCATCCGTGGCTGCTGAGGCAAACGAAAGCGCCGACATCAAACGGGCCAAGGCAAAGTAGGTTGCAGAATCCCCATCTCGTCCTTCGTCCTCTGCATCAAAGTATCTTTCATCCATCTCGCTGCTTAGCGTGCCGAAATCGAAACCCCGAGGCAGTTCACCGGCCGCTAACTGCCGGGCGAGTTGGTCATTCTCCAACAAGGCGTACCAGCCGCTTTCAATTCTGCGAGTACACGCCCGGAATATCTCTTCGAATAGACGTCGGGCATCATTCGTATTAGGGACTTCTCGAAAGCGCTGGGCGAGATCTTCGTTGACTGTAGATAGACGCATGACACTCACTTTAATGGTGTTGAGATAGTTGTGCCGCCGGGGATTACACTTTGGCACCCTGCACAGACGGGTCTTGTTGCACCGATATCGACGATCTTAAGCCCATTCTGCTGAGCATATCGTACAATATCCGCCTCAGCGTGGCTTCCTCTTGGGCCGGAAATCAGCGTTTCACCGTCTTTCAAGCTGACGCCTGGGCGCAAATAGCCGTTGGGTTCGGAAGTGCTTATGAGAATTTGGCGATTACCTGCGGCATCTTCGACGACTGCAACCCCCATTGTAATCCGGCCCTTAGAGTTCGCGGGGATTTGATCTAGCAATTCGCTCACACGCGACGTAACGGCAGCCGAAGGATTGTCGAAAAGCGCTCCAGTCTTAACTGACGTGTTGCCAGGGTTGCCTGAGCCACCACCTCCTTGGCCAAGGGTGCCGTAGGTCGCCTCGAGAGCTGTTTGGCCAAGGTAGTAAAGCAACCCTCCGTCACGTTTGCATGAAGGTCCTGGATTCTTTTCGCAATAGGCTGCAGTGGAATAGGCATAAGCGATGTCTGTCTGCAATCGAGTCTGCATGAGGACACCAAGTCCCTTGTCAGCCATCGCAATTTCAGCCGCTTGTCCCGAATACTGCAGCAGTTGGCCATAGTCAGCTCCCAGCGTCGCATCAGAATCGCCGAGTGACGCGACGATGGCATCAACGCACGCCATCGTCAGGCATGCCGTCAAGTCGCTTTGCTGGGTTGCACTTATGCCGGCATAATGACCAACAATGTCTTGGACGCAGTCCTGATTACCATCGCACGCAGCTAACTGCGTTATTTCTTCTTCACGCTGTGCGTGCGTTAGGTAATTGAATTGATAGTTTGCGGCGCCGTAGGACCCTCCTTCTCCACCGCCAACTACGCTACCAACAGCTGAACTGAGACTCGTTCCGATCATCGTAGCAAGCGTCTGCTTATCCTGATCTGATAAGGTACTGTCCTTCAGCATACCCTTGACAAGATCAGCAATGGCAGGGGCCATCAGGGTTGTCGCAGCGCCTCCGAGTGCGCCTTTGATGGCTCCCTCCCAGCCGTTGACACCCCCGAGAATACCTCCTCCGATTGCATGCAGTAGCGCGCGACCTTGGCCACCTTCAGCCCAGAAATCACGCTCTGCCTGTGTGTCGGCATTTTTGTACAGGTTGGTAGCGATATCCCCTACCAGACCCGCCATGGTGGCCTGTGCTGCCTGCAGATCGGCCTGCGTCTTGTATTGATCGCGCAGAATGTTTTCGAGGTCCGGCAGACCGGGCAGTGAAGTATTGGTGTTGTCGGTATCGCGGCGGATTGTGCCGACATCCTGGGTTTGGTGTGCCGGGTCCGTGATGGTGATGCCGATATTGCCACCGATGGCGGAAAGTGCCTGACCGGTCTTATTTTCGCTGTCTTTAACCGGCGGCGTCGGCATGATGCCGCTGGTGCCGATCGAGCCGCCAAAAGTCTCCGCCTTCCAGGTCGAATGCGTATCGATATCGGCGACCGTCAGGGTGCCGGTGGAGAAGTTGTTGAGTTCCGCGCTTGCATCGCTGCTAATCAGACCGCCGAGGAGCGATGTCTGACCGCTGACATTGATGTTGAGCCCGCCGGTACCGGCATGGATACCGGATTGCTCGGTGACAAGAGCCGCATCGCCGTTGGCCTTCTGAGTAACCCCCGATGCGCTGGTCGAGCCAAAGCCAGTCTGTGCCGAAAGATTGAGCTGGTCAGCCTTGGCCTTGGCGATATCCACCTGGCTTTCGATGGTCAAGTTCTTGACGTCGGCAGTGACCGAGTTGCCTGTAACAGTCGCGCCGCGCAACGCCAAGTCGTTGGTAACAATGGTGATGTCACCCGTTCCGTTGACATGCGTATTGGTGTGGCTGAGGCTTTCGGTATCGGCACTGCCCTTGCCATAGCCGGCATTGGCAACCAGACCTAGGTCGCCGTTGCCACCACCACCAAAGGTCGCGCCGACGCCCACGCCAACACTCCAGGAAGAATTAGCACTGGTCGAATCGGATGTGCCCGTGGCGGCATTCAGATTGATGTTGCCATTCGTCGCCGACAGGAAAATATCCCCGGTCAGTGGATCTCCGGAGACCGTGGGAACGCCGTTCTTGTCGTAGCCGGCCAGGATCTGGGCACCATCGCTGGTGATGGAACCGTTCTCGGCTTCCATCGAGATGGAGCGGCCTGCGCGAATATCTGTGACGACCGGGGTCGAGGATGACGAGGACCAGCTATTTTCCTGATGGCTTGCACCAACCGTCAGCGAAACATTGACACCGATATCGCCGGACTTCTGGTACTGCTGGTAGACATCCTTCAGGTCCTTGTAGGCCTGGTAGAAGCCGAGACCGGCAATCGCCGTGTTGGTCACCGCATTGACGCCGCCGCTATCCGACAGGCGCTCGGCCGAGTTCATGATACTCTCAGCCGCCTTGCCGACCTGGCTCGACACGGTGAGCGTCACACCGGCAAAGCTCTTCTCGTGCGCCTCCTGGTAATTGGTGACGTCGTTGGCCGACAGCAGATTGATGTTATTGCCGGCAAAGAGGCTGACGTCACGTTCGGCCGAGGCACTGGTCGCCTGCAGATTGACGTCGTGACCGGCCGAGATGTTGAGGTCGCGGCCCGCCGCCAATGTCGATACCGCATTGGTGTCGGACTGCTGCGCCTTGCTGTCCTTCGTCGACTGCGCGCCGATGCCGATCGAGAAACCGCCGCCGCCTGCCGAGAAGGCAAGACCAAAGCCGGACTTCTTCTGTTGCTCGGACTGTGACAAACTTTCGGCACCCGGCGTGACATTGACGTCTCCGGCCGCCGACAAATTGATGTCGCGATCCGCGCTGACCGACGAGCCCATGATGTTGAGATCGGTCGTCCTTGCTGTCAGGTTGACGTCGTTCCCGGCCGTAAGCTCTGAGCCGACGTTACCCGTCGAGGATTGCTGGCCCTGCTTTTCGTTCTTGCCGTAGAGCGAGATGAAACCGCCGCCGGAGCCGACGAACAGGCCGGAATCCTTGCGCTGGCTGTCGGATTGGTGGTTCTCCTGCGCGCCGATAATGCTGACGCTCTCACCGGAGACATTCACAGAGCCGTCGGCATTGACCTTCGAGCCGACGATAGCGGCCGCCTTGCCGGCGTCGAGGTTGACGTCGCCGGAAGCCGAGAGCTGCGAGCCGACGGTCGTCTCGTTGTAGCCATCAAAGCTCGAGCTGCCGCTGCGCAGGAAGCCCTTGCGCTTGGCACTGTCTTGTTCGGTCTCGGTGTCCTTGCCGGCCGTGACGATCAGATTGCCACCAGTCTGGACATTCAGGTCAGCGACATGCGTATCGTCGCCGGCCGTGACCTTGGAAGCCGAGATTGTCGTATCGCCGCCGGATTTGATCGTCACGCCGTCCTTGCCGGAGAGTGACGACCCAACCGCGGTCGTGGTCTCCAGATGACCGGAAGCATTCTCCTTCGTCGAGCCGAGGAAACCACTCTTCTTGCTGGAGCTTTTGACATCGAGGGTGGCGCTATCGGTCGCTTCAGCAATGGTGACGTTCTTACCGGCCTGGATACCCAGCTTGCCATCGGCATCCATCGTCGAGCCGATGACGTTGATGTCGCTGTTCGACTTCGCGGCCAGATCGCCGCCCGCCGTAATGGTCGAGCCATTATGCGTCACCTCGGACGAGGAGTTTTTGCCGAACGTCGAGTTGGACTGGTTCTGCGAGGTGATGATGTTGATGTCGCCATTGGACGTCAGACCGACATCACCCTTGGCCGACAGATCCGAGCCGGAGATCAGAACACCGGTATTGGCATTGACCTGCAGGTTGCCGCCGGCCGAGAGCTGCGAGGCCTGCTGATCGGTACTGGTCGTCTTGGTGTAGCCGTCGTCGGTGCGGCGGGCGACATCGGTGGAGACGATGTTGACCGCTCCATTCGTAGCGGCCACCGAAAGATTCCCGCCCGACTTCGCGGAGGAGCCGATAATGTTGACATCGTTGTTGGCGGCAATCGCAAGGTTGCCACCCGTATTGACGCGTGCCCCCGTCGCATTTTGCTGGCCGCCATTGTCAGCCTTGACCGCAGCGAGGTTGACATTGTTGCCGGAAAGCTGGGCGCTGCCGCCCGCCTTGACGCTGGCGCCCTGAAGATTGAGATCGCTGTTGTTGGCGGCCAGCAGCACATTGCCCCCGGCCGAGACGCCGGCGCTGGGATTGATAACGTTCTGCCCACCGATGGTCATGGTCTGGGCAGCAAGCGTGATGCCGTTGGAAGCCGTGAGGTTCAGGTTGCCGCCGGCATAGAAGGTGCCGGTCGACTTGATCGTGCTGGCGGCAACGCTAAGACCGCCGGCTGCGGCGACCGCACCGGAATTGTTGACATTAGTGGAATTGAGATCGACCGTATTGCCGGCGATCATCGCACCGGCCGATGTTGCCGCCTTGGCACGGTCGGCAGCCGACAGGTAGACGACGGGGGCCAGCACCTGGACACCGTTGACGGTCTGGGCCTGGTAGATGACGATCGACTGCTTCAGATTGGCAGCCTGGTCGGGCGTGAGACCCTGACCAAACGCCAGTCCGTTCGCCTCAGCGTAAGCTGCACCATTGTCGAGCAGCGTCTTCATCTGGTCGATGGCGTTGTTGCCGGGGATGAAGGAGCCTTTTCCGAGGCCGTCGCCAACGAGCTGTCTGAGCTGCGTGTCGACGAGCTGATTGTCGAAGTAGGCATCTCCGAGGAACGGAATGCCTGTCTCCGGATTGTAGCCGGCGCGATTGATGAAGTAGGACGAGCCATAGAACTTCGAGACGTCAAGGAAGGCTGCGCGCGTCTCGAAGATGAACGCTTGCCCCGGAACCGTGCCACCAACACCGCCGGATTGCGGCTTGGCGAGTGCCGCAAGCTGCGCGACATTCGCCGCGGAGATCTGGGTCAGGTTGCCAAGCGCAGCGGTAAGGCCGCCGGCCGCGGTCGGGGCGGTGGTGCCAGCCACATTGGAGAGTGCGCTGTTGACCGTGAACAGGGCGCCGCCGGCAGTCATGCCGTTCAGGGCCGACAGCGGGTCGCTTGATGTCGAGGGTGCGCTGACAGCCGCACCGCCACTCGTCGAACCAAGCGAGGTGTTGTTGACCGTGCTAAAATTAAGGCTGAGTGCTCCAGCCGCCTTGAGCGTACCGGCAGCACCACCGATCACCTGCGAGCCCGAGACAATCGACGTGCCGTTGGCGATGTCGCGCGACGGGTCGGCGGTGCCATCGGCATTGTAGGCCGTGCAGGCGCTCTGGGCATTGCAGGTGAGCATCGTGGTGCGATTGAGGACGACACCCTCGTTGGTGAGCGTCGACCCTTTCAGCGTCGCATCGCCGCCGGCCTCGATCCGGCTATAGGAATTGGTGAGGTTGGTGGCATCGACTGTCAGATTGCCGCCGGCACGGATCACCGCTTCCGGTGCCAACGGACCGGTGAACTGATCCTCATAGACCGACTGGCTGATATTGGCCGTCGGGTCCCATGTGTAGGTCGTGCTTGCGTCCGTGCCGTTTCTGACGACCTCATCGACGATGAAGTACTTTGACGGATTATTGGGATCGAGAACGGGATTGCCATTGGCATCCTTCGGCACTCTCGCCAGGATCCAGTCATAGATCGGCCGCACCAGAACCGGTCCGTTCGCGGAGGTCCAGGTCCACGCGTGATAGCTGGTGCCATCGGCAAGGGTCGCCTGCGACCAGAGCAGCGGCTGGTAATCCTGCCACGCCGGAGGGTCGATGCCGGGATAGAGCTGGAAGATGTTCTGGTCGCTGGTCTCCAGATAGGCAAAAGGTTGACCAGCGACGGCCGGATTAAGCACGAAGGTACCGACGACCGCTCCGGAGGACACGAGCACGCCAGTCGTCCAGGTCGGCGTGGTCAGCCGCTGATTGGTCAGATTGGAGGTCAGGATGGAGATGTCGCCGCCAGCCTGGATCAGGCCGGAGATGTTGGTCGTCGCAGCGTTGCGCTGGCTAAGCGAGCTGCCGGCGATCGTAAGGTCGTTGCCAGCAAGAATAGCGCCCTGATTGTTGGTCAGCGTTCCCGCGACCAGAAGAGAGGCGTCGTTCCCGGCATAAAGAAGCCCCGTAGACGTATTCGTGAGATCGCCTGATGTATTGATGGTCAGATCGTTGCCAGCGGCGAGCTGACCGCTGTTCGACAGTGTCGGCAGGGTGAGCGTCAGGTCATGGGCAGCAAGCAGCGTCGTTGTGCCGCTTGCGGTCAGACCGCCTGCGGTGATCGCAATGTCGCCGGAGCCACCAGCTCCCGCGTTACCGGTACCGGTAACGCTAGACGTGACTGTGCTCACCTGCGCGCCGGTGAGGTCGGCCTGACCCGTGAGGTTGAGCGTCAGACCGCCGAGGACAAGGCTGCTGCCTGTAAGATTCGCGGATGTCGCCGTCACAGCTAGAGCACCGCCGACGGCGAGCTTGGCGCCGCGCGTTCCCGAAAGATCGAGTGTGCCCGTGCTAATGGTCAGATTGCCGGTGACGCGGCTGTCGTTGGTATAGCTGATGCTGCCAGGAGCCGTCAGCGAGGCGTTCGCGAGGCTCTGCAGCAATGTATAACTGATGCCGCCATTTGCCGTGGCGCTGAGATCGCTGCCCGACAGCAGCGCGTTGCTGGCTGTGACATCGCCATTCGTGGCGGTGAGCGTCATGGTGCCCGTCTGGGCGCTGCCGTGGGCCAGCATCAATGCGCCGGTCGCCGAGGCGCGGGTCGCCGCGAAATCAACACCCGAAATCAGGCTCCCAACGGAGAGCGACTGGCCCTGCAGGCTGACATTGCCTGCCGCCATGGACTGGCCGGCAAGGGCAATCGTGCCGCCCGCTGTCATCGTCAGATTCTGGTGGGCAACCGCATTCGGGGCAACGCTGTTGCCGATGCTGCCGCTTGCGGTGACGTTGGCCGTGCCAGCCGAGAGCAGGTTGGCGGCGTTGACGTTGCCCGCCATGGCCTTGAGGGTCAGTGCACCCGCGGAACCAAGTACGACACTGCCGTCCGGGGACTGGTTGGTCGCCGCGAAATCAACGCCCGAGACGAGCGTGCCCGCGGTAATGTTCGTGCCGGTGATGCTGACATCGCCCGCAGCCAGGAGTGTGCCGCTGAGATCCACGCGACCGCTTGCGGTCGTCGTGCTCGCGGCGTCGAGCGTGACATTACCGTGACTCGTGACACTCGAGCCCGTGAACGAGCCACCCCTCACGCTGAGATCACCGGCGACCAGCAGCGGGCCTGAGGTCGCGCGGCTGGCGTTGATGGTGAGGTCGCCGGCTGAACCGACGACGATTGCGCCGGTCGTAGACTGTGCCATGACGGCAAAATCGACCCCGGTCACCACCTGGCCGGTCGAAACCGTACCGCCAGAGAGCGTGATATCGTTCGCGCCAAGGATCTGGCCAGTCGCAGTCAGGCTGGAAGTGCCGGTAAGGGCTATATTCTGATGGCCTGTGACACTGCCGAGGCTGAGATCAGCCGCAGTGGCAGTAATCGTTCCTGCCGCCAGCAGAGCGGTGATGGTCAGTTGTCCAGCGGACTGCAAAGTTACGTCGCCGGCATTGCCAAGGACGATGGAACCGCCATTGGCTTCCGTTGCCGCGAAATCGAGACCGCTGACGACTTGGTTGGCTGAAACGGTGCCGCCGGACAACAAAACATTACCGGCTCCAAGAATCTGCCCGGCCGCAGTCAGGCTATGACTTCCGGCAAGCGAGATATCGTTATGGCCGGTGACGTTACCAACAGTCAGATCGGCGGATGTCGCGGAAATCACTCCGGCCGCAACCAGCGTATTGGCAGAAAGGCTGCCCGAGGACTGGAGTGTCACGTCGCCGGTGCTGCCGAGGACAAGATTGCCGCCGTTCGTAGCGGTTTGAGCGAAATCGATACCGGAGACGATGGCCCCGGCGGAGATCGCAGCACCTGAGATCAGGATATTGCTCGCGCCAAGAATCTGGCCGGTCACTTTTGTGGCGGCGTTGACGGTGAGCGCGCCATGCGACGTGAGGCCGCTTGCAGTCAGCGACGCCGCCGTCACGGTCAGGTCGGTGTCAGACTGGATGCTTCCGGCGGTCGCATTGCCAGTGGCGCCGACGTTAAGCGCTCCGGCGGACAACAGGTTGCCCGTCGTGATGCTGCCGCCGGTCGCCGTCAGGCTCAGGGAGCCGCCACTACCAAGGACGACATTGCCGTTCGGATCGGCACTGGTGGCAGTAATATTGATTCCCGAGACGGCCAGGCCGGTGGAGACCGAGCGGCCGGTGGCGTTGACATTGCCTTGCGCCAGCACATTGCCGCTAACAGCGACGTCGAGGCCGGCATTCAATGCGATGCTCTGGTTGCTCAACAGCGAAGCGGCCGAGATCGAACCGGCCGAAGCGGTCAGAGTGAGGTCGCCAGTGCTATTGGCGGCTCCTGCGACCGCGATATCGCCGGAAGTGGCGACAAGCGTCGCTGCGCCGTTGCCAGCGGTAACGCTGCCAGCAGCAATGCCGCCACCAGAGCTCATCTGTATGGTCGTCCCGCTGTTGACGTCACCGGAAATGCTCAGCAGGCCACTACCGTTCGCGAGCACAATATCGCTATCGGCTGCGACCGATTGCAGGGTGATGCCCTGGTCGGCCTGAACCTTGACCTTCTGTCTCGAGGTGACCTTGGCGGCTGTGACCTTCTGCTTCGAGGTGATGGTCACACCATCGCGTGCGGAGGCATTGCCGATCGAGATCTTGCCGTCGGCCGAGAGCGACAGTTCGCCGGCATTGGCGGCCATATCGCCGCTCATCTTGACGCCGGCACCCTTTTCCGTGACGACCACCTTGATGCGGTCGGCCTGCATGGCGCCGAGCGCCGTGCCATCGATCGCATATTCTGGCGTACCCGAGGTGGCGGTCAGCGCCGTCGACTCGCCTGTGGCATAGTTGTATTGACTGGCACCGCCTGTCAGCCGCACGGTCTTGCCATAGATCGGCGCGTTGACATGGATCTGGCGGGAAACCACGTCGAACAGATCGACAGCGCCAGGAGCAGCCGAGAAATTGCCGCCTGCCCCTTCGAAGGTGACATCACCGCCATTGACGGTGAATCCTGTCAGACTGCCGTCGGCGCCGATGTTGGGCACGCCCGTCGTCAACGTCGCATGCGGCGTGTTGATGAAGCCGCAGCCCGCGCAGGTGATTCCGTTAGGATTCGCGATGATGACGTCAGCTCTGCCACCGAATACTTCCGTCGGGCCATTCAGAGCTGAGCGGTTGCCTGATGTAACCTCGTTGAGAATGACGGAAGCCGGGTTCGAGGCATTGAGGTTTGGATTGCCTGGTGTCACCCCGCCGAGGTTCGAGATGCCTTGCTCACCTTTGAAGTTATTGAGGATCAGACCCTGTGTGCCGACATTGAAATTGTCGTATTTGTTGTGCGACAACCCGCTGGCGTTGGGTGTGACGATATCGATCAGCGGCACACTATTCGGGGCAGTACCGACGCCTGGCTGATTGGTGGCGGGTGCCGATCCAGCGGGGGAGACAGATTGCGCGTTCGCCAACATTGGTTGGAAGACAAGCAAACCGCTTAACATCAGCGCGAATGACTGCTTGAGGATCCGAGATGCCGTCCGCGGCGCCGAGCTTGAGAAAGCTCTCATTGCCGATGCGTTGACGTGATTCCTCATGATCACCACCTCACAGATGTGCTGACAAACAGAAGCCCGGAGTCGCGGCGGTCGACCGTGCCGCCAAAGACATCCGAATAACCCATATCGAAATTGACATTGCCGCCGGCGAGCTTGGCCCCGACCGTCCAGCCGAGCATGTCGCCACCGGCGATCTGGTAGCGGGCCTGGCGTGCGATCCGCCCGTAATCGAGGCCGACATAGGGCCTCAACTCTCCGAGTATC
>NZ_JAEPVT010000024.1:0-11402 GCF_027109195.1 Rhizobium sp. AG207R
AGAACCACCAATCAGCATCGCAGCCAATCCAGGAAACACCAGAGCGAGAGACTTCGTCGCCAGCAGCGCCGCCGCCCTCGTCAGTGATCGGGCTTATAGACCCCCCAACCCGATATAGTCAACAGGCTCGCTGTAAAAATTCTGACATTTTTGTAAGTGATTGAATTAAAAAGCGGATTTGTGAACGCGATCAAAATCTTGGAGATTTTTTCGCGATTGGTCACGATTTCAGGATTCATTTTACGCCATCTGCCGGAATCATCCAGATAAGCGCTCCTAAAGGGCCACTTGCGCCTATTGCAAGCATTGGATCCGGCTCGCATTGCCAGCCGGACACCCAGGACCTAATAGACATCGAGAGATTGAAGGGAGCAGATATGGTGCTTCTCGATAAAAGGCGGGCACAGGCGGGGTCGAACCGGCAAACGCCAGCTTTCGCCCATAAACATATGCGGAGCGGGCAGGCGTGACATATAGAGTACCTTCATTGCCGGAGCTGCCTGTCTCGCATGTGCTCGCCGATATCGGTGCGGCACTCGCTGAAGAGCGGCGTGCCGTGCTCTCCGCGCCGCCCGGCGCCGGCAAGACGACGCTGGTACCGCTTTATCTCTTGGACGAAGCCCGGCGCGGCGATGACAGGATCATTCTTCTGGAGCCGCGGCGGCTGGCCGCAAGAGCCGCTGCTGCCCGCATGGCCTCACTGCTCGGCGAACAGGTGGGCGATACAGTCGGCTACCGCATGCGGCTCGACAACCGCATTTCTCCTAAGACGCGCATTGAGGTGGTGACGGAAGGTGTGTTCGCGCGGATGATCCTCGACGACCCCGAACTCTCAGGCATCTCCACCGTCATCTTCGACGAATTCCACGAGCGCTCGCTGGATGCGGATTTCGGCCTGGCGCTGGCGCTCGATGTGCAAGCGGCGCTGCGAGAGGATCTGCGCATTCTCGTCATGTCGGCAACGCTCGATGTGGAGCGTGTCGCTGCACTCCTCGACCACCCGCCCGTGATCGAAAGCATGGGTCGCAGCTTCCCGATCGATATCCGTCATCAGGATCGGCCAGCGGGAGAGCGGATCGAGGATACGGTGACGCGGGCAATACTTGATGCGCACGCGCGCGAACAGGGCTCCATCCTCGCCTTCCTGCCCGGGCAGGCGGAAATCACCCGCACGGTGGAGCGGCTGGAGGGCCGCTTCCGGCCGGAGACGATGATTGCGCCGCTCTACGGCAATCTCAGCCAGAAGGAACAGGATGCGGCAATTCGGCCAGCGCCGCAGGGCACGCGCAAGATCGTGCTGGCGACCTCGATCGCCGAAACTTCCATCACCATCGATGGCGTGCGAATCATTATCGACAGCGGATTGCAGCGCCTGCCCGTTTTCGAGGCTTCCACTGGTATCACGCGGCTCGAGACGGTGCGCGTGTCGCGCGCCTCGGCCGATCAGCGCGCCGGCCGCGCCGGACGAACCGAACCGGGCATCGCCATCCGGCTCTGGCATCCGGGGCAGACCGCGGCGCTTCCGGCGTTCACGCCGCCGCAGATCCTTTCGAGCGATCTTTCCGGCCTGGCACTCGATTTGGCCCATTGGGGCGTGCAAGATCCTGCGACGCTTGCCTTCGTCGATCAACCGCCTGCGACCACGCTTGCCGAAGCACGAGCCCTGCTGCGACAGCTGGGTGCGCTCGACGCGGAAAACGGGCTGACGGCGCGCGGACGGCTGATGCGCGAGCTCGCCCTGCCGCCACGACTGGCGGCGATGGTGATTTCGGCTGGCGAATTCGGCCAGGCGCGCGAAGCGGCGCTGCTTGCGGTACTGCTGACGGAACAGGGGCTTGGTGGGCAGAGCATCGACGTGGAAGACCGGCTGCGGCGCTTCAAGACCGAGAAGGGTGAACGGGCCGAGGCCGCGCGTCGTCTTGCCGGGCGTCTCGCTCAAGCGGCCGGTGGCAACGGCGGCACCCCTTCCTCTATTCCTCCGCTTGTCGGCGCGCTGCTGCTGCATGCCTTTCCCGACCGCATCGCGCTGCAGCGTGGCGGGCGGGGACGTTTCGTCATGGCCAATGGGCGCGGCGCAGAGTTGCCGGAGACCGAGCGGCTTGCCGGCTCCCAGATGCTTGTCGTCGCGGACCTGACGGGACGTGCGGCGCACGCGCGCGTTCTTGCTGCGGCGGAGATTTCCCGCGCCGATGTCGAAGAGCATTTGCCGGGCGAAATTCGCACCGAAGACCAGAGCTTTTTCGACAGAGCGAGCCGGCAGGTGCGGGCGCGGCGGGTGACAAGGCTCGGTGCCATCATCTTCGAAGAGACGCCTCTGCCGCGGCCCACCGGCGAGCCGGCGGCCAAGGCGCTGGCCGACGGCATACGGGAACTCGGGATCGGTGTCCTGCCGTTTTCCAAGGAAGCCACGCAGCTGCGGGACAGGATCGGCTTCCTGCATCGGACGATCGGCGATCCGTGGCCCGATATGAGCGACGAGGCGCTGCTTGCTCGGCTTGAGGAATGGTTCATGCCGTTTCAGCCCGACGCGCGCGGCCTCTCCGATATCTCCGCGGGCAGCCTTTCCAACGGGTTGATGTCTCTCGTGCCGCACGAGCTGCAGCGCGACCTCGCTCGAATGGCACCGACGCATTTCGAGGCGCCGACCGGCCACCGCCATCCCATTCAATATGATGGCGAGGAACCACTGTTGACCATTCGGGTGCAGGAGCTGTTCGGGCTAAAGCAGCATCCGGCCATCGGCGGCGGCAGATTGCCGCTGGTGCTGGAATTGACATCGCCGGCACATCGCCCGATCCAGACGACACGCGACCTGCCGGGCTTCTGGGCCGGATCCTGGAAGGATGTGCGCGCCGATATGCGCGGCCGCTACCCCAGGCACCCCTGGCCGGAAGATCCGGCCGAGGCCTTGCCGACGACACGCGCCAAGCCAAGGGGGACATGACGATGGCACGCTTCTTCCGGGGACTGGAAAAGCTCTCCGAAGCCGAAATGAAGGCGCAGGAGGGCCATCATACCAGCCGGCGGCTGAGACTGCAGACGCTGGTGCGCCTGCGCTGGCTTGCGGTCGGCGGTCAGACGGTAACCGTGATGATCGTCGCCTTCTGGCTGAAATTTCCCATGCCGCTGCTGCCCTGCTGCGTACTGATCGCCTGCCTTGCCTGGATCAACTTCTTCCTGACGCTGCGCTATCCGCCCACGCACCGACTGGAGCCGCCGGCAGCCTTTGCGCTGCTCAGCCTCGATCTCCTGCAGCTCTGCGGACTGCTGCTGATCACCGGCGGGCTTGCCAATCCCTTCTCGGCGCTCGTCTGCGTGCCTGTCATCATCTCCTTCGCATCGCAGCCGATCCGCTACAGTATGCCGCTCATCGTACTTGCAATGATCTGCATTACCGGTCTGGCATTCTCTCCCTTCCCCCTGCCCTGGTATGAGGGCGTTTCGGTCAGCGTGCATAGCGTCATGCAGCTGGGCGTGTGGTGCTCTATCGCCTCCACCATGGCCTTTGCCGCCTTTTATGCCTATCGCGTCTCCATGGAAGCCTCCCAGCTTGCGGATGCTCTTTCGGCGACGGAGCTGGTGCTGCAGCGGGAAAAGCACCTGTCGCAGCTCGACGGGCTGGCGGCGGCGGCGGCACACGAGCTCGGCACGCCGCTTGCGACGATCAGCGTCGTCGCCAAGGAGATGGAGCGGGAACTGCGCGAGGACGACCGTTTCCGGGAGGATGTGGCGCTGCTGCGCAGCCAGAGCGAGCGCTGCCGCGATATTCTCAGGCGGCTGACGACGCTCTCCTCCGAGGACGAAGCGCATATGAGGCGGCTGACGCTGTCGTCGATGATGGAAGAAGTGATCGCGCCGCACCGCGAGTTCGGGATCAACCTGGAATTCATCGAGAAGAGCCCGCGGGCGGGCGAACCTGTTCTGTCACGCAATGCCGGCATGATGTATGGCCTCGGCAACCTCATCGAAAATGCGGTCGATTATGCCCGCAAGACTGTGACGGTGACGGTGGAATACACCGCCGAAACTCTGACTATTATCATCGAGGACGATGGCGGCGGTTACTCGCCTGAAATACTGGCACGGATCGGCGAACCCTATGTCACCTCACGCCAGCGGGATGACACGGCAGGCGGCCTTGGGCTTGGGCTCTTCATCGCCAAGACGTTGCTCGAGCGCTCGGGCGCCACACTTTCCTTCGGCAATCGCGATCCGGAAACGCCGGGAGCGCGCGTCCGCGTCGAATGGCCGCGCGTATTAATCGACAGTAATTCGACAAAATGATTTTCGCGGCTTAAAACTGCCATCGTCAAAATCGGTTGAATATGCAGGCGGATGGTCGCCGGGATAGAAGATAACATGACGGATAAGGAAAGTGCTGCTCCGCCGGTCGGGGCCAAGGATGCCGAGGCCCATATCGGCCCGGATGCTACATTGCTGATCGTCGATGACGATGGTCCCTTTCTACGCCGGCTGGCGAGGGCAATGGAGGCACGCGGCTTTGTGGTCGAGACGGCGGAATCGGTGGCGGAAGGCGTTGCCAAATCCAAGGCGACCCCGCCGAAATATGCCGTGGTCGACCTTCGCCTCGGCGACGGCAACGGGCTCGATGTGATCGAAGCCATCCGTCAGCGGCGCGACGACACACATATCGTGGTGCTGACGGGCTATGGCAACATCGCGACGGCGGTCACCGCCGTCAAGCTCGGCGCGCTCGACTATCTCGCCAAACCTGCCGATGCCGATGACGTCTATGCCGCGCTGACGCAGCGCCCCGGCGAGAAGGCCGAAGTGCCAGAAAATCCGATGTCTGCTGACCGCGTGCGCTGGGAACATATCCAGCGTGTCTATGAAATGTGCGAGCGCAATGTTTCCGAGACGGCCCGGCGCCTCAACATGCATCGCCGCACCTTACAGCGCATCCTTGCCAAGCGGGCGCCGAAATAGAGCATACTATTGTATCGGGAGAGGACGCTGTAAGTGCAAGCTTCAAAGGCGCTCGAAGCTAAGGCGTCTCACCCCCCTCATCCGCCCTTCGGGCGCTTTCTCCCCGAGGGGAGAAGGCAAAATCTTTACCCGTCGCCCATTCTGCCAGCATTAAGCGCTGGGCGGCGGCGCGAGAGAAATTGAGCGTTACCGATTTGCGCGTCGCCGGCGGCAGGCGATGCTCCGGCGCCTCGCGTAGCATATGGGCGCCGTAGCCGTCCGACAGAAACAGCCCACAATCCTCCGGGAAGATATCCAGCGGCACATCCTTGTGCGTCGCGAAGAACATCCGGTCGCAATGCTGCCGGTATTCGGGCCATTTGCGGTCGACGCGGAAATCCTCGATCGAGGTCTTGATCTCGATGATCCAGATCTCGCCCTTCTCCGAAAGGCTGACGAGATCGGCGCGGCGACCGCTGGCGAGCGGCAGCTCCGGTAGCACGGCGTGACGCATTTCGTGCAGTAATAGTTGCACGCCTTTGCGTACAAGCATGGCCCGTTCCGACTGCCGGCCATCTATTAACGGATTGTTATTGTAAACGTTCAAAATCGTCATGAATTGTCTCGGGGACAGGCTTGGCGTTGTTGCAAAAAAACCATGTCCTTCTAATTTGCGCGCCGGCCCTATTTTTGTAGGGCCAGAGCAGCTTGCAAAGCCAAGTTTAATGGAAAATAAACTTTAGACAAAGATGGTTTACAGCCATCCATTTCCCGCCACGAAAATTCAAGAGACTTCCATGCGCATCCGTAATGCTATGACCGCACTCGGCCTTGTCGCAATGCTCGCATCGGCTGGCTATGCCACCACCGCCGCAGCAGCGCCGGCCGCCACCGCAAATTCGGCCACCGAAACCATCAAGACGTTCGATGGCGACTACGGCGTGACGACCGACAATGGCTTTCAGCTGCCGGCGATCCCGATCCAGAAGGTGAAGCCGCAGTTCCGCCGTCAGATCGTCGAATACAAGACGGATGAAGCGGAAGGCACGATCATCGTCAATACACGCGAGCGTCACCTCTATTATATCCTCGGCAATGGCGAAGCGATGCGTTACGGCATCGGCGTCGGTAAGCAGGGCTTCTCCTGGTCCGGCACCGCATACGTCGCCTGGAAGCAGGAATGGCCGAATTGGCATCCGCCGAAGGAAATGGCTGTCCGCCGTCCAGAAATCGCCAAGTATGTCGATGGCGGCATGAACCCGGGCCTTTCCAACCCACTCGGTGCACGCGCCATGTATCTCTACAACGAAAAGGGCCAGGACACGCTGTTCCGCCTGCACGGCACGCCGGAATGGGCTTCGATCGGCACCGCTGCCTCCTCGGGCTGCATCCGCCTGATCAATCAGGACGTGATCGATCTCTACAGCCGCGTTCTTCCCGGCCGCAGCACCAAGGTTATCGTTATCCAGTAATCACTGGACATTCGAATTGAAAAAGCCGCCGGATACTGATCCGGCGGCTTTTTTGCTTGAGGGATTTGGATCGATCCCAATCGTCAGGACTCGCCTTCATCCTTCAAGGCTCCGCCCTTGGCTGCGCGCCTCGGAATGAGGGCTCACTTTTTCCGCTGGCCGCAAGAGCCCCTCCACCTCATCGCGAGTTGCCTTGCAGTCAAAGCAGCGCAGAGGACAAGGCCTCGAACGATCGAGGTGACCTCCGACGGGATGAAGTTACCCCGCCTGCTTTGCCTTCAGCTCGATGCGGCGGCGATGCAGGACCGGTTCGGTATAGCCATTCGGCTGCTCGCGCCCCTTGAGGACGAGATCGAGAGCGGCCTGGAAGGCGACGGAGCCGTCGAAATTGCCTGACATGGGAACGTAGTTAGGATCGCCGGCATTCTGCTGGTCAACCACAGCCGCCATGCGCTTCATCGTTTCCAGAATCTGCGCTTCCGTGATGACCTTGTGATGCAGCCAGTTGGCCATGTGCTGCGCCGAGATGCGCAGCGTGGCGCGGTCTTCCATGAGGCCGACATTGTTAATGTCTGGAACCTTGGAGCAGCCGACGCCCTGATCAACCCAGCGCACAACATAGCCGAGGATGCCCTGGCTGTTATTGTCGATTTCCCGCTGGATTTCCTCCAGCGTCCAGTTCGGCCGCGAGGCGACCGGCACGGAGAGGATGTCGGAGAGCTTGGCGCGGGCGCGGCTCTTCAGGCTCTTCTGCACATCAGCAACATTGACGCGATGATAATGGGTAGCATGCAGCGTCGCGGCCGTCGGGGATGGCACCCAGGCGGTGTTGGCACCCGCCTTGGGATGCGCAATCTTCTGCTCGAGCATGGCCGCCATCAGATCCGGCATGGCCCACATGCCCTTGCCGATCTGGGCATGACCGGAAAGGCCACATTCCAGGCCGATATCGACGTTCCAGTTCTCATAGGCGCCGATCCAGGCCGCCTGCTTCATATCGCCCTTGCGGATCATTGGGCCTGCTTCCATCGAAGTATGGATTTCATCACCGGTGCGATCGAGGAAGCCGGTATTGATGAAGACGACGCGCTCGCGGGCGGCGCGGATCGCTTCCTTGAGGTTGACCGTCGTGCGGCGCTCCTCGTCCATGATGCCCATCTTGATGGTATTGCGCGGCATCCCAAGCAGATCCTCGACGCGCGAGAAGATGTCCACCGCGAAGGCGACTTCTTCTGGCCCGTGCATCTTTGGCTTGACGACATACATGGAGCCGGTGCGGGAATTCTTGCGGCGGCCACTGGGGCCGATGTCATAGAGCGCGATCAGGCCGGTGATGGCGGCATCCATGATACCCTCCGGCACCTCATTGCCATCACGGTCGAGAATGGCCGGATTGGTCATCAGGTGGCCGACATTGCGCACCAGCATAAGCGAGCGGCAATGCAGATCGAACGTGCCGCCATTCGGCGCCGTATAGGTGACATCGGGGTTGAGCCGGCGGGTAAAGGTCTTGCCGCCCTTGGCGACTTCCTCGGTCAGATCGCCTTTCATCAGGCCGAGCCAGTTGCGGTAAACCTCCGCCTTGTCCTCGGCATCGACGGCTGCGATCGAATCCTCGCAATCCATGATCGTCGTGATCGCCGATTCCAGGCGGACATCGGAAATGCCGGCCGGGTCGGACTTGCCGATGGCGGTGCTCGTGTCGATGACGATTTCGATATGGATGCCGTTCTGCTTCAGTAGGATATGGGTGGGGGTAGCGGCATCACCGAGATAGCCGGCGAAATGGCTGCCATCGGCGAGCTTTACGGCGCCGCCCTCGGTCGTAACCGCCAAGGCGCCATCCTTCACAGCGAAGCCTGTGACATCCTTCCAGCTTGCGCCATCAAGCGGAACGGTGGAATCAAGAAAATCCCGAACCCAGGCGATGACCTTCTCGCCGCGCTTGGGATTATAGCCCCTGCCCTTTTCGGCGCCAGCGGTCTCCGGAATGGCATCGGTGCCGTAGAGAGCGTCATAGAGCGATCCCCAGCGGGCATTGGCCGCGTTCAGGGCATAGCGGGCATTCATGACGGGAACGACGAGCTGCGGGCCGGCAATCTCTGAAATTTCCGGATCGACATTGGCGGTCGAGATCGTGAAGGCCGGACCTTCGGGCACGATATAGCCGATCTCGCGCAGGAAGGCTTCGTAGGCGGCGAGATCGACGGGCGCGCCATTCTTGCGGTACCAATCGTCAAGCGCTGCCTGCATGCGGTCCCGCTTGGCGAGAAGCTCACGGTTCCTTGGCGCGAGATCATGGACGATCTTGGAAAAACCGGCAAAGAAGGCGTCGGCATCCACGCCCGAACCTGGAAGCGCCTCCTTAACGAGGAAATCGTAGAGGACCTGTTCGATCTGAAGCCCGTGTTTTTCAATGCGGCTCATGCCATATACTCCTCAAGGCCGTGCTACGGCTCAATTTTAACATGTTGCCACTTTGCTCACGGTTTCACTTCTGTCAATTTGGCAATAGTTCGAAAGATTTATGCCTTTATGGAAATAATCAATCCATGGCGATTCGGGGACGGCCCGTGGCGGTTGCCACGAACCGGGCCTCGATCAGCTTGCGACTGCCTTCCACCTCGGGCGCATCCACCTGCTCATCCACTGTCACGACGAGGTCGACCGCGCCATTCAGCCTTGCCTGCGCCGTTGCAGCTTCCATCGCCCGCGCGCGGGCATCGGAGAAACTGTGGCTCTCGTCGGTAAAGCGCAGGCTCTCACCGGCACCATTCAGCACATAAATGCCATCCTCCGGCATGGTGACGAAGACGGTGACGCTGGTGCGGACCTGGCCGACGACAGCACCGACGGCATTCGCCACATCCGAATCGCCGGGAATGGCACTCTCGGTCGCCAGCATCTCGGCAATGGCGGGGTAATAGACCGGAGCGGAAGCACCGAGGCCGACCAGCGGCCGATCGAGCGAAATGGCGAAGCGGGCGATCCCCGGCGCGCGGCGAAGCGCGCGATCGATGGAGATGGATTTTGCGGGATCGAGATCGGCTACGCCATCTTCGGCCAAGCAGGCGGCAAGAATGACGTCGGCCGACTGGCGAGTGAGGCGATCGACGATCTTCTGCGCCAGCTCCTCGACGGATTCGGCGATCGGACGGCCAGAGCCATCCTTCAGCCGCATCGCCAAGGCCAGCCCGAGGCGGGCCGCTTCAGCGTTCCATTGCCCCTGCCTCCCAAGCACATGCATGGCGTCGGAAGGCGTCAGGCCGCTCAAATGCACAAGACCGCGCGCGACAAGCCGATCCAGCGTCGCCTTCTGCGACGTCATCGCCAGAAGCTTATCGAGTGCTACAGGCACGCTGCCGATGCGATCGAACAGCGTCTGCTCTGGCCCGGTGAGGCCGCTTGCAAGATGATCGGGTACGCCGGTGCGGAGCGCGAAACGGCCGGCGTTACGGGCGAGATGCGTCGCCCGCAGCTGCTGCTCCAAGACCTCAAGCACGACGGCACCATGCGTATGAGCGGCAAGGCTCAGCGGCAGCAGGCGGCGCGGGCCGAGTTCGAAAGCAGCGATAAGGCCGCGATCGTTGATCTTGACTTCGGAATCGCCACCAAGGCCGTAGGTGCGCATGGCGACTGCCTCAACCATGGTGCGGTAGCCTCCGACCACAGCACCATCGGCATCGAGCCGCGGCCGGCCATCTTCCATGACGGCGACATCGGTGGTGGTACCGCCGATGTCGGAAACGACGGCATTGTCGAGGCTGGTAAGATAGCGAGCTCCGACAAGACTTGCGGCGGGACCAGACAGAATGGTCTCGATCGGCCGCAGCTTGGCTTCATCGGCGGAAATGAGGGCGCCATCGCCGCGCACCACCATCATCGGCGCAGAGATGCCGCGCGTCCTCAGAAATCCTTCGCAGGCGCCGACAAGACGGTCGATCATCGACACGAGGCGGGCATTCAACAGCGTCGTCAGGGCGCGGCGCGGGCCGCCAAGCTTTGAAGAAAGCTCATGGCTGCAGGTGACGGGCAGATGCGAGAGCTCGCGGATGCAGTCGCGCACCCTGATTTCATGAGCCGGATTCCTGACGGCGAAATAGCCGGCAACAGCGAAGGAGGAGACCGATTTCGCCAGTTCCGGCAACGCGTCGCGCAGAGCCGTCAAATCGAGCGGATTTTCATTGCCATGAACATTGTGACCGCCGGGGAGGAAGAGCACGGGATCGGAGCCCAGCGCTTCCGCAAGGCCATCACGTTTGAGATCCTCGGGGCCAAAACCGATCATGACCAGCCCGGCGCGACCGCCCTGCCCTTCGACAAGCGCATTAGTGGCAAGCGTCGTCGACAGCGATACGAGGCCGATGGCCGAAACGGGAATGCCGGCCTTGGCGATGACGGCATCGACGGCGCCGGCAATGCCGACGGCCAGATCATGCCGCGTGGTCAACGATTTCGCCTTGGCGATTACGCCATCGGTTTCATGGAAGAGAACGGCATCGGTGTAGGTTCCACCCGTATCGATGCCGAGCAGGAAATGAGATGTCACGCTGATATAAAACCTCTGGCCCGGATAATGATTATGAACTTCCACGACGTCTATGAAGATAGGAACGAAGCGGCAAGCACAGAGCCTATCTCGCCCCCGGCGGGCGACAAAGCAATTTCATTGGTTTAGGCTGTTCTTACCTTCAGTCAGCGGTGTGTTCCTGGAGGGTGCGCACCCCCCTCTGTCGCTTTCGCGACATCTCCCCCACAAGGGGGGAGATTGGTAATCTGCAGCGCCTTTTCACCTCAAGCAAAGATCGAACCCGTTGAAATCGCGGTTTGCTATTTTGCGGTAACGAGCGTCAAACTCCCAACGATCTCCCCCTTGTGGGCAGGGCTATCGCATATGAGCGGAGATCGCCGCCGTCCCCTTCTCCCCAGCGGGGAGAAGGTGCCGCCAGGCGGATGAGGGGGTGCCCGCCAAGACCACAAAAATCCATGAATTCAAATCGATAA
>NZ_JAEPVT010000025.1:0-3124 GCF_027109195.1 Rhizobium sp. AG207R
TCAGAAGCGACAAAGGCCGCGTTAGCGGCCTATTGTAACACGGCCTGGCCGTATTTCGGAGTGTGACGAGAAGATTTTGTGAGGCATAAGCCGCTGAAGCGGTTTAGCGTGGAGTTGCGATTAGCAGACCTGGCAGCGACCTACTCTCCCGCGTCTTAAGACGAAGTACCATGGGCGCAGGGGCGTTTCACGGCCGTGTTCGGAAAGGGAACGGGTGCAGCCACCCCGCCATAACCACCAGGTCGGCAAAGCGCAACTTGAGCTGTCCATGCGTTCCGCATGGACAGCTCAAGTCGCTTCTTTGTGGCTGATATGCCTTGTCCTTCTCGCTTACCGCTCGAAGGGGACATCAGCCGGCCATACGGTCACCTCGAGTTCGAGGCGACAGGTGGCCGAAGCTTGCTGTTCATGCTTTTGCATGGACGTTTTGAGAAGCTGGCGTGTTTGAACACGTTTTTTAGAGGCTCATACCGCATGAATGCTTTCGCATTCAGCGGGAGATGAGCACTGGCAATGGGAACGATCAAGCCAATCGAGCTATTAGTACCGGTAAGCTTCATGCGTTGCCGCACTTCCACACCCGGCCTATCAACGTGGTCGTCTTCCACGGCTCTGATAGGGAACACTCGTTTCCAGGTTGGTTTCCCGCTTAGATGCCTTCAGCGGTTATCCATTCCATATATAGCTACCCTGCTATGCCCTTGGCAGGACAACAGGTCCACCAGAGATATGTCCATCCCGGTCCTCTCGTACTAGGGACAGATCCTGTCAATATTCCTACACCCACGGCAGATAGGGACCGAACTGTCTCACGACGTTCTGAACCCAGCTCACGTACCGCTTTAATTGGCGAACAGCCAAACCCTTGGGACCTGCTCCAGCCCCAGGATGCGATGAGCCGACATCGAGGTGCCAAACAACCCCGTCGATATGGACTCTTGGGGGTCATCAGCCTGTTATCCCCGGCGTACCTTTTATCCGTTGAGCGATGGCCCTTCCACACGGGACCACCGGATCACTATGACCGACTTTCGTCTCTGCTCGACTTGTCAGTCTCGCAGTCAGGCGGGCTTATGCCATTGCACTCGACGACCGATTTCCGACCGGTCTGAGCCCACCATCGCGCGCCTCCGTTACTCTTTCGGAGGCGACCGCCCCAGTCAAACTACCCACCATACACTGTCCCGGATCCGGATAACGGACCGCGGTTAGACATCCATGACGATAAGGGTGGTATTTCAAGGATGGCTCCACAAGAACTGGCGTCCCTGCTTCAAAGCCTACCACCTATCCTACACATGCCGACACGAATGCCAGTGTAAAGCTATAGTAAAGGTGCACGGGGTCTTTCCGTCTGACCGCAGGAACCCCGCATCTTCACGGGGAATTCAATTTCACTGAGTCTATGTTGGAGACAGCGGGGAAGTCGTTACGCCATTCGTGCAGGTCGGAACTTACCCGACAAGGAATTTCGCTACCTTAGGACCGTTATAGTTACGGCCGCCGTTTACTGGGGCTTCGATTCAGAGCTTGCACCCCTCCTCTTAACCTTCCAGCACCGGGCAGGCGTCAGACCCTATACGTCGTCTTGCGACTTCGCAGAGCCCTGTGTTTTTGGTAAACAGTCGCTACCCCCTGGTCTGTGCCACCCTCACATGCTTGCGCATATAAGGGTCACGCTTCTTCCGAAGTTACGCGTGCAATTTGCCGAGTTCCTTCAACATAGTTCTCTCAAGCGCCTTGGTATGCTCTACCTGACCACCTGTGTCGGTTTCGGGTACGGTCTGTACGGTGGAGCTATTTCCTGGAACCGCGTCCCCGCCCACACAATCCAATAAGTGTGAACAAGTTAAGCAATCCGTCACTTCCACCAGGCCCACGAATATTAACGTGGTTCCCATCGACTACGCGTGTCCGCCTCGTCTTAGGGGCCGGCTAACCCTGCTCAGATTAACTTTAAGCAGGAACCCTTGGTCTTTCGGCGAGAGGGTCTCTCACCCTCTTTATCGTTACTCATGTCAACATTCGCACTTCCGATACCTCCAGGACCCCTCACGGGTATCCCTTCATCAGCTTACGGAACGCTCCGCTACCACTCCTCAAAGAGGAATCCTCAGCTTCGGTGCATGGCTTCAGCCCCGTTACATTTTCGGCGCAAAGACCCTTGACTAGACCAGTGAGCTGTTACGCTTTCTTTAAATGATGGCTGCTTCTAAGCCAACATCCTGGTTGTTTTGGGATCCTCACATCCTTTCCCACTTAGCCATGACTTGGGGACCTTAGCTGGAGGTTAGGGTTGTTGCCCTTTTCACGACGGACGTTAGCACCCGCCGTGTGTCTGCCTGGTAGTACTTCCCGGTATTCGGAGTTTGGTTAGGATCAGTAAGACGGTGAGTCCCCATAGCCCATCCAGTGCTCTACCCCCGGGAGTATTCGCCAGACGCTCTACCTAAATAGATTTCGCGGAGAACCAGCTATTTCCGAGTTTGATTGGCCTTTCACCCCTAGCCACAAGTCATCCCAATCTATTGCAACAGATGCGGGTTCGGTCCTCCAGTTGGTGTTACCCAACCTTCAACCTGCTCATGGCTAGATCACTCGGTTTCGGGTCTAATGCAACAAACTATATCGCCCTATTCAGACTCGCTTTCGCTTCGCCTACACCTACCGGCTTAAGCTTGCTTGTTACACTAAGTCGTTGACCCATTATACAAAAGGTACGCCGTCACCCTTGCGGGCTCCGACTGTTTGTAGGCATCCAGTTTCAGGTTCTATTTCACTCCCCTTGTCGGGGTGCTTTTCACCTTTCCCTCACGGTACTGGTTCGCTATCGGTCATGCACGAGTACTTAGGCTTGGAGAGTGGTCTCCCCATGTTCAGACAGGATTTCACGTGTCCCGCCCTACTCTAGGACAATAAGTGTATCTACGCGTACGGGGCTGTCACCCTCTGCGGCAAACCTTTCCAGGTTCTTCCACTTTAACACTCATTGCCACTGGCCTGGTCCGCGTTCGCTCGCCACTACTTGCGGAGTCTCGGTTGATGTCCTTTCCTGCAGGTACTTAGATGTTTCAGTTCCCTGCGTTCGCTTCTTACACCCTATTTTATTCAGGTGAAGATACCT
>NZ_JAEPVT010000027.1:0-1597 GCF_027109195.1 Rhizobium sp. AG207R
TCTCACACTTTTATGGGGCCACACCTGTCAATAGGGTACGACGCACAATCCGGTACATCCCAGCTTAGGATGTGCCGCGCAATATATAAGCCCGGCTTTGCGCCGTCAGGATACTCGTGGCAAGGGCTTTATTCGCAAGAGCCTGTCACCGGCTCGACTTTTATCCGGTCCGGCTGGCCCGGCCAGTGCCGGCGCCGTAACCCCAATCCCGTTTGCTGCGGGTGCTGCCCTTCGAGGAATGGGACCCTTCTCTACGAACGGCATCTTTCAGCCCAGTGTGAGATCGGTCACACATTCGCCCGGTATCCCCGTCGGTCGCGAACCGCGCGGGAATTCGAACTCTCTTCGCCGACGCTGACTAGGTCACAATGGCACCTCGCGGAACCAAGCCCGTCGTCGCATAGCGCCACAGGGCGATCAGCAGTTTGCGGGCGAGCGCCACCACCATGATCCGCCGCATCCGTCCCGTCGCGCCTTCAGTTCGCTTGCGGAACCATTGCGCCAGATCGCTATCGGGTTGCCAGAAGATCCAGCGCCAACTTATCTGAATCATGTGGGCTCGCAGCATTGGTGGCCCTGCTTTAGTAATACCTTGGTCGCGCGACACCGACCCGCTGGCCCAGGGAGAAGGCGCAAGTCCGCTCCAGCCGCCGACTTCGCGGCGGTTGCGGAAGTCTCGCCAGAACGCTTCCCGCGTCAAGATCGTCGCGTCGTTCATTCCAATTCCCTTCAGCCGGTTGAGCGTCGCGATCATCGCCGCCTCCTTCTCAGGCTCCACGGCAGTTTCAGCCTCTTGGCCGCAGTCCCGGACAACGGCATCACGTTCGGCCTCCACCTGCTCGACGTGGCGCATTACCAGCGCCAACCGCTCCAGCTCGCGCACGATCTCCCGCCTCAGGCAAGAACCAAGGGGGCGGCCGTCGCCGGTCACGATCGCATCAAGGCTCGTGACCGCATTCGCTGCTCGAGGATCAAAATCCATGATTCCCTGCGTTTTCAGCAGACCTTTGATCCGGTTCACGTGCGCCGTCCTCTCCTTCACCAAACGTTGACGCTCGCGCAATCCGCGACGCGCGTCGTCCTGTTTCACGGTCGGCACACGGACCTCACTCAGCACCTGCGGTTCGCCACGCGACCAGGCCATCAACGCACGAACCATTGCCCGCGCATCGATCCGATCGGTCTTGGCGCGCTTGGCCCGGCGATCGACCAGCAAGCTCGCCGGATCGATCACAACAACCCGGATACCGAACGTGGTGAGACGACGGTAGAGCCAGAAACCTTCGTATCCTGCCTCATAGCAGACGACGACGGCCGGTTCGCAGGCGCTCGACGCAAGCTTCGCCCGCGCTCGATCGACCAATGCCAGTAAGGCATCCACATCGCCGCCAGTCATCGAGTGCAACGCAATCTTGTCAGTCGATGGTGAATGGATACCGACCACCCACTTTGAACGGCTCATCTCCACCGACACGAAAATGTCCGCGCCAATCGGTGCATCAGTTACGGCGTCATTTTCCTCGAGCATCGCCCTTTCTCCTGTTAGGTTAAACACGTCGAACCGTAACAGGAGGTGCGACTAGCCCCATAGGATCTC
>NZ_JAEPVT010000028.1:0-1444 GCF_027109195.1 Rhizobium sp. AG207R
TGAACTGACCCCCGAAAGTTGGACAACCAACTTTCGGGGTTTTTCATGTCGAAATACAGCACGTCGTTCAAGCAGAGTGTTGTGGAGTTTTACAGCGGCGGCCAGCGCAGCCTGCAGGAGGTGAGTGCGCATTTTGGGATCGACCATTCGACGGTGCGAAAATGGGTGGCGATGCACGCGGCGCATGGGGTTGACGGTCTGGCGAAGAAGTTCAGCCACTACAATGCTGAGTTCAAGCTATCGGTTCTGCGTCGGATGTGGGAGGATGGGCTCTCTTACCGCCGGACGGCGGCGTTGTTCAACCTGCGCAATAAGAGTTGCCTGCCGGATTGGGAGCGCCGCTATAAGGCCGGTGGTATTGATGCCCTGATGCCACGTCGTCGAGGAAGGCCCCGATCGATGCCCGAGCCACCTGTGCTGTCCGACAAGACGGATGCCCCGCAGAGCGATGAGGCCAAGAGCCGCGAGGAGCTTCTGGCGGAGCTGGCCTATCTGCGTATGGAGAATGCCTACCTAAAAAAACTGGAGGCCTTAACGCAGGCACGACAAGCGCCGACAAGACGCAAGCCGTCCAGGCGTTAAGGCCGCTCTATCCGTTCGACGGGCTGCTGAAGCTTGCGGGCCTGGCCCGCAGCACGTTCTATTATCGGCAGAAGGTCTCGTCCCTGGCCGATCGGCATGCAGCGCTGAAGACCAGGATCAAAGCGATCTTCGAAGCCCATAAGGGGCGCTATGGCTATCGTCGGATCACGGCTGCGATCCGCAGCCTCGGGGAGACGGTCAATCACAAGACCGTCCAACGTCTGATGATCGAGATGGGATTGAAGTCCCTGGTCCGGCCGAAGAAGTACCGCTCCTACAAGGGGCAGACGGGACGCGTGGCCCCGGACCTCCTTCAGCGGCAGTTCACCGCCGAGCGTATGCATCAGAAATGGGTGACGGACGTCACCGAGTTCAACATCGCCGGGGAAAAACTCTTCCTCTCGCCGGTCATGGACCTCCACAACGGCGAGATCGTTGCCTTCGAGACGGCGAGACGACCGGTCTTCAAGCTGGTCCAGGACATGCTGGTCAAGGCCCTGGACCAACTCTGCAACGCCGAAAGGCCAATCCTGCATTCCGATCAGGGATGGCAATATCAAATGCCGGCCTGGGGCCGCATGCTTGAAAGCCGCAACATTGCCCAAAGCATGTCACGCAAGGGCAACTGCCTCGACAATGCCGCCATGGAGAGCTTCTTCGCCACCCTCAAATCCGAGTTCTTCCATCCTAACCACTTCGACAGCATCGAGAGCCTGCGTGATGGCGTCGAGGACTATATTCGATATTACAACAACGATCGCATCAGGCTAAAACTCAAAGGGCTGAGCCCTGTTCAATACAGGACACAGCCCTTAAATCAGCCCAGCCAATAAACCGTCCAACTTTACGGGGTCAGTTCACA
>NZ_JAEPVT010000029.1:0-1320 GCF_027109195.1 Rhizobium sp. AG207R
GTGAACTGCACCCCGTTCTGACCGGACAGTCGGCATAAGCAGAAAGGCTCAAGCACAGGCTTGAGGACATGCTTATGTCTAACGAGTATCGACACGTTGAACTGCTGACGGGTGATGTCCGGCGCAGACGGTGGACAACCGAGCAAAAGCTGACAATCATCGAGCAGAGTTTCGAACCAGGCGAGACGGTATCTTCCACCGCTCGCCGCCATGGCGTTGCGCCCAATCTGCTTTACCGGTGGCGCAGGCTTCTGAGCGAGGGAGGTGCTGCAGCCGTGGATTCTGACGAGCCGGTTGTGGGCAATTCGGAAGTGAAGAAGCTGGAGGATCGCGTCCGCGAGCTGGAGCGCATGCTCGGCCGCAAAACGATGGAGGTCGAAATCCTCCGCGAAGCACTTTCGAAAGCAGACTCAAAAAAACGGATATCGCGGCCGATCTTGTTGCCGAAGGACGGTTCCCGATGAAGACCGTCGCAGACACGCTGGGCGTCTCCCGCTCCAACCTCGCTGAGCGGCTGAAAGGCAGATCAAAGCCGCGCGGGCCCTATCACAAGGCCGAGGATACAGAGCTTCTGCCCATCATTCGCAGGCTGGTGGATCAAAGGCCAACCTATGGCTATCGGCGGATCGCCGCGCTCCTCAATCGCGAAAGGCGAGCCGCCGATAAGCCTGTCGTCAACGCCAAGCGGGTTCATCGCATCATGGGCAACCACGCGATGTTGCTGGAGAAGCATACGGCCGTTCGCAAGGGCCGCATCCATGACGGCAAGGTCATGGTCATGCGCTCGAACCTGCGCTGGTGCTCGGATGGACTGGAGTTTAACTGCTGGAATGGCGAAGTCGTTCGTCTCGCCTTCATCATCGACGCCTTCGACCGCGAGATCATCGCCTGGACGGCGGTCGCCAATGCAGGCATCTCCGGCTCGGATGTGCGCGACATGATGCTGGAGGCGGTCGAGAAGCGGTTTGGAGCAACGCGGGCTCCGCATGCCATCGAGCATCTCTCTGACAATGGCTCAGCCTATACAGCGCGGGACACAAGGCTGTTTGCCCAGGCGCTCAATCTGACACCCTGCTTCACGCCGGTGGCCAGTCCGCAGTCCAACGGCATGTCGGAGGCCTTCGTCAAAACCCTGAAGCGGGATTATATCCGAATATCACCACTACCGGACGCCGAAACGGTGCTCCGGCTCATTGACGGATGGATCGAGGACTACAACGAAATCCATCCCCATTCCGCGCTCAAGATGGCTTCCCCACGGCAGTTCATCAGGGCTAAATCAAACTAGCCGACATGTCCGGTGAAACGGGGAGCACTCCA
>NZ_JAEPVT010000002.1:0-728107 GCF_027109195.1 Rhizobium sp. AG207R
ACGGCGTGACACACACGATTCGTCTCGAGCACGCCCGTTTCGAGTTGTTCGGACAGCCGATCGCCTATGTTCCGTGGGTCACGGTTCCCGACAATACGGTCAAGCGCAAGTCCGGCTTCCTGTTTCCGTCGGTGACTGTCTCCCAGCGTCTCGGCGTCGGTGTAACGGTTCCTTATTATTACGTCATCTCGCCGAGCATGGATGCGACGGTCACCGCAACGGGCTACAGCAATCAGGGTCTGCTGCTCCAGGGTGAATTCCGCCAGCGCTTCGAGAACGGTACTCACACCCTGCGTGTTGCCGGCATCAGCCAGATGAATCCGGACGCCTTCACGGCCGGTACGACCGATGCCGAGCACAAAACACGCGGCATGATCAGCTCCAAGGCAGATTTCAGGATCAATCCTCGCTGGACTTTCGGCTGGGATGTCATGGCGCAGAGCGATAATAACTTCTCGCGCACCTATGGCCTGGATGGTCTCAACCAGAGCACCCATACGAACCAAGCCTATCTGACCGGCATCGGAAAGCGCAATTTCTTCGATATGCGCGCCTTCTACTATAACGTGCAGGACACAGACGATAACGCCACGGCGCAGAAGCAGCAGGCATATGTCTATCCGAGCGTCGATTATCACTATGTCGATCCGAACTCGGTTTACGGAGGCGAGCTGTCGGCAACGATGAATTTCACGCATCTGTCGCGTGATAAGACGTCTGTGCTCGATAATGTCGCAAATCTCGGCGACGCCAGTCTGAATGACCGCTACCTCGGTCTTTCCGGAGATTATACGCGTCTGAGCACCGAGCTGCAGTGGCAGCGTACCTTCACCACGGATCAGGGTCTGGTTTTGACGCCGCTGGCAGCACTTCGCGGCGACGTCTACGGCCTGGACATGAACGGGCCGGCGGCCAACACCTACTCCGGCAATTATGACAACAGCGACTATGCCGCGCGCGGCATGGCGACCCTGGGTCTCGAAGCCAAGTATCCGTTCCTCATTACGACAAGCAATAGCACCCACGTGTTCGAACCGATCGCACAGATCTATGTGCGCCCGGACGAGCAACTTGCCGGACGGCTGCCGAATGAAGACGCGCAGAGCTTTGTCTTCGATGCGACCAACCTGTTTGATCGTGACAAGTTCTCGGGCTTCGACCGCATTGAAGGCGGCACGCGTGCCAATGTCGGGTGGCGCTACACCGCCAGCTTCGACAGCGGTTACAAACTGCAGCATATTTTCGGACAGTCCTATCAGCTCGCGGGACGCAACTCCTTTGCGACCGACGATCTGGTCGGTGCAGGTTCGGATTCGGGACTTGAAACCACCCGTTCTGACTATGTCACCATGTTCGGCTTGACGACGCCGCAGGGCATTTCGCTGTCGCAGTCCTACCGCTTCGACGAGAAGGATTTCGCCTTCCGTCGCGGGGATACGGCAGTCGGCTTCTCGAACGATGTGTTCCAGACATCCTTGATCTACACGCATATTGCGGCCCAGCCGCAATATGGTTTCACCAGCAATCAGGACGAAATCCAGTCGCGCGCGCAGATCAAGTTCAAGGAATACTGGTCTGTCTTCGGCACGGTCAGCTATGATCTCAACAGCAATGAGATCACTCGCCAGGGCGTCGGTCTTTCCTATGAGGACGAATGCACGATCTTCACCGTGTCATTCCTCGACAAGAAGGATTCGACAGCCAGCTCGGCCACCAATTGGTCGATCGGCGCTCGCCTGACCTTCCGTACGCTTGGCGACGTCAACCTCGGCAGCGTTCAGGACGCAACATTCTGATCTGAATCGAAACTGCAGAGAGCCGGCTTCATCGCCGGCTCTTTTGCATGGATGCGGTTGACCGCTGCCTACCGCGCAATTCCTTAAATCTGGATCGATTTAAGGAATTGCGCGGCAGATTTAAAATACTACAGCGACCTTTGCGCGTCACATATGACGCGCGGCGCTGTCGTGTCATTGTTTCGCCGCAAGGATTTTGCAATTCATCGCGCTTGATGTAGACATGTGGCGCGAAGTTGCCGTACTGCGCAACAGGCATAGCAAAACGGCGCCATGCTGGCAGGAAATACCTTTGGGAAGGGGTAATTGATGTTTTCTGGAAAGACACCGATGCGCGCTCTGTTGTTCGGAGCCGCGGCCTTGGTTATGGCGAGCTTCGCCGTGCCGAGCAGCGATGTTGCTTTCGCAGCAAGCGAAGTGAAGGTCCTCGTCAATAGCCAGGTAATCACATCCGGCGACATAGCCAGGCGCGTCGCCTTCCTCAAATTGCAGCGCCAGAAAGGCGATCTGAACAAGCTTGCCAAAGAGCAGCTTGTTGACGAAACGCTGAAGCGCGCGGAGATCTCCCGCCTGCGCATGTCCGTTTCGACGACGGACGTCGATGCCGCCTTCGGCCGTTTCGCCTCCAGCAACAAGATGACACCGGCACAGCTTAGCCAGATTCTCGAAAAGGCCGGCGTGGGCGTCGATCACTTCAAATCCTATATCGCCGTTTCCATGAGCTGGCCGCGGGTCGTCAATGCACGCTTCGGCGCAAGAAGCCGCATGTCGAACGATGATCTCGTGACGCGCATGACGGAAAACAAGACGAAGCCGGTCACGACGGAATATTTCCTGAAGCAGATCGTCTTCGTCGTTCCGGCTGCGAAGCGGAACGCCATTTTGAATCAGCGCAAGGCGGAAGCCGAAGCATCGCGGTCGAAGTTCCCGGGCTGCGACCAGGCAAAGGTCTTCGCCGCGACCATGCGTGACGTCTCCGTCCAGGACCTTGGCCGCGTCCTTGCACCAGAAGTTCCGGAAATGTGGAAGCCGCTCCTGGAGAAGGCATCCGGCAACACGACCACGCCGATCGTAACCGATCGCGGCGTCGAATATGTCGCCATTTGCTCGCAACGTCAGGTGAATGATGACGTCGCCGCCGCTGCCGTGTTCCGTGCCGAGGATATCGGTAAGGACAAGGCAACGGGTGTGAGCGCCAATGACAAGAAGTATATGGATGAGCTGCGCTCCAAGGCGCAGATCGTCTATCGCTGATTGACGATGCCACCGCGCTCTTCCCTCCCCCTCGCGCTCACGCAGGGGGATCCGGCTGGCATAGGTCCCGACATCACCCTCGCCGTCTGGCTTCGCCGCGGCGAGCTGGATCTGCCGCCCTTCCTGTTTCTTGGCGATGCCGCCGTGCTTGAGGCGCGAGCTTCTCAGCTCGGCCTGACCGTACCGCTTGCGACTGCCGATCCGGCGAATGCCTGCAATATCTTTCCCGATGCGCTGCCGATCCTGCCGATCGACGCTGGCATGGATATCATCGCCGGCGAGCCGCATGTGGCGACCGCAAAAGGTACGATTGCCGCCATCGAAACGGCCGTTTCCCTCAGCATGAGCGGCCGGACATCCGCAGTCGTCACCAATCCGATCGCCAAATCGGTGCTCTATGACGCCGGTTTCGGCTTTCCCGGCCATACGGAATTCCTGGCGGATCTTGCAACGCGCGCCACTGGAAAGCCGGTCATGCCGGTCATGTTGCTTGCCGGTCCCAAGCTTCGCGCGATCCCAGTCACCATCCATATTCCGCTGAAGGAGGTGCCTGAAACGTTGACCTCCGATCTGATCGCCGAAACCTGCCGGATTACCGATCACGACCTCCGCGTCCGTTTCGGCATCTCCAAGCCGCGTCTTGCCGTTGCCGGTCTCAATCCGCATGCGGGAGAGAATGGCGCGCTCGGCAAGGAAGACGACGAAATCGTACGGCCTGCGATCGACAGGCTCCGCTCCGAGGGCATCGACGCATTCGGGCCCCTGCCCGCCGACACCATGTTCCATGACGACGCCCGTCGACGTTACGATGTAGCCATCTGCATGTATCACGATCAGGCATTGATCCCGGCCAAAGCGCTCGGCTTCGACGATTCCGTCAATGTCACGCTCGGCTTACCTTTTGTCCGCACGTCTCCGGATCACGGCACGGCTTTCGGCATCGCCGGTAAAGGTATTGCCAAGGAAGACAGCCTTGTCGCTGCGCTGAAGCTGGCCAGCGAAATCAGCAGCACGACCGGAAACAACCCCTGATGGCCGCTCTCGATGGCTTGCCGCCCCTTCGCGATGTAATCCAACGCCACGGCCTCGATGCGCGCAAGGCGCTTGGCCAGAACTTCCTTCTCGACCTCAATCTGACCCAGAAGGTCGCGCGCGCAGCCGGATCACTTGAGGGCGTCACCGTTTTCGAGGTCGGGCCTGGGCCGGGCGGACTGACGCGCGCCATCCTGGCGCTCGGTGCGGCCAAGGTCATCGCCGTCGAGCGCGATGCACGCTGTCTGCCGGCGTTGGCCGAAATTGCCGATCACTATCCGGGCCGACTAGAGGTGATCGAAGGCGATGCGCTGAAGACGGATTTTGCCTCCCTTGCCCCGCAAGGGCCGGTGAAGATCATCGCCAACCTGCCCTATAATGTCGGGACGCAGCTTTTGGTGAACTGGCTTCTGCCGGCGCAATGGCCACCCTTCTGGCAATCCCTGACCCTGATGTTCCAGAAGGAAGTCGGCCAACGGATCGTGGCGCAGGAAGATGACGATCATTATGGCCGGCTCGGCGTGCTCTGCGGCTGGCGGACAGAGACCCGCATGGCTTTCGACGTGCCGCCACAGGCCTTCACGCCGCCGCCCAAGGTGACCTCGACCGTGGTGCACCTGACGCCGAGGGAAAACCCTATTCCTTGCGCGGTCGACAAGCTGGAGAAGGTGACACAGGCCGCCTTCGGCCAGCGCCGCAAGATGCTGCGCCAGAGCCTGAAGCCGCTTGGCGGCGAAGCCCTGCTGCTAAAGGCCGATATCGACCCGCAGCGCCGCGCCGAAACGCTTTCGGTAGAAGAATTCTGTCGGCTGGCGAATTGCCTGTAACCAGCTTTATAGCTTCGGCGTCTCTTCCAGCAGATCGCGGACGAAATCGAACATGCCATGCCGACGGTCGCGGCGCAGGCGCTCGGCCTTGACGATCGACTGAACCGCGTCGAAAGCAATGTTCAGATCGTCATTGACGATGACATAGTCGTATTCGCGCCAGTGAGCGATCTCGGCCCGGGAATTGGCAAGACGCATGGCGATGACCTCTTCGGAATCCTCTGCGCGGCGATGCAGCCGCGATTGCAGCTCCGTCATAGTCGGCGGCAGCACGAAGATGGAGACGACATCTGCCGGCATCTTCTCCTGCAACTGCTGGGCGCCCTGCCAGTCGATGTCGAAGAGCATGTCGCGGCCTTCCGACATCGCCGTCTCCACGGGCTCGCGTGGCGTGCCGTAGAAATTGCCGTGTACCTCCGCCCATTCGAGCAAGGAGTCGGAATCGCGCAGACGCTCGAATTCGCGCTGCGAGACAAAATGATAGTGCACGCCTTCGATTTCGCTCGGCCTGCGCTGCCGCGTCGTGACGCTGACCGAGAGGCTCACCTGCTTGTCCTTGTCGAGCAGTGTGCGCGCGATCGTCGACTTGCCGGCTCCTGACGGCGAGGAGATGGCTAGCATCAACCCCCGGCGGGCGATCGGAATGGATGTGGATGTCGCCGGCTTCATGGCCTACTCCAAATTCTGGACCTGTTCGCGGAACTGGTCGATGACTACCTTCAGCTCGATGCCGGCGGCAGTCACGGCCGCTGCATTCGATTTCGAACAGATGGTATTCGATTCCCGGTTAAATTCCTGTGCAAGAAAATCGAGCTTGCGGCCGACAGGGCCGCCCTTGGAGATCAGATCGCGCGCCGCGGCCACGTGGGCCTTCAGGCGATCGATCTCCTCCCGCAAATCGGCCTTGGTGGCGAGAAGGGCAGCTTCGGCATGGAGCCGGTCACGGTCAAGGCCCGACGAGCCGTCCAGAAGCATCGAAACCTGCGTCGCCAGTCTCGCGGCAATTTCCTGCGGGGAACGGGACGGATCGCGCTCGACCGTTGATGTCAGCGCCTCGATCGTCGCGACATGACCGAGCAGAACCTTGCCGAGTGCATCGCCTTCCTGCCGGCGCATGTCGCGGAGATCGGCGAGTGCCGCCTCGAGGCCGGCCATGATATCTGCGTCGCGCGCGGCGACGGCGTCCTCGTCTTCCTCGGCTTCCTTGAATTCCACCAGGCCGCGCACAGCCATCAGGCTTTCCAGGCGCAGCGGAGCGGGATCCACGATGCCGGCCAGCTGATCGCGTAGCGCCAGGACCGCCGTCAGCGCATCCTGGTTCACGACGACCTCGATACGGCTTTCTTCCACCGAGAGCGACAGGCTGACCTGAAGATTGCCGCGGGAGAGCCGATCCGCGATCGACTTGCGGACATCAGTTTCGAGGCGCTCCAGGCCTGGCGGCAAGCGCAGGCGGATATCCAACCCCTTGCCGTTCACCGAGCGCAGTTCCCATGCCCAGCGGCCACGACCACTCGTTCCCTCACGCCGGGCAAAGCCGGTCATGGACTGCAACGCCATGCAAGCCTCCGATAGTTCCTATCCCCAATCCATCGAAAATCTTCGGATTACGGGCCAATGTAAAGTGAATCCACGCCGGGCACTCTATGCAGACCACGGCGTGGCGAGGATTAGTTGGTCTTCTTCTTCTGCTGCGTGCCCGAACCGGGGGCTACGGCAGCATCGTCGGGCTGACCATCAACGGCAATGGCGCTGGGATCTTCGCCCTTCTCGGCAACCAGCTTGCGCCAGCGCCTGACATTGGCATTGTGCTCGTCCAGCGTTGCGGCGAAGACATGTCCACCGGTGCCATCCGCCACGAAATAGAGGTCCTGCGTCTTCCAGGGGTTGGCGACGGCCTCCAGAGCATCCTTGCCCGGATTTGCGATCGGCGTCGGCGGCAAGCCCTTGATGAGGTAGGTATTATAAGGCGTGTCCTTCTTCAGGTCGGACTGGTAGATGGGGCGATCGGACGGCTTTCCTTCACCACCGAAGAGGCCATAGATGACCGTCGGGTCGGACTGCAGACGCATACCCTTGCCCAACCGGTTCAGGAAGACGGAAGCGACATGGGCGCGTTCGTCCGCCACACCGGTTTCCTTCTCCACCATGGAAGCCAGCGTGATGAAATCCTGCTTGCTCGCCAGCTGGACGCTGGAATCGCGCTTCTCCCAGATCTGATCGACCAGTTTGGCCTGTGCTGCCGCCATCTGCTGAACGATTTCGGTGCGCTTGGTGCCGCGCGTGAACTTATAGGTGTCCGGTCTCAGGCTGCCTTCCGGCGGCAGGGCCGACGGCAGATCGCCCTCCAGCACAACATCGGCCTGCAGCTTGTTGAACATCTGCCGCACCGTAAGCCCTTCCGGCAAAGTAACCGAATAGAGGATAGACTTGCCGGACTTCAGCAGCTCCATGATGTCCTTCATGGAAGCGCCGGCCTTGATCTCGTATTCGCCGGCGCGAAGCGTTTCACCATCACGCAGATAGGTGGCCGTCAACCAGCGGAAGATGCGCTGATCGGTGATGATGTTATTGGATTCCAGGCGGTTGGCGATCTCGCTGAGGCCAGCACCATTGCGCACGATGAAATTGGTGTTGGTCGTCAGAGGACCGGGACCCTGATAGATCGAAAACGCGTAATAGGCGCCGCCGATGGCGGCAACGGCGACGAAAACCGCAAGTGTCATCAGGAAGTTCAGGAAGATGACCATCTGGCTGCGGGCCTTGCGCGAACGCTTCGGCGGATCCGGAACACGCTCCGGACGCAGGGCTTCATTGGCCGATTTCGGGATAATCGGTCCCTTCTGCCCGTTCGGAGTTCCGTTGCTCTGGTTCGTATCGCTCACCGGCAATCCCTTCCTTTTTGTGATTGCCTGCTCTTTGGCCAAGCAATGCGGCAAAAAGCAGGTTCAGAAGATAAGGCGGAGCTCGAGGCTCCGACTTCGACCGATCAGGCGTTCCCGCACCACATTCCCGAGAAAGACGAAGGCGCAGCAACAATCAAGGATGCGGGCGAGATTGCCACAAGGCACCCTCACCCCAACAGTTACGCGTTGTTATTAAGCCTCATAACGGCGCAGGACAAGCGACGCATTCGTGCCGCCGAAGCCGAAGGAGTTTGACAGCGCGACGTTGATTTCGCGCTTGCGGGCCTTGTGCGGAACGAGGTCGATGGCGGTCTCGCGCTCCGGATTGTCCAGATTGAGCGTCGGCGGGGCGATATTGTCGCGAATGGCGAGCGTGGCAAAGATCGCTTCGATGGCACCGGCAGCGCCAAGAAGATGACCGGTTGCCGACTTGGTGGACGACATGGAAATCTTCGACGCGGCATTGCCGACCAGCCGTTCGACAGCGCCGAGTTCGATCGTATCGGCCATCGTCGATGTGCCATGGGCATTGATGTAGTCGATATCGGCAGGCGTCAGGCCGGCGCGCTTCAGCGCAGATGTCATGCAGCGGAAAGCGCCTTCGCCGTCCTCGGACGGAGCAGTGATATGATGGGCGTCGCCCGAGAGGCCGTAGCCGACGACTTCTGCGTAGATCTTGGCGCCGCGCGCCTTGGCGTGTTCTAGTTCTTCGAGAACGACGATGCCGGCGCCCTCGCCCATGACGAAGCCGTCACGGTCGCGGTCATAGGGGCGCGAGGCCTTTTGCGGCGTATCGTTGAAGTCTGTCGACAGCGCCTTGCAGGCAGCAAAGCCTGCAAGCGAAATGCGGCAGACGGGAGCTTCGGCACCGCCTGCTACCATGACGTCGGCATCGCCGAGCATGATAAGACGGGCGGCATCGCCGATCGCGTGCGCACCGGTCGAACATGCGGTAACGACCGCATGGTTCGGGCCGCGCAGCTTGTGGCGGATCGAAACCTGGCCGGAAACGAGATTGATGAGGCGGCCTGGGATGAAGAAAGGCGAAATGCGGCGCGGACCCTTGTCGCGCAGCGTGTAGCCAGCCTCGACGATGCCTTCGAGGCCGCCGATGCCGGAACCGATCATGACGCCCGTCGCGATCTGATCCTCATCCGTGGCCGGGTGCCAATTCGCATCGGCCAGCGCCATGTCGGCGGCCGCCATGCCGTAGATGATGAAGGGATCGACCTTGCGCTGCTCCTTCGGCTCCATCCAATCGTCTGCGTTGAACGTGCCGTCGGTGCCGTCGCCGACAGGGATGCGGCAGGCAATCTTTGCCGCGAGATCATCGACCTCAAATTCGGTCACGAGGCGGGCGCCGTTGTGCCCAGCGAGCAAACGCGTCCAGGACACCTCCGTGCCACAGCCCAAAGGTGATACCATGCCGGTACCCGTGATAACGACACGTCTCATCGCCCGCAGACCCCCGTCTTTTTATGATGATATGCGTATAAGCTTGCTTCGTCCGACGTCGCCGGACGAAATAGGGCGGACTCTTCAGCCCGCCCCGTCAAAAAGCGCGAAAGATTAGGCCTGAGCCTTCTCAATGAACTTTACCGCGTCGCCGACCGTCAGGATCGAGTCAGCAGCGTCGTCCGGAATTTCAACGCCGAATTCTTCTTCGAAGGCCATGACCAGTTCGACGGTGTCGAGCGAGTCCGCACCCAGATCGTCGATGAAGCTTGCGCTTTCAACAACCTTGTCGGCGTCAACGCCAAGATGATCAACAACAATTTTCTTTACGCGTTCTGCGATATCGCTCATGTCGGTTTCCTCGACCTTATATCCTGATGAGAATGCCTTGTGACATCCCTACCCTAATTCAAACCTGCAGCATCTGTTCCGACGCCGCTGGCAAACCCGTTCAACCCGGCATTGAGATCCGGTCCAGCGCCTTGAATGTGGCCCAGTCCGCCTGAATTTTCCGGACGACTGTTCACAGTCATGGCCCGCTTAACACGGTTTAAGTCCGTCGCAAAGCCAGAAAATAGCCGGCTCCGGGTTGCTCAACATGCTATTGGCGGGAAAGTTCCCCCCAACAGCAATTCCTTTAGATCATTGCCATGCCACCGTTGACATGGATCGTCTGCCCCGTGACATAGCTCGCCTCCGAGGAAGCGAGATAAGCAACGGCAGAAGCGACTTCCTGACCCGTGCCCATACGCTTCATGGGGATCGCCCCCATGATGGCTTCTTTCTGCTTGTCGTTCAGCTTGCCCGTCATCGCGCTTTCGATGAAGCCGGGGGCAACGCAGTTGACCGTGACGTTTCGCGTTGCGATTTCCTGCGCCAGCGACTTGGTGAAGCCGATCATGCCCGCCTTGGAGGCGCAGTAGTTGGCCTGGCCCGGATTACCCGTCACGCCGACGACGGAGGTGATGTTGATGATGCGGCCGTAGCGGCGGCGCATCATCGGATGGGTCAACTCCCGCGTCAGGCGGAAGACGGCGGTCAGATTGACTTCCAGCACGGCGTCCCAGTCCTCGTCGCTCATGCGCACGAAGAGGCCGTCCTTGGTGATGCCGGCATTGTTGACCAGGATATCGACGCCGCCGAGCTCCTCTTCCGCCTTGGCGCCGAGTGCCTTGACTTCGTCGCGGTCCGACAGGTTGGCCGGGAAGATCTTGACGCGATCGCCGAGCTCGGAGGCCAGCGCCTCCAGCTTTTCGACGCGCGTGCCGTGCAGGCCGACGATGGCGCCCTGCTTGTGCAGGAGCCGGGCAATTTCTTCACCGATGCCGCCGGATGCGCCGGTTACCAGGGCCTTGCGGCCGGTCAAATCAAGCATATGTGTCCCTCGTTCCTTGAATATATCAGCCGAGCAATGCGGCAAGCGCCGTATCTATATCTGCAGCATTGTTGACGGCGATGCCGTTGACCGACTTGTCGATGCGGCGGGCAAGACCCGTCAGCACCTTGCCGGCGCCAATTTCATACAATGTTGTCACATTGTTGGCGGCAAACCATTCCACCGTCTCACGCCAGCGCACCTGGCCGGTAACCTGCTCGACCAGCAACCGCGCAATCTCATCAGCATCGGTAACCGGAGCCGCCTTCACATTAGCGATAACAGGCACGACCGGGTTGGCCTTGGCGACGCCGGCGAGCGCCTCGCGCATGGCGTCGGCAGCCGGAGCCATCAACGCAGAATGGAACGGTGCGGAGACGGGCAAGAGGATGGCGCGCTTAGCGCCCTTGGCGGTCGCAAGTTCCGCTGCCTTTTCGACCGGGGCTTTCTCGCCGGAGATAACGATCTGGCCGCCACCATTGTCATTGGCGATCTGGCAGGCGCCGAGTGCAGAAGCCTCCTCGCAAATGGCGACGACATCGGCATGTTCAAGGCCGATGATTGCGGCCATGGCACCGACGCCGACGGGGACTGCCGCCTGCATGGCATTGCCGCGGATGCGCAGCAGCCGCGCCGTATCGGCAAGCGAGAAGGTGCCGGCGGCACAGAGCGCGGAGTATTCGCCGAGCGAGTGACCGGCAACATAAGAGACCTTGCTCTTCAGATCGAGGCCGCGAGCCTGCAGCACGCGGATGACTGCGAGCGAGACGGCCATCAGCGCAGGCTGCGCATTGGCCGTCAGCGTCAGCTTGTCTTCCGGGCCGTTGAAGATGACGTCGGAAAGCTTTTCACCGAGCGCTTCATCGACTTCCTCGAAGACGGCGCGCGCCTCGGAGAAATTGTCGGCAAGATCCTTGCCCATGCCGACGGCTTGGCTGCCCTGGCCGGGAAATGTGAAAGCAACAGTCATTATAAAGCGTCCTTTTGGGGGTCGTTTTGCTTCCCAATGACATTGTTTGCAGCGGAGTCAATAGTGCAAGCCCCGCAGCCACAGGCTTTTGCACCCGCGAAGCGCAATGATTTTTTTCTTGCGCTCGCTCAGATCGGGCCTAAATTTGCGCGACCTCATTCATTTTGACCTTCTCCCATCCCCAAGGTTTTCCCATGAAATATAAGAGATTAGGCCGTACCGATATTTCCGTTTCGCAGATTTGCCTGGGCACGATGACCTGGGGCACGCAGAACAGCGAAGCCGAAGCCCATGAACAGATGGACTATGCTGTCCAGAAGGGCATTAATTTCTTCGATACCGCCGAAATGTAT
Source organism: Rhizobium sp. AG207R (assembly GCF_027109195.1). Lineage (NCBI taxonomy): Bacteria > Pseudomonadati > Pseudomonadota > Alphaproteobacteria > Hyphomicrobiales > Rhizobiaceae > Rhizobium > Rhizobium sp. AG207R. The sequence goes on from NZ_JAEPVT010000002.1 coordinate 11,969, forward strand.
CCGACGACGCCTGTGGGGCCGGAGACTCAGGGGCGCACTGAAGAATATATCGGCACCTGGTTCGAGAAGACCGGCAAGCGTAGAGATGTCGTGCTCGCTACCAAAGTCGCCGGGCCGGGCCGCGAATATCTGCGCGGCGGGCAAGGTCCGGACGCCGCCAATATCAATGCGGCTGTCGACGCCAGCCTGAAGCGGCTGAAGACCGATTATATCGACCTCTATCAGGTTCACTGGCCGAACCGCGGCCATTTCCATTTCCGCCAGAACTGGCGCTATAACCCCTTCAACCAGGATCGCGAGAAAGTCATCGCCGAGATCACCGAGATCCTGGAGACGATGGGCGAGCTGGTGAAGGCCGGCAAAATCCGCGCCGTCGGCCTCTCGAACGAGACGACCTGGGGTATCCAGAAATATCTGACGATTGCAGAGCAGAAGGGCCTGCCGCGCGTCGCCACCACGCAGAACGAATACAATCTCCTCTACCGCCATTTCGACCTCGATCTGGCTGAACTGTCGCATCACGAAGATGTCGGCCTGCTCGCCTATTCGCCGCTCGCTGGCGGCATCCTCACCGGCAAATATGTCGGTGGTGCCCGTCCGGCCGGCTCGCGCGGCTCGATCAATCTCGACATCGGCGGCCGCCTGCAACCGCTGCAGGAGCCGCCGGTTAAGGCCTATCTCGAGATCGCCGCCAAATACGGTATTGACCCGTCGAAACTGGCGCTGGCCTACTGCCTCACCAAGCCCTTCATGACGTCCGTCATCATCGGCGCGACGACGATGGCGCAGCTCGAGACCGACGTGGCCGCCGCTTATGTGACGCTACCCGAGGAGGCACTGGCCGAGATCGAGCAAGTGCATCGGAAATATCCGATGCCTATGTGAGAAGCCTGCCGGTAGGATCGAAAACGGATAAGCGGGCAAGTTTGCCCGTTTATTCGGCCGTGGCAGCGGAAGCACTGCAGCAGATTTCGCGAACGTAGTCGTTGCCATGAGTGATGATGGCGTTGAGAGGGATTTTTTTACTCCCTATCAGGTGTTGATATACCAGCGGAGCGATATTTTTGTCGTAGGCGTCCTTAATGGTAAGGGCATACCGCCCCTGCGCGGTCAAATGGACCGCCATAGGAGGGTTTGCCCCCTTGGCCAACTGTATGGCTGTCGTCAACGAGGGATCGACGAATATTTGGATGTATTGTTTGCCAAAGCGATTTTCTTCGAACTCGCGCACCCACACTGACGTCTGAAGCATATAGCCGGATTTCTTGCCGATCGACACACGATACCAATCGCCGATGCTCTTTTTGATCGTCAATTCGCTCCCATTCGGGAAAGTCGCAATCGTCTTGGCGCTCATGTTCCGGCTGGTCTTGAGCAGGGCCGCTCCTGCGTCGTCTTGAACAATGCCGTTTCTCGGGATTGGAACTTGCAGAAGCGGCGACTCCTCGTTCAGTGGCTGAGTTGCCTTACGCGCTTCAGCACTCGCTGCCGGAGCATTATTAGACGACGACTTTGCTGCGAACTCCTGAATCTCCTGGTATGACACGGTCGTCACTCGAAACTGTGTCATTTCGCTCGATGACAGATAACGAATATCGTTGCTGTCATATTTGAGCGTGAGCTGCAGCAAGCCCGGGTCAATGCCCATTTCGTTCATATAGGCAATCACGTCCGCAGTCTGCCGTTGGACGGCTGCTACGGCAGTCTCGACATCCATTCCTTTTGCATCGCTGACCGAAGACTTGTGAACGCCGATCGAGCCCGGTTCGGCAAACCGGCCCACTCCGCCAAGAAAGGACAAGGAACAAGCCGAGGAGCATTCGGCGCTTCTTACAGCGAGAGTGCTGAGCCCCAGAGATCTTATCAGCCGGCCAAGTTCCAATGCCTTGGATACATTGCCGCCGCCGCTGTCGAAGCCGACGTAGATAGCGTGGCTGGAAACAGCCTTATCGCGGAATAAGCTCAAATCATCGTCGGCTTCGAAACTGCCAATTACCGTAATGTAGGTAATTCCATCATCCGCAGTTCGAACGTCGTAGCTCAGCCGCGCCGCGGCATTTTGCGCAAGAAGCGCGAAGCCCAGAGCAAAACCCAGCAAAGCAAAGCTTTTCTTCACAGCCCACCCCCAAATTGCAACCAAGCCATGAATTCCATAGCTCCAGGCGCTTCACAAGCCATGATTGCAGCCCACATTCGAAAGATTCGGCCTTACCGATGAAATGAAAGCAGGCTCATATGGCAGCGGGAAAAAGCCATGCTTACGGCAAGCTGCCTATTGCTTTGTCTTCGGCGCAATTGCCAATTCGGAACCATAAGCCGCCTTCAATTCCTCCTGCCCCTTCACACGGTCCACGGACTTATGAAGCAGGATCGAGCGATAGCCTTCCGAACTCCGCTCCTCGATCAAGGTGACATCGGCGTTTCCTGGATTGTCCGAGCGCTCGAACCAATCGACGGGGTGATGCAGGAAATTCATCTCGAAGGCCCGGTTGGTGACGCCATGGCCGACGATGATGACATTGTTCTTTCCGTTTTCGGCATCGTGCATGACCGTCTGCAGAAATAGACGGACACGCTGGGCGACATCGGCGCGGCTCTCGCCGTCCGGCGGCCGGGCGTAGAACTTGCCGTTATTGTTGCGCAGCCTTGCCCATTTCTCGAACTCATCGGGGAATTTCCGCTTCTGTTCGGCATGATCGTAGATTTCGGTGAAGAGGCCGAAGTCCTGCTCACGCAGGAGATAATCCTCTCTGATATCTCCGATGAGTTCGGCGGGCAGAACCTCCAGCAGGGCATCCTTGCTCTGCCGCGTCCTCAGGAAGGGCGAATACCAGACGCTCAGCTTGCGCAGTTCGGCTGATGGCAATCCCTTGAGATAGGCTGATATCGCCTGCCCTGCTTCCAGCACCTGCCGATAGCCCCATTCCGTCAGGGGCACATTATGGTCGCCGAATTGCCGATAGGCCTGGTCATCGATATTGCCAAGGGATTCGCCGTGCCGAACGAGAAAGATGCGCATGAATCGTCCCTGTTGCTGCAATTCGCATCCCATCATATGGGAGAGCGCGGCGGGTGCAACGCTGCGGCGGATGGGAGCTCGCGATTTGGCCCAAGCATCGACGCCGCTCGCGGGCAAAACGGCATAATTTCGCCCCTACCCTTGCCTTTCGAAGAAAAATCCGTATAAGCCGCCCTGTTCGCAACCCGGTCTTCTGGCTGGTGGCTGAACGGAGGGCCGGTTTCCGATAAGGGAATCGTTCGGAACGGAAGCGTTCCAGCCTCCCGTGTCTCCGCTCTCGACCGTCTCGGAAACGCTTTTCTTGCTTGGGTTTACCCTATCAGGAGCAGTCGTTGAGGCTTAGCCGCCGAATATCGGGTTCAGACCAACGCAAGAAAGGCAAAGCTATCCATGGCTCTTTACGAACATGTATTCCTTGCCCGGCAGGATATTTCCGCTCAGCAGGTCGACGCCCTCGTAGAACAGTACAAGGGTGTCATCGAAGCTCACGGCGGTAAAGTCGGGCGTATCGAGAACTGGGGCCTCAAGTCCCTCACCTACCGCATCAAGAAGAACCGCAAGGCTCATTACGCCCTGATGGACATCGATGCTCCGGCCGCTGCGATCCAGGAAATGGAACGCCAGATGCGCATCAGCGAAGATGTCCTGCGTTACATGACGATCGCTGTCGAGCAGCACGAAGACGGCCCGTCGGCCATGATGCAGAAGCGCGACCGTGACGACCGTCCGCGCCGCGATGGCGACCGTCCGGAGCGCAGCTTCGGCGATCGTGGTCCGCGCCCGGATCGTGGTGACCGCGAAGACCGTCCGCGCCGTCCGCGCGAAGACCGCGTATAAGGAGATTTGAGAGATGTCTGAAGTTTCTTCCGCACCGGTCCGCCGTCCGTTCCATCGCCGCCGCAAGACCTGCCCGTTCTCGGGCGCCAATGCGCCGCGCATCGACTACAAGGACGTTCGTCTCCTGCAGCGCTACATTTCCGAGCGCGGCAAGATCGTTCCGTCCCGCATCACGGCCGTTTCTCAGAAGAAGCAGCGCGAACTCGCCCAGGCGATCAAGCGCGCCCGTTTCCTCGGCCTGCTGCCCTACGTCGTCGCTTAATAGCGCCTGACGGAGAATGAATTAGAGGGAAGGCAGCGATGCCTTCCCTTCTCCCTTTCGCGATGGGCGCGGATCGGAACCTTGAAACCCCATGTTGGGGATAAGCTTTCAGGCCCGTGTGGCGAAGGCATCCTCTAACTGCTCGATACGAAGCAGGACAGCGACGTGAAAAAGTTGAACGCAAAAGAGCTTGGCATCGGCGCGCTCGCCGGTCTGACCGCCGCCCTACTCGTGTATGGCGCGACGGTGCAGCCATTGCTGTTCATCCTGTTCGGCGCACTTTCCGCTCTCCCGATCCTGATCGTCGGCCTCGGCTGGGGCAATATGGCCGTCATCGTTGCCGTCGTGGTCGCCGGCATCGTCGGAACCGTTACGCAGTCGGTCTATTTCGGGCTCTTCGTCGTTCTCCTGACGCTGATCCCCGCTTGGCTCAGCCATCTCGCCAATCTGGCGCGTCCCGCCTCCGAACTCGGAGGCCCGGATAATCTGATGGCCTGGTATCCGCTCTCCGACATCATGCTGCACCTGTGCGGTCTCGCCGCCATCGTCATCATCGTCGCCGGAGCGGTCATGGGCTACGGTGCCGATCTGGTGGGTCAGGTCGTCGACGCCTACATGGCCGCGGTGAACCAGCAGTCTCCCGATCTTCAGCTCAATCCGGCTGCGATCGCGAAGATGAAGTCACTGATGCTCTACATGATCCCGATCGCCTGGGGCATGATCTGGGTCATGATGCTGTTGGCCGCCTATTACGTGGCGACACGCATCGTTGCGGCTTCGAGCCATAATCTGCGCCCGCGCGACGATATCCCCTCGTCGTTGCGCATGAACCGCAATGCGATCTTCGTCTTTCTCGTGGCGATCGTCGCTATCTTCTTTGGCGGAGTTCTGGCTCTCATCGCCGCCGCCGTGCTCGGCGCCTTCGGTGCTGGCTTCATCGTTTCCGGCTTTGCTTCGCTGCATTACCGGACGCGGGGCAAGGACTGGCGTCTGCCGGTTCTGATCCTCTGCTACCTGGTATGCTTCTTTGTGACGCTGCCGCTCTTCATCGTTCTCGTTCTCGGTCTTTACGATACCCGCAAGGCGATATCGCTGACCCCGAACAAGAATGCCGACACATCCAAACAAGACACAAAAATCTGACATCGAAAGGAACAACGAAAATGGAAGTCATTCTCCTCGAACGCATCTCCAAGCTCGGCCAGATGGGCGAAACCGTCAAGGTTCGCGACGGCTTTGCCCGTAACTACCTGCTGCCGCTCGGCAAGGCACTGCGCGCCAACGCCGCCAACAAGGCTCGTTTCGAAGCCGAGCGCGCAACGCTCGAAGCCCGCAACCTCGAGCGCAAGAGCGAAGCCCAGAAGGTTGCCGACGTTCTCGCCGGCAAGTCCTTCATCGTCGTTCGCTCGGCTGGCGAAACCGGCCAGCTCTACGGTTCGGTCGCTGCTCGTGATGTCGTCGAAATCCTCGCCGCCGAAGGCTTCAACGTCGGCCGCAGCCAGGTTCACATGAACACGCCGATCAAGGCCATCGGCCTGCACAACGTCACGATCGGTCTTCACGCCGAAGTCGAAATCACGATCGAACTCAACGTTGCACGCTCCGCTGAAGAAGCCGAGCGTCAGGCCAAGGGCGAAACCCTCACCTCCGCCGACGCCATCTACGGCGTTGACGAAGACGCCCTGCGTCCGGAAGACTTCTTCGATCCGGAAGCTGACCGCGACGGCGACGAAGAAGCTTGATCTTCAAGCCTTTTTCGTAATTTCTAATGCAAGAAAGCCTGGGTCCTCCGACCCAGGCTTTCCTGTTTTCTGACAGAAGATGGAGCGAACGCCCAGGTCAGTCGTTATCCTTGATTTCCGGCAACGGAGCCGAATCCTTGTCGATCGAAACGACGACGGACATACCGGGCGCCAACTGGTCCGCCAGAGGCTGCCCATCCTCGATCTTGATCCTGACGCCGAGACGCTGGGCGACCTTGGTGAAATTGCCCGTGGCATTATCGGGTTTGATGACCGCAAATTCCGAGCCAGCGGCCGGGGAGAAGCGCTGGATGCGGCCCTTGATCTCGCGATGTCCGAGCGCATCCACGGAGATGGTGGCAGGCTGATCGAGCTTCATGCCATCAAGCTGCGTTTCCTTGAAATTGGCGATGACCCAGACGTCCTTCGGAACGAGGTTCATCAGCTGCGTGCCGGGCGTCACATATTGGCCAAGACGCACGCCGATCTCGCCGACGCGGCCGTCCTGCGGCGCCCTGATCGTCGTATTGTCGAGATCGATATCGGCAAGCTGCACGGCCGCTTCCGCGCCGCTGACACCGGCTTCCAGCGAAGCGCGGTTGACGATGATCGTCGTCAGGTTCTGCTGGGAGACATCGAGAGCGGCCTTTGCCTGATTGACCGATGCCTGCGCCTGCTGCAGCGTCGCCTGCGCCTGTTCGGAATCACTGGTGGTCGAGACGCCTCTGGAGACGAGTGTCGTGACGCGATCGAAGGCAAGCTGGGCACGCTTCAGCGCTGCATTGGCGCTGTCGATCTGCGCCTGGCTGGAGACGATGCCGGCCTTGGCGGCCTGCTCCTGCTGCTGCGAATTGGCGAGTGCGGCCTTCTGTCCGTCCAGCGTCGCGTGGGCCTGCGCCACCTTCTGCTTGTAGATGCGGTTATCGATCTGGGCGAGCACATCGCCTTCCTTGACGAGCTTGTAGTCCTTGATCGGCACGTCGGTGATATAGCCGCTGACCTGCGGGCTGATGGTCGTGACATAGCCTTTGACATAGGCGTCGTCCGTGGTTTCGACCGCGGTCTTGAACGGCGGCAGATGCCAGGCGTAGAGCACCAGCATGACGCCGCCGACACCGGCAAGAACGGCGATGACTTCAATTGGGGAGCGAACGAGCCTCGACATGGAGCTATTTCATATCCTCATGGGTTGGATGTCGCGACCTCTACCCGATCGCCAGCGAAGCGAGCCCTGACGACGCGGAAGAGAACATGGATTGAGAGGCCGGCAAGTGACAGGAAGGCGATTACGGCGGCAGTGAAGAAGGCATCTCCATAGGCAAGCATATTGGCTTCGCGGCTGACCTGCGCGCCGAGCAGCGCCAGCCCCTCCCCCTTCAGCAGCGCGCTATCCCCAATCACCTTGCCATAGGAGGATGAAAGCTGGCTGACGCGTGTGGCCACATGCGGATCCGTCAGCAGCACGCGCTCGGTCAGGACGGCCGAATGGAACTTCTCGCGAATGGTGATCAGCGTGCCGTAGAAGGCCGAGCCGACGAGGCCGCCGATGCTTTGCGTGAAGGTGAAGACGACGAAGAAGGTCACCAGATAGGGCGGCCCCTTGGATATAGCCTCCTTGAAGCCTGCCGACATGGATGGCGGCAAGAAGAGCGCCGCACCGGCCGCCACCAGGGCCTGGCTGAGATACATCTGCTCGGGACGGGTCAGGTTCGTCACCTGAGAATCCATCAGCGAACCCACCCCCATCAGAATAAGCGCGACGAACTGGATCTGCCACGTGTAGCCATAGCTCATGAACACGGTGCAGATGAGGCCGCCGATGATCGAGAAGGCGAGGATGATCCAATAGAGCAAGGCAAGCTGGTCATAGAGCAGGCCGACCGCATTCTGATAGAAGGTCATGATGACGGAGGTCTGCTCGGCGGCAATGATGCGGAAGACCAGGAGGATCGCCGTCAGATGCAGAATTTCCGGCCGAAGCAGCCAGCGAACGTCGATCAAAGGCGTCGACCGTCTCAGTTCGACGACGATGGCAACGGTCAGGGATGCGACGGCAATAGCCAGAACGACGCCGAGCCATGGCACCTCCAGCCACCAGTAGAGGCGCCCGACCGACAAGGCGACGGCAAGACAGCCGAAACCGACCGCGACAAGAAGATAGCTGAAGATATCGCCCAGCACGATAACCTTGACGCGCGGCGGCGGCGTCAGCGGCAGCAGATAGATGATCGGCATGACGAGGAGCGCCAATGCCATTTCAAGCGTATAGAGGCCGCGCCATTCGCCATAATCGAGTAGCGAGGGCGATACGAGACGGGTGATGGGAGCGGCAAGCAGCGTGTTCATCATCGCCAGACTGACGCCGATCGTCATCTTCTTCGCCGGCTCGAAGGCCTCCAGCATATAAAGAAAGCCGAGCGTCGAGAGTGGCGCACCGGCAATCCCGCTCAGGAAGCGGACGACGATCGCAGAATGCAGGTCGGAAACGAAAAGATTGAGCAGCGAGGCGAGCACGAAGCCGAGAATGCTGACCTCGGCGAAATTGCGCACGCCATATTGAAGGCGGATCTTCACCAGCGCGATGGCGAGGCTGACATTGGGCGCCATATAGGCAGCAGAAAGCCATGCCGACTCTGTGGTGGTCGCCGCGATGGTTCCCTGAATTTGCGTAAGGTTGGCGAAGGCGAGATTGAGACCGAGGCCCTGCGTCAGGAAGAACATGACGGACGCCGCAATATAGAGCGGCACTTTCCAGCCCGGCATAGGCGGTGGAGCGGATGGGACGGCGTTGGCTTCCGCATTGGCGACCGGGCCCGGATCCCCGCTCATGCACTACCTCATGATTTGCCGATATTCTGAAGATTGGCAGTCATGGCACGGATAACTTTCAGCGCCATGCCGACATCCTCGTCCGAAATCCCCTCCAAGATATCCGCACGCACACTGGTGGCAAGAGCCTCAACCTCGGCGGCAACGACTTTTCCTGATTCCGTCATGAAGATCTGCTTGGCGCGGCGATCGGATACGGCGGCGCGGCGCTCAATGAAATTCTGCGCCTCCATGGCATCGAGGATGCGCACGAGCGTCGGCGTTTCCAGCTCCAGCTCGTCGGCAAGCTCCCTCTGGTTTATTCCGTCCCGGCGGGAGAGCTTGCGAAAAACCCTCGCGCGGGAAAGGGTCATGCCGTGCTCTCGAACGAGAGCGTCGAAAGCCGCCCTCAGCTTGCGATTGAACGCGGAGAGGTCGTCGAAGAGTTCTTGTCTTGATGGCGCACCTGGCATTATTGCAACTTTATACTATTAGCATCCTACCCTAATTTAAGGGGAATACCCGGATTTTCCCAGTTTTTCAAGCAGGATAGCCGCAACAGTTGATGCGCGCAGCGAAAGACCGGCTAAAATGTTCCCCACAGATAGTTTGCATAAGTGATTCGTGTGTCGATCTTTGCGTTGCAAAGTGGCCACAAGGGATTTTTTACGTGGCGGAAACTTGTCCCTGTGGACGAGTGGAACAACGTTGATAGGTCGGTATGGCCATCCGTTTGCACGGTTGACCATGACATCGGAACATCGCAAACCAGACGACACCCTAAAGCATGAAGAGATGGAAAATGAACGAAGCTGCGCGCAAGCTTGCCGCCATTGCTCCCGCCGACCAGCATTATCGCGAAGCGCCCAATAACATTGAGGCGGAACAGGCTCTGCTCGGTGCCATCCTCGTCAACAACGATGCCTATTATCGCGTCTCCGATTTCCTGAAGCCGATCCATCTCTACGAGCCGCTGCACCGGAAGATCTTCGAAGTCGCCGGTGATATCATCCGCATGGGCAAGACCGCCAATCCTGTGACCATCAAGAGCTTCGTGCCGGCTGACGAGAAGGTCGGCGACATGACGGTCGCGCAATATCTCGCGCGCCTCGCCGTCGAGGCCGTGTCGATCATCAACGCTGAAGATTACGGCCGCGCCATCTATGACCTGGCGCTGCGCCGTGCGCTGATCACCATCGGCGAGGACATGGTCAACATCGCCTATGACGCGCCGCTCGACATGCCGCCGCAGACGCAGATCGAGGATACGGAGCGCCGGCTGTTCGAGCTTGCCGAGAATGGCCGCTACGACGGCGGCTTCCAGTCGTTCAACGACGCCGTGGCACTGGCGATCGACATGGCGGCCGTTGCCAAGGAGCGTGACGGCGGCCTCTCCGGCATCTCCACGGGCATCCACTCGCTTGATAGCAAGATGGGCGGCCTGCAGCGCTCCGACTTGATCATCCTTGCCGGCCGTCCCGGCATGGGCAAAACCTCGCTTGCCACCAACATCGCCTATAATATCGCCGCCGCCTACGAGGGCGAAGTCCAGCCCGACGGCTCGATGAAGGCAAAGAACGGCGGCGTTGTCGGCTTCTACTCGCTGGAAATGTCATCGGAGCAGCTCGCCACCCGTATCATCTCCGAGCAGACGGAAGTCTCCTCCTCGAAGATCCGCCGCGGCGACATCAACGATGCCGATTTCGAAAAGCTGGTGGCCTGCTCGATGATGATGCAGAAGGTGCCGCTTTATATCGACCAGACCGGTGGTATTTCCATCGCCCAACTCGCCGCCCGCGCCCGCCGCCTCAAACGCCAGCGCGGCCTCGACGTTCTGGTCGTCGACTACGTGCAGCTCATGACCGGTTCGAAGAAGTCGGGCGAAAACCGCGTTCAGGAAATCACCGAGATCACCACTGGCCTGAAGGCGCTCGGCAAGGAGCTCAACGTTCCGATCGTCGCACTCTCCCAGCTCTCGCGCGCGGTCGAAAGCCGCGACGATAAGCGCCCCCAGCTTTCGGACCTTCGCGAATCCGGCTCGATCGAGCAGGACGCCGACGTGGTGCTCTTCGTGTTCCGCGAGGAATATTATGTGAAGAACCAAGAGCCCCGCGACCCGAACGACCCGAAATATGCGGAATGGGAAGCGCTGTTCGACCGCGTGAAGGGCACGGCCGATGTCATCATCGCCAAGCAGCGTCACGGACCGACGGGCACGGTGAAGCTCGCCTTCCAATCGGAATTCACCCGATTTGCCGACCTCGCCGACCCGTCTTTCACGCAGTACGAAGAACATTGACGCTTGCCGCGTCAATGTTCCGCTGGGATGAGAACCGCTTCGCACTTTGCCGGAAAGGCTTCAGAGTCCCGCAGCCCTCAGCAAAGCCACCGTCGCAACGCCGACGATAACGCTTGCCAGCAACGGCAAGCGGCGAGAGACGATTGCGGTGACCATGCAGGCCAGCGTCTCCGCCCAGCCGGTGGCAAAAGCTGTGGGGGCAATGACAGCCATCAGCACGGCCGGTGGAATGGCTTTGATTGCGGTTTGCCGACGCTCGTCAAGCTTCACGTAGCGAATCAAGACGAGACCGCCAACACGGGTGAAGATCGTTGCGGCAGCCATGGCGAGGATGGCGAGCAGAGTGTTGAAATCGAGCGTCATGCCGCTTGCTCCCGCGCTCTGCCCTTCCAGAAAGCCATTGCCAGTCCCGCCAGCGCGCCGGCTGCAATATGCCAGACACCGGGCACGAACTGGTGGACAGCAACGGCTGCAATTCCGCTTGCGGCAAGCACCGCGCCGGTTTCCGGTCCTTTCCAGAAGCCCATGACCAGCACGATGAAGACGGCCGGAAAGGCGAAGTCGAGACCGATGACGGCGGGATCGCCGAGAAAAGCGCCAAGCAGAGCACCCGCAAGCGACGAGCCGACCCAGGCCAAGTAAAATGGCGTGACGATGCCCGCATACCAAGCGGGCGTGAGCCGCATCGTGCCGGCGCGGAACTCCGCCATGGCCCAAATCTCATCGGCGAGAAACAGCATGGCGAGATAGCGTTTGATGCCGGAGAAAGACTGCATCTTCGTGCCGATCGAAGCGCTCATCAGCAAGTGCCTGACATTGACGAGCAGGGCCGCGAAGCCGGCGCCGATCCAGCTTGCGGGATGTGTCCAGATATCCATCGCCACGAATTGCGAGCCGCCAGCAAAGACGAGCGCGCTCATCAGTGTGGTCTCCAGCGGCGAAAGCCCCTTGGTCGCCGAAACCGCGCCGAACACGAGGCCGATCGGCAGGACGGCAACGATCAGCGGAAGAATGGCACGCATCCCGGCTTTGAATTCGCCGGCCGGCCGGCTTTGCTGCAACATTGGCAACCTCCACTTCAACAATGACGGAGGGGTAGCCGACGGCAGCCGGCGCTGTATTGAACGAAAGTGATCAGACGCATTCCGGACAGAAAGCCGTTTCGCAATTGGAAATGCGCTAGCCGACGCGGAACTGGCCCGGGGTGACGCCGGTGCGCGATTTGAAGTGGCGCGTGAAATGCGCCTGATCGGCAAAACCACATTCCATGGCAACATCGGCGGGCATGCGGCCCTCCCTAAGCAATCGGCGGGCAACGATGACACGCCGGTCGGTCAGAAAGGCATGGGGCGTAATATGATACTCCCTGCGGAAGGCGCGAATCAGGTGCGCGCGGCTCAGGCCTGCGATCTTGGCCAACTCCTCCAATCCGATATCGCTGTCGAAATTCTCAGTGAGATAATCGCGGGCGCGCACGACGGCGCTACGCTCCTTGGTGTCGACGGGAAGGACGATCGTGCTACCATAGCGCGCAAAGAGGGCCGCCAGCACCGAGAACATGCCTTCATCGGATTCCAGCGCACCGGCGCCGCTCTCGAGTGTGCGATGCGCCTTGTGGAAGGCGCTTGCAAGCTGCGGATCGCGCAACAACGAACTGGCGAAAGATGGCGTCGCATTGAAGGCTTTGCCCGTGACGTCTTCCAGAATATCGACGAAGAGCTTCGTGTCCGGGTAGATCATGCGGTAGCGATAGCCTTCGCCGCCCGGAGCGCCGTCATGCACTACTCCAGGATTGATCATATAGAGATCGCCCGGTCCGGCTTCCTCCCGACTGCCGAGCAGCGTGGTGATCTGGCTGCCTCTTTCAATCGTCCCGATGCTGAAGGTGTCGTGCGCATGCGGCGCATATTCATGCGTCACGAAGCTTGCGCTCAGGCATTCCATGTCACGAAAGCGACCGTCTCGCCAGAAGCGGGTCGATTCCACCTTGGCAAGCGGCATGGCGTCAGCCGCCTCTTTCTGCGAAACGTTCTGCATCCCCGAAGATTAGCGCGCCGGCTCCCGCGCGTCTTGAACAAAAGTGATCGCATGTGGGAAAGGCTGGCATCCACCCGTCCGCGCTTTTTTTGAGAAGGTGTGGTCGGATCCGTCGTTCCGCTGGACGATCCCAAGATGAAAACCTAAAAAGCATTTAGGCCCAAACTCGCCTTTTGGAGGAGAAGGAAAATTGAAACGCATTGAGATGACGGTAAGCGGCGGCTGCCAGTGCGGTGCCGTGCGCTATCACGCAACTGCCATGCATGATAATTCGCATCTCTGCCATTGCCGCATGTGCCAGAAAGCCTCCGGCAACATCTTTGCCGCGCTTGTCGCCGCGCCTGATGATGCGCTCACCTGGACGCGCGGCAAGCCGAGCATCTGGAAGAGTTCTGAGCTTGTCGAGCGCGGCTTCTGCGCCAATTGCGGCACGCCATTGTTCTTCCATCACCTCAAAAACGGCCGCACCAACCTGATGATCGGTTCGCTTGATAATCCGCACGCCTTCCCGCCGCATGCCAATACCTGCACCGAGAATATGGTGACATGGTTCGATACGATCACGGGCATAGAAAATACCGGTGCGACCGAAAATAACGGCGCCGAATGGGCTGCGGCGATCAAGACGAGCAACAACCAGCACCCTGATTGCGATACCGCCTCATGGGCGGTGAGATGGCGTGACGACTGAGCCTATTCCGGCGATCGCCAGCGGGGAACGATGCCGCTGTTCCGAAATAGCCATCATCCCGGAAACTAAAGCCTACGACAGCCTGCCTTCAAGATGATGCGCACAGCGTGCCTGAAGGCCTGCCCTTCAGCTCATTCGTGCCGCAAAGCAGCCTGTTGGTTTCCGACCTTTAGCCGGAAGCTGTCGTCAGAAATGTGGCGGCAGTTTCTGCCTAATTCCGCATACATGCATCGCAGCACTTTTTCTTTTCATCGACGGCCAGTATCCTGACCCAAGCCAAATCACTTCCGGCCACTTCCTTGTTTAGGGCGCCCCATGACAGATAATTTCAATGACGACGATGCTTTCGCTTCCGCCGGCCTGCGGCTGACGGTGGATCTCGGCGCGCTCGTCGAAAACTGGCGCGACCTCGCGCACCGCTCGGGGAAGGCGCGCACGTCAGCCGTTGTCAAGGCCGATGCCTACGGGCTCGGGATCGAGGATGTCGGCGAAACGCTTTACGCTGCCGGGGCGCGCGATTTCTTTGTCGCCACCGCCGATGAAGGCGCGACCTTGCGGCTCTACGCGCCCGAGGCGCGCATCTTCGTGCTCAGCGGCATCTGGCCGGGCATGGAGCGCCGGTTCTTCGAAAACGACCTCGTACCCGTCATTGCTTCGGAAGAACAGCTGACCTTCTGGATGTCGGTTCTGTCTGATTATGGCGATTATCCCTGCGCACTGCAGGTCGATACCGGCTTCAACAGGCTCGGCCTGCCGATGGATGATGCGATCGCGCTTGCCGATGACGTCTCGCGTCCGGCAAGCTTTGCGCCGGTTCTCGTCATGAGCCACCTCGCCTGCGGCGACGATCCTTCCAACGCGATGAACGGGCAGCAGCTCGAGGCTTTCCGCAAAGTCAGTGCCGCCTTCGAAGGCATCGAGGCGAGCCTTGCCAATTCGGCCGGCATCTTTCTTGGGGCCGACTATCATTTCGATCTCACCCGCCCCGGCATCGCCACCTATGGCGGCGAGGCAGTGCCGGGCATGGCCAATCCGATGCGCCCGGTGGCGACGGCGGAGGCTCGGATTATCCAGACCCGCTCGGTCAAGGCGGGCGAAACGGTGGGATATGGCCGCGCGCTTCAATTGACCCGCGACAGCCGACTGGCGATCGTCTCGGCAGGGTACGCCGACGGCTATATGCGCAGCCAGTCGAGTGCCGGCGTGCCATTGCGCCAGACCGGTATTGCGGGCGGTCACGGCTTTATAGCCGGCCATAAGGTGCCCGTTGCCGGCCGCATCACCATGGACCTCACCATCTTCGATGTCACCGACCTGCCGGAAAACCTGGTCAGAGCTGGTGACTACGTTGAACTTTTCGGCAGCAACATCTCGGTCGATGAGGCCGCAAGGGCGGCAGGCACCATCGGCTACGAGATGCTGACCAGCATGGGGCTGCGGCACGAGCGTCGGTATATCTCGGAGGAGAACGAGGAATAGCCCGGCTACTCCTCAAAATATTTAGCGGGCGCTGATCGCCAGCCGGACACCAAGGGCGACGAAGAGCGTGCCGAGCCCGCGATCGAGCCACAGACCGAGGCTGCGATTGCGCCGAAGCGCGTCACTCAGGCGACCGCCCAGCAGGATAAGCGGCGGCTCGATGAAGGCTGCCACGACGATAATCAGGCTTCCGTGCAGCAAAAGCTGCGCCCAAACCGGGCCGGCACCCTCGACGACGAATTGCGGCAGGAAGGCCAGGAAGAAGATGGCGACCTTCGGATTGAGCAGCGAGACCAGAATACCTTGGCGATAGATACGGCTAAAGGGCAAGGACTTGCCGGCTTCCTTGATCCATGCGCTCTCGCCCTTCGAGCGCAGCGCCTGGATGCCAAGCCAGATCAGATAGGCCGCACCGACCCATTTGACGGTCGAGAAGGCCAGTGCAGAGGCGGCAAGGATCGCCGACAGGCCGGCGGCCGCCATCAGTACATGCAGGCACGCGCCGCTCCAGATGCCGAACAGCGCTGCAAAGCCGGAGCGCATGCCGCTTCTGATCGTGTGACCGAGAATGAAGGCGATATCCGGCCCCGGCGACAGATTAAGGAGAATCGCAGCAGTCAGAAAGCCCATCCAGTGCGCAAGCGAATAGTCAAACATCGATCATCATCCATAAAACCCGGCATAAAGGCTGACACGATCGCCGTTGATACGGAAATCATTAGTTTTGATAGGCCGGGAAAGACATTATCTGACTGCCCAAGCGATTCGTCGCGAAAAGCGAAGCATTTGAACTTGAGAATAGCATCCTATGGCTAAGGCCCGCACACAATTCATCTGCCAGAACTGCGGCACGGTCCACAATCGCTGGGCCGGCAAGTGCGACAGTTGCGGCGCGTGGAACACCATCGTCGAGGAAGATCCGATGGGCGGGATCGGCGGCGGACCAACGAAGACGCCGCGAAAGGGCAAGCCCGTCACGCTGACCACGCTTTCGGGTGAAATCGAGGAAGCGCCGCGCATCCATACCGGCATATCCGAGCTCGACCGCGCCACGGGCGGCGGTTTTGTGCGTGGCTCGGCCGTTCTCGTCGGCGGCGATCCTGGCATCGGCAAGTCGACGCTGCTGATGCAGGCGGCAGCAGCCCTCGCCCGGCAGGGGCACAAGATCGTCTACGTCTCCGGCGAAGAGGCCGTGGCGCAGGTGCGCCTGCGCGCCCAACGGCTGAAGGCGGCCGATACCGAAGTGCTGCTCGCCGCCGAAACCAATGTCGAGGATATCCTGGCAACGCTGGCAGAAGGCAAGCGGCCGGATCTTGTCATCATTGATTCCATCCAGACGCTGTGGAGCGAGCTTGCCGAATCCGCACCCGGCACGGTAACGCAGGTGCGTACCGGCGTGCAGGCGATGATCCGCTTCGCCAAGCAGACGGGAACTGCCATGGTGCTGGTCGGCCATGTCACCAAGGATGGCCAGATCGCCGGGCCGCGCGTCGTCGAGCATATGGTCGATGCCGTTCTCTACTTCGAAGGCGATCGGGGCCATCATTACCGTATCCTGCGCACGGTGAAGAACCGCTTCGGTCCGACCGACGAGATCGGCGTCTTCGAAATGTCCGACGCCGGGCTTCGCGACGTGCCTAATCCGTCCGAACTTTTCCTTGGTGAACGCAACGAAAAGTCGCCAGGCGCGGCGGTCTTCGCCGGCATCGAAGGCACGCGTCCGGTGCTGGTGGAGGTGCAGGCGCTGGTCGCGCCGACATCGCTCGGCACGCCGCGCCGCGCCATCGTCGGCTGGGATTCGGCGCGGTTGTCGATGATTCTGGCCGTTCTGGAAGCGCATTGCGGCGTGCGGCTCGGTCAGCACGATGTTTACCTCAATATTGCCGGCGGCTACCGCATTTCCGAGCCGGCTGCGGACCTTGCGGTCGCTTCTGCACTGGTTTCCTCCCTGGCTGGTCTTGCTCTGCCCGCCGATTGCGTCTATTTCGGCGAAGTCAGCCTGTCGGGCGCCGTCCGGCCGGTTGCGCACACCGCCCAGCGCCTCAAGGAAGCCGAGAAGCTGGGATTTTCCGCGGCCGTTCTGCCTGCCGCTTCCGCCGATCTGCCAAAGGGCAATGGCGGACGCTGGAGCGAGATCGACAGCCTGCCGGATCTGGTGGCGCGCATTGCCGGATCGAAAGGTGCGCTCAAGCGAGCGGAAGACGAAGACTGAGCCTTACTTCAGCCGTTCTTGGCGAAGAAGAGGCTCATGAATTGAGGCCGATGCCGACCATGAGGTCCGGCAAGTCTTGAAGTGGATTATAGATGCCCATTACGATTTTCGACGGTATTGTTATCGGCGTTCTTCTCTTCTCCGCCATTCTGGCCATGGTTCGCGGCTTCTCACGCGAAATTCTCTCGATCGTCAGCTGGGGCGGCTCCGCAGTCGCCGCATACTATCTCTATCCGCTGCTCGTTCCCTATGCGTTGCAATACAAGGCCGACACCAAGATCGCCACGATTGCGTCAGCCGCCGTCATCTTCCTGCTGGCGCTCATCATCATTTCCTTCATCACCATCCGGATTGCCGATTTCATCATCGACAGCCGCATCGGCGCGCTCGACCGCACTCTCGGCTTCCTCTTCGGCGCGGCACGCGGCCTGCTGCTCATGGTCGTCGTCGTTGCCTTCTGGAACTGGCTGGTGGCACCGGCCGCACGTCCGGACTGGGTCAATAACGCCAAGTCGAAGCCTTTCCTCGATTCGATGGTGGAGAAGCTGACTGCGGCGCTGCCCCAAGACATTCAGGCAAGGCTGCCGGCCGAAATCCTCAACAAGATCGCGCCAAACCAGCAGCAACAGCAGCAGCAGGGAAGCGGCGACAACGCCACGCCGAACGATACCGCGCCGTCGGATGACGCACCGGCGCCGCAGACAAACAATTGACGGTGCGTTTACAGGCTTGACCTGCCGCCCGAGAATCGCCATTTGAGCGGCGTGACAATAGAAGATCCGGCCCGATATTTTTTCCGGCCGGATTTTAAGTTATTTTAATGGTCACTCGTGACGCCGCCCCGATCCGCCCACGTTGAGAGCAAAGGCCCGCAGCCATGAACCATTCCGTTTCCTTCGAGGACGATATCGACGGCGACACGCTGCATGAAGAATGCGGCGTCTTCGGCATCCTGGGGCACCCGGATGCGGCAACACTGACGGCGCTCGGCCTGCACGCCTTGCAGCATCGCGGCCAGGAAGCGGCCGGCATCGTCTCCTTCGATGGTCAGCGCTTCCACTCGGAGCGGCGGATGGGTCTGGTCGGAGACCACTACACTGACCCGGCCACCCTCGCCCGCCTCCCCGGTGACCGCTCGATCGGTCATGTACGCTACTCCACCACCGGCGAGACCATCCTTCGCAATGTCCAGCCGCTGTTTGCCGAGCTGGAAGTCGGCGGCATCGCCATTGCCCATAACGGTAATTTCACCAATGGCCTGACCATGCGCCGTCAGCTGATTGCCGATGGTGCCATCTGTCAGTCGACCTCGGATACCGAAGTCGTGCTGCATCTCATCGCCCGCTCCAAGCATCCCTCCTCCTCAGATCGTTTCATCGATGCTATCAGGCAGATGGAAGGCGGCTATTCGATGCTCGCCATGACGCGCACCAAGCTGATCGCCGCCCGCGATCCGATCGGCATCCGGCCGCTGGTCATGGGCGAACTCGACGGCAAGCCCATCTTCTGCTCGGAGACCTGTGCTCTCGACATCATCGGCGCAAAATATGTCCGCGACGTTGAAAACGGCGAGGTCATCATCTGCGAGATCCAGCCTGATGGTTCGATCACCATCGACGCCCGCAAGCCGGAAGTTTCACAACCCGAGCGTCTCTGCCTGTTCGAATATGTCTATTTCGCCCGTCCCGATTCCGTCGTCGGCGGCCGCAACGTTTATGTTGCCCGCAAGAACATGGGCATCAACCTTGCCAAGGAAGCGCCTGTCGCCGCCGATGTTGTCGTCCCCGTGCCGGATGGCGGCACGCCGGCCGCTATCGGCTATGCGCAGGCAAGCGGTATTCCCTTCGAGCTCGGCATCATCCGCAACCATTATGTCGGCCGCACCTTCATTGAACCCACGCAGCAGATTCGCGCCTTCGGCGTTAAGCTCAAGCATTCCGCCAATCGCGAAATCATCGCTGGCAAGCGCGTGGTGCTCGTCGACGATTCCATCGTGCGCGGCACGACATCGGTGAAGATCGTGCAGATGATCCGCGATGCCGGCGCCAGCGAGGTGCATATCCGCGTCGCCAGCCCGATGATCTTCCATCCGGATTTCTACGGCATCGACACACCGGACGCCGACAAGCTGTTGGCAAACCAGTACACGAGCCTGAAGGCCATGTGCGAGTATATCGGCGCGGATTCGCTGGAGTTCCTGTCCATCGATGGCCTTTACCAGGCTGTCGGCGGCGAGCCGCGCAACAATGCGCAGCCGCAGTTCACCGACCATTACTTTACCGGTGACTATCCGACGCGTCTGCTCGACAAGGAAAGCACCAGCAACGTGCGCAAGCTCTCCGTCCTCGCGAGCAACGGCTGACAAGCCCAAGTAACGGCTGACAGGGGCGCCCTGCCCCTTTCTCTTTCCACGCATTCGGATCAAGGCAGCATGAGCGTCAATCTCAAGGACAAGATCGCCCTCGTCACCGGCGCATCGCGCGGTATCGGCTATTTCACGGCACTGGAGCTGGCCAAGGCCGGCGCGCATGTGATCGCCTGCGCCCGCACGGTCGGGGGCCTTGAGGAGCTTGACGATGCCATCAAGGCTGCCGGCGGCTCGGCGACCCTTGTGCCCTTCGATCTTGCCGACATGAATGCCATCGATGCGCTCGGCGCCTCCATCTACGAGCGCTGGGGCAAACTCGACATCCTCATCGCCAATGCCGGCGTGCTTGGCGTGATCTCGCCGATCGGCCATGTCGAAGCCAAGGTGTTCGAAAAGGTGATGACGATCAATGTCACCGCCACCTGGCGGCTGATCCGTTCCGTGGAGCCGCTGCTGATGCGCGCCGAGGCGGGCCGCGCCGTTGTCCTCTCTTCGGCCGCCGCCCATCGCTGCCGGCCATTCTGGGGTCCCTACTCCGCCTCCAAGGCTGCCGTCGAGGCGCTGGCGCGGACCTGGGCCGGGGAAACGCAAAGCACGCCGCTGCGCATCACCAGCGTCGATCCGGGCGCTACCCGCACCGCCATGCGCGCCCAGGCCATGCCCGGCGAAGATCCGGATACGCTGCCGCATCCGCGAGAGGTCGCTCAGGCGATCCTGCCTCTGGTCGGCCCCGACGTCACCGAAACCGGCAAGCTTTTCGTCGTGCGCGAGAACAGGCTCGTCGACTATCGAATGCCGGAATAAAAACGTCTCAGCCTTTACGTGAGACACCTTATCCCTACTTGACCAAATTCATCCGGCGCGCGATAAAGCCGCCCATGAAAACGGTTATCTGCATTATCTGCCGGAAGATTATTCGCTAGCGTTTCGCTGGCCTGGCCGTTTTCGTCTCCCAAAATCCAAGATGACAAACGTCCGGCCTGCCGGTGACGGTATTTTTTCGGATTTATGCCTTGGGAGAGTGACATGGCCGCCGAGCCGCAATTGAAGTTCTACAACACGCTGACGCGCGAAAAGGTCGATTTTCAGCCGATCGACCGCAATAACGTCCGCATGTATGTCTGCGGCCCCACGGTCTATGACTTCGCCCATATCGGCAATGCCCGCCCGGCGATCGTCTTCGACGTGCTGTTCCGGCTGCTGCGGCACGTCTACGGTGAGAGCCGTGTCACCTACGTCCGCAACATCACCGACGTCGACGACAAGATCAATGCGCGTGCGCTGCGCGACCATCCCGGCCTGCCGCTGAACGACGCGATCCGCCTGGTGACGGAAAAGACCGAGCGGCAGTACCGTGAAGACACGACGGCGCTCGGCTGCCTGGAGCCATCGGTGCAACCGCGTGCGACCGACAATATCGCACAGATGATCGCGATCATCGAAACGCTGATCACCAAGGGCCATGCCTATCGGGCCGCCGGCGAAGTGCTGTTCGATACCAAGTCGATGGCCGATTACGGCCAGCTTTCGAAGCGCAATCTCGACGAGCAGCAGGCCGGCGCCCGCGTCGCCGTCGACGAGCACAAGAAGAGCCCCGGCGATTTCGTTCTGTGGAAACTTTCGGACGAGAACGAACCCGGCTGGGAAAGCCCCTGGGGCCGCGGTCGTCCGGGCTGGCATATCGAATGCTCGGCCATGAGCGGACGCTATCTCGGTGATGTCTTTGACATTCACGGCGGCGGCCTGGACCTGATCTTCCCGCACCATGAAAACGAAATTGCCCAATCGCGTTGCGCGCATGGCACGCATGCCATGGCCAATGTCTGGATGCATAACGGCTTCGTGCAGGTCGAAGGCCGCAAGATGTCGAAGTCGGAAGGCAACTTCGTCACCATCTACGAGCTGCTGCAGACAGACAAGCTCGGCGGCCGGACCTGGCCGGGCGAGGTGCTGAGGCTTGCCATGCTGATGACACATTATCGCGAGCCGATCGATTTCTCTGTGAAGCGTCTGGAAGAGGCCGAACGGCTAATCGCCAAATGGCCGGCGGGGGATGCCAGCGGTGCCGCGCCGGATCAGACAGTCCTTGCCGCTCTCGGCGACGATCTGAACACCGTCGCCGCCATCCAGGCGCTGCATGCCCTGGCGCAAGCAACCAATGCCGATGCCAATCTCCTGCCTGTCTTCACGGCCAGCGCCGATCTTCTCGGCCTGCTGCCGAAGAAGGCGGAGATGGACGAAGCTGTGGTCGCGGAGATCGATGCCAAGGTGCGCCAGCGCCTGGAGCTGCTGAAGGCAAAGAACTTTGCTGAAGCCGACAAGCTTCGCGATGAACTTGCAGCGGGAGGCATTCAGCTCAAAGACGGCAAGGACGCGGTGACGGGTGAGCGAACCACGAGCTGGGAGATCAAGCGATGAGCCTTGTTACCCCCCTCTGTCCCTGTCGGGACATCTCCCCCACAAGGGGGGAGATTGGGGGGAGTTTGCGGCATCTGTCCGCAAAACCGCAGAGCTTAATTTCCGCAGATTCGATCTCCGTTTGGGGCGCGCAAGTGCCACGGGTTAACGATCTCCCCCCTTGTGGGGGAGATGTCCCGACAGGGACAGAGGGGGGTAACTTGCCGCATACTCCAGTCCCGCCGAAAGCCCGAAGCAATGCACGCCGCATGCGCAAGGTCATGACGGATGCGGAACTGCGTCTATGGAACGAATTGCGTGCCCATCGCCTCATGGGCCTCGGCTTCCGCCGCCAGTTGCCCATCGCTGGATATATTGTCGATTTCGCATGCCCTGCCGAAAGGAATGATCGTGATCAGACCTATGACCAGATTCGCACCCGCCGCCTCGAAGCCGATGGCTGGACTATCCTGCGCTTCTGGAATGACGATGTCCTGAAGGATATCGATAACGTCTGCATGCATATCCTGATCGTCAGCGGAAAGGATAAGTTATGACCGTCTCGACCTACACCGGCGGCTGTCAGTGCGGCGCGGTTCGCTTCCGGGTGCGGGGCGAGCTGAAGGATGCGTCGATCTGTCATTGCCGCATGTGCCAGAAGGCTTTCGGCGCCTACTACGCGCCGCTGGTCTCGACGCGTGGTGCCGAGCTCGCATGGACACGTGGCGAGCGGAAGCTGTTCCAATCGTCCAATTATGTGAAGCGCGGCTTCTGCGAGGATTGCGGAACGCCGCTGACCTATGAAGCGCCCGATGGCATTGCAATCGCGGCTGGTGCTTTCGATAACCCCTCGCAGCTGCCGCCTGTCGTCCAATATGGCACTGAAGCCAAGATCGGCTTCGTCGATCGGCTGCATCTGCTGCCCGGACACTCGACGGAGGAGGATGCCGCGCAGGCACCCTTCGTATTGAACATAATATCCAACCAGCATCCCGATCACGATACGGCAACGTGGCCACCGGAGAGCAGCAAATGACAATGGCAGCGGGATATAGCGGCGGATGCCAATGTGGCGCGGTTCGTTATCGCACCGCCGGCGCGCTCGGCTATCCGCATCTTTGTCATTGCCGCATGTGCCAGAAAGCATCCGGCAATTATGCCCTGCCGCTGGGAAACGCCAAACGGGCCGATTTCGAGCTGACACGCGGCGAACCCTCATGGTTTCATTCGTCCGATCTCGTGCCCCGCGGCTTTTGCGGCACCTGCGGCACGCCCCTGTTCTATGATGTGCCCGGCACGGATTCCATCAATGTGACGCTTGGTTCACTGGATGAGCCAACGCTGGTCCAACCCGTCGCGCAATCGAACTGCGCGGCAAAGATGCCCTGGTTCCATGCACTCGATGCGCTGCCGATGGAACCGGACGAGGATAGCTCGGACCGTGCGATATCGATCAAGCTGTCCAATCATCAGCATCCTGATCACGATACCTCAAGCTGGCCAGAGGAGAAGAGCCATGAGTGAAGCTACCAGAAGCGGAGGATGCCAATGCGGCGCGGTACGGTTTCGCATCCGCGGCCAGCTCGGCCGCCCCTCAATCTGCCATTGCCGCATGTGCCAGAAGCAGTTCGGCAATTTCTTCTCCGCGCTTGTTACCGCCCCTGAAGACGGCGTGGAATGGACGCGCGGCGAACCGAGCTATTTCCAGTCTTCCGTCAATATCGACCGCGGCTTCTGCAAGAACTGCGGCACGCCGTTGACCTACCGTCATCCGGGCGGCCTTGAAATCGCCATCGGCGCCTTCGACGAGCGCGACGATCTCGCCCCGCAGATCCAGGTCAACCACGCCTATCGACTGCCTTGGGTAGAGACGATTTTCGAAAAGCCCATTCATCAGGATCCAGATTTCTATTCGCGGCAGGAGCAGATCATTTCCTTCCAGCATCCCGATCATGACACCGATGTCTGGCCGGCCGAGGGGCTGAAAATATGACCGAAGTCCTGCGCACATTCTATCCGGAGATCGAACCTTACGCCTCCGGCCATCTCGATGTCGGCGACGGTCATGTGATCTATTGGGAACGGGTGGGAACGCCCGGCGCCAAGCCCGCCGTCTTCCTGCATGGCGGACCCGGCGGCGGCATTTCGCCCAGCCATCGCCGCGTGTTCGATCCGGCGCTTTACGACGTGACCCTATTCGATCAGCGCGGCTGTGGGCGCTCGACGCCGCATGCCGGCTTGGAAGCCAATACCACCTGGCATCTAGTCGACGATATCGAGCGGCTGCGCAAAATGGCCGGCGTTGAGAAATGGCTTGTTTTCGGCGGCTCCTGGGGCTCGACGCTGGCGCTCGCCTATTCCGAAACGCATCCGGATCGCGTTTCCGAACTGGTCGTGCGCGGCATCTATACGCTGACGAAAGCCGAACTGGACTGGTACTATCAGTTCGGCGTCTCGGAGATGTTCCCCGACAAATGGGAGCGTTTCGTGGCACCCATTCCGCCGGAAGAGCGTCATGAGATGATGGCCGCCTATCATCGGCTGCTGACGCATCCGGACAAGGCTGCCCGCCTGGAAGCCGCAAAGGCATGGTCGATATGGGAAGGCGAGACGATCACGCTTCTGCCGGAACCTGCCGTCAGCGCCCAGTTCGAAGATGCGGAATATGCGCATGCCTTCGCCCGTATCGAGAACCATTTCTTCGTCAACGCCGGCTGGCTCGAAGAGGGCCAACTCCTGCGCGACGCCTACAAGCTGAAAGACATTCCCGGCGTCATCGTCCATGGCCGCTACGACATGCCCTGCCCCGCCAAATATGCCTGGGCGCTGCACAAGGCTTGGCCGAAAGCTGAATTTCACCTGATCGAGGGCGCCGGCCATGCTTCGTCCGAGCCTGGCATTCTGGATCGGCTCATCCGCGCCACCGACAAGTTTGCAGGCAAAGCATAGGCCGGGCATCTCAATATCAATAACCGGTTCGCCGGAGGAAACAGTATGACACGCGAAAAAATCTATCTCTTCGACACGACGCTCCGCGATGGCCAGCAAACGCCCGGCATCGATTTTTCGGTCGAGGACAAGATTGCCATTGCGACCATGCTGGATGAATTCGGCCTGGATTATGTCGAAGGCGGGTACCCCGGCGCCAACCCAACCGATACGGCCTTCTTCAACGAGAAGCGCACGACATCGGCCTCCTTCGTCGCCTTCGGCATGACGAAGCGCGCCGGCATCTCCGCCTCCAACGATCCCGGCCTTGCGAGCCTGCTGCAGGCGAAATCAGACGCGATCTGTTTCGTTGCGAAGAGCTGGGACTATCACGTCCAGGTGGCGCTCGGCTGCACCAACGAGGAAAACCTGGAAAGCATCGCCGAAAGTGTCAAGGCGGCCATTGGCGCCGGCAAGGAAGCCTTGGTCGATTGCGAGCACTTCTTCGACGGCTACAAGGCCAATCCGACCTATGCGCTTGCTTGCGCCAAGACGGCCTATGATGCCGGAGCGCGCTGGGTCGTGCTCTGTGACACCAACGGCGGCACACAGCCGCCGGAGATTCGCGCCATCGTCGAGGCCGTCATCGCCTGCGGCGTTCCTGGGCACTGTCTCGGCATCCATGCCCATAACGATACCGGCCAGGCGGTCGCCAATTCGCTCGCGGCGGTCGAGGCCGGCGTGCGGCAGATCCAGGGCACGCTGAACGGCATCGGCGAGCGCTGCGGCAATGCCAACCTGATCACACTGATCCCGACCCTGGCGCTGAAAAGAGCCTATAGCGAACGCTTCGAAACGACGATCGACGCCGAGCGGCTGGTGGGCTTGACCGGCCTTTCGCATGCCTTCGACGAGCTTCTGAACCGCTCACCCGACTATCAGGCGCCCTATGTCGGTGCCTCCGCCTTTGCCACCAAGGCTGGTATTCACGCCTCGGCGCTGCTGAAGGACCCGCGCACCTACGAGCATGTGCCGCCGGAAAGCGTCGGCAACTTCCGCAAGGTCATGGTCTCCGACCAGGGCGGCAAGTCGAACTTCATCAATGCGCTGAAGCGGCGCGGCATCGAAGTGGGCAAGGACGACCCGAAGCTCGACCAGCTGATCCAGATCGTCAAGGAGCGTGAAGCGACAGGCTATGCTTACGAAGGCGCGGATGCGAGCTTCGAACTTTTGGCGCGCCGCACGCTCGGTACCATCCCGGAATTCTTTGCGATCGATGGTTTCCGCGTCATGGTGGAACGCCGCTTCGATTCCCACGGCCGGGTGAAAATCGTCTCGGAAGCCGTCGTCAAGATCATCATCGATGGCGAAACCATCATGTCGGTTGCAGAGGGCGACGGCCCGGTCAATGCGCTCGACCTGGCGCTGCGCAAGAATTTCGGCAAATACCAGCACGAGATAGACGATCTGGAACTGGCCGACTTCAAGGTGCGTATCCTCAATGGCGGCACGGAGGCCATCACCCGAGTCCTGATCGAATCCACCGATAGCGATGGCGTACGCTGGTGGACGGTCGGCGTCTCCGAAAACATCATCGATGCGTCGTTCCAGGCTCTGATGGATTCCGTCATCTACAAGCTGATGAAAAACCGGCATATGGCAGGCAAGATTGCGGCGGAGTAATCCGCCGCCCATCAAAAAGCTTGACGATGCCGTCAATGAAATGAATTAGCCATGCCGCATGCATTGGAGTAATCCCGTCTCAAATAACAGAGAATGACGGGAAAATTCATGGCCACTGACGCGGTCAAACCTGAAATCAAGAACAACGACGCTATCCGCGGCTTCGGCTTTGCGATGACGGCCTATCTCTTCTGGGGCGTTCTGCCACTCTATATGAAGGCGCTGGCGCATATCCCGGCTTTCGAGGTCATCGCCCATCGCATCGTCTGGTCGGTTCCCGTCGCCGGGATCGTGCTGCTGGCGCTCGGCCGGCTGGGTGACGTGAAGGCGGCGTTTCGCAACCCGCGGACAATCGCCATGGCGTCGCTGACGGCAGCGCTCGTCACCATCAACTGGGGAACCTATGTCTGGGCCATCGGCGCCGGCCATTCGCTCGATGCGGCCCTCGGTTACTTCATCAATCCGCTGTTCAGCATCGCGCTCGGCGCCATCCTACTCAAGGAAAAGCTGACGCCGACGCAGATCGTCGCGATCTGCCTTGCAGCCGCCGCCGTCATCATTTTGACGGTGAAAGCCGGCACCCTGCCCTGGGTCGCGTTGTCGCTGACCTTCTCCTGGGGCTTCTATGCCTTTTTCCGCAAAACCCTGCCTGTTGGAGCCAACCAGGGCTTTTTCATCGAGGTGCTACTGCTCTGCATCCCGGCAGCATTTTACATCCTCTATCTGGAAGCGCGCGGCGAAGGCCACTTTTACCAGACCGGCCTTTCGGATACCGGGCTCCTGCTCGGCTGCGGGCTCGTGACGGCGCTGCCGTTGATGATCTTCGCCAATGGTGCGAAGCTTTTGAGGATGTCAACCATCGGCATCATGCAATACATTGTTCCCACAATGGTCTTCCTGATCGCCGTTTTCCTGTTCAAGGAACCCTTCGGCACGACGCAGCTCGTTGCATTCTCGCTGATATGGGCCGGTCTCGTGCTCTATAGCTGGTCGATGCTGCGTCAGAGCAGAGGAGCATAACCTGGCGATATGGTTAGCAAATCGCTATTTGTGGCGGTTTGGCTTTCAAGAAAGCCGTGAACCGCCTCGTCCCTTGTCATCACGCAGCCCTAAGCGAAAACCGCTGCTCGTTTGCCGGAACAGCTTTTAGAGCTTGGAAATCACGGCCTCTTCTCCGCCGCGGTCGCCGCGCGTCTCTGCCGCATGCTTGCGGATAGCCGGAATGATATCGGCCACCTTGTCGATCACAAGCGGCTGGACACGATGGGCGGTATGGATGAAGCCCTCGTCCCGCATATGACGGACGATTTCCATCATCGAATCCCAAAAGCCGTTGATATTGGCAAAAACCATCGGCTTTTCGTGACGGCCCAGCTGGCCCCAGGTCATGATCTCGACGATCTCCTCCAGGGTGCCTATACCGCCCGGCAAGGCCACGAAAGCGTCGGCGCGCTCGAACATGCCATGTTTGCGCGTATGCATGTCCGGCGTTATGATGAGTTCGTCGAGCTGACCGAGCGAGTGGCGCGTCGCTTCCATATCGACCAGAAATTCCGGAATGATGCCGGTGACCTGACCGCCGTGCGATAGCACGCCGCTTGCGACAGCGCCCATGATGCCCTTCGTTCCGCCGCCATAGATCAGGCGCAGGCCGTTTTCGGCAATGCTTTTGCCGAGTTCGCGGCCAGCGGCCATGTAGGAAGGATCGCGTCCCGGCTGTGAGCCACAATAGACGCAAATGGTTCGAATTGGCGCGGAATCGTCGGTCATGGATGCAAAGAACTATGCTGCAGGTGCGCAGTCAAGATTTTTCAAAGGAAAACTTGTGTCGGGACATGCGAAAATGGCTGAGAAAGCTTGTAAAAGCAGGCGAAATCGCTAGCAATTTCAGGAGTTGCGATGACTTCGCCGCGTGGAGATGAATGATGATGAAGAACCGTGCCGGTTGGCTGGCTCTGTTGGTGTTGGCAATTGCGACCCTGTTGATGGTCTTCTTCGTGATGCCGCGCATCAACGGTGACAAGACCCCGATCGGCAACGTGGTCAATCAAGCCAGCAATGCGGTGAAAAATACGATCGACCAAAATGCGCAGAAGGCTGGCGAGACCGCCGAGAGCGCGACCAAGGCCACGCAGAATGCCGTGTCGACCGCCGTCAACACCGCAGATCTTGCGAAAAAGCTGACCGGCCTGACCGACGCGGCAACCGCTTCGCTGGCCGATTTGAAGGCGCTCTTCAAGGATGGCAATGCACCGGCCCAGGATGTCTTCACGGCTGCGAAGACAAAGGCGATTACTGCCCTGCAATCGATCGTCGGCTTCGCGCTTCCCGAAGGGATCGACGCAACGACAACGGGACTCGTTAAGAAAGCGCAGGACGGTGCAGGCAAGGCTCTCGCCATCATCCAATCTCTCCCCGAGAATGCTGCCGAAGCCAGTGCGGCGATCGACAAGGCTCTTGCAACGCTGACAGGGCAACAGGCGCCCGGGACCAACTCGGCTGCCAATCCTCGCGTACCATCATTCGACGTATTGCGCGTCGAGCCGGATGGCTCCACTGTTATCGCAGGCTCAGCCGAGCCGAATGCCAAGCTAGAGATCGTCGACGGCGAAAAGGTTGTCACGACGACCAATGTCGGCCCGAGCGGCGACTTTGCCGCCGTACTCGACAATCCGCTGCCGCCTGGAGACCACGAATTGGTGCTGCGCGCGACCGGCAAGGACGGTAAGGCCGTCAGTTCCGAGGAAATCGCAACCGTCTCCGTACCGAAGGACAATTCCACCCAGGTTCTCGCGATGGTGTCGAAGCCAGGCGCTGCAAGTCGCATCATCACCGCGCCTTCCGCCAAGCAGGGCCGCGTGACCGCCGGCGAACAGGACGCGTCCGCGGCCGACACTCAGGCCAAAACGACCACGACAGATGCCAAGCCGCAACAGGATGGTACGGCGGTCGCATCCGCCAATCCCGCGGCAGGCACGGCAACACCGCCAGCAGCGAAGGTAGAGGCGAATCCAGACGTCATGGTCAATGCGGTGGAGATCGAAAACGATCATATCTTCGTTGCCGGCACCACGAAGCCGAATGCCAAGGTCCGCGCCTATGCCGACGACAAGCTCATCGGCGAGAACGTCGCGGGTGCGGACGGTCACTTTGTCGTGGACGGACCCATGCCTCTTGCCGTCGGTGATCACAAGATCCGCGTCGACGTACTCGATGGCGCCGGCAAAGTCGTCGTGCGGACCAGCGTCAACTTCACGCGCCCCGAGGGCAATCAGGTGACGGTCGCGGCGCAGACACCCGCCGCCGCAAATGGTCAAGGGCAGACGGCCACGGCAAACATGGTGCCGCTCGACGAGGGCGAGCTTGCCAAGCTCAAGGAAGGCGCGGGCAAGGCTTTTGCGCTGCTCAAGGGCCTCTTTACCGACGGCAAGCAGCCTAATACGGAGCAGCTCGCAGCCGCCCGCTCCGGCACGGAAATCGCGCTCAAGTCGCTGTCTGAATTCCGGCCGACCATCAACGCCAGTGCTGCGTTGAAGAAGGCTGCTGCCGACGCTTCGAGCACAGCCTCCAAGGCGCTTGCCACCTTGCTGGCTTTGCCGAAAGATCCGAAATCGGTCGGCGCGGCGCTGCCTGGGCTCGAACAGATGATCGCTGTTATCACGCAGCCTGCTCAGACGGCACCGGCGCAGCCGAACACAGAGGTCTCATCCAACGACAGTGGCCCGAAGACGCTCGAACAGGCACCGCTGTCGCAGGACACCAATGCCGTCATCATCCGTCGCGGCGATACGCTGTGGCAGATATCGCGCCGCATCTACGGTGCGGGCGTGCGCTACACGACGATCTATCTGGCCAACGAGGACAAGATCAACAATCCGGACCGTATCCTGCCGGGTCAGGTCTTCGGTCTGCCGAAGGATGCATTGCCGAATGCCGAGGAGCTTCACCGCAAGCGGCTTTCGGGCGAGCATCTCTAGCGGCAACGACCGCCCATCGTGAACATTGGCAGCGGCCAGGCTCAGCAACGCCTGGCCGCTGCTTTTATACCGCATGAAAATAGTATAAGCGTCGCCCGACCCCATAGCCTTCCCACAACGGCCATGTCTTGGCTATGAAGGCTTGCCAGTCGGCTGTGCAAATGCTGCCACACCCGGCTGCCCAATCATTCGCCGGAGACGGACATGGCAGGCCAGAAGAAAACCATATCGGCGGATTCCAGCAATCCATTGAACACGATCGTCAATCTCTGGCCCTATATGTGGCCGAGCGGGCGCATGGATCTGAAAATGCGGGTGGTCTGGGCGACCGTCTTCCTGCTAGTCTCGAAATTTTTCCTGCTGCTGGTCCCCTACTTCTTCAAATGGTCCGTCGATGCGCTGAACGGCAAGCTCGACATGCAAGGCATTCTGCCTGCTTTCCTGGTCGGCGCCATCGCTTTGATCATCGCCACGAACGCGACGCGTCTGATCCAGCTCGGCCTAAACCAGCTGCGCGATGCCCTGTTTGCGAGCGTCGGCCAATATGCGGTGCGCCAGCTCGCCTACAGAACCTTCGTGCACATGCACGAGCTCTCGCTGCGTTTCCATCTGGAGCGCAAGACCGGAGGCCTCTCGCGCATCATCGAGCGCGGCACCAAGGGCATCGAGACGATCGTCCGCTTCACGATCCTCAACACGTTTCCGACCTTCATCGAATTCCTGCTAACCGCCATCATCTTCTGGCGCGGCTATGGCTTTTCCTATCTCGCGGTCACGGCCGTCACGGTCTGGCTCTACATCTGGTTCACGGTTAAGGCGAGCGACTGGCGCATCTCCATCCGCCGGACAATGAACAACAGCGACACCGACGCCAACACCAAGGCGATCGATTCGTTGCTGAACTTCGAGACGGTCAAATATTTCGGCAACGAGGAGATGGAAGCCAAACGCTTCGATCAATCGATGGAGCGATATGAAAAGGCAGCCACCAGCGTCTGGACGTCGCTCGGCTGGCTTAACTTCGGCCAAGGCTTGATCTTCGGCCTTGGCACGACGGTGATGATGGTCATGTCGGGCTGGTCCGTCTTGAACGGCCATCACACGGTTGGTGACTTCGTGTTCATCAACGCCATGCTGCTGCAGCTCTCCGTACCGCTCAACTTCATCGGCTTCGTCTATCGCGAAATACGTCAGGGCCTGACCGATATCGAGGAGATGTTCGACCTGCTCGAGGTCAAGCCCGAGGTGGTCGATGCGCCTGACGCCAAGGAGCTCGTCATCGGTAATGGCGCAATCGCATTCAAGGACGTGCATTTCGCCTATGATCCGGCGCGGCCGATCCTGAAGGGCATCTCCTTTGAGGTGCCGGCTGGCAAGACGGTTGCCGTGGTCGGGCCTTCGGGCGCCGGTAAATCGACGCTGTCGCGCTTGCTCTATCGTTTCTACGACGTGCAGGACGGCACGATCACCATCGACGGCCAGGATCTGCGAACCGTCACGCAGAAGAGCCTGCGCAAGGTCATCGGCATGGTGCCGCAGGATACCGTGCTCTTCAACGATACCATCGCCTACAACATCCGCTATGGCCGTCCGAGCGCCAGCGAAGGGGAAGTTACCGCGGCCGCGGAGATCGCGCAGATCGGCGAGTTCATCCGCAATCTGCCGGAAGGCTTCGAGACCAAGGTCGGCGAGCGTGGCCTCAAATTGTCTGGCGGCGAGAAGCAGCGCGTCGCGATCGCGCGTACCATTCTCAAGGCGCCGCCGGTCCTGATCCTCGACGAGGCGACCTCGGCACTCGACACGACGACCGAGCGCGAAATACAGGCTGCCCTCGATGTCGTTTCGAAGAACCGTACAACTTTGGTCATCGCGCATCGCCTGTCGACCGTCATCGGAGCAGATGAGATCATCGTGCTGAAAAGCGGCGTGATCGCCGAGCGCGGCACGCATGCCGAGCTTCTGGCGCGGAACGGGCTTTATGCGTCCATGTGGAGCCGCCAGCGCGAGGCAACGCAGGCGGAGGAGCATCTGAAACAGGTACGCGAAAACGACGATCTCGGCGTTGTCGACCGACTGGCGCCGGCAAGCTGAGAAAAACCGTGGAAGCATGGAACTCCGCCGCCCATGACAGCATCGGGTGCGCAATGGTTATGCACCGATTGTTGTCACGAGACTGAGATGACAGCTTGCTAGGTACGAGGGTCTTTTCAACGGAGCCCCTCAAATGCGTAGTTTTGCCAAAGCTTTCAGCTTGTTGCTCGTCGTCGGCCTGGCCTCGCCGGTTTTCGCCGAAGATGCCAAGCCTTTCACCGATGCCAAGGAGATCAACCTCCTCGATCTGCTGCCGCCTCCGCCCGCCAATGATTCCGCACAGATGAAGGCTGAGCTCGGCGAAATCCTGACGATCCAGGTGACCCGCACGCCGGAAATGGCGGCTCGCGCCGTGGCCGATGCCGAAGAGAACGTCTGGCGCTTCTCCGACGTCATCGACAATCCGAAATTCACCAAGGAAAACCTGCCGAAGTTTTCGGCCTTCTTCGACCGCGTCGTCGAGACCGAAGGCGCCGTCGTCGATCCCGCCAAGGATGTCTGGAAGCGTCCGCGCCCGCATCTCTACAGCGACCTCGTCAAGCCGATCGTGCCGCTCTCCAAGTCCGGCTCCTATCCGTCCGGCCACACCACGGTCGGCACGCTGATGGGCATTGTGCTTGCCAACATGGTGCCGGAAAAGCGCGCCGCCATCATGGCTCGCGCCTGGGAATACGGCCACAACCGTATCGTCGGCGGCATCCACTATGCTTCCGATATCGAAGCCGGCCGCATTGCAGGCACCGTCATCGCCGAAACCATCATGACCCACGAGGACTACAAGACCGAGTATGAGGGCGCCAAGGCTGAACTGCGCGCCGCTCTCGGCCTCTGATTTCCGATCGGCCGACGCGGGACACAGGAGGCCGCCGCCATCGGCGGCCTTTTCATTGCGTCCCGCACGGGTTTCCACAGGCTGCACTTTTCAAGTCAGGGGAACGTTGGCATCTTGCTCGACGCGGATTGCGTTGAGGACGAGCGCGCGAAAGCATTGCCCATGACAGAGTTTGCCTGTAGTCACGCTCGACTGGTATTCAGAGCAAGACCGCTTATCTTGTTCTCATTCTTTTGACTGGCATGATCTTGCCGAAGAACCGGAGCCTGGTTCCTGGTGAGCATGCCCTAACGGAGTAGGCCATAGATGAGCTTGATGAACAGCGTACGCAACGTCATCGTTCCCATACACAAGGAGGGCTATCCCTTCGTTGCAGGCTTCTTCGTCGCGTCGCTGGTGCTCGGTTGGATCTTCAAGCCGCTCTTCTGGATCGGCCTGATCCTGACGCTGTGGTGTGCCTATTTCTTCCGCGATCCCGAACGCATGACGCCTCAGGACGATGATCTGGCGATATCGCCTGCTGACGGCAAGGTTTCGAGCGTGCAGATGGTGACGCCGCCGGCCGAGCTCAATCTCGGCAGCCAGCCGATGCTGCGTATCTCGATCTTCATGAATGTCTTCGATTGCCATGTGAACCGTTCGCCGATGCGCGGTCGCATCACCAACGTCGCCTATCGCCAGGGCAGCTTCCTCAATGCCGAACTCGACAAGGCCAGCGAACAGAATGAACGCAACGGCCTGGTGATCGAAACGAAGCATGGCGAAATCGGCGTCGTGCAGATTGCCGGCCTCGTTGCCCGCCGCATTCTTTGCTTCGTCCATCCGAACGAGCCGCTGGATGCCGGCGAACGCATCGGCCTCATCCGCTTCGGCTCGCGCCTCGATGTCTTCCTGCCGGAAGGCGCTTCGTCGCGCGTTGCCGTCGGCCAGCGGGCGATCGCCGGCGAAACCGTCATTGCCGAATTCGGCTCGGTCAAGGGCGCAACCCTTAGCCGCCGCAGCTGAAGTGTAGGAACACGAGCGAGATGAAGACGCCTTTTCCGCCTTTCGAGCCGCACGGGCCCAATGACGAAGCGCGTGGACCGCGTCTCCGGGAAATTCCGTTGCGACTGATCGTGCCGAACATGATCACCGTGCTGGCGATCTGCTCGGGCCTGACAGGCATTCGCCTCGCTTTCGAAAACCGTTACGAGCTCGCCGTCGTGGCGGTGCTGGTCGCCGCCTTCCTCGACGGCATCGACGGGCGCGTCGCGCGGCTGATGAAGGCCACCTCGAAATTCGGCGCGCAGATGGATTCGCTCGCCGACATCGTCAATTTCGGCGTTGCGCCGGCGCTCGTCGTCTACGTCTTTCTGCTGGATCAGGCCCGCTCGCTCGGCTGGATCGCGGCGCTGATCTATACGATCGCCGCCGGACTGCGGCTCGCCCGCTTCAATGTCATGGCTGAACGCGAGCATAAAGCCTCGTGGCAATCCGAATATTTTGTCGGCGTACCGGCGCCTGCCGGCGCCATGCTGGTGCTGCTGCCTGTTTATCTCGGCTTTCTCGGCCTTACGCCGGACCGCACCTTCGCCTTATGGGGCGCAGCCTACACGGTTCTCATCGGCTTCCTGCTGGTCAGCCGTCTGCCCGTATGGTCCGGCAAATCGGAAGGCAACGGCGTAAGGCGCGATCTGGTGCTGCCGATCATGCTCGGCCTCGTCGTCTATGTCGCGCTGCTGATGAGCTATACGTGGCATGTCATGGTCGTGACCGTCGTCATCTATTTGCTGTCCCTACCCTTCGGCGCACGCTCCTGGGCAAAGAAATACGGCACCTACACCATCAATGGCCCCGCCGATCCCAATGTCGACGATTCCAACGACGACATCGGCCGACATATCTAGCGCCGGCATATCAAACCGCTGCACAACAGTCCTCTGGCGGCATCGCCGGGCTGCAACCGCTAGTCTGTAAGTCTCCCTTATCAATCAGAGACATGACGGTCGCTCATCGGCGCAACGGAAGGCCAGCTCGGCGCGACATTTCCGCAGATTCAAACATTGCGGCAGTGCGGATTCTACACGAGGTTTCGGCGCTAATCTCTCGAAATATGGTCGTTGTTTACAAAAGCTGATTGGAAAACGCCTTCGATTTGTCATGATTTACGACAAAAAGCACTACTCGACTGTGAATCGAAAAATGCTCCGTGGGAGCATGGTGAGGAGTGAAACATGACGCAGAAAAAGGACCAGCCGGCACAACCGCAGGCAAAGATCGATCCCAGCAAGCATTATCGTCCGCTGGGGCTGAAAGCCGTTCTTGCAGCCCATCTGATGCTGAAGACAAAGCCTCTCAAGAAGAAGATCGCCTGAGAATATAGTTCTGCCCACCGCCGACCAATGCCGGCAGGCAGCATTTCCGCTCACTGGCCGCTAAAATGGCGGCCGCTCAGAGAAGGCTTAGTTGGCCATCGTCCGGATCCGTTTTCTTCGGCGGTTTCCTGACCGGATCGAGCACCACAGGTGTCTGCACATCCGGCCCCATATTGGCAACTTTGTTGACGCGATCCGAAACCGGGATCGCCTCGAAAAAATCTTCCTGGACCGGCTTCATCAGACCAAGCACCTCGCGAGGCTCCTGCGTCTTGCAATCGAGCCAGCGGGCGAAATCCTCCGGCTTGATGACGACGGGCATGCGGTCATGGATGGATCGAATGGCGCTGTTTGCCGCCGTCGTCAGGATCGCACCCGTATCAACTTCCGAACCGTCGGCCGACGACCAGGTTTCCATCAGCCCGGCAAAAGCGATGACGCCGCCGCTACGGGGGCGGATCCAGTAGGCTTGCGGCTTCTCGCCGCTTTCCTTCGGCGGCCGATGCCATTCGTAGAAGCCGGATGCCGGGATGAGGATGCGGCGATGGCGCATGGCCGCGCGGAAGGAGGCCTTGGCTATTGCCGTTTCCGCCCGCGCATTGATCAGAAGCGGGAAATCCTTGGGGTCCTTCACCCAGTCGGGCATAAAGCCCCAGCGCACGAGCAAGGCGCGACGATCCGGCAGATTGCTTCCCGGTCGCTGCCGATCGCCCGATATCACGACAAGGATCGGCTGCGTCGGCGCGATATTGTAGCGCGCGGGAAAAGCCTCGTTCAGCAGGACGCCGAGCGCTTCCCCCACGTGATCTGCCGTCGATGTCAAAGCGAAACGTCCGCACATCAGGCCTGTGTTGCACCCGAAAAGCGGCTGGTCAAGCCTAACGTCAGCCGCGCGGACCGAGCAGAATGACCGCCGCCCCGACGAGGCAGATGACGGCGCCCGAAATATCCCATCGGTCCGGTAGCCGCCCTTCGGCGAACCAGAGCCAGAGAATGGAGGCAACAATATAGACGCCGCCATAGGCAGCAAAAGTGCGGCCGGCCGCCTCGCTCGGCACCAGCGCCAGCAGCCATGCAAAGAGCACTAGCGAGACAAGGCCGGGTGCAAGCCACCAGACGGGCTTCGACAGACGCAGCCACGCCCAGAAGGCAAAGCAGCCCGCAATTTCGGCAAGAGCCGCCAAAGCATATAGCCCGTAAATCATTCCCGATCGTCCCCGTATTCGGCGCATTCAGAATCGCGGCTTCCGCCGGCAGCGAGTTAAGGGGCTTTCCCATGGGACAGCAAGCGCCGTTTCCTGTAGAAATGGGCCGCAGATGGCTCCTTGCCATCGCGCATCGATCTTCATCCGAATGCAAAGTGATCCATGACTTCCAACCCTCGCCCTGCCTCCTCCGCCATTCTCGAACGCAACGGTCGCTTCCTGCTTGTCTTGCGCAGCAATCCGCCGTCCGCCGATATGTATGCCTTTCCGGGAGGGCGGGCCGAAGACGGAGAGACACCGGCCGACGCGGCGCTGCGCGAGTTCAAGGAGGAGACAGGCATATCTGCGCGCAATCCCCGCCTGTTCGAGACTTACGACCTGCGCTCCCACGCGGCGGACGGAACGCTGACGAGCCACTTCCTGCTCTCGGTCTTTCTTGTGGATGCCGATGAGGATGCGGTCGCCGAAGCAGCCGACGATGCGGCCGCCATTGGCTGGTACACGCTGGAGGAGGTGCGCACCCTGCCCGTTCCCGCCAGTGTGCTCGAATGCGTGGAACGACTTGCTGCAGAAAACGCATAGCTCGGCGCCGAAATTAACGATGCTGAGCAATATCGGCGTGGAAACCGCCCCTCGCGCCTTGTTCCCGTCATGCTTGTCCGGTCAACATGGTTACATGATTCATAACAGCCTTGGCCGACCGCTTCTGATCTGCATCGCGCTTGCCGCAGCCCTTCCCGCTGCCGCACAGCCAGCAGCAAGCGCGCCACCGGCACAGGCTGCCGATAATGCGAATGCCGAGCAGCCTGCGCCATATGACGAGCAGCTTTCCCGGCTCTCCGAAATTCTCGGTTCGATCGACTATCTGCGCAATCTATGTAGCCCGACGCAGGAAGACGGATGGCGCGGCGACATGCAGCACTTGCTCGACACGGAGACCAAGAGCGAGCCGAAACGAAAGGAAAGGCTCACTGCCGCTTTCAACCGTGGATATCGGTCCTTTGCATCGGTTTACACGAATTGCACGCCGCAAGCCCGCGTCGCGGAAGAGCGATACCGTAACGAAGGTGCAACACTGGCGACAGAAATCACCGCACGCTTTGGAAATTGACGATTTATTAACCTCTTTTCATAGCGAGCCGTGTCGTTTTGGGAAAAGGCTGATAGAGTTATTAAGCAAGTGGTAAGGACATGAACGTCTCGAGGAAAGAAACAATGGAAACCAGCCTGAACGAAATCGACGACATGATCGTTCATGAAAAGATGCAGGCAGCGCTGGAATACCAGAATGAAGCTTGGGCCGACGGCATGGCAGATGGCATCGAGCCCGAAATCATCGCCGACGCCGCCATCGCCCACGCGATTCGCGAGACGATCCGGAATCAAGGGGAACAGGGCGCCGAAGCCTTGCTCGAATCGCTGCGTGAACGCATGCTCGCTGGCGAGTTCTCTCCGAACCGTACCCTGCAATAACACTCAGAGATTGCTAATGCGTATCTTTCCAGGCAATGCGGTCACCTGTTCCATTGCCTCGTTCGCTGCCGTAACCCTGCTTTTGGGCAGCACCGCCTTGCCGCTACCGGCCAATGCCTTTTCCCAGCTCAACCCGCCGGCTTCCCAGGCGAAAGACGCAGCACAGTCCACTCCCAAAGAGAACGAGAAGCCGATCGAGCAGGCGCTGGAAGCGCCTGCCAATAACGCGCTGCCAATGCCCGATCCGCTGATCAACAAGCAGGCAAGCCAGAGCAGCGGCGATGCTTCGAGCACAAACAAGTCAGTCGAATTCCTCTACGATATCGACAGGGCGCCGGAGCCGGTAAAGAAGCTGCGTGCGGCGATCGTCGAGGCTGCCGCTTCCGGTGATCTCGAGCGCCTGCGCCCGCTGATGAATGTCGGCGGCGGGCTCAAGCAGACGCAGGTCACCGCCGACGACCCCGGCGAAGATCCGATCAAGACCCTGCATGATCTTTCAGGCGATCCCGACGGCATTGAGATCCTGTCCATTCTCCTCGACATCATGTCGACCGGCTTTGCCCATGTCGGCCAGGGAACCCCTGATGAGGTCTATGTCTGGCCCTATTTCGCCGAGAAGGACATCAAGACACTCTCCACGCCGGAGAAGGTCGATCTGATGCGTATCGTGACGGCCGGCGACTATGCCGACATGCAGGAATTCGGCGGCTATAATTTTTATCGCGTCGGCATCACGCCGGACGGCCGCTGGAAATTCTTCACCTCGGGCGAATGATGCGGCCGGGGAACTTGCGGTTCCCCGTCGAAGGCCCTACCTCTGCGTGATGAAGCATGTCGCGCAAAAGTGCGCAGCGGTTTTGCGACAACGACATGCGCAAGAACAAAGACCTGAAGCGCAGGAAGCGACCTGAAAGATCGTGACGTGCTTTAGGCCAAATCAGCGGAACCGTCATGCCAGCCGTATTCCTCAGAGAGCGCTCCTTCATCCGCATTGCCGGCGCGGAGGCGGAGACGTTCCTGCACAATCTCATCACCACCGATCTCGTCTCGCTCGGCACCGACGAGGCGCGCCCAGGCGGGCTGCTGACGCCGCAGGGCAAAATCCTGTTCGACTTCATGATCTGGCGGGACGGCCCTGGCTTTCTGCTCGAAACGGACACGGCGCAGCGGGAGAGCCTGCTCAAGCGGCTCACCATGTATCGCCTGCGAGCCAAGGTCGATTTCGTCGTGGAGAAGATGCAGGGCGTCACGGCCGCATGGGGGGATGCCACAGCCGGCGGTCCCAAGGATAGCCGCTTCGCGAGGGCGGGAATTGTGCTGACCCGGACGCCCGGCGAGCACGGCAGCGATCCAGAGACACTTTATGACGCCCTGCGTATCGACAACGGCATCGCCATTTCCGGCCGCGATTTCGCATTGCAGGACGCGTTCCCGCATGACGTGCTGATGGATCTGAATGGCGGACTGGGCTTCCGCAAGGGCTGCTATATCGGCCAGGAAGTGGTTTCCCGTATGCATCATCGCGGCACGGCGCGCAGGCGTGTCGTCATCGTCAACGGCAGCGCCGAATTGCCGCCCTCCGGCACGGAACTGACCGTCGGCAGCAAGCCGATCGGAACGCTCGGCTCGACCGCCGGCAATATGGGCCTAGCCATCGTCCGCATAGACCGGGCCGGCGAAGCCATCGCCGAAGAGGTTCCGATAAAGGCTGGTGAGGTCGACGTCACCGTGTCTCTTCCAACCTGGTCCGGCCTCTCCTTCCCCACCCGCGCCGACGAGGCGTCGGCATGACATCGGCGACGACCGCGCGCGCCTGGCAGCGCATGTTATCCGGGCGCAGGCTCGACCTTCTCGATCCCTCGCCGCTCGACGTCGAGATCAGCGATATTGCGCATGGGCTTGCCCGTGTCGCGCGTTGGAATGGACAGACCTCCGGCGACCATGCCTTTTCGGTGGCGCAACACAGCCTTGTCGTCGAGGCGATCTTTCGCCATCTCAATCCGGCAACGCCCGACGAATTGCTTGCCGCCTTGCTGCATGACGCACCGGAATATGTGATCGGCGACATGATATCGCCGTTCAAGTCCGTCGTCGGCGGCGATTACAAGGTCGTGGAGAAGCGGCTCGAGGCGGCAATCTACCGGCGCTTCGCCCTGCCCCCGCATTGCGCGCCAAAGCTCAAGGAAAAGATCAAGAAGGCCGATACGATCTCGGCCTATTTCGAGGCGACGCTGCTTGCCGGCTTCACGCCCGATGAAGCCCGCAAATTCTTCGGCCAGCCGCGCGACATCACGCGCGAGATGCTGCCGATCGACCCCATGCCGGCAATTGAGGCACAACGGCTGTTCCTCAAGCGCTT
Source organism: Rhizobium sp. AG207R (assembly GCF_027109195.1). NCBI lineage: Bacteria > Pseudomonadati > Pseudomonadota > Alphaproteobacteria > Hyphomicrobiales > Rhizobiaceae > Rhizobium > Rhizobium sp. AG207R. The sequence goes on from NZ_JAEPVT010000002.1 coordinate 53,022, forward strand.
CGAGGCGATCGAGGCAGAGCGTGCCGCCATGAGGGTCGGCGCGTGACAGCAATCATCGTATCGCCGCTTGCGCGCATCGCCGAAATGGCCGTTCGCCATGGCGCGCGCGAAATGATCAGCCTGATGGCCAAGGAGCAGAATTTTCACCGTCCCGCCGTCATCAAGGCGGATCGGCATCTGCTGCTCAATATGAACGACATCAGCTTTGCCGGAACCGGCGATCTCGTCGCCCCGCAGGAGACGCATGTTCGCGCCATCATCGATTTCGCTACCGGTTGGGATCGAGGCGCACCTTTGCTCATCCATTGCTGGATGGGTATTTCACGCTCGCCGGCGGCGGCACTGATTGCAGCTTTGGCCGTTCACCCGGAGGAGAACGACCTTGTGCTGGTCCGCCGCCTGCGCGCGAGCTCGCCATTCGTCACGCCGAATGCCCGGCTCGTTGCCATCGGCGACGACATGCTTGGACGCCGGGGGCGGCTGGTTGCTGCAGTCAAAGAGATCGGCCGTGGCGCAGATGCTGACGGAAATGCACCTTTCATGCTGCCCTTGGCCGACTCGAGCACCGGCGCTTAAAAAGCGGAGACCGCGTTTCGCAATCTCCGCTCGCTTCACAGCAATGAACAACCGCGATCACGCGGCGACGACATCCGTTTGATCCGGGTCATACTGACCATAAGTATTCTGGTAAAGCGACGACGGATCCTGCATGTCGTTCAACAAGACGTCCAGCGCCTGATCCTTGGCAAGTGTCGCGGCATCCGTTGGACTGCTGTCGCTCGTATCGGGCTCCAGCGACAGCATATCGGCGGCTGCGACATCCGACGATTTCAGGGCATCGAGACCCTCGGCGAATTGATCCTTAGTCAGGGAGCCGGCGTTTTGCGTATCCAGGCTCTTGAACAGGTTTTCAGCATCGCTCTCGCTCATATCCTTCGGACGGCCAGCGACGAACTCGTCCTGCGAGACTTTGCCGTCCTTATCGGTGTCCAGGCTGGCAAACAGCTGGTCCATGGGCGATTCGCCGGAAGAGCCGTCGGCCGACGTGGAACCGCTTGACTGGCTGTTCTGCTGCATCTGCAACAGCATCGAGGCCAGATTGCCGGAAAAGACATCCGTCGCGCTGGGATCGCTGCTGCTGTTGCTATCCTCATCGTTGAGCATGCTCGCCGACAGAAGGCCGGACTGCGCCGCCTCCTCCAGCTCCTGAGCATCCACGACGCCGTCCTGATTCTTATCCAAGGGACTGTACGAGGCAGCTGTCATGCTGCTTCCAATTGAAGAAACCCCGCTCATCCAAATCTCCTACGGCAAATGCCATCGCGTGTTTGATAGACCCCGGCACGCTTAATCATCTGCAGATAGGATAGGTCTGTTTGCCCTGCCGGTTGAAGATTGGTGTTAATTCACCATTAACCATAATTGACAGACACCGAATCATATCGCCGGTGGGCGCCTACGCAGCAGAAACAACCGCTGCTTGGCATCCGCCGCTTCAGTGGCACGAATCATCTTCGCTTGCTTAAGGACCCGCTTCCTATTGGATGACGGCACATGCCAGGCGCTTGCCGGCGCCGCCGACGGGCTGACTGCGGTAATCATCCGAGTCGGCATGGATCATCAGCGTGCGGCCGCGGATGCCGTTTTTCCCGTTCAGCGATACCATGCCATTGAAGACCTGGGCACGCAGTTTGCCATCCTGATCGACATACTGGTTGGGCATATCGCCGGCATGCGGACCGTTGGCGGCCAGAAAGCCGTGTTCCGCCTTGGTTGGGTTGAAATGACCACCAGCGGACTCGAAGCCGTGCGCATGGTCGCAACGGCTATTTTCATGGATGTGGAAGGCGACCCAGCGATTGGCCGGCATGCCGGACACTTCCATCTCGATCAGCACGCCCTTTTTGCCCTCAGTCAAGGTCGCCCGGCCGGCTTGTTTACCGTCGAGACCGACGAAATCAGCAGTGGCGGTGTTTTGACTTTGGGTTTGCGCTGCCGCGGGCGCGGCTGCGGCAAGGGCAAGAATTGCAACGATCGTCATCCGCTTCATGGAACACCCTCCCTGTTCTGCGTGGCAATTGCCCAACGCGTGGCAGGCATGAGGGTTCCGGTGAATGGAAAAAATGACCCTAATCAAAATGATAAGGCGACTTGCCGGCATTACGGCAGGTCGCCTTGCATCAGACGAAAGTGCTTGTCAGGCCGCTATACTGTCGACGTCATATTGGCCGTATGTGCTGTTATAGGCATCCATCGGCGACAGCAGATCCAGGTCGAAATTGACATTGGATTCCGGTGACTTGGCCGTGGAAGCGATATCGGCGCCCGGCAATTGCATGAGCTTGGCAATGAAGCCGCTCAGTGCACCATTCGAACCATTGGCAGCAGCGTCGGTATTACTGGCCTCGAGAATGCCGGGGCGCTCGTCCACCGCGCGCTCCTCTTGGCTCAAAAGACCATCGCCGTTCGAATCGAGGCGCGAAAGCGTGCCACGATACGGGTAGGAGCTGTTGGATACGGAAGAAACATGGGACATACAAACCTCCTAAGGTAGGAGCCGCCTCATGCGACGTCGTTTGTACGCAATACATTCAGAGTTGGACTATGAGCCGTTATTAAGCTGCTTCGCGCTGCCGGTAAAGACAAATTGTTAATGAGTATTAACCATAGTTCCCAAGCGGTAAATCTGAATTTCCTAATGTTCCCTTCGCGATCCGTTATAAGGTAGTCCGGCATAATCCACTGGAATCATAGGGGAATCTGACTATCTAATCTTACCCGGCGAGCGGTTTCGTATATGCTACGGCGGATCGCCCATGGAGAAGACATGATGGAATTGTTACCGCTCGTCATCCTGGTCGTCGGTATCCTGGTACTGCGAGGCCACAACCTAAGGATAAGACAGCTGGAAGCGCGCGTTCAGGAGCTGCAAAATGCTCTCGCGGGCAAGGTGCAGACAGCGGAAACGGGCGAATCGATTCCTGCGACGGATTCGATGGCTCTTGCTGCTGGACAGCCTGTCGAAGAAGAGCCGAAAGCGGTGATCGAAGACACCTCCGCGCCCGATACCGAGCAAGCGGCCCTCGCCGCAAACAATGTCGCGGATGTGGTCGAGGAAGAGACCATGCTTCTTGCCGGCCAGACATCCGTGCAGACGAAGGAAAGCCTGGAGAGCACGATCGGTGCACGCTGGGCCGTCTGGGTCGGCGGCATCGCGCTGGCGCTCGGCGGCGTCTTCATGGTCAAATATTCGATCGAGAGCGGTCTTCTCAGCCCCGGCGTCCGGCTTGTTCTTGCGGCGCTCTTCGGTCTCGTCCTGATTACCGCGGGTGAAGTGATCCGCCGCCGCGCCGCACCGGTTCTGAACAATGCCTTCCAGAATGCGATGATCCCTGGCGTCTTGACGGCGGCTGGCGTCGTTGCCCTGTTCGGCGCGACCTATGCCGCGCATGCCATTTACGAATTCATCGGCCCCACGACCGCCTTCATTCTTCTCGCACTGATCTCGCTCGCGACGCTCGGACTATCGCTGTTGCATGGGCAGGCGCTTGCCGGCCTTGGTCTGCTGGCATCAATGGCAACCCCTGCCCTGATCGCATCGACTGCGCCACGCCCTTGGACACTCTTCAGCTATCTCGTTCTGACCTGGCTTGCGACCCTATTGGCATCCCGCCTGCGCCGCTGGCTGATCGCGCCATCCCTAGCAAATGGGCTGCTGAGCCTCTGGCCTCTGCTCTACATCACCTTCAGCCCCACCGTCGATCTGACGCCGGTTACGCTTGCTATGCTTGCGATGATCGGCGGCACCATCTTCCTCTGGCCGGGGCGCTATCCGATCTCCGAGGCAGCAAAGGAAGACAGCGCAACGGCGCCCGCCGATGATGTGCCTCAGCAATTGAGTGCCGGCATGGGATGGGCGGCGTTTCTCGCCCGTCCGCCGCTCGGCATGACGCTGACGGCGGCGATTGGCGCGCTTACGGTATCGCTCTGCATCGTCAGCTACAGCCTTCGATATGGATATCCCATTGTCGACGCCACATTCATGTTTGCGGCGATCGTTGCGGCGGTAGCGGCCTTCGGTGCCGGCCGCCTGCATGCAGCCTGGGCAACGGTCCTGTCGGCACTTGTCGCCGTCATCGGCGCGTCCGGCATTCTGGCCAACTGGATCGCCGGGATCGAATCCACGGGTACGGACGGAACTGCCGGTCTGCAGAGCACGGTGCTCTATGAAGTGCTCGGCCTCGGCGCCCTCTTCGTACTGATCGGCGCCTTTTTCCTCAGGCGCTTCGCCCAGGCGGAGAAATCCTATGCCGCACTTTGGAGCCTCGTCATGGTCGTTACGCCGCTGGCGATCGCGACGATCAGCTTCGCCAACTTCGGCAACTGGACGCTCGACTGGCTGCATGGGCTTTACGGCATCGGACTGGCCCTAGTTCTCGTCGGGCTTGCGGAATGGCAGGATCGCCGAGACGGAGAAGCGTTGAAGCTGCCGACGAATATCCTGGCGGCCGGCTCTTTTGCCGCCGCAGTCTTCGCCCTGCACACGCTTGCGCATCATGCCACCGCGACGATCCTGCTGCCGATTCTCGGCATCGTCTACCTGCTGGCGGAACGGCTGCGCAACTGGCCCGTTCTGCCATGGACCATGGTTGCTGCGCTGGTCATCGCCATGGGGCGCATCGCCTGGCAGCCGACGATCGTCGATCCCTCGGAACTCAGCACGACGCCGGTCTTCAATATGCTGCTTGCCGGCTACGGCATTCCGGCCGCCCTTGCCGTCCTAGCTGCCTTTATCACACGTCTTTCGCCGAGCCAGCGCCTGCGCAACGCCTTACAGGCGCTCGCCTGCTTCCTCGTGCTGCTGACGATCGCTATCCTCGTGCGTCATGCCATGAATGGCGGCGTCCTGAACGATGCGGTTCCGACGCTCGGCGAACAGTCGATCTACACGCTGCTGGCGATCGGTGCTTCGGCGACGCTGATGGCGCTCGACCTCAGCGCCGCAAGCCCTGTCTTCCGCTATGGCGGCATGGCGCTCGGCGTCATTTCGGTCTTCATGATCCTGACCCTGCATCTGCTGGGGCTGAACCCGTTCATGACGGGTGAGAGCACAGGTGGCATCCCGCTCTTCAACCTGCTGCTGCTCGCCTATCTCCTCCCAGCCATCGCTTATGCCGGCCTGGCGCTCTTTGCCCGCAATCGTCGTCCCCTACCCTATGTTGGCATGCTGGCGGTCGCGGCGGCCGTCATGGCCTTCGCATGGGCGACCCTGTCGGTGCGACGCTTCTGGCAGGGCGAGTACATTCCCTTCTGGAACGGTTTCATCCAGGGCGAACTCTATTCCTATTCCGTCGTCTGGCTGCTGATCGGCATCGCGCTTCTCGGGCTCGGGACCCGCCTCAAGGCCCGGAGCCTGCGCATCGCCTCGGCGGTGCTGGTCTTCATCGCCGTCGTCAAGGCCTTCCTGATCGACATGGCGAACCTTGAAGGCTTTCTCCGGGCGCTATCCTTCATCGGCCTCGGCGCTGTCTTGATCGGTATCGGCCTGTTCTACCAGAGAATCCTGACGCGCAAGAAAGCGACGGAGTGATTGCGGCGAATCCATTCGCCCGGTAGGAGGAAAGAACCTGCCGACTGATCATCCCGGAGCAAGTGCGACCATGAATACCGACAAGATGGCGCGGGCTTTCGCCCCCTTCGAAGCACTGGCTGCGGATCTCATCCCCCACGCCGCGGATGGCGATGACGGTTCGCACGATATTGCCCATATCCTGCGCGTCTTCCGCAATGCCATGGCCATCCAGGCCGAAGAAGGCGGCAATGCCCGTATTCTCGCCGCGGCCGTGCTGCTGCACGATTGCGTTGCAGTCGAAAAAAATTCGCCGCATCGCGCGCAGGCCTCGCGGCTCGCAGCCGAGAAAGCTTCGGGCATTCTGCGACAGCTCGGTTGGGCGAAAGAGGATATTGCGGCTGCCGCGCATGCGATCACCACGCATAGTTTCTCCGCCAACCTGCAGCCGGAAACGCTCGAAGCGAAGATCCTGCAGGATGCCGACCGGCTGGATGCCATCGGCATGATCGGTGCGGCACGTTGCTTCTACATTGCAGGCCGTCTCGGTTCCGGCCTTTACGACCCGTTCGATCCGCTTGCGACAGAGCGGCCGCTTGACGACAAGCGCTTCGCCATTGACCATTTCGAGACAAAGCTGTTCAAACTTGCGGATGGATTCCAGACCGAGACGGGGGCCAGGTTTGCCGAAGCGCGGCATGACCGGCTGAAGACCGTGCTGGCAATGTTCATCGACGAAATCTGAGGGCCACCCATGCGCGTCAGCGATCTTTTCATCTATCCCCTCAAGAGCGCCCGCGGCATCGCCATTCCGTCGGCAGCCATCGATGCCTTCGGTCTCGCGGACGACCGCCGCGCCATGCTGGTCGATCCCTCGGGCAACTTCATCACCCAGCGCGAATTGCAGGCACTGGCCCGGATCGATATCCAGCCTGCGCCTTCCTATCTGCGTCTGAAGATGGAGGGCAAGGCTGACATCATCGTGCCGCCGCCACACCCCGACAACCGCATGGATATCATCGTCTGGAAATCAGCCGTCAACGCCTCCGTCGCGGATGAAGAAACCAACAAGGCCCTGTCGGCCTGGCTGGATCGCGAGGTCAGGATGGTGTTCTTCGACAGGCTCGCGAAGCGCATCGCCAACCCGGAATGGGCCGGCGAGGATACGCCTGTTACGTTTTCCGATGGCTACCAGATTCTGGTCACCACCACCGGCTCGCTGAAGGCGCTCAACGCCAATCTTGCCGCGCACGGCGAAGGCGCAGTCGGCATGGAGCGCTTCCGCCCCAACATCGTCATCGATATCGACGAGGAATGGCCGGAGGATCGCTGGGCCGCCATCGAAATCGGCGGCATCCGTCTCGATCTCGTCAAGCCCTGCTCGCGCTGCATCATGACGACGCAGGATCAGCAGACCGGTTCGCGCGACGTGCCGAATCCGATGCCCGCCATGGGCCGTATCCGCATGTCCGCCGACCGGCGCGTGCCCGGCCCGCTCTTCGGCTGGAATGCCGTGCCGCGTGGCGAAGGCGCTGTGAAGATCGGCGATACGGTGACGGTGCTCGAGGAACGGCCCGAAGGCTGGGCACTCAAGCGGCGCTAAAACTGACCCTCTGTGCAGGCCTTTTACTGCTCAGCCTTTGACGACAAGGCCCGGGGATACCATGCCCTCGTTCAGCGAAGCGACGGCAACCGCCTTCAGTGCGGCTTGCATAAAGCCGTCGCGCGCCGCGGCGATCTCTATGCCGCGCGGTTCGTAGACGTGTCGATGCAGAAAGAAGCCAGTGAGACGGAAAGCGGCGGAAAGGCTTTCCCTATCTGCGGCGATCATGGCCCCTGTCGCCAGAAACGGCGGCAATGCCAACATCTTGTCCGCCCAGGGCATGCCGGCTGCCCGGCAGACGGCACGCCCGGACTTCGGCGAAACGAAAGCCAGATCCTCACGCACGCCAGTTGCCGCGCATTCCGTCAAATCGAGGCCGAAACCAAGATCATTCAAGACGGCAAGCTCGAAGCGCACGAAGAGTTCGCCGGCGTCGGCGGGATTCTGCAGGTTTTCAAGGATGACATCGAGGGCATCGTAGAGGTGCGGGTGCGGATCGCGCTCCGGCAGCAGCCGCAGCAAAGCGGCCATCGCCTGCACGCCATAGACAGCGGTCGCTGTCTCCATCAGCCGCGCAGCCCTCAGTGTCACCGGCTCCATGCGAAATTCGCCGAGATGCTCATGCAGTCTTGCCCGCCAGGTGACTTCGACGAGATTGCCGGCCTGCAGCACCGGCTGCATGGCGCGCGAGCGGCCGGATCGTACCAATCCCATATGGCGACCGCGGGTACGCGTCATCACCTCGGCGACGACGCTGGTCTCGCCGAGACGTTTGACGCCCAGAATGATCGCATGGTCCTGCCATTGCATCGGCCGGTTGCCCCGAAAGATTTCTGCGATTCGAGTTTAGGACAAATGACTGCCGCTGTCACATGGCGAGCGGGGAACTGCCGGCCAGCGTCTCGACGAAGAGGCGCATGGATTGCTCGTCGAAAGGCTTGTTCAAAAGCGGCACATGCCGCAGATCTGCCGGAAAATCGAGCGTATCGGAATAGCCGCTGACGAAGCCGAAGGAAATGCCGCGCTCCATCAGCAATCGGGCAAAGCCGAAACTGGTCGACTCCCCAAGATTCACGTCGAGCATTGCAAAATCATAATGTTCCGAATGAATGGCGTTGACCGCCTGCTCCAGATTCGAAGCAATCTCAATTTGTTGAATTCCGACGAGGTGAAGAATTTCCTCCGCCTCCATGGCAATGATAAGATTATCTTCTAGTATAAGGACGCGCTGAAACGTCATATCAGCGCCATCCTTGCACGTACGCGCCAATTGGCGCACCCCGTAAAAAGTCCCGCATCTATCCCTCCGGCGCCAATCATCGGCCCGTCTTGAATGGATGGCTTTGCCCATCCGTTTTGGCTCAGTCTCTTGTGACATGACTTCGCCTCCAATCCGCTTCGCACTTTTTGCACTGCGGGACTATGGGCTCGTCACCATGCTCCAATCGCTTTTGCCGCCGCGGTTAGTAAAAGGTGAAACTGGTCGAAAAGTGACGATAACAATAATCTATGCTGATACAGTTGTCGTCAGCATTTAAAAAAGACATGTCGTTTGTGCAAAAGGCTGCCCTCAAATGAAGGGGCGCCTGACCGAATCAAGGCCGTCCCAACCAGCGAGCTCAGCAAGGCCTTCGCTGTCCAAAACCTCACAGCCTCGCTCGTTCCAGAGCAGCAGCTTCCGCGCCGCCAACTTTTTCAATGTCTTGTTGGTATGAACCACCGAAAGACCAAGCGTGTCGGCGACGTGCTGCTGCCGGATGGGGATGGTCTTGCTGCCATTGAACAAGCGGAGTGCGCGGGCACGCTGATGCAGATACGCGATCAGATAGGCTGCACGCTCCAGCGCGGAGCGGCGACCTATGCTTAGAAGATGTTCATCCAGTATCCGCTCCTCTCGCGATGCGATCCAGGTCAGATCATAGGCCAGCGAAGGATGGGAATTGTAGAGCGCCATCAATTCCGTGCGCTCGAAGACGCAAAGCGATATCGGCGAAAGCGCCTCCGTCGAGTGCTGCATCTCGCCCATGATCGAACCTTGCAATCCGATGAGGTCGCCGGGCATCACATAGTTCAGAATCTGGCGGCGCCCATCCTCCAGCGTCTTGTAGCGGAAGCCCCAGCCGGAGAGGATGGTGAAAAGGTGGGCGCTATGCGCGCCTTCAAGAAAGATCGTGGCACCGGCGTCGACGAGAAGTTCGCCCTTCTTGAAACCGCTGATGAAATTCAGCTCGTCGCGCTCGAATTCTCGGAAATGCGGCAGGGATCTTAGTGGACATTGCTGGCAGGGCGTGCGTTGTCCATGCACAGTCGCAGCTGCCTTCGTCATGAAATGCTCCCCTCAGTTGCAGCGGCAAAGCGACATGCCCGATAAACCGCTGCAATATAAAGCGCTCAGGGAAGCAAAGTTCCATCAATGCGGGAAATCGAGCCCCATCTCCCGGAAACGCTCGGGATCGTCTCCCCAGTTTTCGCGGACCTTGATGAAGAGGAAGAGGTGCACGGGCTGTTCCAGAATTTCGGAGAGTTCCTTGCGCGACGCGGTCGAGATCGCCTTGATCGTCTCGCCGCCCTTGCCGAGCGCGATCTTCTTCTGGCTCTCCCGCTCGACATAGATCACCTGTTCGATGCGCACCGAGCCATCCTTGCGCTCCTCCCATTTCTCGGTCTCGACATGCGAGGAATAGGGAAGCTCCTGGTGCAGGCGCAGGAACAGCTTTTCCCGGGTAATTTCGGCGGCGAGCTGGCGCATCGGCAGGTCCGAAATCTGATCCTCGGGATAGTACCAGGGGCCTTCCGGCAAGGTCTTTGCTAGATAATCCATCACGTCGTCGCAGCCGGAGCCGTTCTCCGCCGAGATCATGAAGGTCTGCTCGAAGGCGATCTTCTCGTTGGCGGCGGCGGCAAGTGCCAGCAGATCCTCGCGGCGGACGCGGTCGATCTTGTTCAAAACCAGGATCTTCGGCTGGGAAACGTCCTTCAAGCCTTCCAGAATGGCCTCGGCATCGCCGCGCAAGCCGCGCTCGCTGTCGATCAACAGCATGATGAGGTCGGCATCCTTGGCTCCGCCCCAGGCAGACGTCACCATGGCGCGATCCAGCCGGCGGCGCGGCTTGAAGATGCCGGGCGTGTCCATGAAGACGATCTGCGCATTGTTGTGAATGGCAATGCCGCGGACGATGGCGCGTGTCGTCTGCACCTTGTGGCTGACGATCGAAACCTTGGCGCCCACAAGCCGGTTGACCAGCGTAGACTTGCCGGCATTGGTGGGGCCGATAAGGGCGACGAAGCCCGAATGCGTCGGACCGATATGTTCAGCCGCGCCGTCTTCGGCTGAGGTGTCCTGCTGATTGCTCATTTTCACTATTCCCCGGCAGTCACTTCTCAGTCAACTGAGGCTGCCATACACCTTCGCGCTCCAGGATCCGTGTCGCCGCCATCTGTTCGGCCGCACGTTTGGAGCGCTCTATTCCCGTTTCGGGCGCTGTACCCTTGACTTCCACGGTCACCGTGAAGCGCGGATCATGATCCGGTCCGCTGCGATCATCAACCCTATAGACCGGAGTGACGCCAAATTTCGCATGCGCCCATTCCTGCAATTCCGTCTTTGCATCGCGCCTTGCGCCTTCCGGCCGAATAGCCCGGCGCTCCCAGAAACGCAGGATGAACGCGCGGGCGACTTCAAGGCCGCCATCCAGATAAAGCGCGGCAATCAGGCTTTCGACGACATCGGCGCGCACGTTGAGCATGCGCTTGCCCGTGAGCTTCTTCACGTCGGCGCCAGTGCGGATGTAAAGATGCAACTCCATCTCATCGGCAACTTCAGCGCAGGTCTCTGCACTCACCAGCTGGTTGAGACGTACCGAAAGCTCGCCTTCCGTCGCCGCGCCGAAGGTCTTGAAAAGCAATTCTGCAATGCACAAGCCGAGAACACGGTCGCCGAGAAATTCCAGCCGTTCATAGTTGCCCGTCTTGTGCGTCCGCGCGCTGGCATGGGTCAGCGCGCGGTCGAGACGCTCCTTTTCGGCGAATTCATGGCCTATAACGACCTCAAGCTTGGCACGATCCGCCTGGGAGAGCGTCTGCGCCTTCGTCATTCGACAACCTTGAAAATACGGTCCCAACGCATGTTGGTCGGCCATTTCCAGACTTCGCGAAACGAGGTGTCGTGGCCCAGCGAGAAGAAGATGATGCTGGCGCGGCCGATCAGGTTCTCGGCAGGGACATAGCCGACATCGAAACGGCTATCGTCGGAATTGTCGCGATTGTCGCCCATCATGAAGTAATGGCCCGGCGGAACGACATATTCCTGGGTATTGTCGCCACGCGAATTCGGCGAAAGATCCAGCGTGTCATAGACCTTGCCGGTATCAGGCAGGCGCTCGCTGTAGACGGCGATGTTGTCGCCCGGCTCCTGACTGTAGTCCGAGGAGAAGGTGCCATGCGGCTCGCGCGGAACGGCCTGACCGTTGATGTAGAGGATATCACTCTTCACCTGGATGCGGTCGCCCGGCAGACCGATCACGCGCTTGATGTAGTCGACATCCGGATTGGGCGGGAAGCGGAAAACCACGACGTCGCCACGCTTCGGTTCGCTGCCCAGGATGCGGCCGCTGAACAGATCCGGCGAGAACGGCATTGAATACTTGGAATAGCCGTAGGCGAACTTGTTGACGAAGATGTAATCGCCGACAAGAAGCGTCGGCATCATTGAGCCTGACGGGATGGTGAATGGCTGAAAGAGAAACGTGCGGATGATCATGGCCAGGACGAGCGCCTGTACGATGACCTTGATGTTCTCCCACAGGGCGTTCTGCTGTTTTACGGCTTTCTCGGACACGCAGTCTTATTCCTTTTTCGCACCCCACCGGCGCACTTGCATTCAGGCACTGTCTACTCGCTTCACATCATCGCGGCAATGGCGCGGTTGCCAAAAGCGACATACAGTCGTGATTCAGGCATCCATCGGCAGCGCTTCGATGATCACAAAAGCCTGAGCAAGAGGAAAATCATCCGTTATAGTCAAATGAATGGCGGCGCGATGATTTGGTGGCAGCATGGCCGCCACTCTTTCGGCGGCACCGCCGGTCAATTGCATCGTCGGCTTACCGCTTGGCAGATTGACGACCCCCATGTCGCGCCAGAAAACACCCTGCGCCAACCCCGTGCCCAAAGCCTTGGAGCAAGCTTCCTTGGCAGCAAAACGCTTGGCATAGGAGGCCGCCTTGTTCTTGCGGCGCTCGGACTTGGCGCGCTCAATATCGGTAAAGCAGCGCTCGGTGAACCGGGCGCCGAAACGTTCGATCGTCTTCTCGACCCGGCGGATGTCGATAAGGTCGCTGCCTATGCCGATAATCATGGGAAGGCCCTCCTGGCGGCCCGGACAAGGTCAGGCACGTCAGACGCTCGATGCGTTTTCGGCGAGCGCGAGCCGCTCGCGCGCACGTTCCATCAAACGCTCCTTGCGGCGCGTCTTGAAGGTCTTCACACCATAATAGGTAAGCGCATAGACGATCACACCCGTCACGATGGCGGGCGGAATGCCGCCGATCAGCATCGGCTTCAAAACCGGGTCCCAGATTTGCGTGAGATCACCCTTGTGCCACAGCGCCGGCAGATCGATGCTGCCGCCCTGGCCACCACTGTCACGCGCCAGGATCAGATGACCGATTTCCCAGGTCAAAGCCCAGATGAAGGGGTAGGTAATCGGATTGCCGGCAGCCAGACAGCCGAGCGCGGAGGCAATGACATTGCCGCCGACGAGATAGGCTATGATGATCGCCATGACGAAATGTACACCGATGAACGGCGTCCAGGACACGACAATGCCCGCCGCAAAGCCGGCCGCGACCGAATGCGGCGAGGCGGCGAGGCGAACGAGGCGCTTACCGAAATATTGGAACGAACGGACGAAACCCTTGCGGGGCCAAAGGTGTTCCCGCAGTTTTTCCTTGAATGTCAGTGGTTTTCGGCGACGAAACAGCATGCGGCTTATCTAGTGCAATGGAGGCCGTCGTGACAAGAGCGGCCGAACGTATCATGCACTGATTAAGAACCGAAAGTGCGGCTCTTTTTGGGAACATCCTCTGCGCGGCGCGCAGAAAATGGACGTTCTCTTCATTTGCAGGAAGCAATCCCGCAAGATCGGGATGCTCCAAGGGCGCAACAACGACGCGCCCCTTCTGGTCTTTCAAGTATTAACAGCGATTAACGCGTGCGGAACAGACCGCGGTCGACCTGACGCTGACGATACTCAAGGTCAAAACGGTCATGCGAACCATTCAGGTAAGCCATTTCGCGTTCTTCAACACTCGGAACACGCAGAGCACGGGCGATTTTCTTGATCGGGCTAAACATTGTCTTCTCTCATCTCAGTTTCGTTTCTTCGATGATCAGAAGATAGGCCCGACAAAGGTTAATTACCACCGCTCTAAAATATACACAGCCATGCGCTCAATGCATATCTATCCAAAAGGGCGCTCGAATTTGGTCATAAAATGATCACAAAATATGCAGCCTGCCTCGGATCGGCAGCAATCCCGGTAGATCTCATTCGTAGAGGCGCTTTACGGTGGCGATACAGTCGAGTTCCTTGAGCTGCACCAGAAGCTGATTGAGCTGGCGCAGATCCCAAACTTCGACGTCGAGGGCCATTTCGGTGAAATCGGCTGCAACCCGAACGGTGTTGAGCACGCGAATATTGACGTCCACATCCGCCACGGTTTGCGCCACCTTCGCCAGGGTTCCCGGCTCATTGAGGGCATTGATCAGGATGCGGGCGGCAAAGCGGGACTTGTTGGCCTCGTCCAGATCCCAGCGCACATCGATCCAGCGCTCCGGCTCGTCATCGAACCGCTGCAGGACAGGCGACTGGATCGGATATATGGTGATGCCCTTGCCTTTTTCCATGATGCCGACGATGCGGTCGCCGGGGACGGCACCGGTCGGCGCGAAATGCACCTCGACATTCGAAGAGATGCCGCGGATCGGCGGCGCATCGAGATCGGCGCCGTCGGAAACCTCGGCCTTGTTCTTGCCGGGGATCTTGAAGATCATGCCGGAGGCGCTGCGAACGTTGAACCAGCCCTCGTCGCCGGCGGGCTTCACGGTCACGCGTTCGTCCTGATGATCGGGATAGACGGCGCGCAAGACATCAAGCGACGACATCTCCCCTCGCCCGACGGCGGCGATCGCGTCCTCGACGTCCTTCTGGCCGAGGCGATGCAGGGCCGGCTTCAGGGCATCGCGCGAGAAGACCTTGCCGGCGCGCTCGAAGGTGCGCTCCAGAATGCGATGGCCTAGGCCGGCATATTGCTTGCGGATGGCAAGGCGGGTGGCGCGGCGAATAGCGGCGCGCGCCTTGCCGGTGACCACGATCTCTTCCCAGGCGGCCGGCGGCACCTGCACGCCCGAGCGGATGATCTCGACCTCATCGCCATTGTTCAGCCGCGTGACGAGCGGCATGATGCGGCCGTTGATCTTGGCGCCGACCGTGGTGTCACCGATATTGGTATGGACGGCATAGGCAAAGTCGATCGGCGTCGCGCCGCGCGGCAGGGCGATCAGCTTGCCCTTGGGCGTGAAACAGAAGACCTGGTCCTGGAACAGTTCGAGCTTCGTGTGCTCTAGAAATTCTTCAGGGCTGTCGCCCTCGGCCAACGCCTCGATCGTATGGCGCAGCCAGGAATAGGCGTTGCTTTCCCTCGACAGGAGCTCGCTATCGCCATTGGTGTTGGCGCCATCCTTATAAAGCGTGTGGGCGGCAATGCCGAATTCGGCGATCTCATGCATGCGCTTGGTGCGGATCTGCAGTTCGATGCGCTGGCTCGAAGGGCCGACGATCGTCGTGTGCAGCGAGCGGTAATCATTCTGCTTAGGCGTCGAGATATAATCCTTGAAGCGGCCGGGAACGACGCGCCAGCGGGTATGGACGATGCCGAGCGCCCGATAGCAGGAGGGAATATCGTCGACCAGAAGGCGGAAGCCGTAGACATCGGAGAGCTGCTCGAAGGAGAGCGACTTCGACTGCATCTTGCGAAAGACCGAATAGGGCTTTTTCAGCCGGCCCTTGACCATGGCGTTGGCAAGGCCATTGGCGACAAGCAGATCGCGCAGCTCGGTCTCGATCTTCTTGACCAGGCCCTCGTTACGGCGCGACAGTTCCTCAAGGCGCTTGGTGACGGTATCATGCGCTTCGGGATTGATATGGCGGAAGGAAAGCTCCTCCAGCTCCTCGCGCATGTCCTGCATACCCATGCGGCCGGCAAGCGGCGCATAGATTTCCATCGTCTCCTCGGAAATGCGCGCGCGCTTTTCCGGCGACATGTGATCGAGCGTGCGCATATTGTGCAGGCGGTCGGCAAGCTTCACCAGAAGCACGCGCACATCGTCGGAAATGGCAAGCAGCAGTTTGCGCAGGTTTTCAGCCTGCTTGGCCTTCTTGGTGACGAGATCCAGCTTCTTGATCTTCGTCAGGCCCTCGACCAGGCGACCGATGTCTTCGCCGAACATCTCGTCGATTTCGGCGCGCGTCGCCGTCGTATCCTCGATCGTGTCGTGGAGAAGAGCGACTGCGATGGTCGATTCATCCAGGCGCATATCCGTCAGGATCGCAGCAACTTCGAGAGGATGGGAAATATAGGGGTCGCCGCTGGCACGTTTCTGCTGGCCATGCTTCTGCATCGCATAAACATAGGCTTTGTTGAGGAGAGCTTCGTTGGCATCGGGCTTGTATTTCTGCACGCGCTCAACAAGCTCGTATTGCCGCATCATTCCAAAGCTACTCCAGCAAAAACAAAAGCGCGCCAGTCATATGACCGGCGCACGCATTTTCCCATCATATCGCTCCTGCCCGGAGCATCAAGATCGACGATCAGTAATCGTCGCTTTTTTCCGGCGGAACCAGACCTTCGATACCGGCCAGAAGCTCTTCTTCCGACATCTGATCGAACGTAACAGTTTCCGGCAGATCTTCCTCCTCGTCGCTGGAGGCGGAAGCGCCGGCGGCGAGCAGGCTTGCGGGATCGGGCTCAGGCTCATCCACTTCGACATGCTTCTGCAGCGAATGGATGAGATCTTCCTTGAGATCGTCCGGCGACAGCGTCTCGTCGGCGATTTCGCGCAGAGCAACAACCGGGTTCTTGTCGTTGTCGCGATCGATGGTGATCGACGAGCCCTGCGAAATCAGGCGGGCGCGATGGCTGGCGAGCAGCACGAGCTCGAACCGGTTCTCTACTTTATCAATGCAATCTTCTACTGTGACACGGGCCATTGCCTGTCCTTTGCGGTCGTGATGTCGTCATCATGTCTCGGAGTAGCACGCCGATACAAGCAAACGATGGCAAATTCAAGTTTTTCCTGTTTCAGCGCCTTTGCACCCTTCCGGAAAGTGCTAAAATTCCCCCAGACAAACAACGATTTCTACCTTGGATTGCTTGGAATATCGCATTGCGTGCCCTAAATCTGGGTTATATGAATAATTCATAAAGTAATACGAATTATTCTGCAACGCCCTACAAGGCATTGTTTTAGCTTGTGTTTGAATGAAGTGATTACGTTTTTATAACAGTGGATATGTAAGAGATGTTTGACCCACGCGAAAAAATTGCACTCTTTATAGACGGCGCCAATCTCTACGCTGCATCCAAGAGCCTCGGCTTCGATATCGACTACCGGAAGCTCCTGAAAGCATTTCAGAAACGCGGCTATCTGCTGCGCGCCTATTATTACACCGCCCTCATCGAAGACCAGGAATATTCCTCCATCCGGCCGCTGATCGATTGGCTCGATTACAACGGCTACAAGGTGATTACCAAGCCGGCCAAGGAATTCACCGATTCCATGGGACGCCGAAAGATCAAGGGCAATATGGACATCGAGCTGGCGATTGACGCCATGGAGCAGTCCGAAACCGTCGATCATCTGGTGATCTTTTCCGGCGACGGCGATTTCACGACCCTCGTTGAAGCTCTCCAGCGTCGCGGACGCAAGGTATCGGTCATCTCGACCATGGCGACCCAGCCGCCGATGATCGCCGACGATCTGCGCCGCCAGGCCGATCATTTCATCGATCTCGTATCGCTGAAGGCCGAAATCGGCCGCGAGGCTTCCGAGCGTCCACAACGTCCCGCCGAACCGACACCGGCCGCTTCGGATGACGAAGAATAATTGGGACTGGCTGCATCTGACAGGTTCGCTGGCCGCTGGAGAGTAGTTGCGCGCAGCGGAAGCGTTTGTTGTTGCCGCGGCAGTTGGCCCTTCGCTAGGGCATCATGATGCCTGCCGAAGGGGCGTTCGTCGCTGCAATCGACTGACGCGCAGCTGTGGTTGCGCAGGGATGGTTGTGGACGCCGGGAAGCGTTTCGTATTTGCCGCGACAGCCGGCCCTTCGCTAGGGCTCAGGGCGTTCGTCGCTGCAAACGATTCGCTGGATCGATTGCTCGGGCTTTGCCCGACCGCTCCTCACCCTCACCCATTGTCCTTGAGCAGGCGGCTCTTCTGCCTGTTCCAATCGCGCTCCTTCTCGGATTCGCGCTTGTCATGCAGCTTCTTGCCCTTGGCGAGGGCCAGTTCCAGCTTGGCGCGGCCGCTGTCGTTGAAGTAGATTTTCAGCGGCACGAGCGTCATGCCTTCGCGATTGATGGCCGAGCGCAGCCGGCCGATTTCGCGGCTGGAAAGCAGCAGCTTGCGGCGGCGGCGCGGCTCGTGATTGAAGCGGTTCGCCTGCAGGTATTCCGGCAGATAGGAGTTGATCAGCCAGATCTCGCCATCCTCGTCCGAAGCGTAGGACTCTGCAATATTCGCCTTGCCTTCGCGCAGCGACTTGACCTCGGTGCCCTTCAGCACGAGCCCTGCTTCATAGGTATCGATGATCTCGTAGTTGAAGCGTGCCTTGCGGTTCTCTGCCACAATCTTCTTCACCACACGCTGGCTGCCTTTGGGTGCCATGATTCTTCTTCTTTTCTTGCGTCATTCCGGCAGCGGCCGAACGCGCGCCTGTCCCCTAAACTGTCCCCTAAATAAGCGAGACCGCTCTCCTTGTGAAGAGAGCGGCCCGCAGAGTTTCGGCAGCGCGCCTGTGACGCCGTTAGTTCAGGAGGCCGGCATGGCGCATGGCCGCGTCGATCGCTGCCTCAGTGCCCGGCTCCAGGGTCGACAGGAGCGGCGAGCGCACGTTGCGGCTCATGCGGCCAAGACGCGAAAGACCGTACTTGGCGCCGCAGAGACCGGGTTCAAGGAAGATCGCCTTGTGCAGAGGCATCAGGCGATCCTGATATTCGAGCGCCTTGGCATAGTCACCGCCAAGTGTGGCCGCCTGGAATTCGGCGCAAAGGCGCGGCGCGACATTGGCGGTGACCGAGATGCAGCCGACGCCGCCATGGGCATTGAAGCCGAGCGCCGTCGCATCCTCACCGGAAAGCTGGCGGAAATCGCGGCCGCAGCTGATGCGCTGTTCGGAGACGCGTTCGATCTTGCCGGTCGCATCCTTTACACCGACGATATTGGCGTAGGCCTTGGCGAGCGCGCCCATCGTCTCCGGCGTCATATCGACCACCGAGCGGCCGGGAATGTTGTAGATATAGATCGGCAACTTCACCGCTTCCGCGATCGCAGCGAAATGCGCGTAGAGGCCCTTCTGCGTCGGTTTGTTGTAATAGGGTGTCACGACCAGCACCGCATCGGCGCCGACCTTTTCGGCATGTTGCGCCAGCTCGATCGCCTCGCGCGTGTTGTTCGAGCCAGCGCCCGCCATCACCGGGACGCGCTTGTTGGCGATCTCGATGCAGAGCTCGACGACGCGCTTGTGTTCATCATGCGAGAGGGTGGGCGATTCACCCGTCGTTCCAACGGGCACCAGTCCCTTGCTGCCCTCTTTTATCTGCCAATCCACATGCGAGGCGAAGGATGCCTCGTCCACCTTGCCGGCGTCAGTAAAGGGCGTAACGAGAGCGGGAATGGATCCCTGGAACATGCAAGTCTCCTAGCGGCGCGGCATTCATGCTTCAGCCGCAATCCATGGTTATGAATCCGCGCACCATAAAGCGCCGGCTTGACGGCGACAAGCACGCTTTGAATGGTTAAGGGCAGTTTCCGATATCATAATTGATTGAAATTCGGACCACCGGTAAGGTTTCGTTAATATTGCATTTGGCAAATGGAAGGGGCCTGTTTGTTTTGTGAGTAGCCGGATGAAGAGACCTGCCATGATCTGGACCGCCGTGGGCTTGGCGGTCGCCTGGGGCGCGGTTGCCTCGCAACTTCCCGGCCAGCAGATACCGACGAGCGCCAACGCCTATGTCGCCATGGCGCCGGACCCCATGAGCACGGCCGCGATCCCGCGTGGCGGCACCATCGCGCCGGTGAGCGGAGACCTGAAGGCAGGCCTCGACGCCCTTTCCAACAAGAACCCGATGCAGGCGCTTGCCATCCGCAACGGCATGGGTGAAGGCACGCTCGATCGCCATATCCTGACCTGGGCGATTGCGACTTCGGGCCAACCAGGCATTCCCTCCGGCGAGATTGCCGCCGCCGCCCGCGAGCTTCAAGGCTGGCCGGGCCTCGGCAGCCTGCGCGCCAATTCCGAGCGGGCGCTCTACATAGAAAATCCGGCAACGGATCAAGTCCTTGCCGCCTTCGGCAGCTCGCAGCCGGAGACCGTGGAGGGCAGCATCATCCTCTCGCGTGCTCTTATGGCACGCGGCGCGTCGGCACAGGCCGGAAAGCTGATCCGCAAGATCTGGCGCGATGAGCCATTGGACAAGCCTCTCGAAGACAAGATCCTTGCGGAATTCCCCAGTCTGCTTTCGCCTGCCGATCACAAGGCGCGCATGGATTATCTGCTTTACCGCGACCGGACCGCGCAGGCCAAACGCTTCGGCGACCTCGGCAAAGCGCAATCGCTCTATAAGGCGTGGGCGGCGGTCAATGATCGCTCGCCGAAGGCCGATGCGCTGATCGCAGCCATCGACGCGCAATGGCGCAAGGACCCCGCCTATCTCTTCATGCGGATCGAAAACCTGCGTCGTCAGAACAAATATGACGATGCCGCCAATCTTCTGGCGCAAATGCCCAAAGACCGCAGCGTGCTTGTCAGCCCCGGCGCATGGTGGGCCGAGCAGCGCATCGTCAGCCGCGGCCTGGTGGATCAGGGTGAGTTCAAGGCCGCCTACCGCGTCGTCGATGCCAGCGTCGCAGAAAGCCCGCAGGATGTCGGCGAGGCCGAGTTCCATGCCGGCTGGTACGCTCTGCGCGGCCTGCAGGACGGCGCAAACGCGTCAGCCCATTTCCGCAAGATCCTGCAGGTCTCGAACGGCCCGATCTCGCAATCGCGCGGCTGGTATTGGCTCGGCCGTGCCGCCGAAGCGGGCGGACCGGGCAAGGCTGCCGATTTCTACGCGAAGGCCGCCTCTTATCCGAGCACCTTCTACGGCCAGCTTGCCGCCGAGAAGCTTGGCCGCCGCACCCTCAACGTCACCTATCCCTCGCCCTCGGCTACGGATCGCCAGCGCTTCCAGGGGCGTGAGGCGGTACAGGCGATTTCGCGGCTTGAGGCCGCAGGGCACGGATGGCGTGCCGATGCGCTCTATCGTGCGCTCGCGAAACAGCTGGATAGTCCCGGCGAAGTCGCCATGCTGGCTGCCCGCGCGGAGCGTTCCGGCAATCACCAGCTTTCGCTCCAGATCGGCAAGATCGCCTATGGGCGCGGCATCGACGTCGCTGCACTCGCCTTCCCGATCGGCGTCATTCCGGACAATGCGAATATTTCCGGCTCCGGCAAAGCGCTAGCCTATGCCATTGCCCGGCAGGAGAGCGCCTTCAATCCGGCCGCCGTTTCCTCTGCCAATGCCCGAGGCCTGCTGCAGCTGCTGCCGAAGACGGCAAAGGCGGTTGCCGGCCGGCACGGAATGGCCTTTTCAGCCGACAAGCTGACGCAGGATGCGGGCTACAATGCCACGCTTGGCGCTCATTACCTCGGCGAGCAGATCGACACCTTCGGCGGCTCCTACATTCTGACCTTCATCGCTTACAATGCAGGGCCGAACAAGGTGCCGGAATGGATCAGCCGCTATGGCGACCCGCGCGGCAAATCGCTCGACGATGTGATCGACTGGATCGAGCGCATCCCCTTCCCCGAGACCCGCAACTACGTGCAGCGCGTGATGGAAAACTATCAGGTCTACAAGGCGCGGCTGGGACAGAAGACCGACATCGTACACGATCTGGTTGACGGCCGCGGCTAAGCCCCAGTACTATCGCAAAGCCGCCGCCCGGCCTTACGCGATATGCTTCAGCCAACAACCGCAGTTGTGAAGGTTGAGAAAATGACGTTACATCACTCGTGATAGCCAGAGCACGAGGGATGACGCATGAGCAGCGACGACGAAAGCGGTTTTCTTGTCAGAACGATCGCAGCGGAAGATGGCCTGAAGCTCCATGTGCGGGACTATGCCGGTGACGAGACGACCACGAAGGCCAGAACACCCGTCTTCTGTCTGCCCGGCTTGACGCGAAACTCGCGGGACTTTCATCAACTGGCGCTGCTTCTGTCACAGGACCCGGTAGCCCCGCGCAGAGTGATCACGCTCGATGCCCGCGGGCGCGGAGCATCCGAATGGGATGAGGACAAATCTCACTACAATCTCATCGTGGAAGGGCAAGATGTCCTCGCGGTTTGCGCTGCGCTCGGGATTCATCAGGCCATCTTCATCGGCACCTCGCGCGGCGGCCTGGTCCTTCATATGCTAGCGGCCAGTCGGCCCGATATCCTCAAGGCGGTGATTCTCAACGATATCGGTCCAGTCCTTGAGAAGATCGGATTGGCGGATATCCGCGATTATCTCAACCGGGACAAGAAACCCGCCAATTGGGACGAGGTGATCGAGATCCTTCGGGAGAACCATGGCAGCGCCTTTGGCGCGCTTGACGAGGAGGATTGGCAGGACATGGCACGGGCAATCTATGCCTTTCGTGACGGCAAGCCGATTGCCGATTACGATCCCGCCATCGCAGCGCAGATGCAGGCACTCGACCTGGAGGCGCCGATTCCAGACCTCTGGCCGCAATTCCAAGCGTTTCAAGATATTCCACTGATGGTGATTCGCGGGGAGAATTCGAAGCTTCTGACACAGACCACAACAGACGAGATGGCAAGCCGCCATCCGGGAATGGCCATCAAGATCGCGAGAGGACAAGGACATGCTCCGATTTTACATTTGGGCGATGTTCCGGATGCGATCCGGCATTTCATCTCGGGGTTTTAACAACAGGCACCCGCGCACTATTCGACGTCTGGCCAAAGCAAAAGGCCCGGTTGGGAGACCGGGCCTTTCCTCTTCCGATCGGAGGTCTGACCAGAAGATTTATCAAACTTGTTCGGCGAACCGAATTAGAAGGTGCGCTGGAAGCGGAGGATACCAGCCCAGGTATCCTTGTTGACGGCGTCGTAGTTGACGTAGGTCACTTCCGGCTCGATCAGCAGGTCCTTGACGGGGTTGAACTTGACGTTCGTCGTCGCAGCGAAAGTCTTCAGATCGTCGTAGGCGAGCTGCAGGTTCCACTTCAGCTTGTCGTTGATCGGAACGCCAACGCCGCCCCAGACAGCCCAGTCACCCCAACCGAGACCAGCACCGCCGGCGCCGGCATACTTGTTGAGCTTGTCGCCATCAGTGTTCCAGCCGCCCATAACGAAAGCGGTGAGAACGCCGAAGTCGGCATCGACGCGAGCCTTAACCGCGCCTTCTTCAACGATGGAGTCATAGCCACCAACGACGCGGAACTGCCAGGCGCCGGCCTTGTAGCCAACACCGGCAACGACGTCCGGAGCGTAGTGGTCGGAGCTGTCTTCGCCGTTTGCACCGGTCGCGCCCGTGCCGGAATTGGAATCTTCGAGCGAGATCACAGCCGTGAAGCCGTTGCCGGCGTCATATTTGTAGGTGATCTGGTTCAGTTCGTCGGTGTTATTGATGCCGTATTCGATCACGTCGTCGTTGATGACGTCGCCGGCATAGCCGAGGAAGGTCGAGTAGACCGAATCGGCCTTACCGACGAGGAAACCACCCAGGCTGATATTAGCCCAAAGCAGCTTGGTCGTGGTGGCGTTGCCGTCATTCCAGTCCCAACGAACAACGGTATTGGTCTTCAGCGGGCCGTATTCGGTGTCGGTGGCAGTGTCGAGAGAGAGTTCGGCGCGGGTATGCCAGTAGGTACCACGGGCACCTGCGTCCTGGCCAGCCTTGTAGGCGTTGTACCAGCCGCCTTCGGTACGGACGCGGCCGCCGATCTTGAGGCAGGTTTCCGTGCCCGGGATGAAGAAGTAGCCAGCGCCATAGGCATCGCAGATGCGGACGTATTCCAGCGGCTCCGGCTCAGCAGCGACGATCGCGTCAGCAGCATGAGCACCGGATACTGCTGCCAGCGCAGCAGCGGAGCCGAGAAGAAGGCTCTTGATGTTCATAGTAACTCCAGTTCCAATATCGATTAGGTATGACAATTCACGCCGAGAAAATCGACGCGCCCTACCCCACCTGGTTTTAAAGTTGACCCCTGATCTGGGAGAACCAAGACGCTAAGTCTCGCTTCCGATTTGGAACCTACAGATCGTTTTTTTCAGAGCAATATCAGAGATAAACTATGAACAATTGTGACGGCGGTTTCAAACGCGTGCGTTGCACAAAAATCACGTCGCAAAACTGTCATACTGCCGGCACGTTAGCAGCCGAAAACTACTTCAGATTACTTGAAAGAGATGCGCAACCACGGGTCGATCACGCCGAAAAAGAGCATAGAGCGCTCTCAAGACTGAATTCTAATTGTCGATATTCTCAAATAAAGAAAGCCCAGCTATTCGCCGGGCTTTCCATCATCGTAGTGAACAATCTTAAATGACCGAGGTCAGATCAGATTAGAAGGTGCGCTCGAAGCGGAGGATACCAGCCCACTGGTCCTGATTGATGGAGTCCCAGTTGGTGTAGGAGACTTCCGGCTCGATGAGCAGGTTCTTGACCGGGTTCCACTTGACGTTCGTGGTAGCGGCAAAGATCTTCGAGTCGGTGTAGGCGAGCTGGAGGTTCCACTTCAGCTTTTCGTTGATCGGAACGCCAACGCCGCCCCAAACAGCCCAGTCACCCCAGCCGATACCGGCAGCATCGCCAGCGCCGTTCGAACCAGCATACTTGTTGAGCTTGTCGCCATCGGTGTTCCAGCCGCCCATCAAGAAGGCCGAGAATGCGCCGAAGTCGGCGTCAACACGAGCCTTAACGGCGCCTTCTTCGACGATCGAGTCGTAACCGCCGACAACCTTGAAGCCCCATGCGCCAGCCTTGTAGCCAACACCTGCGACAACGTCAGGAGCGTAGTGGTCGGAGCTGTCTTCGCCGTTGGAACCGGTCGCGCCCGTGCCGGAATTGGAATCTTCCAGCGAGATCACAGCCGTGAAGCCGTTGCCGGCGTCGTAGTTGTAGGTGATCTGGTTCAGTTCGTACGGGCCGTCATAGACCACGTCGTCGTTGATGACGTCGCCGGCATAACCGGTGAAGACGTTGAACTGCGAGTCCGTCTTACCAACCGTGAAGCCGCCGAGGCTGATGTAAGCCCACAGCAGGTTGGTCTTGGTGGCGTTGCCGTCGTTCCAGTCCCAACGGATGATGGTTTCCGTCTTCAGCGGACCGTATTCGGTGTCGGTCGCGGTGTTGACGTTCAACTCAGCGCGGGTATGCCAGAGAGTACCCAGACGAGAGTTCGGGTTGTAGGCGTCGTACCACTGACCTTCGGTACGAACCTTACCGCCGATCTTGAGGCAGGTTTCCGTGCCCGGGATGAAGAAGTAACCAGCACCGAATGCATCGCAGATACGGACGTATTCGAGCGGCTCCGGCTCAGCAGCGACGATAGCGTCAGCCGCATGAGCACCGGAAACTGCTACGAGTGCAGCAGCGGAGCCGAGAAGAAGGCTCTTGATGTTCATATTGACCTCCAGTCAAAGTTTTATCTCGAGAATGAAAACTACCCGAAGGTATTCCCTGTCCCATCCTCGTGTTTCAAGAAGTGGACGATCAATCGCCCTCGCTTCCGAGAGTGAAAATACAAGACGTGCACTGTCACGCAATCGACATTTTCGCGGAACAGGGGATTTGCGTAAGCCTTCCGCAAGTCCTGTTGCCGAAAGGACACAAGTCAGCAACACGGCGGCCGCAATTATTTATACTTCATTAAGAAACTCCTTAATCTACCGGCACTTACGCGCGCAGTGAAAATGGTCCCCGCTGATTGGAAAAAGGCATTCGAATGGCCTTTCCATGGCTAACCGGCGGATTTTGCTAGGTTTGGTAAGCTCTATATGACGCTTGCCTCGCCGACCCACCCGGGATCGACAGCCACTGGCGGGTCTGGCCCTCGTCCCAAAACGACGCAAGGACAGAGTGATTCCTTGAAATGGCCGATTCGACTGCGACGTGTAGGCATTGAGCAAGGCCAAGCCGCCAATGACCAGATATCGCCCTACATCGTCATTTCCTTCGATAGAGGATCATTCCGGCGTGATGAAGCACACCATCGATGAAATCGCCATCGGCGGTGAAACCGGTATCGTCCCAATAGTCGATATGATCGCCCGTCACCACGTAGCGCCCCTGATAGGCACGCTCACGGCTTCCCCGCGCTTCAATGTATCGGCCATTTGGCAGGAGTTCATGACGGATATGATTGTCGGCCGTCGTCCACATGCCGACGTAAGCATGTATCGGTGTCTTCATTTCGATTCGATCCTCGGAAAAGGCAGGCAGCGGGAACACGACGCCGGACAGGGTGAGAGCAAAGAGAGTGCGAATCAATGTGCCGCCCACGTCGGGCGAACGACGATCTCATTGACATCGACATCATCGGGCTGCTCGACGGCGAAGCGTACCGCGCGACCGATGGCGTCGGGCGTTAGCGCGACGGCCCGATAGGACTTCATCGCTTCGGCGGCCACCGGGTCGGTGATCGTCTCGGCCAGCTCGCTCTCGACGACGCCCGGATGGATGCAGGTGACCCGGATATCGCGGCATTCCTGGCGCAGCCCGTCGGAGATTGCCCGAACGGCATATTTGGTCGCGCAATAGACGGCGGCGGTCGGAGAGACCGCCAGCGCGCCGATCGAAGCGATATTGATGATGTGACCGGTGCCGCGTGCCGCCATTTCCGGCAGCACCGCCGCAATGCCGTGAAGCACGCCCTTGATATTGACGTCGACCATTCTGTCCCATTCCTCGACTTTCATCGAAGCCATCAAGGAAAGCGGCATGATGCCGGCATTGTTGACGATCACATCGACGCGTCCCCAGACCAGGCGTGCCGCCTCTGCAAAGGCGGCTACGTCAGCCCTATCGGTGACGTCGAGCCGGCGGGTCATGACCGTGCCGCCCATTTCCCGAATCTCGGCCGCCAATGCTTCCAATCTATCGATGCGCCTGGCGCCCAACATGACCCTTGCGCCGGCGGAAGCGAGTTCGCGGGCGATGCCCGCGCCGATGCCGCTGGAGGCACCGGTGATAAGAATAACTTTATCGATAGGCATACGATCACTCCTTGCTATGTGAACGGTTCTCTCCTGGAATCGCTACAGGGAGGATACAGAGCCTCATTGTCGTGATAAGCCATCCATTCAGTGACAGCTTGGAAAGTAATAATTACCAATGTGGCCTGATCTCAATGCTCTCTCCGTCTTCATTCTCGTCGCTCAAGAGCGCAATTTTCGCGCCGCTGCCGATAGGCTCGGCGTCACCCGGTCGGCGGTCAGCCAGACGATCCGGCGATTGGAGGAGAGCATGGGCATCGCGCTGCTGCAGCGCACAACCCGCAGTGTCAGCCTGACAGAGGCTGGCGAACGGCTTTATGCGGACATAGAGCCGGCGGTATCGGACATGCGCACCGCGATGGAAAAGACGGACGCATTGCGGACGCGGCCCCGCGGTCAATTACGGCTCGCCGTTTCATCGATCGCGGAGCGATTTCTCTCCGGCGATTTTCTAGCGGGCTTTGCGGCCGCCAATCCCGAGATCCAGCTCGACATCACCGTCACGGACGAGGAATTCGACATCGTCTCGGAAGGCTATGACGCCGGCGTCCGGCTTGGTGAAGTCATCGATCAGGATATGATTGCCATACCCGTCGCCGGCAACGAGCGGCAACTGGCCGTCTGTTCGCCCGCTTATCGCGATCGATTCGGCATCCCCTTGCATCCGAAAGAACTCTCCCTGCATCGATGCATAGGCTGGCGCCCTGCGCCAAAGGCTGTCCCTTACCGCTGGGAGTTTGCGGAAGAGGGCAAGGAATTCCGGGTGGAGGTCGCACCCGAGGTGACGACGAATGACATGGGCGTGATGATCAAGCTGGCTGTCGCCGGAGCGGGAATCACATTCGGGATGGAGGAAAGCTTTCATGACTTCATCGGCAGAAACGAACTGGTGCCGATCCTGGAGGAATATTGCCCCTATTTCCCTGGTTTCTATCTCTACTATCCCAATCGACGAAACATGGCTCCGAAGCTTCGAGCGCTGATAGCGTATCTGAAGCGCTATGAGGGCTTTGCGGGCCGAAATTCCCGATAGAAACTTGCTTTAGGATTTGGCAGCGCCAAGATCGTGGGCCGTCGTCTGTAGGGTAAGATAAACGGGAAAATGGCGGAGAAGATGGGATTCGAACCCACGATACCATTTCTGGTATACTCCCTTAGCAGGGGAGCGCCTTCGACCACTCGGCCACCTCTCCGGTGCGGCCCTGATAGGGCCATTCATTTATCGACGCAAGCGCTTTTTCGCGCTTGTGTACGTTCTTTCCATGATTCAGCAACAGGCGATTGCCGGCCGAACCATGCTCCGGCCGGCTCGAAAATTCACATCAAGCCAGCAGCTGCTTCAAATCCGCGGCCGGGTCGGCAAGGATCTCCCGGGATGGATTGGCGCCGGTTTCCAGCAGCTTTTTGCCGGTCACATAGGCCTTTGCGTCGTTTATCGCGTCGACGGCTATGAAACGACCCTGCTTGAAATACCAGACGGAAGCAGCACCCTCGCGCGCGCCGGGACGCAGAAGCGTCTCGTCGTAACCCAGATTGAAACCGGCGATCTGCAGTTTGACGTCATATTGATCCGACCAGAACCACGGCTTCGGGTCATAGGCCTTTTCGTTGCCGGCTATGATTCCCGCCGCGGCTTCCGCCTGGTCGACGGCATTCTGCACGGATTCGAGCCTGATACGGCCACCCTCCCATGGCAACTCCACGCAATCACCCATGGCGAAAATTGCGGGATCGGAGGTGCGGGCAAACGAATCGACGACGATGCCGTTGCCAACCTCAAGGCCGGCCTCCTTGGCAAGCCTATCATTGGGAGCTACGCCGATGCCGACGACGACGAAATCGACATCGATGGTAGACCCGTCGGACAATTCGGCGGCGGCAACATGGCCGTTGCGGCCGATGAGCTGCTTCAGGCCGGTCTTCTCGCGAATGACCACATCGTGCTTTTGATGGATGGCCCGGAAAATATCGGCCGTTTCCTTGGCCGCCACCCGCTGCAATATCCGGTCGCCCATCTCGATGAGCGTGACCTCAAGGCCGCGATGGCGCGCGACAGCGGCTGCCTCAAGCCCGATATAGCCGCCGCCGATGATAAGCACCCGGCGTCCGGGGCGCATCTCGCCGGCAAGAAGATCGGCATCGCGCTTGTCGCGGGCGAGATAGACGCCTTCGAGCGCGCCGCCGACGGAGGGCGGCAGGCGGCGGGGCGTCGAGCCCGTCGCAAGCGCCAGCGTCTCATAATCCAGCCTGGAGCCGTCCTGCATGACGATCTGCTTTGCGGCACGATCGATCTGCTCGACCCAGGTGGACACACGAATCTCGACATTATTGTCGGCATACCAATGTTCAGGCCGGAACAGCAGGCGATCAAAAGTCATTTCGCCGAGCAGATACTTCTTGGTCAGTGGCGGTCGCTGATAGGGAAGATTCTCTTCAGCACCGACGATGGTGATCGGCCGCGAATCACCCAACCCGCGCAATTTGGCAGCGAGCGCGAAACCCGCCTGCCCGGCCCCGATAATGACCAATCTGCCCGTCACGATCCGTACTCCATTGTTATTATGGCGAGCCCCAGTATGGACGCGCTCGTAGGATTCAGGGGTAACGCCTGCATCCGCAAGCGTCAATCACGACTGACCCTGCGCCCCGGATCGGGAGAAAGTTAGGCCGACAGGCTCAGCCTGATATTTCGACCCAGCGGCGCTCGTGGAAGGATTGCGCCATGGCGTGCACCGATTTCTCGATTCGCAGCCCATCCTTGAAAGCCACGACTGACGCAGCTTCGCCCCCTATGGCTCGGATCAGCTCGCGGCATTCGATGATCTTCAGATCATTGAAGCCAAGGCCGTGGCCGGGCGCCGGGATGAAGCGGTCATAGGGTTTGTGCGCGGGTGCGGCCAGCACCTTGCGGAAGCCCTGTTCGCTGTCCCTGCCCTCGGCTTGGTAGAGCTTGAATTCGTTCATGCGCTCCTGGTCATAGGAGATCGAGCCTTTGGAGCCGAAGATCTGCAACGCGATCCGTCCCTTGCGGCCCCAGGCGGAGCGGTTGGCCATGAGAACCACGGAAATGCCGCCGCCAAGCCGCATCAGCACATTGGCAAGATCGTGATTTTCGACCGCGCGGCTGCCACCATCCTTCAACGGCCGTTCGGCATAGGGCTTCACCATGTCGGTAATGACAGCTTCCACATGGCCGAACAGGAACCAGAGCAGCGAAAGCGGATGCACGGCGAAATCATCGAGAGCGCCATAACCGGAGGCAAGCTCGCTCTTCCAATAGAATAGGCCGTTCGGATCGGCCATGAAGTCCTCGTCCATCTCCACGCGGACGTGATTGACCGCTCCGATCGCGCCTTCCGCAATCAGCGCCTTGATGTGCCGCATCACCGGGTTCTGGATATAATTGTAACCGAGGATGGCGACTTTGCCCGAGGCCTTGGCCGCAGCCAGCATGCGTTCGGCATCGCCATAGGATGGCGCCATCGGCTTTTCGCACCAGACATGCTTGCCGGCTTCAAGGGCTGCGATTGCCATTTCCGGGTGGAACTGGTTGGGGGTCGTGACCGAGACAACGTCGACATCCGGGTCTGCAATCAGATCTCGCCAGTCGGCCGTTGCCTTTTCGAAGCCGAATTCGTCGCCGCGCACCTTTGCCAGATCGGCATTGGCTTCGGCAAGATGCACCAGGCGCGGCCGCGCGACATCGCCGAATACGGTTTTGACCGCATTCCATGCCAGTGCATGGCATTTGCCCATATAACCGGTGCCGATCAATCCAACGCCCAACGGCTTCATTTGCCCTTCCTCCTCAAATCCGCTCCCGAAGTTGCGCGATTTTTGGAATATTTAGACCGTTTTGACAAGCACACTCATGGCATCGGCATCTCTTCTGCAGGCAAGAATTCATATTTACACGTTTAAAATCATGAACTTAAAATTATTCGTGCCGAACGATTCAAAATCCGGTATCGTTGGAAATATGGAACGTTTGTTTCATTACGGGCATTGGGGGAGCTGAAGGACGGTGCATGGACAACAATATCGAGACGCAGACCAAGATACCACGCGACTTCGAAAGCCTGCGCAGCACCATTATAGAGCGCAAGAATGCCATGCCGAAGCGGTTGGCCCAGGTTGCCGCCTTTGCGCTCGGCAATCCCGATGAGATCGCCTTCGGCACGACGGCCAGCATCGCCGCTGCCGCCGAAGTTCAGCCTTCCACATTGGTGCGCCTTGCCCATCACCTCGGCTATGAGGGCTTTTCCGATCTTCAGAGCATCTTTCGTGAACGGCTGCGCGACCGGACGCTGAGCTATGAGGAGCGGCTGGTAACGCTCGAACGCTCCGGCATCGAGAACGAAGAGGCCAGCATTCTCTCGGGCTTCCTCTCTGCGGCGAGCCAATCCGTCAACAAGCTCGCCGCAACCATCGAGACCGACACCTTCGCCAAGGCCGTCGACGTGCTCGCAGCGGCCGAGACGATCTATCTCATCGCCAAGCGCCGCTCCTATCCGCTGACGGCACATATGACCTATGCCTTCTCCAAGCTGAACATTCGTCACCAGATCGTCGCCTCGCCGAACGGCATCGACGGCGAGATCACCCGCTTCGCAACGGAGAAGGACGCCGCCATCGCCGCGAGCTTTTCGCCCTATGCCGCCGATAGCCTAGCGCAGGCACAGGATCTCTCCTCACGCAACGTCCCGGTCATCGCCATTACCGATTCGGCCTTTTCGCCGCTTACCGCTTGCGCCGACTACTGGTTTGAAGTGGCGGAAGCCGATTTTGCGGGTTTCCGCTCGCTGTCGGCATCGATGGCGCTGATCATGGCCTTTCCTGTCGCCATCGCCGAGCGCCGTCGAAAAGCTGCGACAAAAGCCGATAAAACGAAAATGGAATAAACATTCCGAATTGACAAAATCTCGGAACCAATGTTTCACTACAACCAAGATCACGGCCGCGGGAGATGGCTGCCAGATCCATAGCAACCGGGACGAAACGAACACCGGCACTTTCAATAACGCATGATCTCGGCGCAGGCTGAAAAGCAAAAGAGGTCATGCTCCGACGGGAGGACATCATGGCACACGACAATTCTGGCGCTGGGCCGGACGCAAAACTCGATGTGATCACCATCGGCCGCTCCTCCGTCGACCTTTATGGTCAGCAGATCGGCTCGAAGCTCGAAGACATCGCCTCTTTCGCCAAATCGGTCGGCGGCTGCCCGGCCAATATCGCCATCGGCACGGCGCGGCTTGGCCTGAAATCCGGCCTTATCACCCGTGTCGGCGACGAGCAGATGGGCCGCTTCATTCGCGAGCAGACAGCCCGCGAAGGTGTGGCCGTCGACGGGATCGCAACAGACAAGGAACGGCTGACGGCGCTGGTGCTGCTGGCGGTCGAGGCCGAAGGCGTCTCGCCGATGATCTTCTATCGGTCAGATTGCGCCGACATGGCGCTGAACGAAGACGATATCGACGAAGGCTTCATCAAGTCCTCGGGCGCCGTTCTGGTCTCCGGCACGCATTTCTCCAAGCCCAATACCGAAGCGGCCCAGCGCAAGGCGATCCGTATCGCCAAGGCGAACGGCCGCAAGGTGATCTTCGATATCGATTACCGGCCGAACCTCTGGGGCCTCGCCGGTCATGCCGAAGGCTTCGAGCGCTATGTGAAGTCGGATCGCGTGTCCTCCAAAATGAAGGAGACATTGCCGGATTGCGACCTGATCGTCGGCACGGAAGAAGAGATCATGATCGCCTCCGGTGCCGACGACGTGCTCGGCGCCTTGAAGGAAATTCGCCGTCTCTCGTCCGCCGTCATCGTGCTGAAACGCGGCGCTATGGGCTGCATCGTCTATGAAGGCCCGATTTCGGACGATCTCGAAGCCGGTATCGTCGGCCAGGGTTTCCCGATCGAGGTCTTCAACGTTCTCGGCGCGGGCGATGCCTTCATGTCCGGCTTCCTGCGCGGCTATCTGCGCGGCGAGCCCTTGAAGACCTGTGCCACCTGGGCGAATGCCTGCGGCGCCTTCGCCGTCTCGCGCCTGCTCTGCTCGCCAGAATATCCGACCTGGACGGAGCTCGATTTCTTCCTGAAAACGGGCAGCAAGCATAGGGCGCTGCGCAAGGACGAGGCAATCAACCACATTCATTGGGCGACGACCCGCCGCGCCGATGAAATCCCGCTGCTGATGGCGCTTGCGATCGACCATCGCTCGCAGCTCGTCAGCGTCTGCGATGAACTGGGCATCGGCCATGACAAGATCGTCGCCTTCAAGCGGCTGGCCGTCGAGGCGGCGGCTCGGGTGGCCGGCGGCCGCCCCGGCTATGGCATGCTGATCGATGAGCGCTTCGGGCGCGACGCCTTCTTCGATGCGGCAACAAAGAATTTCTCCTGGATCGGCCGCCCTGTCGAACTGCCGGGATCGAAGCCGCTCAAATTCGAATTCAGCCAGGACATCGGCTCCCAGCTCGTCGAATGGCCGCTCAATCATTGCATCAAATGCCTATGCTTCTACCATCCGGACGATCCGCAAGAATTGAAGGCGGAGCAGCAGGAGAAGCTGCGGACCCTGTTCGAGGCCGCGCGCAAGGTAGGACGCGAACTGCTGGTGGAAATCATCGCCAGCAAGAACGGACCACTGACCGACGATACGATTCCGAGGGCAATGGAAGAGCTCTATGCACTCGGCATCAAGCCGGACTGGTGGAAGCTGGAGCCGCAGGAATCGACGGCTGCCTGGAAAAAAATCGATGCCGTGATCGCCAAAAATGATCCATGGTGCCGTGGTATCGTCCTGCTCGGCCTGGAGGCGCCGGCGGAAGAACTGATCCGCAGCTTCGAGGCGACGCTGGCGGCTCCCTCGGTCAAGGGCTTCGCCGTTGGGCGGACCATCTTCTCCGATGCGGCCCGTGCGTGGCTCTCGGGTGGCATGAACGACGAGGAAGCGATTGCCGACATGGCCGGCCGTTTCCGGCAACTGACGGACGCGTGGCTCAAGACTCGCGGCCTGTGAGAATCTAGCATTTGGGAGGCGCCCGATGGGCAAGACGATCCGATTGACGATGGCACAGGCCGTCGCACATTTCCTCAAGAAGCAGATGACCATCATCGACGGACAGAAGCAGCCGATCTTCGGCGGCGTCTGGGCAATCTTCGGTCACGGCAATGTCGCGGGCATCGGCGAGGCGCTCTATCAGGTGCGCGAGGAACTGCCGACCTTCCGCGCCCACAATGAGCAGGGCATGGCCCATGCCGCCATCGCCTATGCCAAGGCGAGCTTTCGTCAGCGCTTCATGGCCTGCACCACCTCCATCGGCCCCGGCGCGCTGAACATGGTGACGGCCGCCGGCGTTGCCCATGTCAATCGTATTCCGGTTCTCTTCCTGCCGGGCGACGTCTTTGCCAATCGCGCGCCCGATCCAGTGCTGCAGCAGATCGAGGATTTTGGTGACGGCACCGTTTCGGCCAACGACGCCTTCCGCCCGGTATCGCGCTATTTCGACCGCATCACCCGTCCGGAACAAATCATATCGGCGCTGAAGCGCGCCATGCAGGTGCTGACCGATCCCCTTGATTGCGGCCCGGTGACGCTTTCGCTCTGCCAGGACGTGCAGGCCGAAGCCTATGATTATCCCGAAAGCTTCTTCGAAGAGCATGTCTGGACGCAGCGCCGACCGCAGCCGGATGCCGACGAACTTGCCAATGCCATCTCGCTGATCCGCCGTTCGGAAAAGCCGGTCATCCTGGCCGGCGGCGGCGTGCTCTATTCGCAGGCGACGAGGGAACTCGTCGCTTTCGCCGAAGCGCATGACATCCCCGTCGTTCTCACACAGGCCGGCAAATCGGCGATCGACGAGACGCATCCCCTCGCACTCGGCTCCGTCGGCGTGACGGGCACATCGGCGGCCAATGCCATCGCCGAGGAGACCGATCTGGTGATCGCCGTCGGCACTCGCTGCCAGGACTTCACCACCGGCTCCTGGGCGCTGTTCAAGAACGAGAAGCTGGCCATGATCGGCCTCAACATTGCCGCCTACGACGCTCTCAAGCACAACAGTCACCCGCTGGTGACGGATGCGCGCGAAGGGCTGAAGGCGCTTTCCGCCGGCCTGACAGGCTGGCGCGCGCCGGCATCGCTTGCCGAAAAGGCGACGAAAGAAAAGCAGATCTGGATGGAAGCCGCCGCAAAGGCCATGGCGACCACCAATGCCGCCCTGCCCTCCGACGCCCAGGTCATCGGCGCCGTCACCCGCACGCTCGGTGGCGAAAACAGCATTCTGGTCTGCGCAGCTGGCGGCCTGCCCGGCGAGCTGCACAAGCTCTGGCCGGCAACGGCTCCCGGCAGCTATCATATGGAATATGGCTTCTCCTGCATGGGCTATGAGATTGCCGGTGGCCTTGGCGTCAAGATGGCGCGGCCCGAAAAGGATGTCGTCGTCATGGTCGGCGACGGCTCCTATATGATGCTGAATTCCGAACTGGCGACCTCCGTCATGCTCGGGCTGAAGATTACCGTCGTGTTGCTCGACAACCGTGGCTATGGCTGCATCAATCGCCTGCAGATGGCGACCGGCGGCGCGAACTTCAACAATCTCTTGAAGGATGCGCGCTTCGAGGTGATGCCGGAGATCGACTTCCGGGCGCATGCGGCCAGCATGGGCGCGATAGCCGTGAAGGTCTCGTCCATCACCGAGCTGGAACAGGCCATCGAGGCATCGAAGAAGAACGACCGCAGCTCGGTCATCGTCATCGACACCGACCCGCTGATCACCACGAATGAAGGCGGCCACTGGTGGGATGTCGCCGTTCCCGAAGTCAGCCCGCGTGCCGAAGTCAACAAGGCTCGCGCCGCCTACGAACAAGCCCGCGCCGCCCAGCGCATCGGCTGATTATTTCCGTCATTTTTCTGGAGGAGCTTCGGCTCCTCCAATAGCTTTTCAAGGAGACCATTGATGAAGGCCAAACTCGGCATGTCGCCCATCGCCTGGTGGAACGACGATCTTCCGGAGCTCAGCGACGACGTATCTTTGGAAGAATGCCTACGCCAGTCGCGCGGCGCCGGCTTTACCGGCATGGAACAGGGCCGGCGCTTCCCGAGCAACCCCGATGAGATGCTGCCGATCCTGCGCGCCGCCGACGTGACGCTCTGCGGCGGCTGGTTCTCGGGCACGCTCGTCAATGAGGAGCTTGCCGCCAACAAGGATCGTATCGCGCCGATGATCGAGCTGTTCAAGGCCGTCAATGCGCCCTGCATCGTCTACGGCGAAGTCGGCCGCTCGATCCAGGGCGATCGTTCCAAGCCGCTCGCCACCAAGCCGCGCCTTTCGGATGACGAGATGAAGGCCTATGCCCGCCGCGTCACCGAATTCGGCGAATGGTGCGCCGAGCAAGGCATGCCGCTTTCCTATCATCATCATATGGCAGCCGTGGTCGAAACCGAGCCGGAACTCGACGCCTTCATGCGCAATTCCGGCGAAGGCATTCCGCTGCTGCTCGATGCCGGTCACCTGGCCTTTGCCGGCGGCGACGTGCTGCGCGCCATCGACAACCACCACGCCCGCATCAACCACGTTCACGTCAAGGATATCCGCAAGTCCATCGTCGACGGGCTGGATCGCAGCCGGCAGTCCTTCCTCGATGCCGTCGCGCTCGGCGCGTTCACGGTGCCGGGAGACGGCTCGCTCGATTTCGGCGCCATCGTCCAGCGCTTCGCCGATTACGGCTATGAAGGATGGTTCGTGGTCGAGGCCGAACAGGATCCGCGCAAGGCGCCACCGCAGAAGATGGCAGAGATCGGTCATGCCGAACTGATGCGTGTCATGACGGCCGCAGGCTACACGGTGGAAACCGAAGGCTTTCCCAAGGGATAGCTAGAGCGCTTCCGCTTTTCTTCGAATCGCGAAAACGCTCTAGCTCTTTGTTTTCATGCAATTCCGGACGGAAAACCGCTGCGCACTTTTCCTGGAATTGCTCGAGAGATGAGCGCCTCCTCGCCCACATAGAAGGCAGCGAGGAGCGTTTTCCCAAGCAATGGAGGAACAGACCCATGCCCAATCTCAAGGTCAAACCTGACGGTTCCCATGGCCGCGTCACCCATGTCACGCCCGAAAGCGCCGGCTGGACCTATGTCGGCTTCGATCTCCACCGCTTGAAGCCTGGCGAAACCGTTTCGGCCGAGACCGGCGATCGCGAGGTCTGCCTTGTCTGGGTCAGCGGCAAAGGAAGCGCCAAGGCGGGTGTGAAGGATTTCGGCTCGCTCGGCGGGCGCATGAGTCCCTTCGAGGGGGCGCCCCACGCGCTCTATATTCCAGCCGGATCGAGCTGGTCGGTGACCGCCGAGACCGATCTGGAGCTCGCCGTCTGCTCGGCACCAGGCGGCGGCTCCTATGAAGCCCGCGCCATCCCGCCGGGCACGCATCCGGCGCTCACGCGTGGCAAGGGCACCAATATCCGCTACGTCAACAACATCATGCCTGAAGATGATGGAGCGGCACATTCGCTGCTGGTCGTGGAAGTGATTACGCCCGGCGGACATACCTCCTCCTACCCCCCGCACAAGCACGATCAGGACGATCTCCCGAACGAAAGCTTCCTTGAGGAGACCTATTACCACCGCCTCAACCCGCCGCAGGGTTTTGGCTTCCAGCGGGTCTATACCGACGACCGGTCGCTCGATGAGGTGATGGTGCTGGAGGATGGCGATGTGACGCTGGTGCCAAAGGGATATCACCCTTGCGCTGCCTGCCATGGCTACGATCTCTATTACCTGAACGTTATGGCCGGGCCGAAGCGCATCTGGAAATTCCATAATGCTGTGGAACACGAATGGCTGCTGAAGTCCTGAGCTGGTGGCGCTGTTCTCAACCATCCGCCCTCGTGCTTCGAGACGGCCCTTCGGGCCTCCTCAGCATGAGGGCTGACCTTTGCACCCAGCCGCTACGGGCTCATTTCTTCATTGCCTCTGCATTGCGATAGCGACGAGCCTGCTCCATCCTCACCCTGAGGAGCGAAGCCTCGAAGGGCGAGGATGGCCACAAGCTCCCGGAAAGTCATGACCTCTACCAGAGGTGGAGGTTTGAAACGCTGCGCTTGAACCGCTAGAAGCGGTATTGTTAGCGCTTAGTAGCTACGATTGAAGAGGTCGGCAAAGTCGGAAGCTTTGTCGGCCTTTTCCTGATGACGGATATATTGTCTGACGACCTGCTCATTGTAGCCCGTCGTCGATACGAAATAGCCGCGCGCCCAAAAGTGATAACCCTTGTAGCGGCGCTTGCGCGCATACTTGTTGGCAACATAAAGGGCTGTCTTGCCCTTCAAAAAGCCGACAATATGCGCAACCGAATATTTCGGCGGGATCGAGATCAACATATGCACATGATCGGGCATCAAATGACCCTCTTCGATCTGGCAGCCTTTCTGCTGTGCCAGCCGACGTAAGAGGTCTCCCAACTCACGCCGTACGTCCCCGTACAGCCTTTTCGTTCGGTATTTGCTGCCAAAAACAATGTGATACTTGCAGTCCCACGTCGCGTGCGAGAGCGTCTGCTCATCCATAAAACCTCCTTGTTCGAAGTCTGGGCCACCCCAGCGGTTCAAGCAGGAGGTCTCTCAACTACCGTGTAGAACTCGTCCAGTCCTCCACCGTAGGTGGAGGCTTATTATCGATATAACAAAGGGCCGCGCCCGAAAGCGCGGCCTTTTTCATGTCATGCGGGCAACAAGCCGTAGCGCCATTTCCGATCCCTGGCATTGCGCGACAGCACCAGCCAGGTCAGCAGAATCATCCCCATTTCTGCAAAGATCGGCGTCATCCATATCCCGCGTTCGCCGAAGACAAGCGGCAGGAGGAATGTCAGCGGCAGGGTGAAGAGGTAAGACCGTGACAGGCCAAAGATCGCGCCGCGTTTCGCATCGCCGATCGACTGGAAATAGGACGACAGGATGATCGCCTGGCCGAAGAGGAAATAGGCGCCGATCGTCCAGGGCAGGATGCGGCCGACCTCCGCGACGATCAGGGGATCGGCGACGAAGACCGAGCCCAGATGCCCCGCCAGCAGCTCGACGACGAATTCGACGGCGGCGCAATAGACCAGAGCCGAAATCAGGGCGATGACAACGCTATGACCGACGCGCGCCGGAAGCGCTGCGCCATGGTTGTGGCCCGATATGGTCTGGAGAGCGATGCTCAAGCCCAGTAGCGGCAGATAGGCGAAGGTCATGACACGGGTCACGATGCCATAGGCGCCGACGGTTGCGACATAATCGCCCTGATGCCAGATCGACACATTGAAGAGGATGGCGGCCGAGCTTAGCGAAATGCCGATGAAGCCGAGGCTCATCGGCGCGCCGAAGGCAAAGATGCCGCGCCACTCGCGAACATGCAGCGCCATATCGACCCAGAGCCCGTTCGGCCGACGCAGGCGATAGATGACGACGAGCGCCAGGCAGATGAATTGCGCCAGGATCGAGCCGCCGGCGGAGCCGACCACGCCCCAATGAAGGACGGCCATCAGCAGCCAGTTTGCCACGATATTCAGCAGCGTCGAGGCAAGCGTCACCAGCGTCATGAAACCGAGCTTTCCTTCGCAGCGCAGCCCATCGAGATGCACCGACAGGAAGAAGCTGATCGGCGCGAAGGCGATCATGGTGCCCATGAAGGCCTCGGCGTTGCGGGCGACATCGACATTTCCCGCCGCAGCCACGGCAATGAACTGCCGACCAGCGAGCCAGTAGACGAGGTTGATTACGACCACGATGGCAAGTGCCAGCGTGTGGGCGCCGGTGAATACCGACTTCGCGCCCTTGCGATCACCGGCGCCGAGGCGGCGGGCGAGAATGCTCGCCATGCCGTTCGAAACCAGCGTCTGCAGCGCGATCAGCAGCATGAGCGCGGGAAAGATGAGGCTGACGGCGGACAGCGCGTCGCCGCCGACATAGACGCCAAGAAAATAGGCGTCGACGACGGCGAAAAGGCCGCTGACCGTGGTGATGACGATGATCGGCGCGGCCGTCCTGGCAAAGACGCCAGGCAGCCAGCCGGTGAGGAACATGTTGTTTTCGTTCGTGTGCGCCATGGTGGTGTCCGGACGGAATCGCTCGCAGGCGGCGAGGATAATGGTCTAGTGATGAAGGATGAAATCAGATGTCGAGAACGAGGTGCGGCAGGCCGTTCGATGTCCTGCGCGGCGAAATGCCGTCGGCATCGACCTGGGCGTTGATGCGCTGACGGAACGCCGAGAAGCTCTCGAACTCCACCACATCGACCGGTTCGTCGAAATGGATCGTTATCCTGTAGAGCCCGCCTGACTTCGCCGACATCGCCAGAACCTTGCCCGTGAAGGGCTTGTTCAGATAGCGCCCACGCACGGCGGAACCGACATCGAAAGGCGCGTCCGGCCCATCGTTGGGTTTTGCGGCAAGCGCCGACAGCGTGTTCCAGTCGCGCAGCCCGTGTTGCTTGGCGATGAGTTCCAGTGCCGTCGAGTGGCTCATGTCGTCGCCGCGTTCGGCCATCGCCTGACGCAGACGCCGGGCCTGAGCCTTCAATTCATCTATGGACGGATACGTCGTCATAGGATCAGCCTTTGCTAAGGCACGCAATTACGACCGTGAAACGGGGCTCGCATTACCGTCAGTCAGCATGCCCTGAATGGCCGTGACCTAAAACAGCGAGGACTTCACCTTGGATTTTCATCCGCGAGCGGCAGGCGCCTCGAACCGAGCTTTCGTATGATCGAAGCCGCTCCCGCTGTCAAGATGCGCCCAAATCGGCACAAAAGACGAACCCGTTAAAATTCTACCAATGCAATTGACGCTTCCGCAAAATCTCCGTGCAAGGTTCGTAGTGTAACCGAGATGAATTCGGTCTGTTCTTCAACAGGGAATGACAATGCTTCGCGCAACCCATCTGGCGAAAGTCAAATCCGAAGTCTACGAACGCAGCTGGGAACGGTTCTACGTCCAGAGGCCGGCGCGCCTCGTAGCGGTTCGTCCCTGTCTGACGGGTATTTCCGTACGCAGCGCCGAAATTACCGACATTTCGCGCGGCGGCGCCAGCTTCACCGTCGCCACGACCGTCGGCCTGCCGACCCATTACTATCTGAACATCCTCGGTCTTGCCTACCGCATCGCCTGCGCTGAAACGAGCCGCAACGGCAACCGCGTCCATGTGCGCTTCATCAACCTGATCGAACCGGAAACGCTGCGTCGCGTCGTGCGCGCCGATTTCATGATCGGCAATGTCGAAGCGCTGGCTGCGCGCGGCAAGAGGCGGCCGGTATAAATTCGGCTTCACATCCTCAATCGCTTCGCACGTCCCCGCGGGCATATCGTGCAGGCGGCATACCTGTGTATCGAGCAAAGGCGACGCTGAAAGTGCTTGCCGATCCGTAGCCAACGCGTTCAGCTACCTGATCCATCCCCAATTCGCGGCTGCGCAATAGCTGCTTTGCAAGAGCCATGCGCCAAGCCAACAGATATTCCATTGGCGGCAGGCCGACGACGCGGCTGAAACGCGCAAAGAAAGCCGATCGGGACAGGGCCGCTTCGGTCGCAAGATCCGCGACAGTCCAAGGATGGGCAGGACGCGCATGCATCGCGTGAAGTGCTGCGGATAGGCGTTCATCGGCAAGGCCGCGACTCAAGCTCGACGTGACGGTTGGTTCCGTGCCGGATCGCAATGCCTCGATCAACAACACCTCCAGCAGCCGTTCCAGCACGAGTTCGCGTGCCGGCCGGCGCTCGCGCGTTTCCTCACCGACCAATTGCATCAGCGTCGCGAGCCGAGGCTCGTCACGAACGATAACTACATCAGGCAAGAGGGAAACGAGCAAGGCCGCATCCGGCGCACCGAAGCTGCAATGCCCTATGCGCATGCGCATATCCGCCGGCCCTTCGAGGCGTCCGACACGGAAATGGCCGCCACTCGGCTGCGTTGGAACCATGGCGGACAGACCGGCCGGTGCGTCGACACTCTCGTTGATGAGGTCGCGCATGGCCGGCACGAGCACGAAATCGCCGGCTCGGAGGATGAAAGGCTGATGTCCTCCAAACGTTACACGGCAACGCCCCTCAAGGATTGCGCAGTAGAATGGCTCGCCTGTGGCCTCGCGATGAATTCGCCAGGCGCCGGCGCATTCCACCAGCTTCGAAAAGCGTGCGGCCGGCTGCAGCAGTGTGACGATTTCGGCAAGGGGATCGACGGTCATAATCAGGACTAACGCTAAAGAAAGGGAGACTATAGCGTATATAAAGTCTCTCGTGCGGTCACTACCATGGTATCATTCCTTTTGTTTGGAGAGGCTCATGTCCACGATATTGATTACTGGTTGCTCGTCTGGCTTCGGCCTGGAGACTGCGAAACTGTTTTTTGAACGAGGGTGGGATGTCATCGCAACGATGCGCACGCCCATACCCGAGCTGCTACCGGTTTCCGAACGCTTGCGTATTCTCGCGCTCGACGTCACCAATCTGGCAAGCATCGCAGACGCCGTGAAGGCTGCCGGTCCGATAGACGTATTGGTCAACAATGCCGGTTTCGGAGCGCCCTCACCAATCGAGCTGACTGCGCCGGAGACGGTGCAGTCGCTGTTCCAGACAAATACGATCGGCACATTGGCGATGATTCAGGCCGTATTACCCCAGATGCGTCAACGTCGGGCCGGAGTCATCGTCAACGTCACCTCCACGGTGACGGTCAAGACTCTGCCTGTGATTGGGATCTACCGGGCGAGCAAGGCAGCGGTGAACGCGTTCACCGAGTCCTTATCGGTGGAGATGGAGCCATTTGGCGTGCGGGTGCATATTGTCCTGCCAGGCCGGTCGCCGGAAACTCGCTTTGGGGAGAATGCGCGTCCACATTTGCGTGGTCTGGACGATCCGGATTATGCGCCCTTGATCCAGCAATTCATAAAGAATGTACAGGACGACACCGGCCCTGTGACCTATGCTCCCGACGTAGCGAAGGCAGTGTGGCGGGCAGCCACCGATCCATCCGCCCCGCTGCGAATTCCGGGCGGTGCGGATGCTGAACTCTGGATGGCTGAGGCAGGTTTGTAACCGGAATCGGTGGCAGCCAAAAAGCTGCTGCCGTCCCGACTCGGCCGTGCATTAGAGGGAACACGCAGCCATCGGCCCCGGGAGCGCGGACCGGCAGCTGCGTTCGGCTCTTTGCGCCGTTCTATAACGGCAGGCGTAGTTCGCCCTTTGATATGCGGCGTATGAGATCGGTGAAAAGATCGCATTCCGCAGCCATGACCCGTTGTTCCAGCGAAACTACGCTATCGTCGGGATGGATTTGAACAATCGTTGTGGCCACAGTTCTTCCGTGATCGTACTC
The DNA here is from genome assembly GCF_027109195.1 of Rhizobium sp. AG207R. Taxonomy (NCBI): domain Bacteria; kingdom Pseudomonadati; phylum Pseudomonadota; class Alphaproteobacteria; order Hyphomicrobiales; family Rhizobiaceae; genus Rhizobium; species Rhizobium sp. AG207R. The sequence goes on from NZ_JAEPVT010000002.1 coordinate 96,082, forward strand.
TCCGTCTACGAGGTGGATCGTTGCACCTGTTTCTGTCTCCCGATTGTCGAGCACGGCTTGGTGGACTCTTCGCCCATACATTCCCAATCCGCCGTATTTGGGCAGCAGCCCCGGATGAACATTCAATATTCGCCCCTCAAAAGCGGCTAGCGTAAGCGGGCCAAGTCTCTTGAGATAGCCAGATAAGACAACGAGTTCAGCGCCATAGGCGATTAGCGTGTCGCGAAGCTGTTTGTCCGCATCAGCTTCCCTATCCTTCGTCGGAATATGGCACGAGGGAATGCCGTTAGCCTCAGCATAGGCGAGCGCTGGGGACGAAGCCCTATTGCTAACCAGTACGACAGCGGTGGCGTTCATTGTGTTCGCTCGAATGGCTTCGTTGATCGTCCGAAATGAGGTTCCATTGTTTGATGCAAGGAACGCTATTGCGAGCTTATCCATCAGGGGCCTCGTTAATCGATGCTATCGCGACGACCGAGACTCCCTTTCATGACAACTGACGAGGATTTTCAATGATTGCGACGGCGCAATCCGAAAGCCACGTCTTTCCGCCCTTGCAACCACCCGCCAAGCGCCTATTCTGCCGCACCCAGCAACCGAATTCAGGAAACAAAGCCAGCATGTCCGCCTTCTCGCGCTTCACGCCGCTGATCAGCGCCCTGCCCTCCACCGTTCCTTTCGTCGGCCCCGAGGCGCTGGAGCGTCAGCGCGGACTGACGGTCAAAGCCCGTATCGGCGCCAATGAAAACGGCTTCGGGCCTGCGCCCTCTGTCATCGCCGCCATGCGCGAAAACGCCGGCGATATCTGGATGTATAACGATCCGGAAAATTTCGAGCTGAAGCAGGCGCTGGCGGCCCATCTCGGCGTCCAGCCGGCCAATATCGCTGTCGGCGAAGGCATCGACAGTCTGCTCGGCCTGATCGCGCGCATGGTCATCGAGCCCGGTACACCCGTCGTCACCTCGCTCGGGGGCTATCCCACCTTCAATTTCCACGTCGCGGGGTTCGGCGGCCGCCTCGTCACCGTGCCCTATGTCGATGATCGCGAAGACCTCGATGGGCTGCTCGAAGCAGTGAAGCGCGAAAACGCGCCGCTCGTCTATTTCGCCAATCCCGACAATCCGATGGGCAGTTGGTGGGATGCCGACAAGATCGTCGCCTTTGCCCGTGAATTGCCTGACAATTGCCTGCTGATCCTCGACGAAGCCTATAGCGAAACCGGGCCTGCCAGCTCGCTCCCGGCTATCTCAACTCTGATTGATCTGCCGAATGTCTTGCGCACCCGCACCTTTTCCAAGGCCTATGGGCTTGCCGGTGCCCGCGTCGGCTATGTCATCGGCGCGCCCGAGACGGTGCTGACCTTCGACAAGATCCGCAACCATTTCGGCATGAACAGGCTTGCGACCGTGGCCGCGCTCGCCGCGCTGAAGGATCAGACCTATCTTGCCGAAGTGGTCGGCAAGATCCGAGCCGCACGCGAAGAGATCGGTACGATCGCCCGCGACAATGGCTTGCTGCCGCTCGCCTCCGCCACCAACTTCGTCGCCATCGATTGCGGCCGCGACGGCACCCATGCCCGCGCGATCGTCGACGGGCTGATCCAGCACGGCGTCTTTATCCGCATGCCAGGTGTCGCGCCCCTCAACCGCTGCATCCGCGTCAGCGTCGGCCCGAAGCAGGATCTCGATCTCCTGGCCGAGGCGTTGCCGAAGGCCCTGAAGGCGATCGGTTAAGCTCAAAACGACGAAACCGCGCCTGCCTTGTCCCGGCCGGTCGCGGTTTTCATCATTTCGGCTGGCCTCTCCGTCAGCCGCCGACATCCCCTCTTGAGAGGTCAGGAAGTCTTACTGCATGCGGCACGCTTCAGTGTGTCGTCATCCATTCGCGGGCGGCGCGCAGCGCGGCTGCGAGCTGCATCTTGGTCAAGGTCGCCGCGACATCGGCGCGAAGCTCGGCCGCGCGCTCGCTGCCACGGATGGCGGCGATATTCAACCATTTGTGGGCGGCAACGAGGTCTGCATTGCAGCCCCTGCCGGTCGCGTAGTTCACGCCCAGTTCGCAAAGGGCATCGGCGCTGTTACCACCCATCATGGCATTTCCAGACATCGGCGTTTCGAAGCGTGCCATTGCTATTATCCCTGTTTGACTTCTGTTCGTATCTGCCCTGTTTTCCGTCCGAACCTTGCCGTCATCCGCGGCTTTCCGGTTCTTCCGGCCGGCGGGTTCGCCCCGCTCGTTTGATGGCTTCACTATCGCAGACGGCCTTCAAAAAACGCCTAAAATGCATGATTAATTCGATGCAAACAAAGTGCAAATGCTTGGTAAACTTGGGATTTTGTTAAACATCGCTTCCCTTGCAAATTAAGGATTTTCGCGCAGCCTTAACCTTTCGTTAGGATTTTGATTTAAACCCTTCGTTCACCACAAAAAGAGCGCAGTTGAATTCGATGTCGTGTTTCGAGGGCGCACGGATACCCGCACAAACGGGTATTTGGGTTCCGAAAATCATATTTACCTTTACGTTCGCGTTAGATAATCTCGCCACGTTTCCGGCCATGGAGCCGGATGGCGCCCGGGGAGGAATAAGAACATGATCCGTGCCACCATTCTTGCTGCCGCGATGCTGTTGAGCGCGAGCGCGGCCTTTGCCGAAGAGCCGATCGTCGGCAACTGGAAGACCGTCGCTGGCGATACTGCCGTCATTGCTCCCTGCGGCGACAGCTACTGCGTGACGCTGAAGACCGGCAAATATGCCGGCAAGCAGATCGGCAAGATGCAGGGCAAGGGCGACAGCTATACGGGCGAACTGACCGACCCCTCCGAAGACAAGACCTATAGCGGCTCCGGCACGGTCAACGGCAACAAGATCAAGATGCAAGGCTGCGTGCTGAAAGTATTCTGCAAGTCGCAGACCTGGACAAAGCTTTAAGACGGCTCCTGCTTATTTCAGAAAGCGCTATTGCGCCTGCCCGCCCCGGTTGGCAGGCGGCTTTTATTTGCCTGCGGAAGATTCATTCGACCATTCGAATCCGGTAATATTTATGAACGCTGGATGAACCGGTATCTCAGCACCTGTTCAGCATGACCATGGCAAAACGGTGTCCAGTATAGGGCACGGGTAGGCCAAAGACATGGACTCGATCATCATCGCGCGGCGCTTCGTTGTTATCATGCTGTTTGCCGCCATCTTTGCATTCAGCTTCTCGGTTGCGGTCGAGCATGGCGGCCGCAGCGGCGCACAATCGCACTTCGGCGCAAGCTTCACCTGCGTGCAAACTGGTGCGCCTTACTGCACGACAGTGCAATAAAGAACGCCTGCGCGCGATCCTCGCACAGGCCCTTGACCGGCTCCAAAAATAGCTGCGAGAATCCGAGCCGCTTGCTGCAACGTCGTTTGCTTGTAACCAACGACACTCTATAATGACGCATGAGCAACAGAATCTCTCCCTTTTCACCCCTCGACATCTCCTCCCCAAGCCCGTTCCAGCCGCGGACCTTCGATGATCCGGGTAAGGCCGTCGAAGCGCTGACGGAGCTTTACGATCGCAACACCGCGTTCCTGATCGACAATTTCACCAAGCTTGCCAAGGGCGCGCCGATCACGGCTCGCTATCGCGCTTTCTATCCGCAGGTCAGCATCGAAACGACGAGCTTCGGCCATGTCGACTCGCGTCTCTCCTACGGCCACGTGACGGCGCCCGGCGTTTATACGACGACGATCACCCGCCCGCAGCTCTTCAAGCATTATCTCAAGGAACAGCTGACGCTGCTGATGCGCAGCCACAATGTTCCGGTCGTTGTATCGGAATCGACGACGCCCATCCCGATTCATTTCGCCTTCGGTGAAGGCGCTCATGTGGAAGCAACCGCGAGCATTTTCGAAGACATTCCGCTGCGCGACCTCTTCGACACACCGGACTTGAACACCACGGACGACGAAATCGCCAACGGCGAATATATCCCGCCGCCGGGTGAGCCCTCGCCGCTTGCGCCATTTACCGCGCAGCGCATCGATTATTCGCTGGCCCGCCTCGTCCACTACACGGCGACCAGCGCCGCGCATTTCCAGAATTTCGTGCTGTTCACGAACTACCAGTTCTATATCGACGAGTTCTGCAAATGGGCGCGCGACCTGATGGCGAGCGGCGGCGACGGCTATACCGAGTTCGTCGAACCGGGCAACATCATCACCAAGGCTGGCTCCAGCCAGCCCGAAGGCGATGTGACAGCGCCGCGGCTGCCGCAGATGCCGGCCTACCATCTGAAGAAGAAGGGCCATGCCGGGATCACCATGATCAATATCGGCGTCGGTCCTTCCAACGCCAAGACAATCACCGACCACGTGGCCGTGCTGCGCCCGCACGCCTGGCTGATGCTCGGCCATTGCGCCGGCCTGCGCAACAGCCAGCGGCTCGGCGACTATGTGCTCGCTCATGCCTATATGCGCGAGGACCACGTTCTCGACGACGACCTACCGGTCTGGGTGCCGATCCCGGCGCTCGCCGAAGTGCAGGTGGCGCTTGAAGCGGCCGTTGCCGAAATCACCGGCTATGAAGGCTTCGAACTGAAGCGCATCATGCGCACTGGCACGGTCGGCACCATCGACAACCGCAACTGGGAACTGCGCGATCAGGCAGGCCCGGTGAAGCGGCTCTCGCAGGCCCGCGCTGTCGCGCTCGATATGGAATCGGCCACGATCGCCGCCAACGGCTTCCGCTTCCGTGTTCCCTACGGCACGCTGCTCTGCGTTTCCGACAAGCCGTTGCATGGCGAATTGAAGCTGCCGGGCATGGCAACCGCCTTCTACCGCACGCAGGTCAATCAGCATTTGCAGATCGGCATCCGCGCCATCCAGAAGCTGGCCGCCATGCCGCCGGAGGCGCTGCATTCACGCAAGCTGCGCAGCTTCTTCGAAACGGCGTTCCAATAAGCAATAGGGTTTCCCTCCTATCGCCCATCCGCGGGCAACGAATATACATTGGCAGCGGCCGCGACTTGCGGCCGTTCGTCGTTCGAGTGTGCACCCCAGCTCAGGCACAGGATCACCAGGGCAAAGCCCGCTAGGCCGATCCAGGTACGGAACACGACCCTGCCGACATCGGCTGCGTCGAGCAACTCCTCTTCCGATAGCGTCTTCTTTTGCCAATAATGCACGATTGCGGCTTCCAGACTGTACATTTCCGTCTCTCCTTATGGTGTTGACGGAACTGGTCGACCGGGCTCGGGCTTTTTCGACAACCTCAAAAAATTTTGTCATGCTGTGGAAGAGGATGTCGATTTGCTTGGCAGCCGCTCGTCTATGGCTGTCAGCAAATTGAAGAGGAGACGCTGCGATGAAATATCTCTGCCAGGTCTGGTTCGATGGCACGAGGCTCGACCTCATGACCAAGGAGGAAAAGCAAAAGCTCGATGCCGATTCGCTGGGCTATGATCGCGATCTGATGGCGAGCGGCAATATGATCCAGGCTGAAGCGCTACAATCGCCAAAGTCTGCGGTAACGGTGCGGGTCCGCAATGGGGAGACGGCGGTGACGGACGGCCCCTTCATCGAAACCAAGGAACATCTTGGCGGCTTCATCCTGATTGAGGCGAAGGATCTGAACGATGCGATCCGGATTGCGGCGGGCATTCCGCTCGCCAAGCTCGGCGCGATCGAGGTGCGGCCGATCCATAACTTCGGCCCGGATGCTTGAGGAGGTTCAGATGAAATTTCTTTGCCAGGTATGGTTCGAGAGCGCGGAAATCGCCAAGCTTTCCGAGGAGGAAGGGCGCAAGCTGACCCAGGATTCGATCGATAGCGACAACCGGCTGCGCGAGAGCGGGCACCTCATCGTCGCCAATGCCCTGCGCGAACCGGAAACTGCGAAAACAGTTCGCGTGCGCAGGGGCGAAACCGCCGTGACGGACGGCCCTTTCGCTGAAATGAAAGAACATCTCGGCGGCTTCGTTCTCATCGAGGCCCGGGACATGGAGGAAGCGATCGCGATCGCCGCCACCTTCCCCGTCGCCCGTTATGGCATGATCGAGGTTCGCGCCGCCTTCGACATCCGCTTTCCGAACGAATAGCAGTGAGGGAAAATATATGCGGTTTCTATGCCTGATCTACACAACAGTCGATGTCGACGGACGATTGACGCCGAACGAGATGAACCATCTGATCGCCGAGCACTTCATCTTTGATGAGGGCCTGCGGCGGGACGGCACCATGATCGTTTCCGATGCGCTGGCGCTTCGAGACAAATCGATCGTCATCCGTCCGGACGGTGACACATTTTCGGTAACGGACGGGCCGTTCGCGGAGACGAAGGAGCATCTGGCCGGCTTCTACCTGATCGAAGCTCCCGATCTTGAGGAAGCAGTCGGGATCGCCAAGCGCATTCCCTCGGCGCGTTACGGCGCCGTCGAAATCCGCCCTGTGCGCATCTTGACCCTGCGGGGGGACTTGGCGGAGACATCCTGACATCCATGTCGCTGAACCGAACCATCGAAAGCATCTACCGCAGCCACTCGCGCCGCGTGCTGGCAACGCTGATCCGTCTGCTCGGTGATTTCGACCGCGCCGAGGAAGCGCTCCACGATGCTTTCGCGGCGGCGGCGCAGCAGTGGACTGACGAGACGATCCCGGCCAATCCCTATGCTTGGCTCGTTTCCGCCGGACGCTTTCGCGCCATCGACCATATCAGGCGGCGGGCGCGTTTTGACACCGCCCGCTCCGATATTGCCGAGAGCCTTTATCCGGAGGGAGAGGCGATGGAGATCGCCGAACATGAAGAGATCGAGGACGACATGCTGCGGCTGATCTTCACCTGCTGCCACCCGCTTATTCCTGCCGAGGCGCGGATGGCGATGGCGTTGCGGGAGGTATGCGGGCTGACCACGGAAGAGATCGCCCATGCCTTTCTGATTCCGGCCCCGACAGTCGCCCAGCGCATCGTCCGCGCCAAGAACCGCATACGCACCGCCAACATTCCCTACGAGGTGCCTGATAAGACCGAACTGCCGGAGCGGCTGGCGCAGGTGCTGCATGTCATCTACCTCGTTTTCAACGAGGGCTACTCGGCCTCCTCCGGCTCTGCGATCGTGCGCGCCGATCTGGCCGCGGAGGCCATACGGCTCGGCAGGCTTTTGCTGCAGCTATTGCCGGATTCGGAAGTCGAGGGGCTACTGGCAATCATGCTGCTGCAGGATTCGCGGCGGCATGCGCGTACCGATACCTCCGGCGATCTCGTTCTGCTCGTCGATCAGGATCGTGCGCTGTGGGATCATGGCCAGATACGCGAGGGCCTGCAGCTGTCGGCGCGGGCCATGTCAGCGGAGAGCGTCGGCAGCTATGCCCTGCAGGCCGCGATCGCGGCGGAACATGCACGCGCCGTAACCGCCGACGACACCGACTGGCGACAGTTGGTGACACTTTACGACCTGCTGCTGATCGCAAGCCCATCCCCTGTGATCGAGCTCAATCGGGCGGTGGCCATCTCCATGCGCGACGGGCCTGCGACGGCATTGTCCATCGTCGACGGGCTGTTGCGGGAGGAGCGTATGGCACGGTATCATCTCACCCATGCGGCGAAGGCGGATTTCCTGCGCCAGCTTGGCCGGACGGACCAGGCGCGGCAATCCTACCAAACGGCGCTATCGCTCTGTCAGCAGGCGCCGGAGCAGGCCTTCTTGCGCAGGCGATTGGCCGAGCTTGACGATACGACGACCCGGCATTAAGGCGCGTCGTGATCTTTCAGGGCGCAGTTGCGCGCTTGCGTGAGACCAGCAATCCGATCGCGGTTCCTGTTAGCGCCGATACCACGATCAGAAGGTGAGCATTGATGCTGGCCTGCGCGAGATTTTCGATTGCCTCTTTTGCACTCGAAGCACCGAAGGCCATGGCACCGGCGGTAATGCCGGCCGGATAGGTGCCCACGCCTCCGGGTGCATGCACGGGCAGGACTGAGGATAGTTCGCCGCCGAGTGCGCCACCGAAGCTTGCCGAAAGTGGCGTGACGTTCATGAGGCCGAGCGCCCAAGCGAGCACCACGACCTTGACGAGCCAGTTGACGATGGTCGTCAGCCAGGCGCGCGCAAAGGCGCTGGCATCAACCGGCAGACCGCGTTCCAGCTCATGCACAAGCCCTTGCGCCTTCTTCGGCACGATGCGGGCGGCAAGGCGGATTAGCGGTCGCCGGGAAGCGAAACCCGCGACCGGCAGCAGCAGGAAGGCTGCCCATACGATCCAGGCCAGGACATGATAGGGCGAAGCAAGTGCAAGGCCGACGCCGGCCGCGGCCAGCAGCGCATGCAGGTCGAGCAGCCGCATGACGAACAGCGCCGAGGTGCCGCGGGCCAGCGGGATACCGAATTCGGAGCGCATCAGCACCGGGAAGCTAGTTTCCCCCGTTCGGAACGGCATCATGATATTCAGCAGATTATGAACCTGCGTCACGCGAAACAGCGCCGCAAAATGGCCCGAGGTTTCCTTCGGGAAGTAATCGTAGATGCGCCATGTGCGCAGGAAATAGGTGCTTGTCAGAAGCGCGAGCGCCAGAAGGATCGGCAGCGCGCCTACCTTGCTCCATTGTGCCAGGATCGAGCTCCAGCCCCAGAACCATTCGATGAAGGCGGCGTAGGCCAGGACGACCGCGAGCGTCAAGAGCGTCATTCGGTTGCGAATAAACCAATTCTGTCGGCTGGCAACCGTCGGAGTCTTCATGTAGTTAGGGCACCCAAATGCGAGCGGAAGGCTGAAACCGGACTTTTCGCTCGTTCCGTCCGGCAGGTACTGCCGGTCTTTTAGGAGAAAGAAGTGTTGCAGACAACGGCAGAGTCGACCCTCCCCCAGGCCGATCCGGCAAGCCCTCTCGAGCTTTCGCTGGTCGTGCCCGTCTTCAACGAGGAAGAAAGCGTCGGACCGCTGATCGAGCGCATCTGTTCCGCCATGGCGGGATTTGCCAAATCCTGGGAACTGATCCTGGTCGATGACGGCAGCACGGACGCGACGCTCGTCAATGCCCGCCGGTCGCTTTCGCAGGAAGGGCTGACGCTGCGCATCGTTGAGCTTCAGCGCAATTTCGGCCAGACGGCGGCCATGCAGGCCGGCATCGATGCAGCGAACGGCCGCCTGATCGCCACCATGGACGGCGACCTGCAGAACGATCCGAAGGACATTCCTTCGATGGTCGAGGAACTGGAGCGGCGGCAACTCGACCTGCTCGTCGGCTGGCGCAAGAATCGTCAGGACGGCCTGCTGCTGCGCAAGATCCCCTCCTGGTGCGCCAACTACCTGATCGGCCGCATCACCGGCGTCAAGCTGCACGATTATGGCTGCAGCCTGAAGATCTATCGCTCCTCCATCATCAAGCAGGTGAAGCTGATGGGCGAAATGCATCGCTTCATCCCCGCCTGGGTCGCCGGCGTCGTGCCGAGCTCACGGATCGGCGAAGTCCCGGTCACTCACCATGCCCGCCAGCACGGCACGTCGAAATACGGGATCTCCCGCACCTTCCGCGTCATCCTCGATCTGCTGTCCGTAATGTTTTTCATGCGCTACAAGGCGCGGCCAGGGCATTTCTTCGGCTCGCTCGGCCTCGGCCTCGGTGCGCTTGCCGGCTTGATCCTGCTCTGGCTCTTCATCGACAAGTTCATCTTCGGCGATGATATCGGCAGCCGCCCGCTGCTGATGGTCGGTGTCGTGCTGCTCCTGTCGTCGGTGCAGATGATCACGACAGGCATCCTCGCCGAAATGATCGCCCGCATCTATTATCGCGACGATCTCTCGCCGAACTATATCGTGCGCAAGATCTTCGATCGAGATCATCAAGATGCCTAGGCATCCTTTGCCTGAGTATGGGCCTATCTGAAACAGGGACTGAACCACGCGTGAGCCAGAAAGACGATATCGTAAGCTTGGTGTCGGACACGGTGGATCTTCCGCCCTGGCAGACGACGAGCTCGACGCATCTGTTTCATGATCGCTGGCTGAAGGTTCGCGCCGACAACTGCGTGACGGCGGAGGGCGTGGAAATTGCGCCCTACTACGTATTGGAATATCCCGATTGGGTCGAGATCATCGCGCTCGATGCCGAGGATCACATCTACCTCGTCCAGCAGTATCGTCACGGGCTCGGCGTCGCGGCGCTCGAGCTCCCCGGCGGAGCGGTGGATGCGACCGATGCAGGCCCGGTAGAGGCGGCCGCGCGCGAATTGCGGGAGGAAACAGGACTCTCGTCGACTGACTGGGATTATGTCGGCAAGCTCGCGCCCAATCCGGCGACGCATACCAACCTCGCGCATATCGTCATCGCCCGCAATGTCGAGCTTACCACCAGGCCGGCGGACGACCCGACCGAGCGCATTCGCCTGATCCGCATGCCGATCCGGCAGGCGATCGAACTGGCACTGGACGGCAAGATGATCCAAGTCATCCATGTTGCGGCACTGACCCTTGCCCTTCACAAGGCAGGCAAATGGGACGTGCCTGCGCCATCAAGCAAGCTCTAGTTACGACTTCACTTCTGCCCAGACGGCATCGAGCGCGCCGCGCGTGATGCGCACCATGGCATCCACTTCCTCGTGGCTGATGACGAGCGGCGGCGAGGCCAGCATGCGGTCGCCCGTGGCGCGCAGCACCAGGCCGTTCGCCAAAGCATGGTTGCGAACAGCGGAGCCGATTGCATCCGGCTTTTCAAAGCGGCGGCGTGTCGATTTCTCCGCCGCAAGCTGCAGGCCGCCCATGAGGCCAATGCTGACGGCTTCGCCCACCATGTCGTGATCGGCGAGGCTGCCCCAAGCCTTGGCGAAGTAAGGGCCGATATCGTCGCGCACACGCTCGATCAGCTTTTCTTCTTCGATGATCCGCAGATTTTCGAGGGCGGCGGCCGCGCAAACCGGGTGGCCGGAATAGGTGAAGCCATGATTGAATTCGCCGACTTCGTTGATCAGCACATCGGCGATACGGTCGCTGACCAGCACACCGCCGATCGGCAGGTAGCCTGACGACAGCCCCTTGGCGATGGGCACGAGATCCGGCTCGACGCCGAAATGCTGATGGCCGAACCATGCGCCGAGACGACCGAAGCCGCAGATCACTTCATCGCAGACGAGCAGGATGTTCCTTACCTTGCAGATGCGGGCAATCTCGGGCCAATAGGTCAAAGGCGGAATGATAACGCCGCCGGCACCCTGAACCGGCTCGGCGACGAAAGCCGCGACATTATCCTCACCCAACTCATCGATCTTGGCTTCAAGCTCGCGAGCCATCTTCAGGCCGAATTCCTCCGGCGAGAGATCGCCGCCCTCGGCATACCAATAGGGCTGGCCGATATGAACGACGCCTGGGATCGGCAAATCGCCCTGCTCGTGCATGTATTTCATGCCGCCCATGCTGGCGCCGGCGACCGTGGAGCCGTGATAGCCGTTCTTACGGGCAATGATGGTCTTCTTCGTCGGCTTGCCTACAGCCCCCCAATAGACCCTCGCCATGCGGAACCAGGTATCGTTAGCCTCGGAGCCGGAATTGGTGAAGAAGACATGGTTGAACTGCGGCCCGGCATGGGCGCAGACCTTTTCGGCAAGCAGCGTCGCGGGTGTCGTGGTGGTGCCGAAGAAGGTATTGTAATAGGGCAGCTCGTTCATCTGCCTGGCGACGGCATCGGCGATTTCGGTGCGGCCGTAGCCGATGTTCACGCACCAGAGACCGGCAAAGCCATCCAGGTACTTCCGTCCTTCCGCATCGAAAATATAGACGCCATCACCGCGCTGGATGACGCGCGCACCTTCGGCATTGAGCTTGCGCATATCCGCGAAGGGATGGAGGTGATGGGCGGCATCGAGGGCGGCGAGATTGGAGCGGCTTGGCGTGTCGGACATGGTTGAATGGAACCCCGTTCTAATTTCGGCTGGTCAGGCAAATCTGCGGACGCTGAGATTATGTGCATGGCCCCTCACCCAACCCTCTCCCCGTCAAACGGGGAGAGGGGGTTATCCGCCCATGCCGCTACGTGCGAGGCTGAGCATCAGAGAGTCCCCTCTCCCCGCACATGCGGGGAGAGGGCTAGGGTGAGGGGCCGGGCACAAAGCGGCAACGCAGCCGGACTTGACTGAAAGCTATCTTGGTTTACGACCATGCCGTGAGCATGGGGGATTTACAAGAGCATGGCGGCCGACAACGCAACCGAAGGTAACGCGCGCATCGAAGTGCTGATTTCGGACATGAACGGCCGGCTGCGCGGCAAGCAGATCCCGATTTCAGCCGAAAAGAAGGTCTGGTCCGGTGCCGTACGCCTGCCGACCTCGACGCAATCGCTCGATATCTGGGGCGACGACAATGACGATATTACCGGTCTGTCGCTGACAATCGGAGATCCCGACGGGACCTGCGTTGCCGACCAGCGTACGCTCGCCGACATGCCTTGGGCGCCAGCGGGATCGAAGCAGGTGCTCGCCACCATGCATGAACTCGACGGCCGCCCGAGCTTTCAGGATCCACGCGCTATTCTTGCCGCCGTCGTTGATCGCTATAAGGCGCTCGGCCTGACGCCCGTCATCGCGACCGAACTGGAATTCTATCTGCTCGCCGGAGACTGGCGCGACAAAGGCATCCCATCGCCGCCGCCGGCCCTGATCTACCGCGGCGAACCGAACGGCTTTCAGCTTTACGACATGGATGCCGTCGATCTCCTTGATGGCTATCTTGAAACCTTGCGTGCCTATGCGCGGGCTCAAGAGTTGCCGGCGGACGCAACGACGGCGGAATTCGGCCCCGGCCAGTTCGAAGTGAACCTTCTGCATCGCCCGGATGCGCTGGCCGCTGCAGATGATTGCGTCATGCTGAAGCGCGTGGCCGAGCAGGCGGCGCGCAAGCACGGCCTGAAATCGACCTGCATGGCCAAGCCCTATACAGACCATGCCGGCTCGGGACTGCACGTACATGCGAGTATAATCGACGCTCAAGGACGCAATGTCCTCGATACAGCTGGCGGCGAGCCGAAGAGACTGAAGTCGATCTGCGCAGGGCTGCTGCAGACGCTGCAGGACGCGCAGCTGGTCTTTGCGCCCTATGCCAATTCCTACCGCCGCTTCCAACCAGGCTCCTTTGCCCCCGTCGATCTGACCTGGGGCTTCGGCCATCGCGGTACGGCCGTGCGCATTCCCGAAAAGGACGGGCCGGGTGCACGCGTCGAGCACCGTGTCGCCGGTGCGGATGCCAATCCCTATCTCATGCTGGCGGCAATCCTAGGCGGCATGCTGCTCGGCGTGCAGAACGACCTCGATCCCGGTGAGGAGACGACGCCGGCTTATGTGCCGGCCGACGCGCCCAAGCTGACGCATGATTTTCTGACTGCGGTGGAGCGCTTCCGAACGTCAGCCTTCATTGCCGATGTGTTCGGCGAGCAATATCAAAGGCTCTATGGCGATACCAAGCACAAGGAGGCGATCCGCTATCTGCGCACCGTTTCCGATTTCGATTATCGCACCTATCTGCCGCGTCTCTGACGACGTCAGACGGCGAGGCTATCGATAGCACCCTCGCTCTGGACGCGCGCGGCGGTCCCTTCACGGACCATCACCTTGAGCTCGCCCGGATGCACCTTGAGCGTCACATCACGCTCGAGGGGCAGCAACTCGCCATCCATGACGCAGTTGGCAAGCTGGCGCAGCTTCGGAAAGTGCAGATGCACTTCCGGCGCATGCATGACCATGACATCGGCGTTCTCGCGAACCCGGCCGCGCAGCATGTCGATGGCAAGACGGGCGACACCGAGCGGCCGCAGGGGCTTTGCCGTGTAAAAGCCTAGTTCGCCGCTGCGCAGGCTGTCGGCGTAAAGCAGCGCATTGGCGCCGAAGGGATTGTTCGAGACCGAGATCGCCGAGACATGCCGGCGCTCGCGGATACCGCCGGCCTCGAAGTCGACGTCGAATTCCGGGGGATTGGCGATGACGCCGAAAGCAGCCCGCGTGCTGGCCGACATCTTTCCGATGCGCGAGCGATAGGTGTAGCCATTGCGATAGCGTACCATGCGCGCATGCAGGCCTGCCGAGAACTGATGCACGAAGGCGCGTCCGTTAGCGCTGCCGATATCGACATTGTCGACCTCCCCTGTCGCCAGCACGCTCAACGTCTGCCAGATGTCCAGCGGCAGCCGTAACGAACGGGCAAAGAGGTTCATGGTGCCGGCCGGAATCACGCCGAGCGCGACGCCATTCTTCCAGGCGATGGCGGCAGCGGTCGAAATCGTGCCATCGCCGCCGCCGGCGACAATGCCGTCAATATCGTCACGGCGCGCCGCGCGTTCCATCGCCGCCACGATGTTGCGTCCCTCCACGACCACGGCTTCGAAATCATGACCGGCGTCGCGGAAGACCTGTTCCGCTTTCCTTTCATAGGCAGCCATGTCGGTCGTGCGGAACGTTCCGCCATCGCGATTGAAAAAGCCGATCAACTTCATCGGGGGGCTCTCGGTCTTCCCGCAAACTATATTTCTGAGGGGCTAAGGCCCCGTGCGCTTCTTCTCAGATGGTTTTGGATGGAATGATTTCAAGCATTGCGGCCGTTTCGCTCGGTCGCCGCAGCGCACTTATGCACGATCGGACATGCTGCACTGCGAAAAATGCACGCGACAGGAACATTGCTCTCATTGATAGTATCAACGAGGGTGTGTCCATACCCGCCTGTCCCTTATTCCATTTTGATGCACTGAGCGCCGAATGCCGGGATTTGCCGCCTGATTCGCGGCGCTTGACCTTCGTGTGCCGCCCAAGGAGTTTTCGTGAGCGATATTACCGCCGAGGTCCTCGATACCCAAACCACCCTCGAAGCACCGTCGCGCACCGCGATCGCGCTGGTGACTTTGGCGCTGGCCGTCGGCAGCTTCGGTATCGGCACGGGCGAATTCGTCATCATGGGACTCTTACCGAATGTAGCCGACACCTTCGGCGTTACCACTCCGGAAGCAGGTCATGTGATCAGCGCCTATGCGCTCGGCGTCGTCGTCGGTGCACCCATCATCGCCGTGCTCGCCGCAAAGATGGCGCGCCGCACGCTGCTCCTCCTGATGATGGCGATCTTTGCCGCCGGCAATATTTCCAGCGCCTTCGCACCCACTTTCGAAAGCTTCACGGCACTGCGCTTCATCACCGGCCTGCCGCATGGCGCCTATTTCGGCGTTGCCGCGCTCGTAGCTGCCTCGATGGTGCCGGTCCATCGCCGCGTGCGCGCCGTCGGGCAGGTGATGCTCGGCCTCACGATCGCGACGCTGATCGGTACGCCGATCGCGACTTTCCTCGGACAGCTTCTGAATTGGCGCGCAGCCTTCATGATGGTTGGCGCTATCGGCCTAGCCACCATGCTGCTGATCGCCCTCTTCCTCCCCAAGGACAAGGTTGAGGAAGGCGCGAGCATTACGCGCGAGCTCGGCGCACTGAAGCGCATCCAGGTCTGGCTTTCGCTTGGAGTCGCCGCCGTCGGCTTCGGCGGCATGTTTTCGATCTTCAGCTACGTCGCGACGACCACGATCGATGTCGCCGGCCTCGGCTCCGCCATGGTGCCGGTCGTGCTGGCTCTCTTCGGCATCGGCATGAATGTCGGCAACATCGTCGGCTCTCGCCTTGGCGATATATCGATCAAAGGAACGATCGGCGGCATGATGATCTTCAACATCGTCATCATGACGCTCTTTTCGCTGACGGCGGTTAACCCCATCATGCTCTGCATTTGCGTTTTCCTGATCGGCTGCGGCTTTGCTGCCTGCCCCGCCGTACAGACCCGGCTGATGGATGTGGCTGCCGACGCACAGACGCTGGCCGCCGCCTCCAATCATTCCGCCTTCAATATCGCCAATGCGCTCGGCGCCTGGCTTGGCGGGCTGGTGATCTCCTGGGGCTTTACGGCGGCTGCAACTGGCTATGTCGGCGCGGTACTTTCCGTTGCAGGCCTCGCCGTCTTCGCCGTTTCAGTTAGCCTGGAGCGCCGCACCGGGCGTGCATGACATGCCAGGGGCGCCCAGCTGCTGGCGCCCGTCGCGGCAAAATACATTCTCCTCGCCCCAAACGGCCATTGCCTTGATGATCGGCCCAAGGCTGGCGCCAAGCGGCGTCAGCGCATAATCGACGCGCGGCGGCACGACCGGAAAGACAGTGCGTGATAGCAGCCCGGATTCTTCCAATTCCCGTAATTGCTTGGTCAACATGCGCTGCGTTACCGACGGCAGCTTGCGGCGGATTTCGTTGAAGCGCAGCGTTCCCTCCATCAGGTGAAACAGTATCACGCCCTTCCATTTGCCGTCGAGCACGCTCAGCGTCGCCTCGACCGGGCATCCGGGGAAATTGCCGACAAGCTTGGAGCGGGGAACCGACATTTGACAGTATCCTTTTTGTATCTACGTACAGAAAATGTGCATTCTTGCGCCTTTTGAGGATAATGCGCATCTAGCCTCTGTGCAACCAACCCAGGAGCTTCTCCCATGCGCGCAGTCGCCTACAAGCAGCCACAACCTATCTCCGCAGAAACATCCCTGATCGACATCGAACTGCCGATGCCCGAGGCAGAGGGTCATGATCTGCTCGTCGAAGTGAAGGCCGTTTCCGTCAATCCGGTCGATGTCAAGGTCCGCGCCAGCGTCGCCCCGCCCGAGGGTGAATACAAGGTCGTCGGCTGGGATGCTGCCGGCATCGTCAAGGCGGTTGGCCCCGATGTCACCATGTTCAAGCCGGGAGACGAAGTCTTCTATGCGGGCGCCATCAATCGCGGCGGCTCCAATGCCGAATTCCATCTGGTCGACGAGCGCATCGTCGGCGCCAAGCCAAAGAGTCTCGATTTTCCGGCGGCCGCCGCGCTGCCGCTGACCTCGATCACGGCCTACGAGACACTCTTCGATCGGCTGAAGGTGCAGGATCCGGTTCCCGGCGCCGCCAATGCCATCCTTATCATCGGCGGAGCCGGCGGGGTTGGATCGATCGCCATCCAGATTGCACGCGCGCTGACCGATCTCACCATCATCGCTACGGCATCCCGGCCGGAAACACAGGCTTGGGTGAAGGAATTGGGCGCGCACCATGTCATCGACCACTCGAAACCACTTGCGCCGCAGATCGAAGCGCTCGGCATCGGTGCTCCGGCCTTCGTCTTCTCTACGACCAACACGTCTGATCATGTCGGCTCGATCGTCGAAGCCATTGCGCCGCAAGGCCGCTTCGCCCTGATCGACGACCCGAAAACCCTTGATGTCGTGCCCTTCAAGCGCAAGGCGGTATCAACCCATTGGGAGCTGATGTTCACTCGTCCGCTCTTCAACACCGCCGACATGATCGAGCAGCACAAGCTGCTGGCCAAGATCGCAGAGCTGGTGGATTCCGGCAAGATTCGCTCGACCCTGACGGAGACCGCAGGCGCGATCAACGCCGCCAATCTCAAGAAGGCGCATGCCCTCGTCGAGACCGGCAAGATGAAGGGCAAGGTCGTTCTGGCCGGCTTCTGAGCGGCCAATATCCGCGACAGATCAGGCCGGGCGAATGTCGTCCGGCCGCTTTGTTTTAACGCATTTGCACTAGGTTTTGTTGCATCGCAAAAATTTGCAGCCGCCTAAACAAATTTTTATCGCAGGATCGAGCATTTAGGCGTGTCCGCCTCTTGACTTTTCATGCCTTCGGCGCGACTTCTCCGCACGTGGGGAACAGCGTTTTCCATACCGATTAACCGGAGCCATCTTTCGATGCCTAGCGACAGTAGTAGTCGATTGCCTTTGCCGTCAGTAGCATTCGTGCACTAACCGACTCCTGTCGGCTCGCCACGATCCGCTACGACGGCGGATCGACCGGAAAGGCGAGCTATAATGAACATCAACAGCTTTCCCGCGCGGGCCGGCAATGCCGCTCGTGCATTCATCAATAATAATCGCGCCGTCACCATTGCGGAACGCGTCGAGGCTCTGAACGCAACGGACGTAGCGGAGGCTGCCCGCATTCTCGCCAAAATGCCGGAAGAGCGCGCCGTGCGCATTCTCGACCGGCCGGAGCTGCGCAACGCACCCGCCATTCTCGAAGTCATGGGCAACGCAGATGCCGCGCGCCTGCTGCATGGCATGTCCAACGACCGCGTCGCCGACGTGCTGCTCGAAATGGATGTCGACGCGCGCGCCCGGCTGTTCGCGACCTTTGACGAGCATGCAAGGCAGGCGATCCAGGGCCTGATGGGCTATCCGCCGCGCACGGCCGGCGGCATCATGACGACGGAATTCGTCAGCGTTTTCGCGAGCTGGACGGTCGCCCAGACGCTCGATCACGTTCGCCAGGTCGAGCGCTCCCGCGAAACGGTCTATGCCATCTATGTGCTCGATGACGAGACGCATGTGCTGCTGCACGTCGTGACGCTGCGCCGCCTCATCACCGGCGAGCCCGATGCCTGTATCCTGACGGTGGCCCAGAAAGGCGTGCCGGTTACGGCACCGCCGCTAATGAAGCAGGAGGATGTCGCGCGCCTGATCCGCCGTCACGATCTTCTGGCGCTGCCTGTCGTCGACGACAAGGGCCATATGCTCGGCATCGTCACTGTCGATGACGTCATCGATACGATGATCGCCGATACGACCGAGGACGCCCAAAAGTTCGGTGGTATGGAGGCCCTCGGCCAGCCCTATATGAAGATCAGCTTTGCGGGCATGATCCGCAAGCGCGCCGGCTGGCTTGCCGCCCTCTTCCTCGGCGAGATGTTGACCGCAAGCGCTATGCAGCACTTCGAAGGCGAGCTGGAAAAGGCCGTCGTGCTGACGCTCTTTATCCCGCTCATCATGAGCTCGGGCGGCAATTCCGGCTCGCAGGCGACCTCGCTGATCATCCGGGCGTTGGCGCTCGGCGAGCTCAAGCTTTCAGACTGGTGGCGCGTGGCGTTCCGCGAACTGCCGACAGGCATCGTGCTCGGCGCGATCCTCGGCCTCGTCGGCTTTGCCCGCATCGTGCTCTGGCAGAATATCGGCCTCTTCGATTACGGCCCGCATTGGCAGCTGGTCGCTTTCACCGTCTTCGCGGCCCTGATCGGCATCGTCACCTTCGGCTCGCTTGCCGGCTCTATGCTGCCCTTCGTTCTGCAGAAGCTGCGCCTCGATCCAGCCAGCGCATCGGCGCCTTTCGTTGCAACGCTGGTCGATGTCACCGGCCTGGTGATCTACTTCTCGGTTGCCCTGCTGATCCTCAGCGGAACGATGCTCTGAGGATAATCAAACTCTCATCGCAAAGGGGCCGGCAACGGCCCTTTTTCATTTTTACTCCGGCTATTTCATTCAGGCTGCGGCAATTTCAGAGCACCATTGGTCTTGATCGTGCGAATCGCGAAGTTCGAGCGCAGATCGACCACGCCTGGAAGGACAAGCAGCTTTTCCGACATCACCTTCTCATAGGCGGCCAAATCCTCCACCACGACCTCAGCCAGGAAATCGGCCGTGCCCGAAATCAGATGGCAGGCGACGACTTCCGGAATGGCGAGCAATGCTGCCTGCTGCGTCTCGGAATTCTCCTTCGAATGATGGCCGACCTTGAGTTCCACGAAGACCGTGAGACCGAGGCCGGCCTCCTTGCGGTCAATATCCGCGCGATAGCCGCGCAAAAGCCCGGATTTTTCCAGATTGCGAATGCGCCTGAGGCAAGGAGACGGCGAGAGATTTACCCGCTCGGCGATCTCGACATTGGTGGCGCGCGCATCCTCCTGAAGGCAGTTGAGGATCGCAATATCGAATTTATCCAGTTTTGGCATATTCGAGAAACTCTTATTTACAAATTGGCAGATTATTGCTGATAGCACGATTTTTGAGCCATAACTAGCAAGGACATGCCTCGGCCTTCGGGGCTATCTTTTCCTCATTCGAAAGATAACCGGATCGTTGGAAAGGATATGTCGATGACCGCTTTGTCTCTCTCCACCCGCAAGGCAACCCCCACCATAGTCGGCTATGCCGGCGCCATCGTTACCGTCTTGATCTGGGCAAACTGGATTCTTGCCACCCGCCACACGGCCGAAACACAGATGGGCACCATCGATCTCGGCCTCATCCGCTACGGCGTGCCGGCCCTCGTGCTCGCTCCCGTCTGGTGGAAGACGGGCCTGCTGCCGAAGGGCGTGCCACTGAAACTGCTCGCGCTGATGGTCTGCGGCTCCGGCGCCCTCTTCTTCCAGCTGACCACGCTTGCCATCCAGTTCACGCCTGCCTCGTCTGCCGGCATCCTGCTCGGCGGCTCCATGCCGCTCGCAACTGCCCTGATTGGTGTGCTGTTGTTCCGCGAGCGGCTTGATATCACCCGCTGGCTCGGCCTTGGCGGCATCGTCGCCGGCGTCGTGATCCTCCTGGCACGCAGCCTCTATGGCGTGCAGATCTCCTGGGAGGGCTTTATCCTGCTGCCGCTGTCTGCCGTGCTCTGGGCAAGCTACACGCATGCCTTCCGCCGCTCCGGCCTGAGCGCCCTGCAGTCGAGCGCCATCATCGCCGTCTGGTCGTTCCTGATCCATGTCGGCCTGGCCGCCGTCTTCGGCAGCTCACTTGCCTCGGTGCCGCTGCCGGAAATCGGCCTGCAGATCGTCAGCCAGGGCCTGCTGTCTGGCCTTGCCGCCACCCTCGCCTATGGCCTCGCCGTCCAGGCTCTCGGTGGCACCCAAGCCGCAGCCTTCACCGCCATCACCCCCGTCCTTGCCACGATCGGCGGCGGCTTTCTGCTGGGCGAGGAAATCGGAATGGCCGGGATTGCCGCAGCGATCGTCACGGGGCTTGGGGTGGCACTTTCGACCGGGGTGCTGGCCCGGAAATAAGTCTTTCAACTGCAAGACAATGGATCGAAGGCTGCCATGTGCAACCCTCGGCATTGAAAGCAGCATCATCTGATGCTAATTTTGATGACAACGGAGATATCAATGCGCACCACCGTAGCCATCGACGATAAGTTGCTTGCGGATGCACGCGAGGTTACCGGTCTCGCCGAGACCTCGGCAATCCTGCGTGAAGCATTGAAAGCCCTTGTGGAACGGGAAGCCGCCAAAACGCTGATACGTCTCGGCGGCACCGAACCGAATATCACGGCTCCCCCTCGTCGTCAGTTTGGCGTCGAATGATCCTGGTCGATACGTCGATCTGGATCGATCACTTTCATACGCTGGAGGCGCGGCTTCAATCTCTGCTGGAGCAAAAACAAGTCGTCGTTCATCCCTTTGTCGTCGGTGAGATCAGCCTTGGCAATCTGCGGCAATATGATCTCGTGATAGGAAGCCTCCGTAGACTGCCTGCAATTGCGAGAGCCTCGGATGAGGACGTTCTTTATTTCATCCGAAGCAACAAACTGCAGGGTACCGGAATCGGCTATATCGATGCTCATCTCGCGGCCGCGACGATACTGGCGCCTGGAACCTATCTCTGGACGCGCGACAAACGGCTGCAACGTGTGGCCGAAAACCTCGGCATTGCCGCGCTGCTATAAATCAGAAGCGCAGCGCCATGGCCACGCGTCTGGCCGGATCAGCGCCGTGGTCAAATTCATTCTCCAGGATCTGCGTGAGAGCGGCCGACCTTTCTCCATCATCGAGGATTTGAAATCCTAAGGAGGCGTAGAATGGCGCGTTGAAGGCCACATGCCGGTCCGTCGTCAAAGTGACGCCAGTGGCCCCTTGCGCTCTCGCCGCCGCAATCGCAGCTTCCATCAGCCGACGCCCAACACCTCGCTTCTGCCAACGTCTAACGACATCGATTTCGGCGATGTAAACCGAGCTATCTTTCATAACGCCGGCCAAAAAGCCGAACGGCCGATCTTCATCGTCGACGGCAACGAACAGCAAGCCTTCCGCAAGGGATTGCTCCAACACGTCGAGAGGCAGGGACGTCGGCTCGCAAGCAACCGCGCCGGCCTCATGCAGAGCCCAGAAAGCATCGATCTCGATGGCAGCGAGCAGATGCAGTTCGTCGGCCCTGGCCGAACGGATCGTCCAGACGCCCTGTTCGATCTCCGTCATCGCATCTCACATATTCGGATAGACCGGCCCTTCGCCGCCCTGCGGCGGCACCCAGTTGATGTTCTGGTTCGGGTCCTTGATATCGCAGGTCTTGCAGTGGACGCAGTTCTGGGCGTTGATGACGAAGGTATCCTTGCCGTCCTTCTCCACCCATTCGTAGACGCCGGCCGGACAGTAGCGCGTTGACGGACCGGCATAAACGTCATGCTCCGAATTCTTCTGCAGTGCCATGTCCTTGACCTGCAGATGCACCGGCTGATCTTCCTCATGATTGGTGTTCGACAGGAACACCGAGGAGAGGCGGTCGAAGGTGAGCACGCCATCCGGCTTCGGATAGTCGATCTTCTGGTGCTGGGCTGCGGGCTCTAGGCTCTGCGCGTCCGTCTTGCCGTGCTTCAGCGTACCGAAGAAAGAGAAGCCGAACAGCTGGTTCGTCCACATGTCGAGGCCGCCGAGCGCCACGCCGATCGCCGTGCCGAACTTCGACCACAGCGGCTTGACGTTCCGGACGCGCTTCAGGTCCTTGCCGATATCCGAAGAGCGCCACTCGTTCTCGATCTCGACCACCTCGTCATTGCCGCGACCAGCCGCGATTGCCGCGGCGATCCTGTCTGCTGCCAGCATACCCGACAGCACCGCATTGTGGCTGCCCTTGATGCGGGGAACGTTGACGAAGCCGGCCGAACAGCCAATCAGCGCGCCCCCCGGGAAGGTGAGCTTCGGCACCGACTGATAGCCACCCTCGGTGATGGCGCGTGCGCCGTAGGAAATGCGCTTGCCGCCCTCGAAGGTGCCGCGGATGGCCGGATGGGTCTTGAAGCGCTGGAATTCCTCGAAGGGATAGAGATAGGGGTTCTTGTAGTTCAGGTGCACGACGAAGCCGACCGCGACCAAATTGTCTTCCAGATGGTAGAGGAACGAGCCGCCGCCCGTCTTCATGCCAAGAGGCCAGCCGAAGGAGTGCTGCACCAGGCCCTTCTTATGGTTCTCGCGCTTGACCTCCCAGAGCTCCTTGATGCCGATGCCGAACTTCGGCACGTCGCTGTTCCGCGCGAGATCAAACTTGGCAATCAGCTGCTTTGCGAGCGAGCCGCGCACGCCCTCGCCGATCAGCACGTATTTGCCGAGCAACGCCATGCCGCGGGTATAGTTCGGGCCGGGTTCGCCGTTCTTCTCGATGCCCATGTCGCCGGTCGCGACGCCGATGACGGCTCCCTCTTCATTATAGAGCACTTCGGTCGCGGCAAAGCCGGGATAGATCTCGACGCCGAGAGCTTCGGCCTTCTCGGCAAGCCAGCGACAGACATTGCCGAGCGAGACGATATAGTTGCCGTGATTGTTCATCAGCGGCGGCATCAGGAAATTCGGCAGGCGGACGGAGCCGGCAGGCCCCAGAAACAGGAAGTGGTCGTCCTTGACCTCGGTCTTGAAAGGATGCCCCTCCTCCTCGCGCCAGCCCGGCAGCAGCCGGTCGATGCCGATCGGATCGACGACGGCGCCCGACAGGATATGCGCGCCAACCTCGGCCCCCTTCTCGAGCACGACGACGGTCAGATCGGGATTGATCTGCTTCAGCCGGATCGCCGCCGACAGGCCCGCTGGACCTGCGCCGACAATCACAACGTCGAATTCCATGCTCTCGCGTTCCGGCAGCTCGTTCGCGTCAGTCATTCATCTTCTCCGCTTGGCCGGCGTCCGATCATCCCGGATCGCAGCCTTGTCCCCTTGGGCGTCTTCCCCGTTTCGGTTATCTCTTGTCAAAATGGGAGGGGATTGTCGAGCCGGGAAGCGACAGGCAATCCCCCAATTTGCCCAACACGTAAAACAAGTTAAATGACCCTTACGTTAACGTCAATATTCTGATGGTATTTGCCATCAGTTGTGAAGTGCACCTTCCATAGTCGCCCGATGGCCCTCTATAAATGCCAATCAGACAATCCAAATAGTATGAAGGGTGATCAAGATGGATCTTCGTATTGGCGGGAAGCGCGCACTGGTGCTCGCCTCATCGAAGGGGCTGGGCCATGGCATCGCCGTGGCGCTTGCCCGCGAGGGCGTGAATGTCCTGCTCTGCGGCCGCAGCGGAGACCGGCTGGACAGCAATTGCAAGGCCATCAATGCCGAGGGCAAGGGCCGGGCCGACTGGATCTGGGCCGACCTCAACGACGAGAACTTCGTTGAGGTCGTCACCAAGGCTGCGACCGAGAAGCTCGGCGGCATCGACATCCTCGTCAACAATAGCGGTGGCCCGACTCCCGGCACGACGGAAGATATGACCGCCGACCGGCTGGAGACCTATTTCATCTCCATGGTGTCGCGGATCATTACCCTCACCAATGCGCTCTTGCCTGAGATGAAGGCACAGGGATGGGGACGCATCCTCACCGTCGCCTCCTCCGGCGTCATCGAGCCCATTCCTAATCTTGCGCTCTCCAACACGCTGCGCCCGGCGCTTGCGGGTTGGAGCAAGACGCTGGCCGGCGAAGTGGCGGCATACGGCATCACCGTGAACATGCTTCTGCCAGGCAGCATCGCGACCGACCGGCTGGCGGAGCTCGATTCGGCCACGGCGAAACGCGGCGGCAGAAGCCTCGACGAGGTCAGCGCCGAGCGCCAACAGCGCATCCCCGCCGGCCGCTACGGCCGCGTCGAGGAATTCGCCGCCACCGCCGCCTTCCTTTGCAGCGAACCGGCGAGCTACGTGACGGGCACCATGGTCCGCTGCGATGGGGGAGCTGCTCGCTCCCTTTGAGATCGCCACCGCGGCGAACAGAGTGCAGGCCCTTGCAACAGGGCCTGACAACACAATTCCGTGAGCTGCAGCAACGCTTCTATGCACGCTGCAGCACATCTTTACACTATAAATACCGCCTAAAGCTGTTTTGCCGACCGATTATTACATAACGGCAATCAAAAAATAGCCATTTGACTGTTTGCTGCACTGCACAAACAGAAACAATTCCAAAGCTTTCCAAGCTTTAATTTTTCGTCGTCCGGAACTGTGGTAGATTCCACAGCATCAGCGTTCATGAATTCGCGTTAAAGGGACAGAATTACCGAACGTTAGCGGTAACGGCGATGTATGGATTGCGGCGAAGCTCGTCTTTGTTGTGCGACGCAATAAATACACTTCACCGTCCTCGCGCTTCCTGCAACAAGCCCCGACCGGTTCTTTAAATATGAAAAAACTTTGGCTTCCCCTCGGCCTTCTCGTCGTCGCAGCCCTTGCGGCATGGAGCTATCGCGACCGTATTCCTTTCCTTTCCGCCTTTGTCGATCAAGCGTCCGCAGAAACCAAAGACGCCGGCAAGGCGGCGCAGGCCGGCGGCAAGCGTCAGGCCGGCCCAATTGCGGTAAAGACCGTTGCCGCAGTCAAAACTACGCTCCCAATGGACGTTCCCGCGACCGGCTGGGTCGTGCCGATCGATTCAACGACGATCGCCGCACAGGAGGCCGGGTTGATCACGCAGATCGCCGTAAAAGATGGCGCGACGGTCAAAGCCGGCGACCTGATCGCAAAACTCGATCCGCGTACGGCACAGGCTGCCGTCGACAAGGACAAGGCGAACATTACGAAAGACCAGGCAAACCTTGCCCAAGCGGAGACGGCGCTGACCCGTGCCAATAGCTTGCTCACGAGCAGCGCCGGCACTCAGGCGACTGCCGATGAAGCGCGTGCGACCCGCGACGGCGCCATTGCCACGCTCAGCGCGGACCAGGCACAGCTTGCCTCGGATCAAGTCCTGCTCGGAAATACCGACATACGGGCACCCTATGATGGCAGGCTTGGCGATGTCCAACTGAGCCTGGGTGCTTATGTCAGCGCCGGCACGCCGATCGTGACGATCAGCAAATATGATCCGGCATATATCAAGTTTACCATGCAGGAAAACAATCTGCGCGAACTGCAGGAACAGCTGGCCGCGGGTCCTGTTCACGTCACCACCGTTCCCCGTTCCGCACAGGGCAAGCCCCGCACCGGAACGATCACCTTTTACGACAACACGGTCGACCAGGCTTCCGGAACGATCGCCGTGAAGGCAACGTTCGAAAATGCCAACGGTGCCTTGTGGCCGGGACGCTCCGCGAATGTCATGGTTCACTTCGCCGACAACGAGCAGCTGATCGTCGTGCCGACCGTTGCCGTCAGCCCGGGGCCGGACGGCTATATCGCCTTTGTGGTGAAAGACAACAAGGTCAAGATTACGCCGGTGACGATTGCTCGCGCCAATGGCGGCCGCACAGCCGTCGCCACGGGCCTTTCGGTCGGCGATCATGTCGTTGTCGAAGGCCAGTCGCAACTGAACAACGGCACCGAAGTCAAGGAACAGTTCAGCGACAATCCAAACGAGAAGGTCGCTTCGGCCGATGATGGAAAAACAGAAACCATCGCAGTTGGAGCGCAACAATGATCCCGACCTTCTGTATCCAGCGTCCGGTCGCGACCACGCTCCTCGCTATCGGCGTGGTGCTTGCCGGTCTCGCCGGCTATCAGCTCATCCCCGTCGCGGCAGTGCCGCAGGTGGATTTCCCGACGATCAACGTCTCGGCCCAGCTGACGGGCGCCTCACCACAGACGATGGCGACATCGGTCGCTACGCCGCTGATCAAGCAATTCGAGACGATCCCCGGCATCAGCGAGATTTCTTCGACAAACTCGCTTGGCAATACCAGCATCGTGCTGCAGTTCAATCTCGACCGCAACATCGACGCCGCCGCCGGTGACGTGCAGGCGGCGATTTCGACCGCGCAAAGAAAACTTCCCAACAACCTGACCACCCCGCCAAGCTACCGGAAGACCAATCCGGCCGACGCGCCTGTCATGCTGATCGCCGTACAAAGCGACACCTTGCAGCGCAGCAAGCTCGACGATATCGCCGAGAACATCATCTCTCCATCGATCTCGACACTGCCTGGCGTCGCTGAAGTGACCGTAAACGGCGCGCAGACCTACGCGGTGCGCATCGACGTCGATCCGAACAAGCTTCTGGATCGCGGCATCGGTATCGACACGGTCAATACAGCCGTCGTCAACGCCAACAACCAGGTCCCGGTCGGCACGTTGCAAGACTCGGCGCAGAGCATGACGATCAATGCGAATACGCAGCGCGTCAACGCCGACGAGTTTCGCACGCTGGTGATTGCCAATCCCAACGGCAAGCCAATTCACCTCGGCGACGTCGCCGACGTGCAGGACAGCGTGGAAAACCAGAATATCGGTAGCTGGTATGATGGCCAGCGAGCGATCATTCTGGCTATTCAACGCCAGCCCGATGCCAACACCGTCGACGTTGTCGATGCCGTGAACAAGACGCTGCCGAAGCTGCAGGCCGAAATGCCGGCTTCCGTCAAAATGACCGTTATGAACGACTCGGCCCAGCCAATCCGCGAGGCCATCTCGGACGTCAAGTTTACCTTGCTGCTGACCATCGGCCTGGTCGTTCTCGTCATCTACCTGTTCACGGGCCACGTGACGGCAACGATTATCCCCGGCCTCGCCGTGCCCCTTTCGCTGATATCAACTTTCGGCATGATGTATGTGCTCGGCTATAGCGTCGACAATATCTCGCTGCTCGGATTGACGATCGCGGTGGGCCTCGTGGTGGATGACGCCATCGTCATGCTGGAGAACATTCTGCGGCACATGGAAGAAGGCATGCCTGTGCGGCAGGCAGCCATCCAGGGCGCGGCCGAAGTCAGCTATACGATTATCTCCATGTCGGTCTCGCTGATCGCCGTGTTCATCCCTATCCTGCTGATGGGCGGCGTCGTTGGCCGTATCTTCAACGAATTCGGAATGGTCGTGGCAATCGCCATCATATCGTCCGCGGTGGTTTCGCTGACCGTCACGCCGATGCTCGGCTCGCGTCTCTCCAACGCCCACAGCCATCCTCCCTTGCCGGTGCGCATCTTCAATAAGGGCTTCAACTGGACCGAGGTCAATTACGGCAAGGGCGTGGAATGGTGTATTCGCCATCGTTACATCGTGCTCGGAAGCTTCCTTGCTTCGGTCGCGCTGTCGGCCTACCTTTTCCTGACGCTGCCGGCCAGCTTCTTCCCCCAGGAAGACATCGGCCGGCTGCAGATTTCAACCCGCGCCCGCCAGGATATTTCCTATCCGGCAATGCGTGACCTTCAGAACCAGGCCGCTGCGGCGATCAAGGCGAATCCTGCCGTCGAGCACGTGATGTCGGTTGTCGGCGCTAGCGCGCGTCAGACACTCAACAACGGTACGATCTATGCCCAGTTAAAGGATAAGAAGGATCGTCCGCCTCTCGACCAGACTTTGCGCGAAATACGCGCCGCCGTCGCCAAAATCCCAGGCATTCAGGTCTTCATCAACCCTCAGCAAAGCCTTCGCTTCGGCGGACGCCAGACCGCCAGCCAATATCAGCTCGTCATCCAGGCGCTTAACGCCGATCTGACCAACGAGTGGGCCAACAAGATGCTGCAGGAGATGCGAAAGGATCCACGTTTCACCGACGTGACCACCGACGCGCAATACAATGCACTGCAGGCCAATATTGTGGTCGATACGGAGAAAGCCGCCGCCTACGGCATCAACAACAACCTGCTGCGCACCACGCTTGAGGAGGCCTTCAGCGACTACGCCGCCGCACAGATCCAATCGACCGGCGACAGCTATGACGTGATCATCGAATATGATGCGAACCAGCCTTGGGACGACCAGAAGCTGTCGCGTATCCATGTGACATCTTCGAGCGGCCAGCAGGTTCCATTGTCGGCCTTCGCGCGCATCGAGCGCAATACCGGTCCGGTGACCATCAACCAGACCGGTCAGCTCGTCTCGACCACCGTATCCTTCAACCTGCCGGCCGGCGAAGCGCTTGGCGACGCCACGGCACAGATCGAACAGATCAAGAAGGACATCAACATGCCGGCGGACATCTTCACGTCCTACGGCGGCACGGCGCAGATCTTCCAGCAGTCGCAGGGCAGCACGCCCTATTTGATCCTCGCTGCGGTGCTGACGATCTATGTGGTTCTCGGCGTTCTCTATGAGAGCTTCATCCATCCCCTGACCATTCTGTCCGGTCTGCCGGCCGCCGCTCTCGGCGCACTGCTTGCGCTGAAGATCTTCGGCTTCGACCTGTCGGTCATCGCGCTCATTGGCTTGCTGATGCTGATCGGTATCGTGAAGAAAAACGCGATCATGATGATCGACGTGGCGCTGGAAACGCTACGCTCGAGTACTGGCATGTCGCCGGCGGAAGCGATCCACGAAGCCTGCGTACGCCGTTTCCGCCCGATCATGATGACCACCTTCTGCGCCCTGCTCGGCGCCCTGCCGATCGCGGTCGGCAGCGGCGCAAGCTCCGAGCTGCGCCAGCCGCTCGGTATCGCTGTGGTCGGCGGCTTGGTGGTGTCGCAGCTTCTGACCCTGTTCATCACGCCTGTCATCTTCCTGGAGATGAACCGCCTGAGCGACTTCCTCGGTCGTTTCGGCCGGCGCAAGGACGACGACCCGCACCAGAAGGAACCGCCGTCGGCGATTGCCGCGGAATGACAAAAACGGGCGCCGAAAGGCGCCCATTCCTTTTCCAGCAAAGCGAAACGCATCGCCGGTGAAATACTGTCGGCGGATACCACGGCGGGCAAAAATAAAAGCACCTCTCCGTCTTGAACTTGACGTCCAGCCATGTCATGACGCGCCCTCTTTGCGACAGGGCGCGTCATGCGTCCCATCAGGGGCTTGGCCCCAATCCAGACAATTTCGACGGAAAGGAGTGCGGGCATGGCTCGGGCGCTTGGTTTCGACTTCGGCACCACGAACACGGTTCTGGCGATGGCCGAAGGACCCGCGACGCAATCGGTCGCCTTCAACAGCACGGCCGGCACCGCCGACAGCATGCGCACCGCGCTCTCCTTCATGAAGGATCCGGGGCTGGGTGCGGCCGCGCTCAAGGTCGAGGCAGGACATGCGGCCATCCGGCAGTTTATCGACAATCCCGGCGACTGCCGCTTCCTGCAGTCGATCAAGACTTTTGCGGCGAGCGCACTCTTCCAGGGTACGCTGATCTTCGCCAAGCGCCACAGCTTCGAGGATCTGATGGAGATCTTCGTGCGTCGCCTGCGCGCCTACGCCGGAGAGGGATGGCCGGAGAATGTTTCGCGCATCGTCACCGGCCGACCGGTGCATTTTGCCGGCGCCAACCCGAACCCTGCCCTTGCCACCGAGCGCTACAATGCCGCTCTGGCACGATTCGGCTTTCCGGAAATTCACTACGTCTACGAGCCGGTGGCGGCGGCCTTCTACTTCGCCCAACACCTGAAGAAGGATGCGACCGTGCTGGTGGCCGACTTCGGCGGCGGCACAACCGACTATTCGCTCATCCGCTTCGAGACCCATGCCGGAAAGCTGACGGCGACGCCGATCGGCCATTCCGGTGTCGGCATCGCCGGCGATCATTTCGATTTCCGGATGATCGACAACATCGTCTCGCCGGCCATCGGCAAGGGAAGCTACTTCAAGAGCTTCGACAAGCTGCTGGAAGTGCCGACCTCCTACTACGCCAATTTCGGCCGCTGGAACCAGCTCTCGATATTCAAGACCTCGCGCGAATATGCCGACCTGAAGACGCTGGTGCGCAGCAGCCTGGAGCCGGAGAAGCTGGAAACCTTCATCGAGCTGGTCGAGCATGACGAAGGCTATCCGCTCTATCAGGCCGTATCTGCGACGAAGATGGCGCTTTCGAGCGAGGAAGAGGCCGAATTCAACTTCCCGCCGCTCGGCAAGGCCGGCCGCAAGCATGTTCGCCGCGCTGACTTCGAAAGCTGGATCGCCGAAGATCTTGCCCGTATCGAAGGGGCATTGGACGATGTGCTGACAACCACCAACACATCACCGAATGCGATCGACAAGGTGTTCCTGACCGGCGGCACCTCCTTCGTGCCGGCCGTTCGGCGCATCTTCACGGAACGCTTCGGCCAGGAGCGCATCGAAACGGGCGGCGAACTGCTGTCCATCGCCCATGGTTTGGCCCTGATTGGCGAGCGCGACGATATCGCCCAGTGGACGGCGTGAGATAGCCGACCATCCTGCCCTTTCGTTCCCGCGCCGCTTTGGTTAGAGTTCGCCCATGATTTCCGCCAGCGACCTCACACCGGCCGAGCTTGCCGCCCTTCTGCACTTCCATGCGGATGCCGGCGTTGATTGGCTGCTGGAAGATGAGCCGGTGGATCGGTTTGCGGAATTCGAGGCGATGCGCGCCGCGCGGCAGGGCTCGCGCGCAACGCAGCCAAGGGCCGAAGCGCCAGCACCCGCACCCGCCACACGGTCACAGCCCGAGCGTCGCCCCGCCGCAAAGCCGGCGACGCCTGCCGCAGCATCACCACCGCGCGCAACGCCGGCCATTCCCGACGAGCAAGCCGTGGAACAGGCCCGATTCGCGGCCGAAAGTGCGCGTTCTCTTAGTGAGTTGAAGACGGCACTCGAAGCCTTCAATAGCTGCAACCTCAAGAACAGCGCCCGCTCGACGATCTTTGCGAGTGGCACGCCGGAGGGCCGGCTCATGGTGATCGGACCGATGCCGAGCGCCGACGATGATCGCGAGGGGGCACCGTTTGCCGGCCGCGCGGGACAGTTGCTCGACAGGATGCTCGCCGCCATCGGCCTGCAGCGCGATTCGATCCTGCTCACCAACGTCATTCCGTGGCGACCGCCGGGCAACCGCTCCCCTTCTCCCGCAGAAATCGAGATATGTCGTCCGTTCATAGAACGGCAGATTGCGCTTGCCGAGCCGAAGGCTGTGCTGCTGCTCGGTAATTTCACCGCCCGCCACTTCTTCGGCGGTGGCGAAACCATCCATGGATTGCGTGGACAATGGCGGGAAATCGGCATTCTCGGCCGAACCATCCCCGCTATCGCCAGCCTGCATCCCCAGGAACTGCTGACCGCGCCCATCAATAAACGTCTGGCCTGGAGCGATCTTTTGGCCTTCAAGAATTATGTCGCCGCTGAAATATTAGGCTAATTTCAACAGCTATTAATGGAGAATGACACAAGTTATGCATTTATTGCATGGCAGTCTTCTTTTGCTGTGCGTTGCAGAATCTATGCTGCACTGCAATATAAAGGTTGTCTTGGGAGGAATTCGAAAGGAACCAAGGCAATGACTGCACGTTTTCGCCCTATTCACTGCGGGTTTGATACCCTGCGCCGCGCCATCGAGCCCGTGCGCGCCATAAACGGCCATCGCAATCTCGGCATTGCTGCCAATGAGCAGATGACCGCACGAGGCACCGGCATCTCGGCTCGCATCAGCCGCCCGACGGCAATTTTCGCCGATTTCCGCGCCTGCTGACTTGCGGGCGCGAATTGCCGGGCGATCCAGCGTAACGTTCAAGTATCGGGATTTCCATCATGTCTTCAGGTTTGCGTTCATTCATCGCTCTGCTCGATTCCGTCGGCCATATCGGCTCTGCGGTGCGGGCCGCCGAGGAATTCGAGCGCGCACGCAATTTTCACAAGGACGAGTGCCGCAGCACAAGCGCTGCCCGGATCGTCGCGACCAGCATTCCGCTTTGATCAGGCAGAATTACTCTGCCTGATCAACGGCTCGGGCTGAACGGGCAGTTCCGAGAGAGCCCTGCCCTCTATGCGGACCGCGCCCAGGCGAAGGCCTCATCGACCGCCGCCAATTTTACGGCCTGCCATCCGCAATACTGATCGAGAAAATTGCGCGATATCCACATACGCGTCTTCTTGGGTTCATCATGCCAGCCGATGTCTCCGCGGTCGGCAGATTTACGCAGGATACGCTGCAAATGGGTACGCGATATCATAAAATGCGCGGCGAGAGCGCGGGCATCGACATGGCCGATATCGATTCGATCGCCGACTTCTCCACTGAGATCCAGCCTTGACACGATATGATCGACAACAAGACCGCCGGATTCCGTCCAGAGAAATAGGCCTACGCTTTCCGGCGGTTCGCGCCAGATGTCGGCGGCCAGACAATTGCGGGTCATGCGCGGCTGTGCCAGATCCATCAGCATCGGCGAAGCCACTAGCGCGGCTGCGCGGCTGCCATTGTCAAGGAGATCGAGCGCGGCCAGATTGGCGAGATACCAGCCGAACATCGCCGTATAGCTGATTTCGGTCGGCACGTAGCGGCGCGGACGGCGGGCAGGACCTGGAGCCAACTCCAGGAAGCGATAGGTCAGCAGTTCCTCGATGAAGCTCAGGACCGTGTTGCGGCTGGCGATGCGGTAATGCGTGATGAGGTTGCGCAGGGCAACAACGGTCAGCCCCGAGCCCGGAATCCCCGGATCATATTCAAGATGAAGCGCATAGGCGGCCTGGGTCAGAAGCCAGCGCTGATGTGAGGCGAGCATGCGCGCAACCCTCGGGCCGCTATCATAACGGTTACGCAATGTCTCAGAGAGAAAGCTCAAGGATGCTACGAACTTGGGATGACGAGCAAGTTGCTCGATGGGAAAACTCAATCGGGCCTCCTGGGGTGCCCTTCTTAAAAGCAACAGAAAGTGGATGTTTCATTTTTGTGAACAAAACTATCGGAATCGATCATAATTCCGACATCTAATAGCATGCTATAGTTATGCAAGCGCTTTTATATCGCAAGGGGTTAAACAAATAATTTACTTTAAATTATTGTTTCCCGACCGTAACGGCCTGCATCCAACAGCAATGCAGTCATGATGATCCACCGGAACGTTATGGTAGCAATTGCACTGTCGGTCTGCAAATGCAGGCGTAGAGCTACCACTTTTTATTCGAATAGCTGAATCGAGAGCCGCTCGGCGAGCGAATACTTATTGTGCCATAACAAAACATATCGGCATTGCGATATGACTTTAACTTTGGTTCAGATTTCGGTGTAATGATGCGGCACTTTCAGTCCGGAGGAGGGCTTCGGACTGTGCCCGCCACAGCATAGCCTGATCAGGATAGACCATGCGCACAGACACCGGCCAGATCGTCAATCTGGCAGACTATCGTCCCACCGACTTCGTTCTGGAACGCGTGGACCTCACCTTCGATCTGCATCCGACCGAGACCAAAGTGGAGGCACGGCTGATCTTCCATCGGCGCGAAGGTATCGATCCCAAGGCACCCCTGGTGCTCGATGGCGACGAGCTGTTGCTCTCCGGCCTGCTGCTCGATCAGGCGGAGCTGCCTGTCGCGCAATATGACGCCACGCCTGAAAGCCTCACGGTTCGCGATCTGCCGGAAAGCACGCCCTTCGAGCTGACGATCACGACCGTGATCAACCCGGAAGCCAACACGCAGCTGATGGGTCTCTATCGCACCGGCGGCATTTATTGCACGCAGTGCGAGGCCGAAGGCTTCCGCCGTATCACCTATTTCCCCGACCGGCCGGATGTTCTCGCCCCCTATACGGTCAACATCATCGCCGACAAGGCCGCCAATCCGCTGCTGCTGTCGAACGGCAATTTCCTCGGCGGCGCCGGCTATGGTGAAGGCAAGCATTTCGCCGCGTGGTTCGATCCGCACCCGAAGCCGAGCTATCTCTTCGCGCTCGTCGCTGGCGATCTTGGTGTCGTCGAAGACACGTTCACCACAATGTCCGGCCGCGAGGTCGCACTGAAGATCTATGTCGAGCACTGCAAGGAGCCGCGTGCGACCTACGCCATGGATGCGCTGAAGCGCTCGATGAAGTGGGACGAAGAGCGGTTCGGCCGCGAATACGATCTCGACATCTTCATGATCGTCGCCGTATCGGACTTCAACATGGGGGCGATGGAGAATAAGGGCCTCAACGTCTTCAACGACAAATACGTTCTGGCCGATCCCGAGACGGCAACCGATGCCGATTACGCCAATATCGAAGCCATCATCGCCCACGAATATTTCCACAACTGGACGGGCAACCGCATCACCTGCCGAGACTGGTTCCAGCTCTGCCTCAAGGAGGGCCTGACCGTCTATCGCGATCACGAATTTTCCGCCGATCAACGTTCGCGTCCCGTCAAGCGGATTGCCGAAGTCCGTCACCTGAAGTCGGAACAGTTTCCAGAGGACAGCGGGCCGCTTGCCCATCCGGTGCGGCCGACGACATACCGTGAAATCAATAACTTCTATACGACGACCGTCTATGAGAAGGGCAGCGAAGTCACACGCATGATCGCGACGCTGCTCGGCCGCGATCTCTTCAAGAAGGGCATGGACCTCTATTTCGATCGGCATGACGGACAGGCTGTCACGATCGAAGATTTCGTCAGATGTTTCGAGGATGTCAGCGGTCGCGATCTCACACAGTTTTCGCTGTGGTATCACCAAGCCGGCACGCCGCTCGTCACGGCATCCGGCGCCTATGATGCCGATGCCAAGACGTTCACCCTGTCGCTCGAGCAGATGGTGCCGGCGACGCCGGGCCAGACTGCGAAGAAGCCGATGCACATTCCGCTACGCATGGGCTTGCTCGCCGAAGACGGCACGATCATCACGCCCGCGTCCGTTACCGGGGCAGAGCTCACCGACGATGTCCTGCATCTGACGAAGCAGGCGCAGACCGTGACATTCCACGGCATTCCCTCGCGGCCGGTTCTTTCGCTCAATCGCAGCTTCTCGACGCCGATCAACCTGCAATTCAGCCAGAGCACCCAGGACCTTGCACTGATTGCTCGCTACGAGACCGATCATTTCGCCCGCTGGCAGGCGCTGATCGATCTTGGCCTGCCGAACCTCTTGCAGGCGGCGCGCGATATACGCCAAGGCACCGATATCACTTGCGATCCTGCCTTCACCGAGGCGCTGCTCGCAGCCGCAGCCGACGAAAGCCTGGAGCCGGCATTCCGCGCTCAGGCACTCGCCCTGCCCAGCGAGGCCGATATCGCCCGCGAACTCGGCGGCAACAACGACCCCGATGCCATTCACGCCGCGCGCCAGACGATCATCAAGCGGGTCGCGGAAGCTGGAAAGCATGTCTTCACCGCCCTCTATGACAGCATGCAGACGTCCCGCCCCTTTACCCCGGATTCGGCAAGCGCCGGTCGCCGCGCCTTGCGCAATACGGCACTGAGCTATCTCTCGCAGTTGGACGAGACGCCAGCGAGAGCAAAGGCCGCCTATGACGCGGCGAACAACATGACCGATCTCAGTGCGGCACTGACCATTCTGGCGCAGCGCTTCCCGGATGCTGCCGAGACGGCGGCAGCGCTTGCGCATTTCCGCGACCGCTTCGCAGACAATGCGCTCGTCATCGACAAGTGGCTCGCCATTCAGGCCGCGATTCCTGGCGCCGGCGCGCTGGAGCGCATTCGGCTGCTCATGGGGACACCGCTGTTCAAGCACACCAATCCGAACCGCGTGCGGGCGCTGATCGGCACCTTCGCCTTCGCGAACCCCACCGGCTTTGGCCGCGTAGATGGTGCCGGATACAATTTCCTAGCCGACGAGATCCTCGAGATCGATCAGCGCAACCCGCAGCTTGCGGCACGCATCCTGACTTCGATGCGCTCCTGGCGCCTGCTGGAGCCGGTGCGGGCCGACCATGCCCGCGCGGCGCTGATGCGGATCGAGCGCGCAGGCGGTCTTTCGACCGACGTGCGCGACATCGTCGAACGTATCCTCAAGGAGTGATTTCGATCGCCCGGTGCGCCGATTTCGAGGGCTGATTTGCATCCGCCTTTTCAGCTTCAACGAGTCCCGAAAGCGTGCAACTTACCGCTGCGTGTGCAAAATATGCTGAAATCGCAGATGGTTAAGAAAGTTTTACCGCACCCTCTGGACAAGCCGAATCACGAATGATTCATTAGGGCAGATTCGGGCGAGCGGCGCAGCGAATCACACGAGGGACAAGGCTAAAGCGATGGTGGACGTGCGGCGGGCAACCGCGGCCGATGGACGGCTGCGTGTTAATTTCGACGGTCTGAAATCCTGGCATAGCGGCGTTACCGATCGAACCGGAGTGCGGGTGAAGACGATTTCACGTCGTTTTCCGCAGACGGAGCATATTCTCAAGCGCATCATTCCCGTCCTCATCGTTTCCTTCCTAATGGTCGTTGCCGCCTCGCATTTCTTCGGCATGATCACGGAACATGGCCGCATGGCGGCGGCGGCCCGCCGAACGACCTCTCTTTCCATCGCCGCCGCATCCGCCGCCTTTTCGAATGACGCCAGCCTGTTCCAGGCGGGAGACCGTAGCGGCGCAGAACGGAAACTGGCCTCCTATCTGCCGCAAGATCGACTGGACACCGGCGCTTTCGTCCTGTTGGTGCAGGCAAGCGGCCGGGTGTTCGGCTCATCGGCCGCCGGCTCAGGCTATATCGGAATGCTCGTCTCCGACTTCTTTCCCGAAGTGACGGCCATCCGCAGTTTTGGCGACCATGCCGGCGTAATCGAGACCATGATCGGCGGCGAGCCCTACTACGCAGCCATTTCTCTAATCGGCGACAAGGGTGATTTCATTCTGTCGGCCGCATCGATGGATCAGATCGACAAGCTCTGGCGCGACGAGCTGACATTGAACGTCACGCTGTTTGCCGGCATATCCTCCATCCTGCTCGTCATCCTCTACGCCTATTATACGCAGGTGAAACGCGCCCGGGACGCCGACGAAATCTTCCTCGAATCCAACCTGCGGGTCGAGACGGCGCTGTCGCGCGGGCGCTGTGGTCTTTGGGATTTCGATTTCACCAGCCGACAATTCTTCTGGTCGCGGTCGATGTACGACATGCTCGGGCTGCCGGTCGCCGACAAGCCACTCGCTTTCACGGACGCGGCGCGGCTGATGCATCCGGACGACAACAGCCTACATATGCTTGCCCGCACAGTCACCCGCGGCAATGCCGGCCAGGTGGACCAGATCCTGCGCATTCGCCACGCCAAAGGGCATTATGTCTGGATGCGCGCCCGCGCCCAGGTAATCCGCACCAATTCCGGCCGCGTCCACATGATCGGCATCGCGATGGACGTGACTGAACAGCACCGCCTGGCGCAACGCTATGCGGAGGCCGACCAGCGCCTGGCCGATGCTATCGAATGCACCTCCGAAGCCTTCGTGCTGTGGGACAAGAACGATCGCTTGGTCATGTGCAACGCGCATTTCCAGCAGGCTTATGGTCTGCCCGACAATGTGCTCGTTCCCGGCACCGAGCGCGCCGTCGTCAATGCCGCTGCGGCACGACCGGTCATCGAGCGCCGCATCGTCGATCCCGGCCGCTCCAATCATTCGCAGACGACGGAGGTGCAGCTCGCCGACGAGCGCTGGCTGCAGATCAATGAGCGTCGCACCCGCGACGGTGGCCTTGTCTCCGTCGGTACCGACATCACACAGCTCAAGCGCAATCAGGAGCGCCTTCGCGACTCCGAGCGCCGGCTGATGGCGACGATCAATGATCTCTCCGCATCGCGGCAGATCCTGGAGAAGCAGAAGGCGGAGCTTTCGACCGCCAACGCCAATTACCTCGCCGAGAAGGAGCGCGCCGAAGCCGCCAACAGGGCCAAATCGGAATTCCTCGCCAACATGTCGCATGAACTGCGCACGCCGCTCAACGCCATTCTCGGCTTCTCGGAAATCCTGCAGGACCAGATGTTCGGTCCGCTCGGCTCGGCCCGCTACAACGAATATGCCAAGGACATTCACGACAGCGGCAAACATCTGCTCAACGTCATCAACGACATTCTCGACATGTCGAAGATCGAAGCCGGGCATATGAAGCTCTCCTGCGAGCGGATCAATCTCGCACCGCTCATCGAGGAATGCCTGCGCTTCACCCGCATTCCGGCCGCACAGAAGAATATTCTCGTCGAGCAGGATATCTCCTCCGAGATCAAGCTCAATGCCGACCGGCGGGCGATGAAGCAGATCGTGCTAAACCTGCTCTCCAATGCCGTGAAATTCACCAATGACGGCGGCCGCATCGCGGTTCGCACACGCAGGGTCGACGATGCCGTCATGCTCGTCATCGCCGACACCGGTATCGGCATTCCGAAATCGGCGCTCGGCAAGATCGGCCAGCCCTTCGAACAGGTGCAGAGCCAATATGCCAAGAGCAAGGGAGGCTCCGGCCTGGGGCTTGCCATTTCCAGATCACTGACCGCGCTGCATCAAGGCCGCATGCGCATCCGCTCGCGCGAAGGTATCGGCACGGTGATCGCAATCCGCATCCCGGATCAGAGCTGATCAGCTTCCGACTGTTGTCTGGAATACTTTCCGAACGGCCTTCGACAGGCGCTTCAGCTCCGCTTCCAGCGTGCGGATATCCGGGCAATCGCCGGCGCGGCAAACCAGCTCGATCAGGCCGGAAGGCGTGTTTTTCGGATCGAACGTGCCATCGATGCAAAGGCGGATAAGCTGCGACACTTCCGTATAGAGCTGCAGAGCTTCCAGGCAGACGTCCAGATCGTTGCGATCCATCAGGCTGCCGCCGAGCAGTTTCAACGCTTCGGCGGTGCTGAGGCCGTTTGCATCGATGCCAACGCCGCGAACCGACGCGATCAGCCGCAGATATTGCGCGATGAATTCGATATCGATCAGGCCGCCGGGGATCAGTTTCAGATCCCAGATGCTTTCCGGCGGCTTTTCCTGTTCGATCAGGGCACGCATCTCGCGAACATCCTTAGCGATCCTGACGACATCTCTCTTTGTCGAAAGAACCTCGCCTATGACGCGCTCCGCATCGTTCACCAGCTTCTCGTCGCCGCAGATCAGGCGCGACCGCGATAGCGCCATATGTTCCCACGTCCAGGCTTCCTCGCGCTGGTACTTCTCGAAGGAATTGATGCGCGTGGCGACCGGCCCCTTGTTGCCGGAGGGACGCAAGCGCATGTCCACCTCATAGAGCACGCCCTCGGCCGTCGGTGCAGAGAGGGCCGCGATCAGGCGCTGCGTGATACGCGTGAAATATCGCGTGGCATCGAGCGACTTCGGACCATCGGATTCGCTGGCTGCGTCGTCGTAATCGTAAAGCAGGATGATATCGATATCGGAACCAGCCGAGAGCTCGAAACTGCCAAGTTTGCCCATTCCGACTATGGCAACTCGCCCGCCGGGATAGTCCCCATGCGCCGCCCGAATTTCCTTCATGACGGCGTCCAGTGCCGCCTCGACGATGAGATCGGCAAGATAAGTAAAGGCGCGTGCCGCCATGACCCCGCCGATTGCACCCGTCAACAGGCGAATGCCGATCAGGAAACGCTGTTCGGAGGCAAAGATGCGCAAGAGATCGAGCGTCTCTTCATAATGCCGTGCCGGGGCAAGAAAGCTCTGGAGGCGCTCTGCCAGATAGTCGCGCGTCGGCAATTCCGCCATCAGCGTTGGATCCAGCATGCCGTCAAAGACATGCGGCTTGGCCGCGATGATCTCGGCAAGTCGCGGCGCCGACGACATAATGTTGACGATGAGCGAGAGAAGCGCCGGATTGTTCCCGAGCAGCGAGAAGAGCTGTATGCCTGCCGGCAGGCCGGAAATGAAGCTGTCGAAGCGCAACAAAGCCTTGTCGGCACGCTTGCTTTCGCCAAAGACTCGCAGCAGCTCCGGCGTCAGTTCCGTCAACCGTTCTCGTGCCTCTACCGATTGCGTCGCGCGATATCGACCGTAATGCCAGGTGCGGATGACGTTGGCGATGTCAGAGGGGCGATCGAAGCCAAGACGGCGTAGCGTCTCCAGGGTATCGGGATCGTCGCCCTGGCCGGTAAAGACCAGATTGCCGGTTTCGCTCGATAGTTTGGTTTCCTGTTCGAACAGGCGCGCATAGCGGCGCTCGACGGTTTTCAACGTCGTCACCAGCGCTTCGGAAAAAGCCGACACGTCGGCAAAACCCATCATGTAGGCGATGCGGCGGAGTTCGGCATCGGTTTCCGGCAACAGATGCGTCTGCTCGTCGCGCACCATCTGGATGCGATGCTCGACGTCGCGCAGGAACCAATAGGCCGTCACCAGTTCGTCGCGCGTTTCCGCATCGATCCACTTCGCCTCGGTCAGCTCGAAAAGCGTCTCCTCCGTTGATCGGCTGCGCAGAGACGGCATGCGACCGCCAGCAATCAGCTGCTGCGTCTGCACGAAGAACTCAATCTCGCGAATGCCGCCGCGGCCAAGCTTGACGTTATGGCCTTTAACCGCGATGGCACCGTGCCCTTTATGCGCGTGGATCTGCCGCTTGATGGAGTGGATGTCTGATATCGCGGCGTAATCCAGATATTTGCGGAAGACGAAGGGCACGAGATCGCGGATGAAAGCCTGACCGGCAGCGATATCACCGCCGATGGGACGCGCCTTGATGAAGGCGGCGCGCTCCCAGTTCTGCCCCCTGCCCTCGTAATAGATCATCGCAGCGTCCACAGGGATCGCGAGCGGCGTGGAGCCGGGATCGGGACGCAGACGGAGATCGGTGCGGAAGACATAGCCATCTGCCGTGCGCTCCTGCAGGATGCGCACCAGCCGGCGCATCAGCCGCGGGAAGATGTCGATGGCATCATCGGGATCGGGCACGATGCCTGCCGTCTCATCGAAAAAGACAACCAGATCGATGTCGGAGGAATAGTTCAGCTCTTCGGCGCCGAGCTTGCCCATCCCGAGGACGATCAACCCGGATTTCCAACTCGGGGCGGCGGGATCGGGAACCGCGATCTTGCCGGCCTCGTGCGACGACAGCAACAGGTGATCGATCGCCGCTGAGATGGAGGCCTCTGCAAGCCTGCTCAGCCAGCGTGTGGTCACCCTGCCATCATAGATGCGCGCGAGATCGGCAAGGGCAACGAGGAAGGCCGCACGGCGTTTGGCAATGCGCAGACGGCTCATTACCTCAGATTCAGCAGGAGAGGCACCTTCCCCATCCGCGGGCAGCCAGGCGCGGCGAGCCTCTTCCACCAGCCCTTCGATCTGCGGCGACAGCGGCTTCTCGATCGCGGCGACGAGGAGCGACGGTTCGAGATTGGCGATTTCGCGCAAATGAGGGGACAGGGTCAGAGCCGCGACGATGAAATCCCGCAACGCACTTTCGCCCGCAAGGAGATCGGCAACGACCGGCTCCGTTCCGGCGATCTGCTTGAGATCGGCAAGCGCAGACTTCGTCTCCG
Organism: Rhizobium sp. AG207R; assembly: GCF_027109195.1. Taxonomy (NCBI): domain Bacteria; kingdom Pseudomonadati; phylum Pseudomonadota; class Alphaproteobacteria; order Hyphomicrobiales; family Rhizobiaceae; genus Rhizobium; species Rhizobium sp. AG207R. The sequence goes on from NZ_JAEPVT010000002.1 coordinate 138,075, forward strand.
TCTGGTTCAACGGCCGCAACCGCCCGGCCGGAACATCCCGCAGCAAATCGCTTTGCGTCGTCATGCAGTTCTCCCCAACAGCAAGCGGATACAGCATGATGCCGAAAAGTATGAGCGGTTTTCGGATAACATCATGCTCTACTTCTTTGACGCTAGAGCGGATTCAGATTTCAGGTCGTTTCGACCTAAAATCATCCGGCTCTAGTGCAGGATTAACCTATTGTTTCTGCATGGGGAAGATCATGGTGACCGTTAATCCCTTCGCGTCGGGACTGTCGGGGACCGTATCGGAAAGCTCAAGCCGACCGCCATGCAGCTCCATGACAGCCTCCACCAGTGCAAGGCCGAGGCCTGTTCCCGGCTTCGAGCGGCTTTCGTCCAGACGGAAGAAACGCTTGACCACATCGGCACGTTGATGGGCGGGAATGCCTGGCCCATGATCGGCGACCGCGAGCGTCACGGCGTCGTTGGTGCGCGCCAGCTTGAAGGTGATCGTCTGCTCGCCGTTGCAGCCCGTCGCATATTTGAGGGCATTGTCGATGAGATTGAAGAGTGCCTGACCGATCAGCTCGCGATTGCCCTGAATTTCGACATTCGGCTCGATATCGGCCGTCAGCGTCAGACCCGCCTCTTCTGCGACCGGCTCATAGAGTTCGGCCGTATCGGCGACGATGGAAGAGAGATCGACTTCAGTCATTTCCGCCGCTACCGACCCCGCCTCGACGCGGGAAATCATCAGAAGGGCATTGAAGGTGCGAATCAGCTGATCGGATTCGCCGATAATGCCCTCAAGGGCGACACGACGCCCCTCGCTGTCGGCACTGTCGAGCGCATCGGCGGCCTTGTTGCGCAGGCGCGTCAGCGGCGTCTTGAGGTCATGAGCGATATTGTCGGAGACCTGCCGCAGCCCTTCGTTCAGCTTCTCGATGCGCTCGAGCATCGCATTAAGCGAGGCGGACATGCGGTCGAACTCATCGCCGGAACCACCGACCGGCAGCCGCTGCGAAAGATCGCCCGCCATGATCTTGCGGCTGGCATCCGTCATCCGGTCGATGCGCTTCAATGCGTTGCGGCCGATGCCGAACCAGATGACCAGTGCGCCGAGCCCCATGATAGCCAGCGCCAGCATCAGCGCCTGGCGCACCAGCACGCGGAAGCGCTCGGGCTCGCCGAGGTCGCGGCCGATCAGGATGCGCAAGCCGTTGTCGAGAATGAAAATATTGGCAATTGCCAGATGCCGGCGCTCCGGATCGTTGGAGGCGTCGGTGTAGCGCTCGTAGGAGAAGGGCAACTCCGTCCAGCCGGCTTGGCCGAGCACACCGGGCTGCACGGAGGCGACGTTGCCGGCCAGGATATCGCCCGATGGCCCGGCAATGACATAGAGATTGGCACCCGGCTGACGGGCGCGGCGCTCCATGGTGCGCAGAAGCAGGTTCAGACCGCCGATGTCGTAGGCGCGCTTGACCTGACTGACCTCCTGCTGGACTGCATCGCGGATCTGCCCCGTCAGCAGCCGTTCGGACATGGCCGTGACGTAGAAGACGAGCGTCGCGGCGCAAAGCGAGAAAAGAAGGATGTAGAGGGCGGAAAGGCGGACTGCGGTGGACTTGAAGAGGACGCGGAAGCGGCTCATCCCTCGTCCTTGATCATGTAGCCGGCGCCGCGAATCGTCTTCAGCAGCGGCTGGCTGAAATCCTTCTCGATCTTGGAGCGCAGACGCGAGACATGGACGTCGATGACGTTTGTCTGCGGATCAAAATGATAATCCCAGACATTTTCCAGCAGCATGGTGCGGGTCACGACCTGGCCGGCATTCTTCATCAGATATTCCAGCAGGCGGAATTCGCGCGGCTGCAGCAGGATTTCCTTGCCGCCGCGGCGCACCTCATGCGAGAGGCGGTCCAGTTCCAGATCGCCGACGCGATAAAGAACATCCTGTTCCGGCGTCCCCTTGCGGCGGCCGAGCACTTCGACGCGGGCCAGAAGCTCGCTGAAGGCATAGGGCTTGGGCAGGTAATCGTCGCCGCCGGCGCGCAGGCCGGTGACGCGGTCATCGACCTGACCGAGCGCAGAAAGGATCAGAACCGGCGTGTGCACGCCCTTGCGACGCAATTCGCTTATGACGGAGAGGCCATCGCGGCGCGGCAGCATGCGGTCGATGATGGCGACATCGTAGGTGTTCTCAGTGGCCATGAAGAGACCGCTCTCGCCATCGCTCGCGTGATCGGCAATGATGCCGGCCTCGCGAAACGCCTTGGTGAGATAAGCCGCCGCTTCGAGATCGTCTTCGATGATCAGAATCTTCATATGGGCGACATTACCTGCCGAGGCTGCCTCGGCACAACCAGAATCGGAGGAATTCACGGCATGTTGGCCAGCGGTTGTCATCTTTCACCTGCCTTGGAGCCAGTCATCTTGACATGTTCTAAAAAGGAAGCCGCGCAAGCCGTGGCCTGCGCGGCTTCCTGATTCATTTCATTCGTTTAAAGGATCAACCGGCATTAATCGGCAGAGCGACGAAGCGGCTGCCATTGCCGGACTGAATCTGGAACAGGGCGCGCGTGCGGCCATCCTTCTTCGCCTGCTCGATGACCTTGGCGATATCGCCGGCGTTCGAGACCTGCTGGTTGTTGACCGAGGTGATCTTCTCGCCCTCCTTCACGCCCTTGTCGGCGGCATCGGAGTCGGGATCGACCGCGGTGATCGCAACACCCTTGCCATCGTCGGAAGGGCCGACGGTGAGACCGAGGTCAGCCAGCGCCTTCTCGGAGGACGGCTGCTGCGGCTGCTGATCCGGCTGCGAGTCGTCATTGGAAGCCTGGTTCTGATCGGCAGGCAATGTGCCGAGTTCGACCGTGACCGACTGGGACTTGCCGCCGCGCCACAGCGAAACCTCAACCTTGGAGCCTGGCTGCATGGCGCCGATGCGACGAGCGAGATCGCGCGGGTCCTTGACCGGATCGCCATTGACCGCCGTGACGACGTCACCATTCTTGATGCCGGCCTTCTGGCCAGGCGAACCATCCTGCGGGGAGACGACCAGAGCACCGCTTGCTTCGGCAAGGCCGAGCGATTCGGCGATGTCCTTCGTGACGGGCTGGATCTGAACGCCGAGCCAGCCGCGTGAAACCGTGCCGGTCTTGATCAGGTCGGTCACGACGTCCTTGGCGGTGGTCGCCGGGATTGCGAAGGCGATGCCGACGCTGCCGCCTGACTGCGAGAAGATCGCGGTATTGATGCCAACCACCTGGCCGTTGAGGTTGAAGGTCGGGCCACCCGAGTTGCCCTTGTTCACCGGCGCATCGATCTGGATGTAGTCGTCATAGGGGCCGGAATGAATGTCGCGGCCACGAGCCGAGACGATACCGGCGGTGACCGTGCCACCGAGGCCGAAGGGGTTGCCAACGGCAACGACCCAATCGCCGACGCGGACCTTGGAATCATCGGCCCAGCCGACATAGGTGAACTTCTTGCCCTTAGGATCGACCTTGAGGACTGCGAGGTCGGTGCGGCTATCCTTGCCGACGAGCTTGGCGTCAAGCTCGGTGCCGTCATTGAGGACGACGACGAAAGCGGCACCGTCGGAAACGACGTGATTGTTGGTGACGATGTATCCGTCTTCGGAGACGAAGAAGCCGGATCCTTGAGCGACCGGACGCAGGCGACCCTTGTCATCGGAATTCTTCTGCTGGTTCTGACCATGCTGCTGGCCGCGACCCTGCTGCTGCTCGAACTGGCGGAAGAACTTCTTCAACGGGTGATCGTCCGGAAGATCATCGAAGCCGCGGCCGAGACCGAAGGAATCGTCGTCATCGGCAACCGGATTGACACGGGATTCGACGCGGACCGAAACGACGGCCGGCGATACGGCGTCGACCACATTGGCAAAGCTCGGAACCTGCGGCGCCTGAACGTTGACGGCATCGGCATAGGCACCGGTAACGACGGCCGGAACACCCGTTGCCAGGGCAGCAACAGCGAGGCCGGCGACGACGGAAGCCTTCATAGCGGTGCTGCGGGACAAAGTGTCCTTGATATTCCTGAACATATGCGAATTACCTTCTCTTTTCTCGTCAGATTTGCGCCGGCCAAACCGGCTGTGTTGCGCCATAATGAAGATATAGGGCACGGCACCTTACAACGAACTGTCCGCCCCATGAAAAATTCGTAATGTAAGGTATCGGTGCAACATTATGACGAAAGACGACAGTCGGGTCACTTTCCGAGGATATCTTTAAGCTGCGCCTCTTCATCGGCGCTCAAAGCGCTGCCGGTGGGCTCGCCGACGCGGCGGCGCGCGTAAAAGGCAAGGGCCAATCCGCCTGCTACGAAGAGCACGATCGGTGCTCCCCAGAGGATGTATGTCTTCTCGCTCAAGCGCGGCTTGAGCAGCACAAACTCGCCGTAGCGCGAGACGATGTAATCCAGCACCTGCTGATCGCTGTCGCCATCGGTCAGGCGCTTGCGCACCAGCAAGCGCAGGTCCCGCGCAAGATCGGCATTGGAATCATCGATGGATTGATTCTGGCAGACCATGCAGCGCAGCTCCGCCGAGATCGCCCGCGCCCGTGCCTCCAAGGCCGGATCGGACAGGACTTCATCGGGATTGACGGCGAAGGCACTCATCGGCGCCAGAATCGCAACAAGGCAAAGAAGCAGCCGCATGGCGCCACCAAGACTGCGGATGCCGGCAAAGCACAGTATCGGCCGATCGCTGTTCATTCTGCCGGCTCCATCGCTGGGCGAACGGGCCTCGCCTTACGGCTCGGTGCGCCGACGCGCAGGCGGCGGTCGCTGAGCGACACGAAGCCGCCGGCCGCCATGATGAGCGCGCCAAGCCAGATGCAAAGAATAAACGGCTTCCACCAGATGCGCACGACCATGCCGCCATCCTTGCTGGCGTCGCCGACCGACACATAGAGCTGGTTGAGGCCGAGCGTGAGAATGCCGGATTCGGTGGTCGCCGTGCGGCTTGCGGTAAAGACGCGTTTGGCGGACGACATCTCCGCAAAGGCAACCCCGCCACGGCTAACGGTGAAGTGGGCGCGATCCTCGGTAAAATTGGGGCCGACGCCCGGCTGCACTCCATCGAAGCGCAAGCTGTAGCCACCAAGCTCTGCGACCTCGCCCGGCTTCATGCTGGTGATGTGTTCCCCCTCGAAGGTCGTCACAGCGACGATGCCGAGTACGGTGATACCGAGGCCGGCATGGGCAAGCGCGGTGCCGAAGGCAGAGCGCGGCAGCCCGCTCAGGCGGCGCCAGGCGACACCAGCCGCCACCTTGCCGACGCCGGCGCGATACCAGAGATCGGCCAAGGCGCCGAAGGCCAGGAAGAAGCCGGCGGCAAGGCCGAGAGCGGCCAGTACGGGGCCGCCATGCTCGATGTAAAACAGAGCAAGGCCGGCCAGGAAGGCTAGGCCTGCCACGAGATAGAGCCTCTGCAGTGCGCCGAGCAGGTCACCGCGCTTCCAGGCGAGCAGCGGCCCGAATGGCACAGCGATGAGGATCGGGGTCATCAACAGCCCGAACGTCATGTTGAAGAAGGGCGGGCCGACAGAAATCTTGTCGCCGGTCAGTGTTTCAAGCGCCAGCGGATAGAGCGTGCCGGTCAAAACCGTGCCACAGGCGACCGTGAGGATCAGGTTGTTCAGCACAAGCGCGCCCTCGCGCGAGATCGGCGCGAACAATCCACCGGAAGCAAGCTTCGGCGCACGCAGCGCAAAAAGCGATAAAGCCCCGCCGATGAAGATCAGGAGAATGCAGAGAATGAAGATACCGCGCGTCGGATCGCTGGCGAAGGAATGGACGGAGGTCAGCACGCCGGAACGCACGAGGAAGGTGCCGAGCAGTGACAGCGAAAACGTCAGGATCGCCAGAAGCACCGTCCAGATCTTCAGGGCATCGCGCTTTTCCATGACCAGCGCCGAATGCAGCAGGGCCGTGCCGGCGAGCCAGGGCATGAAGGAGGCATTTTCCACCGGATCCCAGAACCACCAGCCGCCCCAGCCGAGCTCGTAATAGGCCCAGTAGGAGCCCATGGCGATGCCGAGCGTCAGGAAGCTCCAGGCGGCGAGCGTCCAAGGCCGGACCCAGCGTGCCCAAGCGGCATCGATGCGACCTTCCAGAAGCGCGGCGACAGCAAAGGAGAAGCAGACGGAGAAGCCGACATAGCCGAGATAGAGCAAGGGCGGATGGATCGCCAAACCGATATCCTGGAGAACGGGATTGAGATCCTTGCCCTCGGCCGGCGCCGGGTTGAGCCGAATGAAGGGATTGGAGGTGAGCAGAATGAAGACAAGGAAGGCCGAGGAGATCCACGACTGTACAGCCAGTACATTGGCGCGCAGTACATCCGGCAGATTGCGCCCGAAGAGCGCGACAAACGCGCTGAACAGGGCCAGGATCAGCAGCCAGAGCATCATCGATCCCTCGTGATTGCCCCAGACGCCGGAGATCTTGAAGATCAGCGGCATCAGCGAATGGGAATTGGCCCAGACATTGAGGACGGAGAAATCGGAGGCGACATAGGCGTAGGTCAGCACGCCGAAGGAGAAGGCGACGAGCAGGAACATGACGATGGAGCCGACCGGGGCGATATCCATCATCGACACGTCCCCGCGCCGGGCACCGACAACAGGCAGGATGGAGACGATCAGCGCGGTCGCGAGCGCCAGCACCAGGGCATAGTGTCCGAGCTCGATGATCATTGGCTGGCCTCCTCGCCTTTCCAGACGCCATCAGCCTTCAGCTTGTCGGCGACCTGCTTCGGCATGTAACGCTCATCATGCTTGGCGAGCACGCTGTCGGCAACGAAAACGTCACTGCCCTGCTCGAACTTGCCTTCGGTGACGACGCCCTGCCCTTCGCGGAACAGGTCCGGCAGGATGCCATCATACTTGACCTTGATCGTATCGGTGCCGTCGGTGACCGAGAATTGAACCTGCGTTCCCTGACCGCGCACGATCGAGCCTTCACCGACGAGGCCGCCGAGGCGGATCAGCGTCCCGGCACTGACCGGTGTCTTGGCAAGATCCGCCGGCATATAGAAATAGGCGACCGACTGACTGAAGGCGAACAGCACGAGCAGCACGGCGGCGGCGATGAAACCCATGCCGCCGGCGATCACGGCCAGACGCTTCTGCTTGCGGGTCATTGCTGCGTCACCTCCGTCGGCAGTCCCAATTCCTTCGCCAGCGCCAGAAGCTGCTGGCCCTCTCCTCCATCGGCCGGAAAGGCCGCAAGACCGCGCTTCAATGCATCCGCCGCGCGCTCCCGATCATTCAGCACGGCGTAGGAGCGGATCAACCGCATCCAGCCCTCGAAATTCTTCGGATCTTGCTTGAGCTTGGCATCGAGGCTGTCGACCATGCCGCGGATCATCTGCTGGCGATCGCCGCTGCTCAGCGCATTGGCCGCAGCGACATCCTCCGGGGTCGGATTGCCGGGTGCATTGTCATTGGCGGATGCCATCGCCTGACCGCCATTCTTGATGATATGCTCATTGACCGCGGCAAGCCAGGGTGCGTCGGGCGGCGATTGTTTTGCCAGGGCCTCAAAGGCCGTTTTCGCATCGGCCGCCTTGCCCTCCTGCTCCAGTGCCAGCGCCAGGTAGAAAAGCGTGCGCGGATTGGTGGCATCGAGCGCCAGCGATTGCTGCAGCACCTCGCGCGCCTCCGCAGTCACAATGCCATTGGCCTTCACGACCAGCACCTCGCCCAGATCGCCAAGCCGAGCTGCGTTCGGTCCCAGCAGGCGGATGACATTGCGATAGGCAAGCTCGGCGTCGCCGATACGGTTGGTCTTGAAATAGATCGGTGCCAGGACCTCCCAGCCCTTGGCATCATCCGGGTTCTTGGCCAGATGCTGCTCGATCTTGACGATCGAGATGGCGAGATCGTTTCCCGGCTTCTCCAGCCGCGCTTCCAGCGGCTGCGCCGGCAGGCCGGGATCGCCATTGACGAGATAGAGACAGAGACCAACGGCCGGAAGAAGGACGATGATGAAGGCCTGAGCAAGACGGTAACTGCCATGTGCAGGCGATTTCGCTGCCGTCTTTTCGTCCTTGGCGGCAGCGATGAGACGCCGTCCGATTTCGGCGCGGGCATAGTCGGCCTCCTGCGCGGAGATGAGGCCGCTGGCAAGGTCCCGGTCCAGTTCGCTGAGCTGATCGCGATAGACCTCGGCCTCTCCGGAACGACGGTCCTCCGCCTCCTTCGCACCACGCAGAAGGGGATAGAGGAGCACAGCGCCGACAACCGCCGTAAGAACGGCCACGAGAATCCAGAACAGCATAGACGCCCAATACTTTAACGGGGCGCTTATTCCAACCGGGAAAGGCTATCTGACGAAGATTTGAGGCGTTTGGCCGCGCCTTTCAGTGCAGACGCCTATTCAAGCGGCGTCCAGGTGCCGTCGTCATTGCGGCAGGCCGCGCCCCTCGCAGTCGCCGGCTTGCCGTCGACCGTGACCGTATGCGTATATTGCCGGCAATTCTGCGAGCCAACCTGGTAGGGCGCAGCGGGAACAACCTCGCCGCTTGCATTCCTGCCCTTCCATGCCACAGGTTGGCCGAGAGGCGAGGTTTCGAGGGCACGATATTCCGCTTCCAGCGCACGCTGTTTGTCGTTGTCGCTCAGCTTGATGCCGGTGCGCTCGACGATACCACCATCAAGAGCATCGATGAAGGTCGCTGAGGCCGGAGGCTTCGCGGACGAAAACAGGCTCTTGCTGCCCCCCAGGCCGCTTGTCGTCGAGCAACCAGAAAGCGCAAGCGCGGCAAAAAGAGAGGGAATGACCAGAAAAAAGGTACGAAGCTTCATACAACCGAACCAGTATCAAAAAGCAAAACCATAGGTACTGCGCTGCGGCATCATCATGACCCACAACGCCTTTTTGGCATCATGCCGTTCCTCACGCAACATCCTTCGTCAGGCCCGGCAAAATTAGGCTCGCGCGAAGCCCGCCCCAGCTGCCCCGGGAGAGCTCGAAACGGCCTTGATATTCATTCGTGATCTCGCTGACGATCGACAGGCCGAGACCGGTGCCGGGCTTGCTCTCGTCCAGTCTGCGCCCGCGTTTCATGGCTTCGCGGATCTGATCCGGCTCCAGCCCTGGGCCGTCGTCTTCAACCACCAGTTCCACCCAATGGCGCCGCGCCGGATCGATACCCTTGACTTCAGCGGGCGCTTCGTTTGCAACCAGACGCACCTTGTGTTCGGCAAAGCGAGCGGCATTTTCGAGGAGATTGCCGACCGTCTCCTCGAGATCCTGCTGCTCCATGGCGAGCGCCAGATTGGGCGAGACGGAGAGTTCGAACTCCTTGTCGGCGTTCAGCCGCCGCATGACGCGGACCAGCCGCTCCAGCGCCGGCTCGGCTTCGGTGCGCGCCAGCACGGATTCGCGCTGGGCGGCGATGCGGGCACGATTGAGATAGGATTGCACTTGCCCCTGCATGACCTCGGCCTGGTTCTTCACCAGATCGCCATGCGATCGCTCAAGGACACGGGATTCATTCAGAAGAACCGCAATCGGCGTTTTCAGTGAGTGCGCGAGATTACCCACCTGCATGCGGGCGCGCTCGACGATACGCCGGTTGCTGTCGATCAGCGCATTGATCTCATTGGCAAGCGGCAGGATCTCACGCGGAAAATCGCCTTGCAGGCGTTCGCTTTCACCGGCGCGGATGCGTTCCAGCGCGGCCCGCGCCTTATCGAGCGGCTTCAGACCGTAGAGAATGGCAAGCGCATTGACGATCAAGCTTCCGACGCCGAAGCCGACGAGCGCGAAATAGAGGCTGTGGGAGAAATTGCGCACGTCATCTTCAACCACGGCGACATTGCCGGTCACGCGAAACCGAGCCGCATGGTCCGTATCGAACTGGATTTCGGTTTCCGCCACCTGAACGCGATTTCCGAAGGCGTCGGTGACGATATAATAGCGCTCGTAATTCTTATCGAAAGGCGCTTCCAGCACGGATAGAACCGGCAGGTTTGACGCGCCGAGCGACGACGAAACCAAGGGGTTTGACGTATATGTGCCGAGCGGCTCGACTATCCAATACCAGCCGGTCTTCGGCTGTGAGAAACGGAGGTCTCCAAGCTGCGGACTGCCTGACAGCGCACCCTGATCACCGATCGTCACGGAGTTGATGACGTTATAGAGCTGCGCCCGCAACAGATCCTGAAAGCCGCGCTCGGCGTTCTTGCGGTAGATATCGGAGATGACAAGCCCGATCACCACCAGCGCCACCGCCGACCAAAGCGTGGTCAGCAGCAGGACGCGAGCGGTGAGCGACTTAATTCGCATTGGTCGCTGCTTGGATGCGGTAACCAAGGCCACGGACCGTTTCGATCAAATCGACGCCCATCTTCTTGCGAAGGCGTCCGACAAAAACTTCAATCGTATTGGAATCACGGTCGAAATCCTGATCGTACATATGCTCGACCAGTTCGGTGCGTGAGACGACCTCGCCCTTGTGATGCATGAGATAGGCAAGCAGCCGATATTCATGAGACGTAAGCTTGAGCGGCTTGCCGTCCACGGTCGCCTTCGAGCTCTTGGTGTCGAGCCGCACCGGGCCGCAAACGATTTCCGAAGAGGCGTGGCCTGCGGCGCGGCGGATGAGCGCGCGGATGCGGGCAAGCACTTCCTCGACGTGGAAAGGCTTGGCGACATAATCGTCCGCGCCCGCGTCTATGCCTGCCACCTTGTCGCTCCAGCGGTCGCGGGCGGTCAGAATCAGAACGGGCACGGTGCGTCCGGCGCCGCGCCATTTTTCAAGCACGGTGATGCCATCCATTTCAGGCAAGCCGATATCGAGGATGATCGCGTCATAAGGTTCGGTGTCGCCGAGGAAATGCCCCTCTTCGCCATCAAAGGCCGTATCGACCACATAGCCCGCCTCCTTCAAGGCCTCGGCAAGCTGGCGGTTCAAGTTGATATCGTCTTCGACTATGAGAATGCGCATCTCTGAATCCAATTTCCCCGGTTCGAGAAACAGTACTGTAAATCACGCTGCAGTGGAATCACGGAAACAATAAGATTTTGTGTGAGATTCAAGGCTTTAGGTTGGTACCCACATGCCCTGGCATCACATCGGCACCTTCATCGTCACCTTGCGCGGGCGCTGCCCGTTGCCCTGAACGAGAACGGTGATGATGCAGCTGTCGCCGGACGGCTGTGCGGAAAGAAGCTGGCCACCGGTCTTGGCGACGACTTCCTCGGCTGCCTCGCTGCAATCGCTGTTGGCGCGCGCGACCAGGGTCGACGTCGGCGCTGGCGCCGGCAGAACAGACGAGCCGGCCAGGACGAGGGCCGCTGCTGCTATGCTTGAAAATGAGGCCATGCTTCGGACTTCCCACAGGGATATGAACTTGGCCGATTATTTACCCAAACACGTCTGAATGGCAAATGAATGGGCTGTAATTTTCGGCCAGCCGGGCGCAGGGGTCGTCCAGAGGATTTTCTAAGCATTTGAAATTGTTGAATGTGGATCCGCTGCAGCGTGAGGACAGCAACCGTCTGTCGCTTCAGAACGCGGCATCGATACAATCTATCGGCGATATGAGTGGACCGATGCATGCCCGGCTTCGCGAGCACTACGCGCGGAGCCGCCAGCTCAGCCATTTTTAATCATTCTTGCTTATCATCGGTTCATGTCGGCGAGATGAACCGCGCCCTCCCGTGACCAATGCAACTGGCCTGGAGACGCCTTATCGGCATAAGGCGTGATGATTTCCTTGAGTCCTTTGAATCGCTTGCCGCGATTTCCTCTCAAATTGAGTCCGGAGCTTCAAAAGTTGATTCAAGAACCTCAAGCCGAGAATCCGGTCGCGGACAATCCGATTCCGCTTGCATGCTCAATCCATTGAAAGGACTGGCGGGAAATAGTTCTGCCCCCGCGCCCGACATTCAGAAAGGTTCACGGACGGCCGTCGCCGTCTCGTAATCTGCGGCAATGCGCATTTCGCGCAGCGGCCGAACGCGCTCGATGGAGCGCTGGTAATTCGGATGGGCCTTGTAAGCCGCCAATGCCGCCTCGTTGTCGAATTCGCCGTAGACCACAAGATCGACTTCGGTTCCGAGCTGATCGGTCTTGACGTTCGTGCCGATCTCCAAAAGCCGCGCATGCGGAATGGCCGTGAGGATCGAGAGGCCGGAACGGACCTCCTCAAGCTTGGCGCGATCGGGAACGGTAAAGAAGACGATATGACGGATCACGCGGCGGCTCCTTGTGCATATGCGAGGGCACCGCGCGATACCATGTGGACAGGCTCAATTCAATAAACTCACCATCTCGTCGTAGAACCGTTTGGTCGCACCCTTTTCAAGCCTCCATTTACTGCATGGAAGGAGATGATACTGTCGCGGCCATGACCGACGAGGAGCTTGCATCCCTCGCCCTCGGCTTGCCTGAAACGGCAGAGGGCTCGCATTTCGGCACCCGTGACTTTCGCGTGCGGGGCAAAATCTTCATGACACTTCGCGAACCGGATTTCTGCGTCGTCAAGCTGACGCCCGACCAGCAGCAGATGGCTTCGGCCATCATGCCAAGGCATGTCGCCGCTGTGCCCGGCAGCTGGGGCCAGAAAGGATGGACGCGACTTTTCCATCGCGATGCCGGAAACGAGGAGATTAAAAGGCTCTTGCGCCAGGCTTGGCGAAATGTGGCGTCGAAATCTATGGCTTTGCCGGAGGATTAGGCATCATGTCATCCTCGATGGTCAGTGGCCAGTCGACGACATAATCCTCGAAATCGTCAAGATCGACATCGTTCTCGCTGACGGTGCGCCCTTGGGCGGAAACACCGGCGATATGCACTGTTTCCGGATCACCCGAGATCAGCGGATGCCACCAGTAGAGATCCCGGCCCTCATTGACGAGGCGATAGGCGCAGGTGGGCGGGAGCCATTCCAGTTCCGGAACCTTCTCCGGCGTCAACTGTACGCAGTCGGGCACGAAATCCCAGCGGTTCGGGTAGCTGGTGCAACGACAGCTTTCGCCGTCCATCAGCTTGCAGCGGATCGAGGTGAAATAGACGTCGCCGCTATCCCACTCCTCGAGCTTGTTGAGACAACAGAGGCCACAGCCGTCGCAAAGGCTTTCCCATTCCGACGGGCTCATTTCCGCCAGGGTCTTGCTTTTCCAGAAGGGTATCTCGTCTGTCATCATCGTCGTCCTCGCCACCCGGCAAAGGGAATTCGGGCTGCGGCATGCATGTCTCTTGTTCTTTTCTCTAAATCAACCAATTATTCAATTAGCCGTTCTATGAGATAATGGGCTTTGCGTGTGCCACAAGGAGACACGCGGCAGTAATGTGGTCGGGAAGTAGAGCGTGGAAGACCCATCCAATCCAGAAAACGGGCCGAAGATGGAGCCCGAGACGCCTAAGGATAACGGGGCCGAGAAGCCGCGGCGTCGCAAGCGCTATTTCTTTTTGCGCCTTGATTCATGGATCGACTCCACGTTGTGGAATGCAGGCTTCGGTCTCGCCGAGGCATGGGAGGAGATCACCATCTTCTTCCGCCGCTTCCGCGTTCGCGGCTGGAAACGCGTCTTTTTCGAACTGCTCGGTGAAGGCCTGACGCTGGGGACGGCCAGCTCCGTCGTCATGCTGATGCTCGCCATGCCGGCCTTCGAGGCGACGCAGGGCGACTGGCGCAACCGCGGCAATTTCGCCGTCACCTTTCTCGACCGCTACGGCAACGTCATCGGCCATCGCGGCATCATTCACGAGAATTCCGTGCCGGTAGACCAGCTGCCGGACTATTTCGTCAAGGCGGTGCTGGCGACCGAGGACCGGCGCTTCTTCGACCATTTCGGCATCGACGTCATCGGCCTGTTCCGCGCGGTCACCGTCAATGCGCAGGCCGGCGGCGTCGTTCAGGGCGGCTCGACACTGACGCAGCAGCTTGCCAAGAACATCTTCCTCAGCAATGAGCGCTCCATCGAACGCAAGGTCAAGGAAGCCTTCCTGGCGATCTGGCTCGAGGCCAATCTCTCCAAGAAGGAGATCCTGAGCCTCTATCTCGACCGCACCTATATGGGCGGCGGCACCTTCGGCGCAGCGGCGGCGGCGCAATTCTATTTCGGCAAGAGCATCACTGACGTCAATCTGGCGGAAGCCGCGATGCTCGCCGGCCTCTTCAAGGCGCCGGCAAAATATGCGCCGCACGTCAACCTGCCGGCGGCGCGCGCCCGCGCCAACGACGTGCTGTCCAATCTCGTGCAAAGCGGGCTGATGACCGAGGGACAAGTGATCGCCGCGCGACGCAACCCGGCTTCGGTGGTCGACCGAGCTCAGATCGAATCCCCGGATTATTTCCTCGATTGGGCCTTCGATGAAGTGCAGAGGCTTGCTACGCGGTTCCCCGAGCGCTCGCTGATCGTGCGCACCACCATCGATATGGGGCTGCAGAAGGCGGCGGAGGATTCGGTTCAATCCAGCCTGATGGAGTTCGGCGAGCGCTATAAGGCCAAACAGGGCGCCTCCGTCGTCATCGAAAATGGCGGCGCTGTGCGCGCCATGGTCGGCGGCAGCGACTATGGCGAAAGCCAGTTCAACCGCGCGACCAAGGCGCTGCGCCAGCCCGGTTCGTCCTTCAAGATCTATACCTATTCGGTCGCGATGGAAAACGGCATGACGCCCACCTCCACCATCGTCGATGCGCCGATCAGCTGGGGCAACTGGAGCCCGCATAATTACGAAAACCGCTACGAAGGCAAGGTGACGCTCACCCAGGCGCTGACGCAATCGATCAACACTATCCCCGTGCGGCTCGCCAAGGAGAAATTCGGCATTCAGCCGATCCGTAACATGGCCAAGGCCATGGGCGTGGAAACGCCGATCCGCAACGACAAGACCATTCCGATCGGCACATCGGAAGTAACCGTCCTCGATCAGGCGACAGCCTATGCGGTGTTTCCGGCCAACGGCATGCAGTCGCGCCGCCACGGCATCGAGCAGATCACCGGCTATGACGGCAAGGTGCTCTACGATTTCGGCCGGGACGAGGCGCCAGCCAAGCGGGTTTTGAGCGAAAAAGCCACGTCATACATGAACCAGATGCTGACGCAGGTTCCCGTGATCGGCACCGGCCGCAAAGCAGCCCTCGACAACGGCATCGTGGTCGGCGGCAAGACCGGCACCACGCAGGCCTATCGTGACGCCTGGTTCATCGGCTTTACCGGCAACTACACCTGCGCTGTCTGGTTCGGGAATGACGACTATACCTCCACGAACAACATGACGGGCGGCACGCTGCCGGCCATGACCTTCAAGAAGATCATGGATTACGCCAATCAGGGCATCGTGCTGAAGCCGATCCCGGGCATCACCAACCCCTTCCCCGTGCAGAAGCCGCAAACAGTTGCGGCCAAGAAGCCCGCCGACCCCGCCAGTAGCGCCCTGCCGCCGCTGGTGCGCCCGCGCTCGCTTTCGGTAGACTCCACGAATATCCTGCGCGATATCGGCGAAAGGCTGAAGGCGGCGACACCGCTCGGCGCGCAGAAGGTGGCGACGGCGGAGCATCGCAGCATGACTGCGCCTGAGTGACCAACCCTCCCGGAAACTGTACTGCAACGCGAGGCAGGTGACGGCGGCAAACCTGCCGTCGAATTGAAGGATGGAAGCCGGCGTTTTGGATGCCCACTGCCGTTCCCGATCTTGCCTATTGTTCCCAAGACAGCCGTAAATAGTGGCTTGCCCTTCCCCCTACCGCCAGAATCAGGAATAAATCGACACTGATTTGTCACGAGGACGATCCTAGGGTGTTCCGAGTTCCCCTTCTTGTTGCGCTTTCGCTTGTCATCGCCTTTGGCGGCGGTATCGTGTTCACGCTTCTGGCGTTGGATGCCACCTCCGGCTTCGGCGCGATCAAGCTTGGCGCCTGGCAGGCGTTCCCCGAAACGCAGACGGCGGATGCGGACCCTTATGCGAAATCGCATCGAGCACGCGCGGGGCGTTTGCTGTACGGCACAGCCGAGGGGCTGGTGTTTACCGCCTCCGACGATGACAGCAAAGCGCGGCTGACCGCAAATTGCACCTACCGCATCAGCGGCCAGACGCCACCGGCAAGGCTTTGGACCCTCTTTATCGCCGGCAATGACGGCCGGCCGATCGAAGATGCTGCCGGTCGCCCTTCCACCATCAATTCCTGGGTGGTGCTGCGCAAGCCGGATTCGACCTTCAACATCACGGTTTCATCCAGTCCCCAGGCGGGCAACTGGCTCGCCCTGCCGCCATCTGGCAATTTCCGCCTGGTATGGACGCTCCTGGATTCGCCGGCGGCCAGCAATTCCGGCCTGATCGATCTCGGCATGCCGAAACTCGAGAAGATCGGATGCGGCAATGTTTAGATTCGTCTTCGCGATCCTCACCGGCCTATTCGGCGCGGTGCTGCTGCATATCATCATCATTCTGTCGCTGCCGCATTTCTCCGATCGGGACGCCTATACGCGTGTATCGGACGAGGGTGACGAAAATCATTTCTATATGCTCGACAACAAAGATGACGATGCGGGGCTTTCCAATACCGATCCCTACATCCGCACGGCCGTCTGCGCCTTCGACATCGAGGATACGCCCGTTCATCTGACCGCGAAGGGCAAGGTGCCGTTCTGGTCGCTTGCCATCTATGACGCGGCATCCAATGAAGTGTTCAGCATGAGCGACCGTACGTCGGTCGGCGGAACGCTCGATTTGCTGCTTGCATCGCCTGTCCAGCTGACTGGCATACGCAAGGCACTGCCACCCGCGCTTGCCCAATCGATCCTGGTGGAAGTGCCGCGGGCTCAAGGCTATGCGGTGCTACGCACCATGGCGCCGCAAGCAAGTTTCGACGATGCCGCGCAAGAATTTCTCTCCGAGGCCGGCTGTGACGAATTCGACAATGGCTGAGATCTTTTGGAGCTGAGATCTTAGGAGCTAAAATCTTTGGCTGAAAACTCCGGCTCCAGAATTGTACTGCGGGAAGCTGGCGGCTCATGGCGAGTGGCGCCAGCAAGCGCTATTCGGCCGGATTGCGACGACAACTGGCAGGCGCGAGAACTCGCCACGCGCTTGCATATGTTGAAGCGCTTACTTTCCCTTTGCCCGCTTCGGGCCTGCCCCGGGGCGATGCGTTGGCGTATCAAGATGCTCGTAACGTACGCCGGTGAACAATAGTATCTTTGCCTCCACCGGTTCCTTCTGGGCGCGCGGCGGCAGGCGCAATCGCCAATCCGAAA
Source organism: Rhizobium sp. AG207R (assembly GCF_027109195.1). Lineage (NCBI taxonomy): Bacteria > Pseudomonadati > Pseudomonadota > Alphaproteobacteria > Hyphomicrobiales > Rhizobiaceae > Rhizobium > Rhizobium sp. AG207R. The sequence continues at coordinate 155,301 of NZ_JAEPVT010000002.1, forward strand.
GAGATATGATCTTTGCCATTCTCGTCTCCATTAACGTCTCGAGACGGATGAACCTGCGACTTGATTTCACCCTGCCCGCCACTGAAGCGGGCTAACGCTCCCCTCCATTCCAGCCTTTGTTTTGGGCTTCAATGGAGGCATCCGCGCCTTCTCACGGCATTTCCCTTACACCGTGGCATGAGCACCGATTTTTCGGCTTCCATGCTGTCTTTACACTCGATCACATTCTGCCAATGGCTGCTTTCAATCGGAATTCAGACATATCGCAGTTAACAGAATGCTAATTCTCGTCGATCGTCATTCTCGGCATCACTCGTCATGCTCTATTAACGCCGTGACGGCGGCTTTGGTTTCATCGGCTGTTGAAAAATTGCGGAACGCGCTTTTGCCATGAAAACGAGCAATATCATGCTCTTAACTCAACAGACGATCCGGAGGGCACATGGAAAGCGCGAATACCACGTTGCAGAAAAGCGTCACACAAATATTATTTGCGCTCACGAAAAATTAACGTAATGTAAGGTCGTAATTCGAGGGCAATCAATGTTTGCGGCGGGCAGTTCCGTCTTTTCACCGGAGGACGTCACCGTCTTGCGCGATGCGCTGGATGGGTGGTGCCTGGAAAAGCGGATCGATATTAGAAGCACGGAAGCCCAGTTCGCGGCCACGGCGGCAATCGGCCTTTTTCAATCCGGCTACAACACCTCGGAAAAGCTGCTCGCAGCCTTGCGCGAGCATAAGGGCATCTGAAGAATCCCACCTGCATCAAGAAGCCGGATCTCCGCTTTTGCAGCGAGTGACATCGCTTTTGACTATCTCCACAACAGAAGCACCCATAGGTTGAATTTGCCTGTAAGCACCCATGCCCAGAAAGGTTTTCCACAGGTCCGCTTTCGCCCCAAACTGCCGTCCATGCGGACAAAATGCGGCTGCACTCCTCGCGCAAGCTTAACGCGCAATTTTTATTCGGATTTTAATAAAGTTTTCACGAACCATTAACCCTGCCGGCCTTAGTCTTTGGCGAAAGCCAGATAAGGACGACCGTGTCCATACCCGTTTCGACAGTCATCATCGAGGTCGCTCTCTTTATCGAAAGAGTCGTCCCGTTCGACTGGAGTGAAGCAAAGCGCAAGCCATGGTCGACCTTCGGGCTCCCTGCTTTTTTGTTCGGCGTATCAGTATGGGTGTTGGCGTGCGTGATCGGTTTAGAGACCTTGAAGAGCCTGCGACTGTCCGCAAGAAGGACGTGGTTCTGATGGCGACGATCACCAGCTTCGAAGGCATGGGCCATCCGTCCAAATCGGAACTTCGCCAATTTGCCGAGCTTTTCACCCCCGTTTTCCAGGCATCTTCGGACGAGGCAAAGCGGCAGGCGGTTGCCGCCCTCTCCCAATGTGAAACCGTGCCCCAGGCAGTTGCCCTGTTCATCGGCTGTCAGCCGATCGCCATTGCCGCTCCGTTCCTCACGAGTTCGCAGGCGATCGACGACGATACACTCATCACCATCGCTCGCACGCAAGGGGCCGCTCATGCCCGAGCAATCGTCCGCCGCTCATCCCTTTCCCCCAAAGTCATAGACGCACTTGTCGGTCTGCATCAGGCCGAGCCGGAACGCGGCATGACAATGCAGGAGCAGCCAGCTGATGTAATTTCATCGCAGGCCGAGGCGGAAACCGAACGGCAGTCACGCGAAGAAATCCTGCGCCAGCAGATCAAACAGGCTGCGCGCCATCTCAACCGCGATGACAGCGACCGGCTCGGTCTGCGCAGCCTTAGCGAGACGCAGGAAGCGCTGCTCGTCCGCTTTGCGCGCGAGCGCGATGCGGTGCAATTCGCAACGACGCTCGCCGATGCCCTCTCCTCCAGCTACTGGCTTGCTGAACGCATCCTGCTCGACACTTCGGGGCAACAGCTCGCCGTCACGCTCGTCAGCCTCGGCATGGGCATCGCCGATGCCGTCTACTCGCTGGAGCGCTTCTATCCGCATCTGGCCGAACGACATGGCAGCGTCAGCCGGGCATGGCTGGTGCTCGATGATATCGACTCGGAAGAGAGCCAGGCGCGCGTCGAGGCATGGCGTCGCGCTGACAGCTATACCTATCTGCCGCAGGAAAAGCCGGCGCAGCGTCCTGCAGCGCCGTTGTTCGGGGCAAAATCAGGTCCTCTCCGCGAATTGCGTGTGGCAAACCGTCGATAAGGACGGCTCAATCCAGCGGATTGGCGCGGAAACCGGCCAATGGGACGATATCGGTGATATCGTCCGTTTCCAGTTCGACGATCCATAAATCAGGATCGAATTTCAGCTCGCGATCAAGGGTTTCGCGGATTTCCTGCGGTTCCTTCCGCTCGATGCGGATCTCGAAGAGCCGCGTCCCGCTCTCCTCCTCATCGAACAGGCTCTGCGGTGCCGGCGCATAAAGGGTTTCCGATCCATCGCGGAAGCGTTGGCGGATGAAGATCGCGCCAGCCTGCTCCTCGCCCTTGTGCTCGACAGCGGCAAAATCCCCACGCGCAAACAAGCGGCGGACAAGGGCGGAAACAAAGATGTCGCTGCGCAATCTCATGCCCGAGCTATAGCGATGCATGCTCGCCAAGGCAATTGAAGCCGTCTGCAGCGCGTAGTCGTCACCAGGTTTGCGGCAGAGGCTTGTACCGCGGGCTTCAGAGCGCGCCGATATCCTGCAGCTTCTTGAGGACCGCCATATTCGGCTCGCCGGTTTCCGGCAGGCGATAGTGCTTCTGGAAGCGGCGGATCGCTGCCTTCGTCTGCTCTCCGGCTACGCCATCGATGCTGACATTGCTATAGGCGATATTGCTCAGACCCTTCTGGATCTGCATGACCATATTGACCTTGTTGACCGCATCGCTTGGCGTTGCTTTGGCCGCTACCGCGCCGGTCTTCAAGTTCTTTTCGGCATTCTGTATGGCGGCAGCAACCGGGTCGATCGCATCCGCCATGGCGGAAACGTTGACGGGGCGCTCGGCGGGGACGGCAGCCGTCGCATTCGCTCTGCCGCTAGCCGGCTGTGCAGCAGCGGCATTGCTGGCCTTGAGGGCGGCAAGAAGCTCCGGTGTCGGCGTACCGGTCTGCGGAAGACCAGACGCCTCCTGAAAGAAGAGGATGGCCGATGTCGTGCGCGATCCCGGCTTCCCATCGGCTGCGCCATCATAGAGGCCGTGACGGATGAGTTCAGCCTGTACATCGGCAATCAGTTTCGACGGCGCGCTGGACGATTGTGCCGCGACCTGGCCGGTTGACGACGGCGGGGCAAGATCGGCGGCCGAATCCTGCCTTTCTATCCGAAAGGTCGTTACATTGCCGGCATCGGCCTGCTGCGCGTGCAGGAAGGATTTGCGGCCGGGGATCTGGTAGGGAGACGCGGGATCGCGGGTGCGCAATATGGGCGATGGATGCGCGCCCGTCTGATACCAGAGCGCGTTGGCGGTGACGAAGCCAAAAACCCCGAAGAAAAGCGCCATGCCGCCTGCAATGGCTGGATGACGGCCGACTGCACTGCCGATCAGAGCGGCGAGCGCGCCCGCACCGCGAAGGCCAAGGCCGCCCAGCGCGGTGCTGCCGCGCAGGCTCAGGCTGCCAAGGGCAACCGCACCACGGGAGGCCAGGCCGGGCTGCTTGCGCTTACCCCTTCCTCTTCCCTTAGGCGATTTTCGCTTTTGCGGGGCCATTCATCAGTTCCTTGTTTCGCCCTTCATCTATCTCCATAGTATGTTTCAGGCGCGGCGGAAAATCGACAGGGCGATTAACATCCACAGGCTGCTGCATCGTTACGGCACCGGAGCCGTCGAATGGAATGAGGATGGTGATGACCGTACCCTCGCCCGGCGCGCTGGCAATCGAGAAGTTTCCGCCATGAAGGCCGACGAGGCCCTTGACGAGCGACAGACCGAGGCCGGTGCCGGCGTAACGGCGGGTGTAGTCGTTCTGGATCTGCACGAAGGGCTGGCCGAGCGATGCCAGCCGTTCGCTGGCAATGCCGATGCCCGTATCGCCGACCGACAGCTTCAACATGCCATCGGCCAAGGCCGCATCGATGGTGATCGCGCCGCCCGCATCGGTAAATTTGATGGCATTGCCGACGAGGTTGATGAGAATCTGCTGGATCGCCCGCTGGTCGGCGACGATCTCGCCGAGGCCGCGCTGGATGCGGCTTGTCAGCGTCAGTCCCTTTTCCTTCGCCTGCAGCCCGAGCATTGCTTCGCATGTCGCAATGGTGTCCTCGATCGCGAAGGATTCGAGCAGCAATTCATAGCGGCCAGCCTCGATCTTGCTCATGTCGAGCATGGTATTGACGACCGACAGAAGATGGGCACCCGACTGGCGGATCAGGCCGACATATTCGCGCTGGCGGTCATTTTCCAGCTTGCCGAAATACTCGCCGCTCAGAATATCGGAAAAGCCGAGGATGGCGTTAAGCGGGGTACGCAGCTCATGGCTGACGGCAGCGAGGAAGCGCGACTTGGCATCATTGGCCGATTCCGCCTCGGCCGCCTTGCGCGCCGCATCCTCGCGGAGCTGCTGGTCCTGAGAAATATCGCGCAGCTGGCTGACGATTGCCGTCAGGCGCCCCTCGCCATCGCGGCGCGCGGTCAGCTCCATGCGCACATGGACGAACTGGTCATCACCGCCGACAACCGCCGAGCGTTCCAGGCGCAAATCGGCGCTATGGGCATCCCTTCCCTGGCGCAGTACATCGATCGCCTGCAGGAAGACGATTCTGTCTGAGACGTGGATCTGCTCGACGAAGCCACGCCCGACGGGGTCGCGCATCCAGCTCAGAAATTCCGCACGATCGCGACCACCGACTGTGGTCACATTGCCCTGGGGGTCGAGCAGCAGGACGAGGCCGAAGGCCGACTCCAGCATCAGATCGTGGTGCTCGACGACGACGGCCTCTGCCGGGTGGAGGGCAGGCCGCTGACGCGACAGCGCGATGCTGCCCACGGCCGAAAAGAGGAAGGCGGCGCATACCGTGGCCACACCGGCAGGCAGCGCCACGGCCGGGCTTGTAACGAGGGAAAGACCGGCCGGAACGGCAAAGAGCGCGACGGAAGAAGCAAGCGCAAGCCGGCGCAGGATCGCCAATTCCTGCCCACGGACTTCGCCATCCCCGCTCGTCCGGGAAAGCCAGCTTCGGCCTACCCGGTCCACGAGGGCTACAGCCCCGACAGAAATGTCACTCAATACGCGCACACTACAACCCGTCAAAACGGTCACTTATCGGACTGCACAATAGGCCCCGCCGACTTAAGGAAAGAATAAAGAAGGAACGCTCAGGACGGCCGAAAAGGGCTCAAAATCCCGTTTTGACGCAGAATGAAGGACCTTTGTTTTTTGTGGTTAACAGCGGGTAAGCAACGGATTTTATTCGTATTTCCGCCGCGCGTTAACTTTTGCGGCAAGGCTTGCATCCGCAAACCCCTGCATATCAGGCGGATAGGGCGAGACATGCTTAACAGCAATCGCTACAATTTGAACCAAATGCTGGTCAAAGCCGGAAAGCTAAAATTTGAATCAAAATTGCAGAAAATGCTGCCGAGTTTTGAAAAGCGCTGTTGTCCTCTGCCAGATAGGGTTCGAACCAGATCGGACGGGCAAGTCCGAATCGGCGATCGAGCCGAGCGACAGAGAGGATGGGGCTAGGCGATGTGGTTTCTGATTAGAGCAGGGTTCTGGTTTTCGCTGGTTCTCATGTTCCTGCCGATCTTTGCAAAGCCCGAGGGTGCGCCGCGGCCGGCAGGTGAAGCGACGCTGCAGGTTTCCGATGCGATTTCGGCTGCATCGGGCGTCGTTCAATATGTCGGCGCCATGTGCAACGAGAAGCCGGATGTCTGTGCCAAGGGCGGCGAAACGCTGACGGCGCTCGGCTATCAGGTCGGCGACGGCGCTCGCGTCGCCTACGACATGCTCGGCCGTCACTTCAAGGATCAAGCCGCAAATCCGCAGGCAGCTGCCGCAACGGCTCACACGGGCACCGATCAGGTTGCCGCCATGGCGCAGCCGATGCCGGCCAAGCGCATCACGGGTACAGAAACGGCCGACGCCGTCGTTACCGGCACGGTCAAGCTGCCGTCCTCCATTCCGCTGCCGATGCCGCGCCCACATATCTGACATTTTTTCCATTGGCCCCAACTTCAGCGCCGCCGCCCCCTATGGTCGGTGGCGTTCTTTGTCGTCCCGGGTTCAAATCGGGCACCGTTTCGCCTATATCCAAGACAATGGACAATCTGGACTGCTGCAATGACACCGCTTGAGAAGATCATCGAAGACTTTTCCTTCCTGGACGAATGGGAGGATCGCTACCGCTTTGTGATCGAGCTCGGCAAGGCGCTGCCCGACCTGCCGGAGGAAAAGCGGACTCTGGAAAACAAGGTACAGGGCTGTGCGAGCCAGGTCTGGCTCGTCACGCATGCATCTGGCGATCCGGACAATCCGATATTGACCTTTGAAGGCGATTCGGACGCGCATATCGTGCGCGGGCTGGTGGCGATCGTGCTAGCCACCTATTCCGGCAAGCCAGCTTCGGAAATCGCGGCTCTCGACGCACTCGATGTCTTCGGGAAGATCGGGCTGGTGGAGCATCTGTCCTCGCAGCGCGCCAACGGATTGCGCTCGATGATCAAACGCATTCGCGAAGAGGCTCGTGTCAGGGCCGCGGCATAGGCCGCTCCTGCAGCCAACATGGGGATAACCCGGCCCAAAAGCCGGGTTATCTTTAAGGTCGTTATGGAACTCTCAGCGGCCGCGCTTGCGACGTTGGCCGAGGCCCATTTCCTTTGCCAGGCGCGAACGGGCTTCCGCATAGGCTGGTGCCACCATCGGATAATCGGCAGCGAGGTCCCACTTTTCGCGATATTCTTCCGGCGAAAGACCATGATGGGTCATGAGATGGCGCTTCAAAGACTTGAAGCTGCCGCCACATTCGAGGCAGGTGATCTGGTCATCCTGCACGGATTTGCGAACGGATACGGCCGGCTTCTGCTTTTCGACCACGGTTACGGCAGGTGCCGGAGCCGAGGTGCTGCTCAAGGCGGAATGTACGTCGGAAATCAAATTCGGAAGGTCGCTGACCGGTACGACATGGTTGCTGACATAGGCCGCAACAATGTCGGCAGTCAGTTCAACCAGTAACTCCTGCCCGTTGCCAAGGGCCGCATCTGTCATTGTGTTCTCCTGTTCATCGGCTTGCCTGCTGCGTCCGCGCCTCCGGAGAGCACGCAGGGCACAACGTTGCTATATATTTTGCGCTCGGCTACGGAAATCTGTCGATTTCGCTATGTCCCAGCGCCGAACAATCCGCACAAACGCATTGCTCGTATTCGTAGCAGTCACCAGCAAGAAAACGGTGGATAAAACCAAATTTCTTTCCGCATGAAATCCACCCCTAGACCTCACGTGAGAGAAAACCGCCCCTTGCCGCCTGACATCAGAATTAGCGACCGCGATAGCGATCTTTAATCACTTACCGGAAGAAAGTTTTGCTCAGCTTTTCATCAAAGAAAGATAAAAGCATCGAGAGCTTAAACCCGGTCGAGACTAACTCAACATCAGAACTCTACTTGAATCTGAATTAGCACTCTTTATCCAAATGTCCAGTTTTTAATCCCTACATTTCTTCGCAAAAAATTCATCTACTAAAAAACAGATAACTAATAACGCGAACAGCTATTCCTTTCTGAACAATTTCCACGTTTGTTAGCCCTTCTTTCTATACGCGCTCTTGGTGATCTGCTCCCTCGCCAGCAGTTCATCCCGCACGGAAGGCGGCGTCAGCCGATGTCCAGCCCTGTGTGCCGCCCTCGCGAGAAGATGCGCTGCGATCGGTGCCGTCAGCACGAAAAAGACGAAACCCGCCAATGCTCTTGCCAGGACAGATATGTCCTGCGAGTGGATACCGACTGCAAGTAGCAGCAGGCCGGAGCCAACCGTACCCGCCTTCGACGCCGCATGCATACGGCTGTAGAGATCGGGAAGACGCACGATGCCAATCGCTGCAATGAGCGAGAACAGCGCACCCGAAAGTAGAAGCACGGTTACTATTATAGCCCAAAGCAAATCCACTATCGCCCTTCCTTCTTCAGCCCGCGGTGCTTACGCCTCTTTTTGCCTTCGGCTGCGGTATTCTCATCCGGTCCTGCGCCAGCCTGTTGCACGGCATCCGATTGCCCCTGTGTCAGGATGAACCGTGCGAAGGCGACGGTCGCCAGAAAGCCGACGAGACCGAGCGAGATGGCAATATCGATATAGAGCGTGAAACCCGTCTTGATGGCGATGATGGCGATGAAGCCGATGGCGATCGCCACCAGCATGTCGAGCGCGAGAACCCGGTCCGGCAAGGTCGGGCCGGCCACCACACGATAGACGGTCAACAGGAAGGCAATGCTCAGAATGCCGAGCGCCACCATCGCGGCGGCTGAGACGACGGATGCGGCCATCATCGGAAGGCCTCCATGATCCGGCGCTCGAAGCCATCGGCGATGCTGCGCCTGATGGCCTCCGGATCGGAGCAATCGAGCGCATGGACGTAAAGCGTCTTGCGATCATCGGAGACGTCGACGGACAGAGTTCCCGGCGTCAGCGTGATAAGATTGGCAAGCAGCGTGATTTCGAAATCGCGATCGACCGTCAAGGAAAAGGCGAAGATACCGGGCTTCACGTCCATCCTGGGGCTCATGACGGCGACGGCGACCGCCCAGACCGACTTGGCGAGCTCCCGGATGAACAGCAACAGCAATGCCAAAATGCGGCGGACACGGCCGAGATAAAGCACGCCGCCATAGGACGAGCGGACGATCGCCAGCGCAATTGCCGCAAGGACGAATCCGAAGATCAGATTGATGAAGGAAGCGCTGCCGGTGATGGCGACCCAGACGATGGCGAGCAGCAGGTTGAAGACGAATAGGATCATTGCGCGCCTCCTGCTGTGGGGAAGACCGAGCGCAGATAGGCCGACGGTTGCTCAAGGCCGGCAGCGGCGGCCTGCGTCAGGTGCAGGAGCCATTCCGGAAACAGGCCGAAGCCGACGACAAGCAGAGAAAGAGCAAGGAGCGGCAGCGCCGCCTGCCATGCAATCGGCTCCGCTTCAATCCCATCTGCCGCCGCCGGGCGCCAATAGGCCAGGAGAAATACCCGCCCGAACACGATTGTCGTCAGGAAACCGGCCAAAAGGATTGTTGCGGCAAGCCACCATGCGCCCGTCGCGAGCGCCGCCTTCACGAGCACGACTTTAGGCCAGAAGCCGGAAAAGGGCGGCAAGCCGCTGATGGCGAAGAACAGCACCAGCGAGATGCCGGCAAACCAGCCGTTGCGACGATAGAGGCCACCGAGGGCGCTCAAGGAAAAGCTGCCGCCGAGCCGAGCCGCCTGCCCTGCAAGCAAGTAAAGTGCCGTCATCAGCACCATCGAATGCAGTGCATAGAAGATCGCGCCGCTGAGGCCGTCGGCACTGCCGAGAGCGACACCCGCAAGCATGGTTCCGATACCGGAGATGACGATATAGCCGAGCATGCGCCTGACATCGTTTGCCCCCAGCGCTCCGACGACGCCGACAAGCATGGTGGCAATAGCAACGACCGCGACGAGCGGACCAAGCTCCACCCGCTCGACAGGCAGTAGCATGACCAGAACCCGGATCAGCGCATAGACGCCGACCTTGGTCAGCAAGCCGGCAAAAATCGCCGAAACGGTGATGCGTGGCGTGTGATAGGAGGCCGGGAGCCAGAAATTGACCGGAAAGGCGGCAGCCTTCATGCCGAAGGCCAGCAGGAATAGGCCGGCCAGCGTCATCAGCGGTGCGTTGCTGTCACCCGCCCTCGCCTTCAGCGCGATATCGGCCATGTTGAGCGTGCCGAAGACGGCGTAGAGATAGCCCACGGAGACGAGAAAGAGCGTGGTGGCGATCAGGTTGAGGACAGCATATTTCAGCGCACCGTCGATCTGCTCAGGCTCCGAGCCAAGTATCAGCAGGCCAAAAGACGAGATCAGCAGCACCTCGAACCAGACGTAGAGGTTGAAGACATCGCCCGTCAGGAAGGCGCCGCTAACGCCGGCGAGCAGCAGCATCAGGAATGGAAAGAAGCCATATCGCCGACCACTCACCGTGATTTCGCCAAGAGAATAGAAACCCGCTGCGAGCGCAACCACCGCCGCCGTCAAAGCCATGAGCGCGCCAAAAATATCGACGGTGAAGGCGATGCCGAAGGGCGGCAGCCATCGCCCCATGACCATGGTCACGGCGCCGTCGCCGACGACCCGATAAAGCAAGGCGGCATCGATCAGCACCAATAGCACAAGGCCGGGAATGGCGATCGCGGCATGCCATTCGGTACGATTGCGCAGCATCAGAAGAAGCGCGCCGAGCCCGATACACAAGACGACCGGCAAAATGACGAGCCAATGTCCCATCGGTATCGGCGCTGCGACCAGCGCCTGGGAAAGATCAACTGCGGTATCCGTGGGTCCAGCCATGGCGTCAGTACCCCAGGGGCGGCAGCGGCCGCTCCTCCGGTTCAGCGAGCCGCATCTCGCCCGTATTGTCGGTCTTCAAGGCCTGATAGGCCCGATAGGTCAGGACAAGCAGAAAAGCGAGGAACGAGAAGGAGATGACAATCGCTGTCAGGATTAAGGCCTGCGGCAGCGGATTGGCGGCGGCAAGATCGAGCGTGGCCGCGCCTTTCTGAATGATCGGCGGCACTTCGGGCGTGACCCGGCCGGCCGTGAACAGCAGAAGGTTGACGGCGTTGCCGAGGATCGCGATGCCGAGCATGATGCGGATCGAGTATCGCGAAAGCATCAGATAGATCGCAGCGGTGAAGAAGATGCCGACGACGACGGCGAAGACGGCTTCCATCAATCCACCTCCCGCTCTTCGAGCGCGAGCGCGATCGAGGTGATGGCGCCGACGACGACCAGATAGACGCCGGTGTCGAAGAGCATGACGGTGGAAAGCGGCACCTCGACACCGAAGAGATGCGGATAGATCCACAGCCCCGTCATGAACGGCACGCCGGCAAAGACGGACACCAAGCCGGCAAGGGTCGAGGCAAGCAGGCCGAAACCGGCAATCGCCAGCGGATGAAAGATGATCGCGCGGCGGACGGCCGTCACGCCGCAGGCAATGCCATAGATCGCGAGCGCCGAAGCCGCGATCAGGCCGCCGATAAAGCCGCCGCCGGGCTCGTTATGACCGCGCAGCAGCACGAAGATGGAGAAGAGCAACATCAGGGCCGTCAAAAACGGCGCGGCGGTGCGGAAGATCAGCGTGTTCATGAGCGCTCGGCCTCCATCCCTTCCTCGAAACCGGGCTTCTCCTCAAGATCGGGATCGTTGGTTGCTAGCTTGCGCTCGCCGCCGGCGCGGATGCGGATCAGCGCCAGGATGGCAAGCCCGGTCATGGCGACGACTGCGATTTCGCCGAGCGTATCCGTGCCGCGGAAGTCGACGATGATAACGTTGACCACATTGTCGCCATGCGCGATCAGCTTCGAATATTGATTGAAGAAGGCGGTCAGCGTCAGATCGAACGGCGCTTCGGTCGCCTTCAGCAGCAGGAGCGTAAAACCGCTGCCGCAGGCAATGGCGAGCACGGCATGGGCGATCCTGGCGAGCGGCGGCCGGCGATCGGACGGCGAAAGCCGCAGCCGCGTCATGACAAGCGCCAGAATCACCACCGCAAGCGTCTCGACCATAAACTGCGTGAAGGAAAGATCCGGTGCGCCGAACAGCAGGAAAATGACGGCGACGGCAAAGCCCTGGATGCCAAGCGAAACGATCGCCGTCAGCCGGTCCCGCGCAAAGACGACCGCAACAACGCCGATGACGGCAATCAAAAAGATCGTTGCCTCATGCCACTGCAGGTTCGGCAATGCCGGCATCGCGGGCAGCTCGCCATGAGCGGCGAGAGGGATCAGCAACATTGCCGCCAGGCAAAGGAAAGTGACGGTGACGTAGATTTCCAGTCGGCCAGGCTGCAGCAGCCGCGAGACGACATGCGACAGCCGCACCAGACCGGAGATGAATCCATCGAAACCGCGATCCGGCCCCGGCCCGAGGGCGCGCAGAACGACGGACATCAGGAAACGGGCGCGATCGAGCTGCCAGTAGACGATGACGCCGATCAGCACGGTCAGCAGAGAAAGCGCCAGAGGTAGACCAATATGCGGGATCAAGGAGACCGAAATCTCCAATCCCTTGCCGCCGACCGCGCTTGCCATCGGCGAAGAGACATACTCGTGCCAAAGGCCCGAGAACAAAGCCGAAGCGATGCCGAGTAAAGCAAGCGTGACCGGTCCGAGCCAGAGCAATGGGGGCGCCTCATGCGGCGGGCGAGGCGTCTCGGTCAGCGGGCCGACGAAGGGCTTCAGCGCCACGGCAAAGGCGATGGCAAACATCAGCGCATTGCCCGCCACGGCGATGAGGGTGAGGATGATGGCAGCCGGCGATGCCTGTGCCAGCGCGGCATAGATTTCCTCCTTCGCGAGGAACCCGAAAGCCGGAGGCAGCCCTCCCATCGATATGGCAGCGACCAAGGCAGCGACAAAGGTCAACGGCATGGCCGAGCGCAAGCCGCCCAGCCGGGTGATGTCGCGTGTTCCCGTTTCATGATCGACGATGCCGGCGACCATGAATAGGGCGCCCTTGAACAGGGAATGCGCCACCAGATAGAGGACGGCGGCTTCGACGGCATAATCGGTGCCGAAACCGGTGAGCATCACCAGCAGGCCGAGCGAGGAGACCGTCGTATAGGCGAGCTTCAGCTTCAAGTCGGTCTGGCGGATGGCAAGCAAAGTTCCGACGAGCAAGGTCGCCGCGCCGAAGACCGGCAGGATCGTCTGCCACGCCATCGTCCCGCCCATGATCGGATTGAGCCGCATCAGCAGATAGACGCCTGCCTTCACCATGGTCGCCGAATGCAGATAGGCCGAGACCGGAGTCGGCGCCTCCATGGCATTCGGCAGCCAGAAATGAAAGGGAAACTGCGCCGATTTGGTGAAGGCCCCACCAAGCACCAGGATCAGGGCCGCCAGATAGAGCGGGCTTGCGCGCAGGACATCGCCAGCCTTCAGGAGATCGGACATCGCGCCGATGCCTGTGATCTGCCAGATCAGCAACAGGCCCGCCAGGAACAGCAGCCCGCCGCCGCCGGTCACGACCAGCGCCTGCAGCGCCGCCCGTCGCGACGCTTCCCGATGATGATCGAAGCCGATCAGCAGGAAGGAAGTGATCGAGGTCAGTTCCCAGAAGACGAACAGCGTGAGGAAGCTGTCCGAGACGACGAGGCCGAGCATCGAGCCCATGAAGAGGAAGATGAAGGAGAAGAAGCGGCCGAGATCGACATGCCCCTTCAGATAGCCGCCGGCATAGACGACGATCAGCGTGCCGATGCCGGTGATGAGCAGCGCAAAGGTCAGCGACAGGCCGTCAATCAGCCAGGAGAACCGGAGATCAAGGCTCGGCACCCAATCGAAACCGCCAGTTTGGATGCCGCCGGCTGCAACGACGGGAAGGAAGCTCGAAAAATGCAGAAAGGCAAGAGCGGGAAGCAGCGCCAGGAGCCACGCCGCATTGTGGCCCAAACGCCGAAAGACAACCGGCGCGGTCAGCGCACCGAGAAAGGGCAGGCATAGAGCCAGGAATGTCAGGCCCGCGGTGGCGGCGGCCATGCTCCCCCCTTACTGAACGTTCATGCAGAATCCGGCAAAGCCGGAGCGGTCTTGAAGGGATAGGCGAAAGGACACATCGCCTCAAGCCCTGACAAGGGAAAACCGGACGTAAACCACCGAAATCGATTTTTGCTGCCAGCAACCGTGGAGGTTGCAGGATTCAATGATCGTCCGGAAGCCTGCGATGCCGGTTTGAACGTCGCAGCATTGCAGAATTCCTTGCTATTCCTGCATGGCTCGCAATGAAGTTGTAATGAATTTGCGCTAATTTATCGGTATTTTCCGAACCGCTATGGAAATTGCGCTCAAAAAAGCGCTAATCTTGATCGGTTTGCAGATCCCGCCTCCCGGAAACCGCAATGCTCGCCCGCCTGATTGCCCTCCTGCTTCTTTTCCCCGCCCCGGCCTTTGCCGCGGACTGGTGGTCCTATGACAACGCAGGCTTTGGCTACGCGATCGAGCTGCCGTCGGAATTCCATCTTGCCGCCTCTTCCGAGGATACCGATCGGCTGTCGCTGTCGCCGGCAGATCGCTCCGCTTCGCTGCAGGTCTTCGGCACGATGGTTGCCAATGGCGATTTTGCATCGGAAGCGAATGGGCGCGTGGCGCTTGCCAGAGACCAAGGCTGGAAGATTTCCTATTCGAAATCGAATTCGCGCGGCATCAGCTTTTCCGGCACCAGGCAGGGGCGGATCGTCTACGTGCGTGGGGTCGCGCTCTGCAACGGTGCCGCGGCCTTCTTCCAGATGGATTACTCGAAGGCGGACATGCAGCGCTACGACGCCATCGTCATGCGCCTCGTGCGCAGCCTGCGCTCGACGAAGAAATGCACGCCGACGGCGGAGATCGTCAAAAGTTTTCCGGCGACAGGCTGAAGCAGGTCAGTACCGCCGAATAATGCACGGCGGCGGCGGCAACCACGAAGCCATGCCAGATCGCATTCTGGAAGCGCAGCTTTTCCCAGACGTGAAAGATCACGCCGAGCGAATAGATGACGCCGCCGATGATAATGAGCAGCATCGAGGCGAATGGGATATGCATGGAAACCGGCTTGGCGACGAGGATGCCGCTCCAGCCCATTGCAAGGTAAAGCAGGATCGCCAGCCGATCGAAGCGTCCTGGAAAAAGGACTTTCAGGACGATACCGAACGCCGCAAACACCCAGACGGCGATCAGCACGCCAAGCAGCAGCGGGTCCTCGGATCCGCGCTCCAGAAAGGGGGTGTAAGTAGCGGCGATCAGGACATAGATGAAAGAGTGGTCGAAGCGGCGCAGAAACCATTTCGTCCTGGATACGGGCCATAGATTATAGGTGAAGGACATTCCGAGCGTCAGCACCAGGCCGACGCCATAGATCCAGGCGGCGGCGATTTCGCCGTAGGAGCTCCAAACCGTCGCATAGAAGATCAGCACGGTGGCGCCGATCAGCGCGAGGACCACGCCGACACCGTTGACGATGCCGTCTGCGATGATCTCATAGCGATCATAGGCCCAGCGGATGCCTCTGTATTCGGTCATTTCATCCGGTTCCGTTTTCGTTGGAGACCGATCCTTGCACTAGAAACAAGAGGAGACAACTGCGCCAAACGCGCACATCGATCAATCTTCGTGAACGGCTTGCCATAGGCCTACTGATCGCTTGTCAATGGAAAGCGAACGCTCAATCCGCAATTTATGGCCTTCTGTGAACAATCGAAATCCGCCATATAAATACGCAAGTACAGCGGACCAGAGGATCAAAAAGGCATATCAACCGGCGAAACCCTCCTGTCCGCTACCGGCGGCCCTTGCCGCCGACGCCGGTTGCCTTTTCGAGACCCCATCCCAAGGTTGGAACTGATACCATGACCGAAACTGCCCCCTCCTACGCCCTGACCCGTCCTGCCTATGTTGGCCAGTCGCACCTCGTCGTTACCGACGTGGCGCTGGTATCCCGCTTCTATCAGGACATGCTGGGTTTGAAGGTCATCGAGAAGACAGCGAGCGGCGAGGTCCTCGGTGTCGCCGGTCTTCCCCTTCTGACGCTGACAACCGATCGGGCTGCGGTGCGCGCACCGAAGACGGCGGCCGGCCTGTTCCATACCGCGTTCCTGCTGCCGAGCCGTGTCGAGCTTGCGCGCTGGCTTCGTCATGCCGCCCATAAGAATGTGGTGCTGGAAGGCGCTTCGGACCATATCGTCAGCGAAGCCATCTACCTGTCCGACCCCGAAGGCAACGGCATCGAAATCTACGCCGACCGCCCGCATGAGGAATGGACCTTCCACGATGACGGCACGGTCGAAATGGCGACGCTCCGGCTTGATCTGCAGAAGCTCTACGAAAGCGCCCCGCAGGATCGCTGGGACGGTATGGCCGAAGGATCGGCAATCGGCCATATCCATCTGCAGGTCGGCGATGTTGCCGAAGCCAACGCCTTCTATCGCGACGTCCTCGGCATGAAGGTCATGGCGGCGCGCTATCCCGGCGCGACCTTCCTTGCGACCGGCGGCTATCACCATCATCTCGGCGCCAATACCTGGAACAGCCGCGGCGCCGGCATACGCAGCGAACATATGACCGGTCTTTCCGACTATACGTTGCGCTTCAACGACAAGGCAGCCCTGGACAAGGCCGTAGCCGCCCTGGAGCAGCACGAAATCAAGACGGAGAAGCGCGACGGCGGCATATCGCTGCGCGATCCGTGGGGTATCGGACTTAATCTCATCGCCTGACTTTTCCGATCCGACCGCCATTCGACAAGCCCGTTGCGGAACCGCGGCGGGCTTTTCGCGTTGAAGTAGCGAGGCGATCCTGCCTTCGGGGAACTTTCTCGGGATGGAATTCGACAAAATCGCCGCCGGCCGATCGGATGCAGCAACCGCGTCGCAGGATGTCGGCCCGGGTATCGATCGCAACGCATCCCGTGCGAAAGACGACGAAACGGAGATTTTCGGTCTCTCCGACCAGCGAGGACGCGACAAGCTCGACATTGCCGCCTCCTGGGCAACGATCGGCATCTTCCTCATGTTGGCCTTCGCCGCCGTCTACACGATGTCACTGATCCTCATTCCGGTGACGCTTGCCGTCGTCGTGGGAATGATTCTCGGCTTGGCGGCCGAAAGGCTCAGCAAGCTCGGCATTCCCCGCGTTCTAAATGCCGTCATTCTTTCCTCCAGCGTTGCCCTGGTGATCTTCCTCATCATCAATGCGCTCGCCGAACCGATCGCCAAGCTCGCACAGCAGGCGCCCGACTTCTTCCAGCGCACATCCGACCGGCTGATGCCCTATCTCGACCGGTTTCAATGGCTGCACATTTCTTCCGAAACCTTTCAAGGCAGCCCGATGTCGATCAACACCCTGCTGGAGAACAGCGGCAACGTGCTGCATGTCGTGTCCACCAGCCTGACACCCGCCATCGTGCAGATCCTGATCTTCTTTGCAGCCCTGCTGCTATTCCTTGCCGGCAGGGTAAGCCTGCGCAAGACGATCATCATGACCTTTTCCAGCAGGGCATCTCGACTGAATGCCATCCGCATCATCAATGCCGTGGAGCGGGTGCTCGGCTTCTATTTTGCGACGGCTTCGCTGATTTATGCCGGGATCGGCCTCGTGATGACCTTGATCGCCTATGTCGGCGGAATGAGCGTGCCGGTGCTGTGGGGCGTTTTCGCCTTCTTATCCAGCTTCATCCCGTTCCTCGGCGTCACCGCCATGACGATCGCGCTCGCGATCGCCGGCATCATCACGCATTCGGACATCATTTTCGGTCTCGCGCCGGCCGTCGCCTTCTTCGCCGTGCATCTGACCGTGGAAAACCTAGTCTTCCCGGCGATCATGGGCCGCCAATGGGAGCTCAATCCCTTCGTCGTCTTTCTGGCCATCATCTTCTGGACATGGATGTGGGGCGCGGTCGGCGCCATGCTGGCGCTGCCGCTGTCGCTGATCGTCATGACCGTCATTGACGAGCTTTTCATCGAGGAAAAAACGCAGCCGCAATTGCCGGGCTAGCACTCGACCGCTCAGTTGGTCGTGTCGTCGTCACCCTTTTCGGCGATATCCTGCAGACGAACGAAATCGACGCCCTTGGCCTTCAGCGCGAGGATGCTGGCCGCGACCCCCTCGCCTGCCGTATGCGTCGGCTGATTGATGTGGGAGATGATGACATCGCCGTCCTTGGCGGAGGCATATTGCTTTTCCACCATCTTGGCCGGCAGAAGCGAACCGCTGTCGCCATTCACCGAGTAACCGGCGATCCGATAGCCCATGCCACGGATCTGCATGATGGCGGCAGGCGTGTATTTCGCGGTCGCGCCGCGGAACCAGCGCGGTTGCGGAATGCCGGCTGCGATCATGGCGTCCGCACCACCCTTCACCTCCTGGGCGACCGCCTGCGGCGAGCCAGCGGCGGCGATACCATAAACCTTGGTCGGAACATCGACGGCGGGGATATGGTTTTGACCGTGATTTTCCAGCTCGAAGAGATCCGGATGCGCAAGGAAGACCTTCAATGCATCCGGATTGGTACGCAGCCAGCGCGCGGTGACGAAGATCGTCGCCGGAATGCGCTGATCGACGAGGGTGCTCAAAATGCGTGGGTCGGTCTTGCCCATGCAGGCATCAAAGGTGAGCGCGATGCGGGGAACCCCCTTGCCGGCACGATCGACATGCAGATGCGGCTCCACAAGCTTGATCTTCGAAACCGGCGCCTTCGGCGGCAGCTGCGGCCAACCGGCAGGCGGCTGCTCGGGCTGCGCGGCAAAGGCGGCCGCCGCGGCAAGAAGGAGTGAGGAAGCGAGCAATAGGCGTTTCATCGGACGGCCACCGGTGGATCAGGCAAACAAAATTCGGCGGGCGCTTGATTACCAGCCCAGCCACACCGCTCGCCATTATCCGGCAAGACGCCGGAAATATGGCAAAGCGGCGGCGGCAGCGCCCATTTCACATCACAATGGCGACGGACATGAAAGCTGCCAAGTCCGGGCTTCAACCTGACCGCGTCTATGATACGATTGATATGAGCCTACCCTAGCACTATCTGCGTATCTTTCCGTGCTCCCGAAGAGAGACATGTATGAGTCGCGATCCCTATGAAATTTTGGGCGTAAAGCGGGACGCCCCGCAAAAAGACATTCAAAGCGCCTATCGCAAGCTTGCCAAGAAGCTTCACCCAGATCTCAACCCGGGTGACAAGCAGGCCGAGGACAAATTCAAGGAAGTCTCGGCGGCCTATGGCATTCTCGGCGATGAGGAGAAACGCGGGCGGTTCGACCGTGGCGAGATCGACAGCAGCGGTGCCGAGCAGGCGCCGCGCAACTACTATCGCGATTATGCAGCGCAGGAAGGCCAGCGCGGCCGCTATCAGAATGCGGGCGGCTTTGCCGATTTCGGCGATGCCGACGATATATTTTCCAGCTTCTTCTCGCGGCGCAGCCGAGGCCAATCGCAAATGCAGGGTCAAGACCGTCACTATACGATGGAGGTCGACTTTCTGGACGCCATCAATGGCGCCAAGAAGCAGATCAGCCTGCCCGAGGGGCCGGCGCTCGACGTCCAAATTCCACCGGGGACACGCGATGGGCAGACGCTGCGCCTGAAGGGCAAGGGCGATCCCGGCTTCAACGGCGGGAAACCCGGGGACGCGCTGATCGCTGTGCATGTTCGGCCGCACCGCTTCTACACGCGCGATGGCGACGATATCCGATTGGAAGTGCCGATCTCGCTGGCCGAAGCTGTGCTCGGCGGCAAGATTCGTGTCCCGACACCGTCGGGAGCCGTCACCGTGACGCTGCCGCCGAACTCCAATACGGGCAAGGTGTTGCGCTTGAAGGGCAAGGGCGCACCCGTGCGCGGCAAGGACAATGGCGATGCCTATGTCTCGCTGAAGATCGTCCTGCCGGATACGCCGGACCCCGAGCTGACGCGCTTCGTTTCAGATTGGGAGGCAGGCAAGGCGCAAGATCCCAGAAAGATCATGGGAGGATAAGCGATGAACGAGAACGAGTTTCGACTTCACCTCCGGATCGAAACCACCGTGCTGGAAGTCTGGATATCTCAGGGCTGGGTCGTGCCCGAAGTCACCGATCAGGGCCGCAATTTCCACGAAGCCGACATTGCGCGCGGCCGGCTCATTCTCGATCTCAGCAAATCGATGGGCGTCAACGAGCCCGGCGTCGATGTCGTCATGGATCTGGTGGATCAGCTTCACAGCCTCAGAGCGACACTGCGGGACCTGACGGATGCCGTGTGCCGGCAGCCGCCCGATGTGCAGGATCACATCCTGTCGGAGCTGACACGAGTGGAATCGCTGAGACGGCGATAAGGTTGGAAACTACCTCAGAATGGAGCGTGGCCGCCATGAAGCGATCTCCGGGGCGGCCCCTCGTGCTTCATCCGGGCGCTCAATCGTAAAGATAATGCTCCTGCCAGGCGTCGCGCGGCACCTTATCGCCAATCTGATAGCTCAGATCGCGGACATGAATATGCTGCGGCCCGGTCACACAAGTATAGGAGAGGTGATACCAATCACCCTTGCTGCGAAAGACCGCACCGGGGGCATTCATGGCATCCGGCTTCATATCCGGATCGCCGAATGTGTAGGCGATCACCTTGTCCGGCTTGAACCCCGTCTTGTCCGTACCGATCCGCTTCATGGCCTCTGCATCGCACGCCTGCTCCATTCGCTCCGACGGATCGAGCTTCTCCAACTGCTTCTTGATAGCCGCATCGACGGCAAAAGCGGAGGTGGCGACGCTAACCAATGGAATCAGGATGGCGAAGAGTTTCAGCATGAAGACCGGTCCCTTGCATTGTTTTGGATTTGAGTGCGTTCGCTCCATCAGAGAAGGCTTTGACCGCCCTTCATGTCGACGCACTGTATGCCGACTTCGATAAAGAATGTGGTCTCATCAAGGCAGCGCCGCGATGCGGTCTCCCGCAGGCTGCCTGTTCGAGCAAAACTAATATCGGCTGCTTGCATGAAGCTGGAGGAGCGGACTTGCCGCTTGAACCTCACCTCGCTGCCCTCTATTTCTCTCTTCACTTCACATCCGACTTTCACTCCAGAGAAAGCGCCCCTCGTGTCAGTTTTCAAGAATCTTCCCACCCCGCCCGCCGCTGCGAAAAAACCGTTTACGGATACACGCCACGGCATTACCCGCACCGACGATTATGCGTGGCTGCGGGCCGACAACTGGCAGGCCATGTTCAAGGACCCGTCGATCCTGGCGCCGGAAATCCGGTCGCATCTGGAAGCCGAGAACACTTACATGAACGCCGCGATGGCGGACACGAAGGAGCTGCAGAAGGTCCTCTTCGGCGAGATGAAGGGCCGTATCAAGGAAGACGACAGCTCGATACCGATGAAGGATGGCCCCTACGCTTACGGCACACTTTTCGTTACCGGCGGCGAACAGCCCCATTTCTTCCGCGAGCCGCGCAACGGCGGGGAACGCAAGCTGCTGCTGAATGGCGACAAGGAGAATGAGGGGAAATCCTATTTCCGTCTTTCTGGCCTCGATCACTCCTCCGATCACAGCCATGGCATCTGGGGCTATGACGACAAAGGCTCAGAATATTTCACGCTGAAGATCCGCAATTTCGAGACCGGCGAGGATCTTGCCGACGTGATCGAGAACACCGGCGGCGACGCCGTCTGGGCGCCTGACGGCAAGAGCTTCTTCTACACACTGCAGGACGAGAACCATCGCCCTTCGAAGATCTTCCATCACATCATCGGCACGCCGCAGTCCGACGACCGGCTCGTCTATGAGGAGGAGGATCCGGGCTTCTTCATGGGCGTCGGCGGCTCGCTGTTGGACGACTACATCTTCATCGACATTCACGATCACGAGACCAGCGAATATCGCATCATCCCGACCTCGGATCTCACCGCCGAGCCCAAGATCGTGGCCGAGCGCGAAACCGAGATCGAATATGAGATCAGCGAAGGCGGCGACGTCTTCTACATTCTCACCAATGACGGCGGCGCCAAGGATTTCAAGATCATGGAAGCGCCGGCGGAGAACCCAGGCAAGGAAAACTGGCGCGAGGTCGTGCCCCACAAGCCAGGCACCTTGATCCTCAGCCATCTCGCCTATGCCCGCCATCTCCTCTGGCTGGAGCGCAAGGACGGCCTGCCGCGCATCATCATCCGCGATCGTCGTACAGGCGAGGAGCATGCGATCGCCTTCGAAGAAGAGGCCTATGCGCTCGGCCTGCAAGGTGCGGCGGAATACGACACGGATGTCATCCGCTTCTCCTATTCCTCGATGACGACGCCAAGCCAGCTTTACGACTACAACATGGTGACGCGCGAGCGCACGCTGCTGAAGACACAGGAAGTGCCCTCCGGCCACAATCCGGAAGACTATGTGACGCGCCGCGTCTTCGCGCCGGCCTGGGACGGCGAGACGGTACCGGTGACGTTGCTTTATCGCAAGGACACGCCGCTGGACGGCTCCGCCCCCTGCCTGCTCTATGGCTACGGCGCCTATGGCGTCACCATCCCGGCCGGCTTCAACACCAATTGCCTGTCGCTCGCCGATCGCGGCTTCGTCTATGCTATCGCCCATATCCGCGGCGGCAAGGATAAGGGCTTCGCCTGGTACGAAGACGGCAAGATGGAAAAGAAGACCAATACCTTCAAGGACTTCATCGCAGCCGCCGACTATTTGAATCAGCAGAAGTTCACCTCTTACCCGAAGATCATTGCCGAGGGCGGATCGGCCGGCGGCATGCTGATGGGGGCCGTCGCCAACATGGCGCCGGAAAAATTCGCCGGCATCATCGCCGCCGTGCCCTTCGTCGACGTGCTCAACACTATGCTTGACGACACTCTGCCGCTGACGCCGCCGGAATGGCCGGAATGGGGTAACCCGATCGAAAGCAAGGAAGAGTACGAGCAGATCGCCGCCTATAGCCCCTATGACAATGTCGGCGAGAAGCCCTATCCGCCGATCCTCGCACTCGGCGGCCTCACCGACCCGCGCGTCACCTATTGGGAACCGGCCAAGTGGGTCGCCAAGCTGCGCGACAAGACGACGAGCGACGCGCCCATCCTGCTGAAGACCAACATGGATGCCGGCCATGGCGGCGCTTCCGGCCGCTTCCAGCGCCTGGAGGAAGTCGCGTTCGAATACGCCTTCGCCGTCAAAGTCGCCGAGAAGATGTAAGCCGGACGGCGGGAGGAAGCCATGACCGTTTTCGTTGCCCTGCTGCGTGCCGTCAATGTCGGTGGCACCGGCATGCTGTCCATGGCCGATCTCAAGGCACTGTGCGAAGAGATCGGCTTCCAGGATGTGCGCACTTACATCCAGAGCGGCAATGTGGTTTTCCGCGCCGAAGCGGATGAGGCAACGGTGCTGGCTCAACTTGAAAAGGCGCTGGCTACGAAGATGGGCAAGTCTCCCGGCGTAATCCTGCGCAGCCGCGAAGCTCTCGAAAGGGTCGCGGAACATTCGCCCTTTCCGCACGCCAAGCCGAACTATCTGCTGGTCACCTTCCTGCAGGAAGCGGCACCGGAGGATGCGCTGGAGAAACTCGTCGCACCCGGCGGCGAGGAAGTGCATATCGCCGGCAGGGAGATCTACGTGCATTATCCCGATGGCTCGGGACGCTCGAAGCTGAAGCTGCCGGCGCTGAAGGCGGGAACATCGAGAAATCTCAATACGGTGCGCAAGCTTGCGGAGATGGCGCGGGAGCTGGAGGAAGACTAGGGACGCGCCAACAGGGTCTCATAGTCTCTGCTTCCAAAGAAGACATTGGTGATCCAGACTGTATTTTCGACAATGGTGTAAAGGATGACGACGCTCTTTTCGAAAACCGCCATGCGAATGCCGGTACCTAGGTCGTCTCGAGCAACGCCTCCGAACGGTGCATCACCGATCTTTTCACAGCGCGCGTAGATACGACCAATATATCCCTCCGCTGTTCTGATATTCTGACTTAGCTCGAACACGTAAGCTGCGACGTCAAGCAGATTTTCCACGGCCTCCGGGCGGTACTCGACCGCATATCGCTCCATGTCTACCGACGCTTGTCAAAAAAAGCATCAAGGCGCTGTTTTACGTCGTGTCCGCTCAAGTTTGGCCGAGGGTCATCCAAAGATGCGGCAACCTTTTGTCTGATCGCTACGATCCGCTGCTGATATTCCTCTTCTTCCCGCAACCAGACCCGGACTGCCGCCCGCAACACCTCGCTCGTAGAGGCATAGCTCCCCGCATCGACGCGCGCCTTGATCGCAGCTACCATTTCACTGGGGAGTGAAATGCTCAGTTTCTCGTTCATCGCAAAATCCTCTTATCCGGTAGGATAAAGTAGGATAATTTCCTACCTGGAGCAAGCGCCTTGCGCTGACTAACTGTCGGTCCTACCTTAGGAACATGAGCTCTCCTCTTCACGATGATACCGCCCTTCGGGCGCCGACGGTCGCCTTCGACAACAGTTACGCGCACCTGCCGCCGCAGTTTTTCACGGATCAGGCGCCGACCCCGGTTGCCGCGCCACAGCTGATCAAGTTCAACGAGGTGCTGGCGCGAGAACTCGGGCTGGATGTCGAAGCGTTGAAACAAAATGCGGCGGCAATCTTTTCGGGCAACGAGCTGCTGCCGGGATCGCAGCCGATCGCCATGGCCTATGCCGGCCACCAGTTCGGTAATTTCGTTCCGCAGCTCGGCGACGGACGCGCGATCCTGCTCGGCGAGGTGAAGGATCGGAATGGCAGGCGCCGGGACATCCAGCTCAAGGGGTCGGGGCCTACGCCGTTTTCCCGCCGCGGCGATGGGCGCGCCGCGCTCGGCCCGGTTCTGCGCGAGTATATCGTCAGCGAGGCCATGCACGCGCTCGGCATTCCGACGACGCGGGCACTTGCGGCCGTGATCACCGGAGAACCTGTCTATCGCGAGGAGGTGCTGCCGGGTGCAGTGTTTACGCGTGTCGCGGCAAGTCATATTCGCGTCGGCACCTTCCAATTCTTTGCGGCGCGGGGCGATACGGAGAGTGTGCGGACCCTGGCGGATTACGTCATTGCCCGGCACTACCCGGAGATCCGAGACCGTAAGAACCCCTATCTTGCACTGCTCGAAGCCGTGGCCGATCGGCAGGCGGCGCTGATTGCGCGCTGGCTGCATGTCGGTTTCATCCACGGCGTAATGAACACCGACAATATGACCGTATCGGGCGAAACGATCGATTTCGGTCCCTGCGCCTTCATGGATGCCTATGATCCGGCGACTGTCTTCTCGTCCATCGACCGCAATGGCCGCTATGCCTATGCCAACCAGCCGGCGATCGGCCAATGGAATCTCGCACGCCTCGGCGAGACGCTTATTCCGCTGATCGCCCCCTCCGTCGATGCGGCGATCGATTTGGCGAACACGGTCATCAAAGCCTATGGCGAACGCTTTCAGGCCTATTGGCTTGCCGGCATGCGCGCCAAGATCGGTCTTGCAAACGAGGAGGACGGCGATCTCGAGCTGATCCAGTCGCTTTTGGCGACGATGCAGCAGCAGGGCGCGGATTTCACCCTCGCCTTCCGCCGGCTTGCCGCACTCGCGGCAGACGGAGATGTGGCCGATTTCGCCGCTACGTTCAACGAGCCGCAATTAGCGGCATCTTGGCTCGAAAGCTGGCGCGAGCGGCTTGCTCGCGATCCGCAGACGCCGGCAGCGCGTGCGGCGGCGATGCGCAAGGTCAATCCCGCCTTCATTCCCCGCAATCACCGAATCGAGCAGGCCATTGAGGCGGCGATCGAGGATGGGGATTTCTCGTTGTTCGAAGCGTTGCTGAGGGTGCTTGCAACTCCTTACCAGGATCAGCCCGCTTTTGCGCCTTATGCCGAGCCACCATTGCCGACAGAACGGGTGCTTCAGACCTTTTGCGGCACCTGAGGAAGCTTGAGCGCACAAGCCCCAGACAGGCTTGCAGAGTCATCGTCCCAGCAACCTGTTGGGAGACATGATGATGAAAGTGCACAGCAGCACCCAAAACTATTTCAGTGCGCCGATCCGCAGCCAGCAGAGCGGCGACAGCGACGACAGCACGCCCTTCTCGCTGCCGGGCGACGGTGGCGGTGACCAGGACGATACGCAGGGGCCTTCCATTGCCTCCAGCGGCGTCCCCTCCTCCATTTCGTCCGGCCTCTGGCTCAGCCAGTTCGGTGATTCCTCGTCTTCGACATCGGCCTCCGCTGACGATCAGTCTGGCGCGAGTGCTTCCAGCAGCTCGGCATCGTCAAGCGAACAGTCCGATCAGGATATTCTCGACGAGTTTGCCAAATGGGCAAATATGACGCCGGCCCAAAAGATCCGCGCACAATATCTGGAAGCGCATGGCCTGACGGAAGATTCTTTCAAGTCCTTGCCGGCCGACCAACAGAAGGCGATCAACGACCAGATTGCCGATGAGATCAAACAGAAGCTCGGCGCCGGCAATGCCGATGGTGATGGCGATCAGGAAACGGACAGCGCAGCCTCAGCACTGGCGCTGGTCTAAACATGCTGACGGATTACATGAAGACGATACGAAGCTGATTCACATCTTGGTCGTATCGCCTTCTATTTATTATCAATCTCGCTATTGCCCGACCATGTCTACGATGATCTTGCTGACCTCGGCAAAAACGGCTTCCACGTCTTTTGCAGCCGCAGTTGCCTCGGCCACGAAAGTTGTGACCAGAACGGGACCGCGTTCCGGCGGCCAGATGACCGCGATGTCGGCATAGGAACCGTTATTGCCTGTACCGGTCTTATCGCCAACCTTCCACTCCTTCGGCAGGCCGGCTCGCAGGCGATTGTTGCCCGTCGTGTTGGCGACCAGCCAGTTGACCAGCTGATCCCTCGATGTTTCCGACAGCGTATTGCCGAGGGTCAGAAGGCCGATCGAATCTAGCATCGCGTCCGGCGTCGTCGTATCGCGCGGGTCGTCTTTGACGGCCTGATTGACATCGGGCTCGTTGCGGTCGAGGCGGGTCTCGGTATCGCCCGTGGTGCGCAGCCATGAGGTCAACGCGGCAGGGCCGCCGAAGCTTTCGAGCAGAAGATTGCCGGCCGTATTATCGCTCAGCGTGATTGCGGCTGCGCAGAGCTCGGCAATGGTCATGCCATCGCCGTCGGCATGCTTTTCTGTTTCCGGCGAATAGGTGACGACCTTGTCCTTGCCATAGGTGACGCGCCGGTCGAGCTTTTCCGTGCCCTGATCGACGCGCGCCAGCACAAAGCCAACGGCAAGCGCCTTGTAGGTGCTGCACAGGGGAAAATACTCCTCCTCGCGATGGCCGAGCGAAATATTGGTTTCGGTGTCAAGCACGGAGACGCCGAGACGACCGCCGGTCTTCTTTTCCAGATCGGCCAGCTGCTTGTCGACATCGTCGGACAGTTGCGAATTGTCCTGCGCTCCGCTGTCGCCTTGCGGGCTCAGGCCGCCGGCGTCGGGCGTTGCCGGATTGTCCGTTGCGGGAGGCGTCTGCGCCGGCGTGCCGCTATCCTCAGCGAAAAGCCTATCAGGGCGGAGCGTCAGGACGGGAAGAAGCAGCGCCGAGCCAGCCATGAGGCGGCGGCGCGTGAGCAATGTGGGCATATGAGAGGCCTCCAGCGGAATCGGCAGGTCTTGGGCTATGCGAGGAATGTGGCAAGCCTCTGACCTGACCGATTGCTAACGGATTCTATGCCGCCTTGTCGACGGTAACTTCGACCGTCACGTGTGAGAGCTCGTGAATCTCGGCAAGTCGCGCCTTGTAGAAAGATGGATCGCGCGAGACGGGCGTTGCGACCGCGACGATGGCGGCATGATGCCCCGGGCCGACCTGCCATACATGTAGATCGGTGATGCGATCCTCGTCCGTCTCGATCGCTTCGCGGATCTCCTCAGGCAGATCCTCACCTTGCGGAATGAAATCGAGGAGAACGGCGCCGGAAGCGCGCAGCAGGCTCCATGCCCATTGCAGGATGACCAGGCCGCCGACGATGCCCATGACCGGATCGAGGAAGGTCCAGCCGAAACGGCTGCCGAGCAGCAGGGCAACAATGGCGAGAACCGAGGTCATCGCGTCGGCAATGACATGGACATAGACCGAGCGCAGATTGTTGTCCCTGCCACCTTTTTGGTCATGGTCGTGGTGGTGATGATCGTCGCCGTGCTCATGATCGTGGGCATGCCCATGCCTACGATCATGGCTGTGCCCGTGGCCGGCGTGGTTGTGGTGGTGATGGCTATGGTCGTCGCGCAGCAACCAGGCGCTGGCGAGATTGACGAGAAGACCCACTACCGCAATAGCAATCGCTTCGCGGAAATTGATTGCCACCGGATCGAGCAATCTCAGAATGCTCTCCCAGCCCATGATGAGCGCGATCAGCGCCAGCACGATGGCGCTGGCAAAGCCCGCGAGATCGCCGAACTTACCGGTGCCGAAGGTGAAGCGCGCATTGTGCGCATGCCGACGGGCGTAGAGATAGGCAAGCGCCGAGATCAGCATGGCGCTGACATGGGTCGACATATGCCAGCCGTCGGCAAGCAGCGCCATCGAGCCATAGATCGTGCCCGCGCCGATCTCGACCACCATCATGACGGCGGTCAGCGCGATGACGACCCAGATGCGGCGCTCGTTGCGCTGGTGATCTGAGCCCAGAAAAACGTGGCTGTGGCCCATTTCGGAAGAAATACTCATGACATTAGTCTCTCTTTGAACGCTCGAATCGTCACCGCAGATAGGTCTTCAGCACGTCGGCAATC
Organism: Rhizobium sp. AG207R; assembly: GCF_027109195.1. Taxonomy (NCBI): domain Bacteria; kingdom Pseudomonadati; phylum Pseudomonadota; class Alphaproteobacteria; order Hyphomicrobiales; family Rhizobiaceae; genus Rhizobium; species Rhizobium sp. AG207R. The sequence goes on from NZ_JAEPVT010000002.1 coordinate 183,684, forward strand.
TCATCGACCGCCTGCCGGCGGCCCTCTTCACTTTCGGCATGCAGCACGTGCTCCTGCAGATGGTCTTCAAGAACCTCCCCGGTCAGCCCCGTTAGGGCACCCCGAATGGAAGCAAGCAGTTGCAAGATTTCCCCGCAGGGACGCTCGGCCTCGAGCGCCCGCTCCACCGCCTCCATTTGCCCTTTGAGTCGACGGACGCGAGAGAGGAGCTTGGCTTGCTGACGAACGGTGTGGGACATCGCGACCTCGATTTATAATATAGGGGGGTATACTATTTGTGACGATGAATGGGAAGCCACACTTTGTCGCGACGATCGGACGATGAGGTGACCAGCAGAGTATCCCATCCGCCTGTACAGCTACCTAGCCTTGCAATTTCCGTGAATGGGCCTCATATATTGCTCTAGAGACTAGAGGTATTGGAGGCCCTGAATGCTAACCATCGGCGATCTATCCAAGCGGACGGGCGTGAAAGTGCCGACAATCCGCTATTACGAGCAGATGGGCCTGATATCGGAACCGGAACGCAGCGAAGGCAATCAGCGGCGTTATTCCAAAGCCGATCTCGAACGCCTCGCCTTTATCCGTCATGGCCGCGACCTCGGACTGACGATTGATGCCATCAAGGAGCTGATTTCGCTCAGCCAGCATCCGGACCGCCCCTGCGTCGGCGCCGACCGTATCGCCAAGGAGCATCTGGATGACGTTCGCACCAAGATCGCACGGCTGAAGAAGCTGGAGCACGAATTGGAGCGCATCGTCTCGCATTGCGACGGCCACAGCATCGAGGACTGCTATGTGATCCGTGCACTCTCCGACCACGGCCTGTGCGAACACGAGCATTGAGGCCCCATTGACAAACGCGCTGAACCAGATCATTGATGCGCCCATGATCACGCACGCGCTCCACAACTGCTCGTATTTTTGGCTGTACCTGTAACGGGCGGCCAAGACAGATCATATTGTCAACAAGCCGCCGTCAGGCGGCTTTGTTGTATCGGCAGCGTCCTGACGGCTCATTGAAAAACAAGGACGCAAAATGCCATGCTAGACGATAGCGACATCTCACTTCTCCGCCCGCCGGTTCTCACCATCCGCAACGCGCAGCCGCGTGACCTGCCTGAGCTCAACGACATGATCCGGCTGCTGGCCGCCCACCACGGCGATCCCTCCGGCACGACGCCGGAGCAGCTTGAGCGCGATCTCTTCGGCCCCGTGCCCTGGATCACGGCGCTTGTCGCCGAAGGCGAGCAAGGGCTGATCGGCTACGCCATCCTCGTGCCGCTCTACAAGGCGCAGGAAGGCCAGCGCGGCATGGACCTGCATCATCTCTTCGTGCGCGACGGCCATCGCGGCCATGGCGTTGGGCAGCATCTCGTCGACCGCGCCCGCGATATCGCCCGCAAGGCCGGCTGCAGCTACCTTTCGGTCGGCGCCGCAACAGGCAATTTCCAGGCCCACCGCTTCTACGAAAACATGGATTTCAAGCCGCGGCCGGTCACCGGCATGCGTTACCTGCAGGCTCTCGCCTGATGCCGGCCTTTAAGAGGATCGCCATCCGATATTGATTTTTAGAGTGTTTCTGGTTTTGCGCATTCCGGACGAAAAACCGATGCGTATTTGGAAATGCTTCAGTGATCGATGGCGATCCCGCGGCCTGCAAAGAACCTCTCGAACACCTCCAGCGGCATCTCCGCGTTCTCGCGCGTCGCATCGACGTGGCCGGAGGGATTGTGGAAGCGGATGCTATTTCCGTCGACGGCCGTCACCAGCACGAGATGGCCGCCCTTGGCCGGTGGCTCGGTCTCTGGCCAGCGGATCGAATGATGCACCGACGCGATGAAAAACTCCGACTGCATGAGGATATCGGCGATATCAGCAACGGAAATCCCGGTAACCACCCGGGCAGCCAGATTGAAGCGATCCCGCACGAAGGGAACGAACGGCGCGTAGATCAGCCCCTTGATCCTGCCATCCACCTCCTCGACATAGCCGCCATACTCCCTGCAACCCATGGCCAGATCCATGATCGGGATGATTTTGCCGGTGCGGGCCGCGAGCACCATTTTCAAGCATGCCATACCGCAAAGATTGCCGGCCCAGCGGGCATAATCCTCGACGCTGCTTGCGCCGGATGACGCCCAAAGCGGGTCCTTCAGCAAGGCCGATTGTGCGCCCTCGGCGACGACAGCCAACGTCATGTCAGGCGTTTCCCATTGGCTGAAATAAGGAACCTTCCGCGCCACCCTTGCGTCCACGACCACCCTCTCCTGTTGCCGAATCCCGTAGCTACAAGCTTGACCGGAAATGCGCTAGAAAAATGGCTGTCGACTTCGATCTGCAACTGGAGATGCGACTTGGAACAGCGGTTCACATTCGATGGCGTCGCCAGCCTTTACAATACTTCCCGCCCGCTCTATCCCGATGCGCTTTTTGCCGATGTCATCGATTTTGCCGGGCTGGAAGCCAAGGATCAGGTCCTCGAAATCGGCTGCGGCACCGGACAGGCGACAGAGGGCTTTGCCCGCCGCGGCCTCTCCATTCTCGCGCTTGATCCCGGCGCGGAACTGATTGCAGTTGCACGGGAAAGATTGGCGGAATTTCCGCGAGTGCGATTCGAGCAAACCACCTTCGAAGCATGGCCGGGCAAGCCGGAGAGCTTCAGGCTGATATTCGCGGCACAATCCTTCCATTGGGTTTCGCCGGAACTGCGCTTCGCTGCGACGGCCGCCCTCCTGGCGCCGGAAGGAACACTCGCCGTCTTCGGCAATGTACCGATGAAGCCGGAACCGCCACTATCCGACAAGTTCGCGGGGATCTACGCCGGCCATGCTCCGCAGCTTGCCGGCCCGCCCGTGGAGGCATGGTATCTGCCTGATGGTCCTTTTGCTCGGGAGCTGCAGCAGTCCGACCACTTCGAAGCTGCGGTGCACCACTCTTATTCCTGGAGCCGGTCGCACACGGCGCAGAGCTATACTGATCTTTTGCGGACGCTTTCAAGCTACCGGCTTTTGAGCGAGGATCGGAGAGAAGCGCTGCTTTTCGAACTTGCCGATGCCATCAACGCGCATGGCGGCGTATTCGAATTGCATTATGAAACCCATCTCTATCTCGCCAAGCGCTCGGGCGCGACCTGAACACCAGGCCTATTTCGCCGGCAGCGCCTTCAGGTAGGCCGCGATCGCCTCGCGGTCGCTTGCCGGCAGATGGGCGATGTTCTGCTGGACTTCGGCCATCGAGCCGCCGGCGGAGTCGTAGTCCGGGGTGAAGCCGGTTTCCAGGTAGTTGGCGATGTCGCCGGCGCTCCAGCTGCCGATGGCCTTCGAGCCGGGCGTGATATCGGGGATCTGTCCCTTGCCTTCCGGATTGGGTGCACCCGCCAGCCATTGGCCGCTTACGAAGCCGCCGAGACCGTCGCGTGGGGTGTGGCATTCGCCGCAATGGCCTGGCCCTTCGACGAGATATTGCCCGCGCTTGACCTTCTCGTCGGCACTGGCGAGCACGATACGCGGCTGGTCGTTGAGATAGAGGAACTTCCAGCCGCCGAGCGCCAGCCGGATGTTGAAGGGAAAGGGCAGCTCATGCGGCGGAGCGACATTGTCGCTCTTCGGCAGCGTCTTCAGGAAGGCCCAGAGATCGTTGATGTCCTTGTCGCTCATGCGGGTATAGGAGCCGTAGGGAAAGGACGGGTAGAGGTGCTCGCCGTTTTTACCGACGCCGCGCTTCATGGCGTTGCCGAAATCGGCAAGCGTCCAGTTGCCGAGCCCGGCTTTCTCATCCGGCGAGATATTCGGCACATGGAAAATACCGAAGGGGCTCGTCAGCGCGAGACCGCCTGAAAGCACCAGCTTGGCATCACCCTGCGCGCCCGGAGCCGCATGACAGCTCGTGCAGCCGCCTGCCCAGAAAACCATCTGACCGTTCTTGACGTCAGGATCGCCGAGATTGGCCCAATGGCTCGCTGGCAACGGCGATGGCGCGGTGATGACGTAAAATGCGCCGCCGCCGAGGATGATCACGCCGAAAAGGCAAAGCAACCATCGAATAAACCGCGCCATCACGCCACCCCAAGCCTTAGCTCTAAAACCAAAAGGCTCCGCACCGGCAGAACCGGTGCAGATGCCAAGATCGATTTCTAGACCTACCGCTTAATCCTTCTTGATGCGATAGGCCTGATGACAGGCGCCACAGCTGGCGCCGAGGGTCTTCAGCGTCGCGCCGACGCCCGCCTTGTCGGCAGGAAGCTGGGCGAGCGCTGTCTCGGCATCGGTCGAAAGCTTGGCGGCATGCGCCTTGAAGTCATCGAGATTGTCCCAGATCTTCGGATTGACCTCGGGATCGGTCTTGTCGCTCTGCGGGTTGAACTGATCCGGGAAGGCCTTGGCAGTTTCGGCGATCGTCGTCAGCGACGCCTTGACGATATCGGCGTCATAGGGCTTGTCCCCCTTGGCGATCGCGCCGAGAGCTCCGGTGGCGCCGCCGATCTTCTTCATCATCCCGATGCGGGAGTCATGCGTGCCGTCGGCGGCGACGACCGAACCTAGTGCGACGCCGGCCAAAGCCGTCGCCATCACAATCGCTTTCCACTTCATTTCGTTCTCCTACCTCTCGGGTGTTCAAGACCGCGCATGCGGCCCGGCGCATGATTACGGCGACATGTTTGCCGGTTTCCTTTCCGGCAATGAAGTCACAAAGTGGTGAGAGCTGAGTGAAATCAGTGTTATGCCATCGACATACACATTCGCGGCGGCAACCCTTACCCCAATTTCAGGCCCTCCCAGACAGTAAACACGGAAACCACGACAAGCATCAGCCCGGCTGCGCGGCCCGCAAAGGCGGTTGCTCTGGGATTGGCGACCAGTAGCTCGCGGCTGCGCCCGGCAGTGATGGCAAGTCCGCCATAGACGGCAAATTGCGTTGCGATGGTCATGGCTCCCATGATGACGGCCTGTATCCACATCGGCCCGTAATCCGGCTTTAGGAATTGCGGATAGACGGCGAAGATGAAGAGATAGGCCTTGGGATTGATGAGGCAAGTCACCGCTCCCTGCCGGAAGGCTTTCCAGGCGGAACGGCTGCCGGCAGGCCCCTCGCCTCCCACGGTGATGGAACTGCGCATCAGCGTATAGCCGATGAAAGCCATATAGGCGCCGCCAGCGATCAGCAGCGGATTGAAGAGGATCGGCACAAAATGCATCAGCAAGCCGATGCCGACGGCACCGTTCAACGAATGCACCGCACCGCCGAGCATAATGCCGCCCGTCGCGGCGAGGCCGCGATTGCTGCCGCCAGTCAGCGAATTGGCAAGCACGAACAGCATGTCCATACCCGGTACGATGATGATCCCTAAGAGAAGGATGAAGAAGAGCCAGAGATTTTCTGCGTAACCCATGTCAGTTGCCTATCGCCCTCTCCAGAGAGACAGGAGAGGAAATGGTTGATTTTCAAGTCGATAGGCAGTCTTATAAAATGAACCAACTGACGGGGTGTTGTCAGTAGCCTTCTTCTTTGGGGCAAGAAATGCGCAAGGCATCGCGCCTGTTCGAGATCATCCAGATCCTGCGGCTGGCCAAGCGGCCGGTGACAGGGGCCGATATCGCCGCCCGGCTGGAGGTGACGGTCCGCTCGGTCTATCGCGATATCGCGGCACTTCAGGCGATGCGGGTGCCGATCGAGGGCGAGCGAGGCATCGGCTATATCCTGCGGCCCGGCTTCGACCTGCCGCCGCTGATGTTTTCGATCGAGGAAATGGAAGCGATCGTGCTGTCGCTGGCGCTTTTGGAGCGCACCGGTGATGCCGAGCTGAAGCAGGCGGCCAAGCGCGTCACCGCGAAAATTGCCGGTGCCGTACCGCCGCCGCTGCGCCAGACGCTCGACGCCAATGCGCTGCATGCCTGGGGCTTTGCCGCACCTTCCGCCTCGGCGATCGATCTCTCGCTGGTGCGCCGCGCCATTCGCGACGAGGAAAAGCTGGATCTTGCCTATCGCGACGAGTTGGGCCGCGCCACGGAACGCATCATCCGGCCTATCGCCCTCATCTATTATTCGGAGACCGCCAACATCGTCGCCTGGTGCGAATTGCGCCAGGCCATCCGCAACTTCCGTAGCGATCGGATCGAAGGCTGCGAGGCGACGGGATTGTGGTTCAAGGGCGAAGGTGATGGTTTGAGGCAAATCTGGGTGAACGGCTGGCAGATAAACACCTCAACCGCTGCCGGCTGAGGTGCTGCAGATCCCACAGATCTAACGTTGCGAATTAAAGGACCATGCCACCCGAGGCTTCGATGCGCTGCCCGTTGACCCAGCGATTGTCGTCCGACAGCAGCGAGGCGATCATCGGGCCGATATCGTCAGGCAGGCCTGCGCGGCCGAGTGCTGTCATGGAAGCGACCATCCTGTTGACCTCGGGATTGTCGCGGACCATGCCGCCGCTGAAATCGGTCTGGATCGCGCCCGGCGCCACCGTGTTGACCGTGATGCCGCGCGGGCCGAGCTCCTTGGCAAAATAGCGCGTCAGTACCTCGACCGCACCCTTCATCGCCGCATAGGCCGACGAGCCCGGATAGCTGACACGAGCAAGGCCGGAGGAAATATTGACGATACGGCCGCCGTCGTTGATGTGCGGCAGCAGCTTCTGCGTCAGGAAGAAGACGCCCTTGAGATGGATGTTGTAGAGCTTGTCGAACTCGGCTTCCGTCGTTTCAGCGATGGAGGCGTGATAGGACGTGCCGGCATTGTTGACGAGGAAATCGAAACGATCGCGCGCCCAGCCCTTCTGCAGCACACGGCCAACTTCGGCAACAAAAGCGTCGAAGGATGCGACATCGCCAGTGTCGAGCCGCAAGGCTACAGCCTTTTGACCGAGCGCTTCGATCTCGGCAACGGCGTTATCGGCTTCTGCCTTATTTGCGTTATAGGTCAGGATGCTATCGACACCGCGCTGGGCAAGATGAATGGCGCTATTGCGGCCGAGGCCACGGCTGCCGCCGGTAATGATCGCAATCTTTGTCTTTGATTTATCGGAATTTTCAGTCGTCATTGCCGTTCTCCAGGGAATGTTTGGTGACCGGAATCTACGCCTGCGGAACCATTTCCCTGAATGCCGGAACTCGCGAATTTCTTGCCTATTCCTCCAACTGCCTTGTTCGCTGCTGCCCCGCTGCTATGATGCCGCAGTGGCACTTTCCCCGGAGACCACCAATGTCCTCAGCCCTTAAAGATGCGATCACACAATTTATCGAAGCCAATGACGGCGGCGACAATGGCGTCTTTCCCACGGGCATCGATGGCCTGCTGATCATGCGCTCGACCGAGCCGAAAATGCCGCATGCGATGATCTACCGACCGGCGCTCTGCGTCATTCTGCAGGGTGCGAAGCAATTGATGCTGAATGACAGAGTGATCGACTATGCCGAGATGCAGGCGCTCATCATCAGCATCGAGCTGCCTGCAGCCGGTAGAGTGGTCCAGGCGAGTGTCGAAAAACCCTATATGGCCATCTCCCTGGAATTCGATGTGGGCATGATGCGTGAGGTGATGGGACAGCTCGACAAGCCGCCGAAACCAGCAGGCGGCGCGCAGCTTGGCATCTTCGTCGAGAATCTCGGCGATGAGCTTGCCGATTGCCTGGTACGATTGACCCGATTGCTGTCGAACCCGGGTGCCATTCCGGTGCTCTATCCGGCGATCATGCGCGAAATCTGCTTCTGGCTGCTCACCGGCCCGAATGGCGGCGAGGTCTGCAAGCTGGTGCTGCCCGATGGCCAGACGCGGCGCATTGCCGACGCCATCCGCCTGTTGCGCGATAACTTTGCAGAACCGGTACGCATCGAGCAGCTTGCCGCTGTCGCACGCATGAGCTCCTCCTCCTTCCACCAGCATTTCAAGACGCTGACCTCGATGACGCCGCTGCAATATCAGAAGCAGATGCGGCTGCTGGAAGCACGCCGCCTGATGGTCGCCGGCCACGCCAATGTGGAGAGTGCTGCCTATCGCGTCGGCTACGAAAGTGCCTCGCAGTTCAGCCGCGAATATACCCGCATGTTCGGCACGCCGCCGAAAAGGGACGTGACCGAGATGCGGATGGCGGCGGAATAATAACAGGTCAACTCTCGGTTTTGCGCGCCGCTAAAGAGCAATCGCGGTCACCAACAGAATAAAAGCCAGTAATCCCAAGACCGCTCGCGCGGCATGCGACCATTCCCAGAGATCACGCAGCATGGTCCAGTCCGCCTCGGCATCAGCCTCGATCCGTTGACCGCCGACTGGAACGTGGGAAAAGAAGCCTGCGCCCAACCCTTTCAGATCGGCATCCTTGAGCCAGAAATTGTTTACGGGCTGTATCAGCAACCAAAAGACTGCATGCATGGCAGCCATGGCAGCAAAAGCCGCGGCAAACAGCCAGAACGCGATAATGTTGGCTGGCGTCAGGAACAGGAGAAGCAGAAGCAAAAGAGTGCCGATCGGCTCGGCAACGCCGCCGATCGTGAATCCGGGATAATAAATTCGCTGAACCGTCATATAGTCTTCTTTCGACAGTCGCATTTTACCCGGCAGCTCCAGCAGATGTGCCAGCGCCAGTGCCATGGCAACTGCCACGACCATGATTGTCAGAATTTGCAATACCGGAAACATCGGCTCCGCCTCACAGCAGCCTCGGTTCCTAAACTTTCAACGTTGCGGATCGTTCCCCCTGTCAAATCATCCAAGGGATTCATCAAGCGCCCGACAGCGCCAGCACCCGGCTATCCTCGCGTCCGAAGCCCATGACCTCCAGCCGATCATTGTAGACGGCGACGATCGCACAGGCGCTCGTATCTTCGGTATCGACCATGCCCTTAAAGTTGACGAAGTATGTGCCACCCGACACTCCGAAGTTGCCGGCGTGATTGTGGCCATTGAGGTAGGCGACGACATGCTCGTGCTCCGCCAGAAGCGCCAGCAAGCGGTCGCTGTTCAGGGCGTTATGGGCATTATCCGGGAAGATCGGATAGTGGTTCATGACGATGACCTTCTCGCCCGCCGCCTTTGCTTCCCTGAGCTTTGCAGCAAGCCAGTCATATTGTGTGTCGCCTATCGCTCCGTTCCATCGCTGGCCATTGAGCGCGCCGGTGCTCTCCAGCACCCGCATCATTTCCTTTGCCTCCTGCCGTCGAGGATCGCCTTCCGTCGGGGCAAAGACGCTGATTTCATTGCCGTCGAGCGCAATGAAGCGATAGCCGGAATGGCCGAAATCATAATAGGCGGACGGCATGCCCACGCGTGCCGGCACCGTGCCGAGATGTTCCGATGCCACGGCGAAATCGTGATTGCCGAGGAGAAAGTGCTTGCGATGACGCAAGGCTTCGTAGACGGGCAGAATGGCGTCGAAGCTCTTCCATTCACGATCGATGATGTCACCGAGCGTGACGACGAAGGCGAGATCGTGCCGATTGAACTCCTCAATTGCATCCCGAAGCTTGTCGAGGCTCTTCGCCGGATAGCGATTGAGGGTGAGATTGGGCGCGAGATCGGCATATTGTGGATCGGCGATGACACCGAAGCGGAAAAGCGGCGCTGATGGCATTCAGCCTCCTGTGGCGATCTCCTGAGCCGTCATGCGGCACACAGATATATCAACAAGGCTGCTCATAAGAAAACACCCGACGCCAGGAAGACGCCGGGTGCGAAAGCCAGCCTATGCGGCGAACCTTACTTCGTAGCGGCTTCGTAGCGCTCCAGGACGTAGTCCCAGTTGATCAGGCTGTCGATGAAGGCTTCGAGGTACTTCGGACGCAGGTTGCGGTAATCGATGTAGTAGGAGTGCTCCCAAACGTCGACGCCGAGGATCGGGTCGGCGCCGTGGACGAGCGGGTTTTCGCCGTTCGGGGTCTTGGAGATTTCGAGCTTGCCGTTCTTGACGGAAACCCATGCCCAGCCCGAGCCGAACTGAGTGGCGCCGGCAGCCGCAAAATCGGCCTTGAACTTGTCGTAGCCGCCGAGATCGGAGGCAAAAGCCGCTTCGAGCTTGCCCGGCAGTTTGTTGCCGCCGCCGCCCTTCTTCATCCACTTCCAGAAATGGATGTGGTTGTAGTGCTGGGCTGCATTGTTGAAGAGGCCTGCATTGGTGCCGAAGGACTTCTTCACGATTTCCTCGAGCGACAGATCGGCAAGACCTGCTTCCGCGGCGAGCTTGTTGCCATTGTCGACATAAGCCTTGTGGTGCTTGTCGTGGTGATACTCAAGGGTTTCACGCGACATGAAGGGCGAAAGGGCGTCGTAATCATATGGAAGTTCAGGCAATTCGAAAGCCATGGTCATATCTCCTCTTGGCAAAAAATTGCGTCGGCAGGTGAACCGGAACATAGGAGCGGTCGCCTGGAAGGGCAACCGGCGACATGCCAAAAAAGTTGCACTCGGGAGTAAAAATTGCCCTATTTTTGAATTAGATATAGCATAGACTTAGAAATGAACCTTGCTGTATATGATGATGCCCGAATACAGAGCGAACTGCTGCACCGAAATGTCGACAAGGCAGGTTGCCGAGGCTAGGTTTGCGAATCTCATTCGGTGATGAGGAATGTCGGTAACGATCGCCTGTTTGCACACAGCCGAAAGCAACATCGCCGTCTATGAAACGGCAGCGAAGGCACTTGGATTGCCCGAGGGGATGCTGCGTCATCACGTCCGCGCGGATCTTCTACTTGCCGCCGAAAAAGTGGGGCGCCTGACGGATGAGATCTCTGCGGAAACGGCGGCCCTCCTCTGGCATCTGGCGGAGGATGCCGATGCCGTCGTGCTCAATTGCTCGACACTCGGTCCGGCAGCATTGAAGGTCGCTGCCGGTGCCGAGGCACCGATCATCCGGGCTGATGCGATGCTGGCCGAGCAAGCGGTCAAGGCAGGCGGCAAGGTTATCGTGTTGTGCACCGTCGAAACGACCATCGCCCCGACGACCGCACTTTTCGAAACAGCGGCTAAGGCGACGGGTGCTAAAATCGAGGTTCGGCTGGTGCCGGGTGCATGGGCGCACTTCCGCGAGGGGGATCTCCGGGCCTATCTCACCTCGATTGCCGAGGCGGTGAAAGCGGTCAGCGGCGAAGGCGCTGTCACGATCGCTTTCGCTCAAGCCTCGATGACCGATGCTGTTTATCTTCTTCCGGCAAACTGCCCGAAACCTATGACCGGTCCGGCGGCCGCACTTGCCGCGGCAATGGCGAAGACCACGGATAGCTGAAGCGTTACAGGTTGCGCCCGAAATAGACGTTGACCTCAGCAATGCGGTCGCCGGCAAAGCGGATGAGCTCCACATTGCGAAAGCTGGCACCATCCATCTTCTCGGCGCGATAGCCGACGATCACGTCGTCACCATCCGCGACCAGATGTTCGATATGAATGTCGCGGAACACCTTCTCCTTCGGCCAGCAGTGCTCGAAATAGCGTTTTCGGTCGATGTGATCGTCGCGCGGGCTGGAAAAGGTGAAATCCTGGGTCAGCATCGGGTCGACGATATCGGGATGCTGAGCGACATAGGCTGCAAACAGCCGTTTGACCGTATCGCAACGGGCATTTTCGAGAGAGTTCATAATCTGCTTCCTCCTTTGCATCAGCGCAGCTTTTGATCCGCCAACCATTAACTGATTGCGTAACGCAATCAGTTTTATAATATCAGTCGGGCGAACCGACAAGGCGCTTTGCAGACTTGGCATTGCCGCCTGTGTGGTCCAAACTCTGCCGCACTCCCAATCAGCAGAAAGCCATCGCAGTGCCCGAGGCTCATCACTCCATGTTGGAAAAGCTGCGCCGCTTGGCGGCAAAGGACAATCGTCCGGCGGGCGAACCGACCGGCATCGGCAGCTATTCCACACTTTTCACCTTCGTCACGCGCGAACGCGAGCGCATTGCCGGCTCGGCCTTTTCACAGGTTTCAATCGTCGCCATCCTCGAAGGTTCCAAGGAAATCGTCAGCATGGGACGACAGCGACATTTTGCGGCCGGTACGGTGCTCGTGCTGCCGGCAGGCTGGAGCGGCGATGTCGTCAACGACCCCGATCCGCAGACAGGCTTCTATCGGGCAATCTTCATCACCTTCCCCGAGGAATTGACACGCCGTGCAGCAAAAGCCTTTCCGCCTGCGCAGCCCGCATCGCAGATAGACTTGCCGCTCGATCCGCTGCTGGCTGCCGCGATCAACCATGCCGGCGAAGGCATCGCCGGCGGCAATATGCCGATCCCGCTGATCGAGCACAGGCTTCTCGAAATCCTTATGGTGCTCGGCATGCGCGGTGCCCTGCCCGGTTCGCCGGAGACCACAGCCGAGGCGGTGCGGGCGCTGGTGCGCTGGCAGCCGGATCGAGCCTGGACAGCCGATCTCATCGCCGCCGAGCTCGGCACCAGCAACGCCACGCTGCGCCGCCGCCTGTCGCGCGAGGGCGCCTCCCTGCGAGAGGTGCTGGCAAGCGAGCGCGTGGCGCTGGCCACGACCCTTCTCGCCGAGGACGGGCTATCGCTGCGGGAAGCCGCGCTTGCGACAGGCTATCGCTCGCCCCGACGCTTTGCCGATCGACTTCGCAGCGCGTGAGCGTTTGCGACAGCATTTTGAGCGTTTGCGTGCGCCGACGCTCGGCACGAATTTGTTAGACCCTGCCCTCGAAGCTCACAGGAGCGAACCGCGAAAGGGCAACATCATGAAAACCATGCTCAACCTTCTGAACGCCACCGTCATCGCAGCAGTTGTCGCCACCCCGGCCCTATCGGCCGATCTCAAGGTGACGTTTCCAAAGAGCAATGACCGGACGCTGCTGCCGGAAAACGCCTCCTGCATTTCGACATCTTCAGACAAGTCGGCACCCGGCCCCAACAAGAGCCTTGCCGTTTCCTGGTCGAAAGGGCCGAAGGGCACGCGATCCTATGCGTTGACGATGGTCGACCCTGACGTGCCCACCGATTTCTCGCTGTTCAACAAGGCGGACAAGACCATCCCGAAGGATTTCAAGCGGATGGAATTCGTTCACTGGGTGCTGGCCGATATTCCTGCGTCGCGCACCAGCCTTGCCGAAGGCGCGGACGGAAACGGTCCTTCAGCCAATGGCCTGCCGCTCGAACGCACGGCCTATGGACGCCGCGGCCAGAATGGTGCCGGCGGCGGCAATTTGAAGGATGGGCCGCATGGCGGTTATATGGGCGCCTGCCCACCCTGGAATGACGCGCGCATTCACAGCTATCACGTCACCGTCTATGCGCTCGATGTCGACCGACTGAACCTGCCGGATCTCTTCACCCGCGCCGATCTGCTTGCCGCCGCGAAAGGCCATATCCTGGCATCGGGCAGCAAGGAACTGTTTTACACATTGAATGCAAAGGCCGAGAAATGACCGAGACGAGATGGGATGCAGCAGCACCGGCCGAGCCGGAAACCGCCCATTGGATGCGGAACCTGATCATCTGCCTCGTCGGCTCGTTCACGACGATCGTGGCGATGACGCTGCTGCTCCCCTTCCTGCCGCTTTATGTCGAGGAACTCGGCGTCAGCGACAAAGCCGCGATCGTGCAATGGTCCGGTATCGCCTATGGCGCCACCTTCTTTGCCGCCGCCTTCGTCGCGCCGCTCTGGGGACGGCTGGGCGATATATACGGCCGCAAGCTGATGCTGATCCGCGCCAGTCTTGGCATGACGGTCGCCATCTCGCTGATGGGCATGGCCGGCAATGTCTGGCAGCTGGTGGCGCTGCGCCTCTTCACCGGCCTTGCCGGTGGCTATGCCTCGGGTTCGATGGTGCTGGTGGCAGCGCAAACGCCGAAGCATCGCTCCGCCTGGGCGTTGGGCACGCTGTCGGCGGGCATCATGGCCGGCAATCTCGTCGGACCACTGATCGGCGGCGCGCTGCCGCCCGTTATCGGCATCCGCGGCACCTTCCTGCTGGCCGGCGGCGTAATCTTCCTGACGTTCCTGGCGACGACCTTCCTGATCAAGGAGGAAAAATCCACGGCGCGCAAGAAGGCTGCAAAGGCCAGCGGCAGCTGGGCCTCGATTCCGGACAAACGCCCCGTCGTCGCCATGCTGTCGCTCGGCCTCTTGCTGATGCTCGCCAATATGTCGATCGAGCCGATCATCACAGTCTATGTCGCGCAGTTCGTAACGGACGCCAATGTGACGATGGTCTCCGGCGTCGTCATGGCGGCCGCTGCGCTCGGCAGCATCCTGTCGTCCTCCTGGCTCGGCAAGCTAGCCGACCGCATCGGCTACTGGAGCGTCATCATGGCGGCGCTTGCTGTTGCGGCGCTGCTGCTGATACCGCAGGCTTTCGTGAGCTCGGCCTGGCAGTTGATCGGCCTGCGTTTCCTGATGGGCGTGGCGCTCGGCGGCCTTCTGCCCTGCATCACCGCCGTTATCCGGCATAATGTTCCCGATGCGGCGACGGGCAGCATTCTCGGGCTCTCCATCTCCTCGCAATATGTCGGCCAGGTGGCAGGCCCAGTCCTGGGCGGCTTCGTCGGCGGCCATATCGGCATGCGCGCCGTGTTCCTCGGAACCTGCGTGCTGCTGGCGATCGGCGCTGCCTATTGCTGGTGGGTCAGCCCGAAGAAGGAAGCGGAATAACTCAGCCGCTACCTGCAAACACGGGCATTGAAGATCAGAATTGCCGCGTGATCGTCGCGATTCTGACCGAGCCAGATTGAGCTCAAATGTGCTTTTGCTATTCTCCCGTGATTGACAGTTGTGGAGATCCGCCATGGCGCTTCCAAGCTTCGAAACCGAGAGACTGATCCTTCTGCCTCGCGTCATGGCCGATCTTGACGATTGCATCGCCATGGATCGCGACCCAGAGGTAACGCGCTTCATTCCCGGCCCGTGGCACGATGCCGTGGCACATCGAACCTTCGTGAAAGGTCGGATCGAGGCGAGTTTCGGTGATGGTCTCGGATATTGGTCAATCCGCGCCAAAGAAAGGCCTAAGCAATTCCTCGGCTGGATATTGCTGATACCCGCCGACGCCGTCGGGCCTGATATCGAGATCGGATGGCGGCTGAACAGGCGTGCCTGGGGCAAGGGTTATGCGACGGAGGCGGCAAGGCCGGTTCTCGCCCATGCCTTCCAGACACTCGAACTCGATCGCGTGATTGCCGATATCGCCCCTGGAAATGCGGCGTCCGTCCGCGTTGCGCAAAAGCTCGGTCTGTCGCAGCCGCGCCAGACCACCTATCACGATGAGCCCTTTGCTTCGTACAGCGTGACGAGAGCCACCTTCGAGGCTGAGCTTACGAGGCAGTGACCCCATGCCTCGCGTCAAGGCCGACCGCAGATAAAATCGACCCCAGAACGCGCTATCGCCTCCAGCGTTTCGCGCTTATCGCCTGCACGCGCTCGAACGGCAAGCGAATGCATGACAGCGGATGCCAGCTTTGCGAGAGTTGCAGCATCCGCTTCAGCCGGAAGCTCGCCCCGCTCAACCGCAAGCTCCATGCGTTCCTTGATCGCATCGTCGAATTCATTCAAGCTGCGGCGCAATACCTCCCGTACTCGATCATGCTGAATAGCCTCTGCCGTGGCCGTGCTGATCAGGAAGCAGCCACGCGCCGCGGTCTCGCCATGCAGGTATATTTTCAGAGCCTCGGCATAGATGCGCGCGAGATTCTCCCGCAGCGTGAGGGCCGGGTTGAGCGCCTCAGACAATATATCGAGACTGTCCTCGCGATAACCTTCCAAGGTGTCAAGATAGAGGTCCTCCTTGTCCCCGAATGCTCCGTAGAGGCTCGGCCGATTGAGTTTCGTCGCAGCGCTCAAATTATCCAATGAGGCCGCCGAGAATCCTCTGTCCCAGAAAACCTCCCGTGCCTGCCCAATGACAGCTTTCGCGTCAAAAGCGCGTGGACGGCCCTGCTTCTTCTCGCTCTTCATATTTTATACTACTTCGCACAAAAATCTTGACCGGATGCATTTTATGCGAAATGGTACAAATATTCAATGGATGCCGACGCCATACCTCGCGCCTGCATCGAAAAGGAGAGAGACCCATGAAACTCTACATGCACGCCGCCGCTTGCTCTTTGTCGCCGCACATCGTTTGTCGGGAGTTGGGGCTGGATGTTGAACTGGTCGAAGTTGATCGAAAGACTCATCGGACGAGTTCGGGCGAGGACTACTTTGCCATCAACGGGAATGGCTACGTGCCGGCATTGATGCTCGATGATGGGAGAGTGCTGACCGAAGGTCCTGCCATTGTGCAATTCCTCGCGGAGTGTTCACCGGAGGGATCGCGCCTCCTGCCGGAGGCCGGAACCTATGCCAGAAGCCAGGTTCAATCCTATCTGAATTTCATCACTGCCGAACTTCACAAGCCAATGGCGATGCTCTTCAACGCCGCTTATGAAGGTGCTCATGCCGGCATTCATGAACTGGTATGCAAGCGACTTGATTGGCTAAACAGCCAGCTCGTCGGCCCCTATCTGACCGGTGACGATTTCACGGTCGCCGACGCCTATCTCTTCGTCTGCTTGAACTGGTCGCCGTGGATCAAGATCGACATCGCACGGAGGCCAGCGTTACAGGAATTCATGGCTCGCGTCAGCGCAAGACCGAGCGTCCGCCACGCGCTCCACGCCGAAGACCTTGAGGCTTTCGAGACTGATGGCGTTTTCTTCGCGCCGCGATCCTACCTTGCTTCGGCAGGTCGTGTAGGAACACCCGTGCGGCCATGAACGGCCGCACTCTTCTGCATGCCCTTCTCCTTGCCAGAAGGGTTTATTCCTCGCTGGCGCTACGGCCGTGTGCCCAATCCATATAGAGTTCCAGCGCCTTGCGGGCGACCGGCCCCTCCTGAAATTCGCGGTCGTCCAGGCGGTTGACGCTGACGACCTTGGAATAGTTGCCGGTCGTGAAGATCTCATCGGCCGTCATGAACTGTTCGACGGACAGAGTTTCCTCGCGCACATCGAAGCCCTCCTGGCGTAGCAGGCTGATGACGCGGGCGCGGGTGATGCCAGCAAGGAAGGTGCGGTTGGCAACCGGCGTATAGACGATACCATCCTTGACCATGAAGACGTTGGACGATGCCGTTTCGACGACATTGCCGTTCATGTCGCGCACCAGCGCATTGTTGAAGCCGCGACCCCTCGCCTCCAGGATCATGCGGCCGCTATTCGGATAGAGCGAGCCGGCCTTGGCGTCGGTCATCGCCGTTTCCGGCGACGGACGGCGGAAGGGCGAGACAGTCAGCGTGATGCCGCCGGTGCCGCCGAGCGGCGCCTCGAACAGGCAGAGGGCGAAGCGCGTCGATTCCGCATCGACGGCGACGACGCTGCCCGGCGAGCCGTGCTCACCCCAATACATGGGCTTGATGTAGATCGGCGTCTTGCCGTCGAATCTTTTGATGCCTTCCCAGGCGAGCGCTTCGATCTCCTGCGAGGTCTTGACCGGCTTCAGTCCCATGGCGACGGCCGAGCGATTGATGCGCTGGCAATGGAGATCGAGATCGGGCGCGATGCCATCGAACCAGCGGGCGCCATCGAACACGGTCGAGCCGAGCCACATGGCGTGCGAGGTCGGCCCGATCAGCGGCGGATTGCCGGAAAGCCATTCTCCTTCGACATAGGTCCAGGTGGCGGTGCGGGGTGACGTATCGACGGACATGGGGGGTTTTCCTCTCCTAAAACAGTTCAGCTCACGGGATCTCTGAACCGCTCTATCTTTTTGTTTTCTCGCAATTCCGGGCGCAAAACGGCTTCGTACTTTTGCTGGAATTGCTCCGGGTGGCGGAGAGCAAATAACCGTGCAACCGAAGGGTCAAGCGGAAACTGCGCGGCAAAATCCATTTGCAACAAAGCGCTTGATATCGCATTCATAACGCAATTTTCATGCGTCGAAACAACAACTTGACGAATGGGTCCATCAGCAAAAGTGATGAACCATAGGGATCGTCAGGAGAGAGGGAGAACTCCCATGAAAGCGATGTATTACGAGGCCTTCGAGGCAACACCCGAAATCCGCACCCTGCCCGACCCGACACCCGGTGAAGATGGCGTGGTCATCGCCGTCGGCGCGACCGGCCTCTGCCGCAGCGACTGGCATGGCTGGATGGGTCATGATCCAGATATCAAGCTGCCGCACGTGCCGGGCCACGAGCTCGCCGGCAAGGTCGTGGCAACCGGGCGCGGCGTCGTCCGTTTCAAGGTCGGCGATCGCGTCACCGTTCCTTTTGTCTCCGGCTGTGGCCACTGCGCCGAGTGTCACTCCGGAAACCAGCAGGTCTGCCCCAGCCAATTCCAGCCAGGCTTCACCCATTGGGGTTCCTTTGCCGAATATGTCGCAATCGACTATGCCGACACCAATCTCGTGCACCTGCCAGAATCTGTCGATGACGCGACGGCGGCAAGCCTCGGCTGCCGTTTCGCCACCTCCTTCCGCGCCGTTGCCGATCAGGCCAAGACGCGCCCCGGCGAATGGATCGCTGTCCATGGCTGTGGCGGCGTCGGGCTGTCGGCGATCATGATCGCCAGCGCGCTCGGCGCCAATGCCATCGCCGTCGACATTTCCGACGAAAAGCTCGCCTTTGCCCGCGAATGCGGCGCGGTCGCGACGATCAATGCGGCTGAGGTCGCTGATGTGGCGGAGGCGGTGCGCGAGATCACCAAGGGCGGCGCCCATGTCTCGATCGACGCGCTCGGCCACCCTGCCACCTGCTTCAACTCCATCAAGAACCTGAGACGGCGCGGCCGGCATGTGCAGGTCGGCCTCATGCTCGGTGACTATGCGACTCCGCAGATCCCGATGGCGCAAGTCATCGGCCATGAACTCGAGATCTACGGCAGCCACGGCATGCAGGCCTGGCGCTATGATGCCATGCTCGACATGCTCGCCGCCGGCAAGATCGCGCCGCAGAAGCTCATTGGCCGCAGGATCAGCCTGGAAGACGCCGTTCCGGCGCTGATGACGCTTGATAAGGCCGAGGGCAAGGGCATCAGCGTCATTACACGGTTCTGATACATCCCGGTGCTATGCGCATCGGGAAAACGGCAATCCAGGAAGAGGGTATGCCCATGGCATGGTCTGCTGGCCAATATGTGAAATTCGAGGATGAACGCACGCGTCCGGCGCGCGACCTCTTGGCGCAGGTGCCGCTGCAGCATGTCGAGCGAGCGATCGATCTCGGTTGCGGCCCTGGCAATTCGACCGAGCTGATCGCCGAACGATATGGCATTGCCAGTGTCTCCGGCCTCGATAGCGACGACAATATGCTGGAGGCCGCTCGCAAGCGCATGCCCGGCACGCACTTTGAAAAGGCCGATCTCGCCACATGGCGGCCGGAAGAACCCGTCGACCTGCTTTTTGCCAATGCCGTGTTTCAGTGGTTGCCCAATCATCTCGACATCCTCGACCACCTGATGGACGGGCTGAAGCCTGGCGGCGTTCTTGCCGTGCAAATGCCCGACAATCTCACCGAACAGAGCCATCTGATGATGGAGGAAACGGCCAAGAATGGTCCTTGGAGCGAGGCCTTTGCGAAGAAGAGCGTACGCCGCAATCCCCTGCCCGCGCCCTCGGTCTATTACAACAGGCTAATCGGCAAATCGGCCCGGGTCGATATCTGGCACACCAACTACAATCACGTGCTGGAAAACGCGGCAGCCATTGTCGAATGGGTGAAGGGCACGGGCTTGCGCCCCTATCTCGACCATGCCGGCGACGAGCATCGCGATGCCTTTGCCGTCGAATATCTGAAGCATATCGAGCAGGCCTATCCGCCGCTTGTCGACGGCAAGGTGCTGTTGCGCTTTCCGCGGCTCTTCCTGGTCGCGGTGAAGAAATAGGATATTTATCAGCCGCGAAATGCCGACTGACGGCGGTGCGTCGATCCCATCGACAACCGGCATCGGCCCGCGCTAGAACACCCACAGCCAAAGCTGAAACAGCAATAGCTCCGAGGAGATAGTCGATGTCGTCCAGAAGCCCCGAATATGGCCGCCAGAAGGAGATGCGCGCATGACCACCCCCGACGTCGCACCGGCTCCGCCGCTGACATTCGTGATCTTCGGTGCTGCCGGCGACCTTACGCGGCGCCTGCTGATCCCGACGCTGATCAACATGACCCGCAGCGGGCTCGTCGGCGAAGACCTGCATATTCTCGGCATCGGCATCGAGACCGGCGGCGTCGACATGCTGCTGGATCGTCTGGAATCATTTCTGAAGACCTCCGGCGATATGGACGATCCGGAGCGGCAGGCCGCGTGGCAGAGCCTGCGCAAGCGCATCAGCTACATCTCTGGCGATTTCACCCAGAACGGCGTCTACAAGGAGATTTCGGATTATCTCTCGCATGCGCCGACCGCCAATGCAGCCTTCTATTTCGCCGTGCCGCCGCGCTTCTTCGGCGATATCGCCGAGAAACTCTCCGAAAACGGGCTGATGAACGAGGCGACCGGCGCCTTTCGCCGCATCGCGATCGAAAAGCCCTTCGGCCACGATCTTGCTTCGGCACAGGCTTTGAATGCGCGGCTGCTGAACCATGTGTCCGAAAGCCAGATCTATCGCATCGACCATTTCCTCGGCAAGGAAACGGTGCAGAACATCATGACGACGCGCTTCGCCAACATGATGATCGAGGCGCTTTGGAACAACAACTATATCGACCACGTGCAGATCACGGCGGCAGAGCTTGTGGATGTCGGCACGCGCGGTAAATTCTACGATTCGACCGGCGCGCTTCGCGACATGGTGCCGAACCATCTTTTCCAGCTGCTGGCGATGGTGGCGATGGAACCCCCGAACAGCTTCGATGCCGAATCCATCCGTAATGAAAAGGGCAAGGTACTGAAGGCTCTGCGTGTCTACTCGCGGGAGGAGGCAATCAAGAACGGCGTGCGCGGCGCCTATACGGCCGGCCCTATTGCCGGCAGGGATCTGCCAGCCTTTACCCAGACGCCCGATGTCGCGCCCGACAGCAACACCGAAACCTTTGTGGCGCTAAAGCTCTTCGTTGATACATGGCGCTGGGCGGGCGTGCCCTTCTACCTGCGCACGGGCAAGGCGATGAAGGCGCGCGATACCGAAGTGGTCATCACCTTCCGGCCGGTGCCTTTCGCCCAGTTCCCGCGCCACGAATCCCGCCCCGAGCTGCCGCCGAACAGGCTCATCATCCAGGTGCAGCCCGACGAAGGCCTCGACATGGAAATCTCGATCAAATCGCCGGGGCTGGTGCTGAAAACCGCGCCGGTTTCACTCGATTTCCGCTATGCCGACAGTTTCGACATCGGCAAGCAAACCGGCTACGAAAGCCTGTTCTACGAACTCTTCGTCGGCGACCAGACGCTCTTCCAGCGCGCCGACGGCATCGAAGCCGGCTGGGCGGCCGTTAAACCCTTCCTCGACCTCTGGGCAGAGGGCGGCAAACCCGATCCTTACGCCCCCGGCAGCACAGGCCCGGCCTGCGCCGACGAACTCATCGAACGCGACGGCCGTAAATGGCATGAGATCGATGGGACGCCGAAGGGCAGGAAGGTTTAGTATTGCCGGCTGGTCTGTGCGGCGAAGGCGCTCATGCCGACGCCGCAATCTGGACGGCCAGATCCTCGCCCGTGAAGGGACGGTCCGCGGCGCCACCCTGGCCATGGCCCATAGCCCATCGTTCAGGCCATATGGTGCGCTCGAGACCGGTTGCCGACGCGCCCTTGAGCGAGCTCCACCCGTGGTCGGTCGGCATGCGAAAGAGCATGCCGCCAGGCCCCATGCCTGCGTGCAGGGCAATGTCTATATCGAATGGTCGGCCCGGAGCGAGATCAGGCCCGAACCAGTAATGCGGACTGCGGCCGGGATCGCGGCCAAGAATCAAAGTCAATGTCTGCCGGGAACCACGCAAGCCCAGCCACACGGGGGCGATCTCCTGGTTTTCGAAGGCGGAAAATAGCGTTTGCGCCGGGGCATGCACCTCGTCCGCCAAGCGTCCGGAGATCCGGAGGTGAACGATATAATTGTCGCCCTGGAGACCGCCAAAGTCGGCTTCGTTCAATCCGAGCGATAGATGTCGCAACGTCTTGGCCGATTTAAAAGGCCATTGCAGCCGCTCGCGAACAATGCCGCAGGTGTCGAGCACCTGATAGCGGAATCCGTCCGCGTCCAATGCGGCCTGAACGCAGTGGAGATACTCCACGCCTTCCGGCATACGGTGCGCCGTCCCTGCTCCCGCCGTGCAAAGCTGCAAGACGCCGCGATGAACTTGAACGTCGAAAACCAGCATATGGCTGCAGACATAAGCCAGGACATCGGCGTCCACGAGAATATCCCAGAACGGCTTCGCATATTCGTGACCGATCTCCCGCTGGTATGTACCGGAATAGCCGTTGACGGGGAAAACAGGGTGATGACCCAGCACGATCTTATGCCTGGCATCGGAATGCGCCTTCAGCGTCGCTTCCAGCCATTCCGTCTCGACGTGCCC
Source organism: Rhizobium sp. AG207R (assembly GCF_027109195.1). NCBI lineage: Bacteria > Pseudomonadati > Pseudomonadota > Alphaproteobacteria > Hyphomicrobiales > Rhizobiaceae > Rhizobium > Rhizobium sp. AG207R. The sequence goes on from NZ_JAEPVT010000002.1 coordinate 206,093, forward strand.
TTCACCGCCCAACCCCGTCCACAACGTATGTACGAACACCAGCAGCAGATCATCGCGACGAACCCAGTAGGATAATCCCTCCTGCCCCGCTGGCCCGTTTTCGGGCAGCTGAAGGACTTCGCGGAAAATCCGCTCGCTCATCTCGTCATAGGTCGTGTGGTTGCCTGTCGTATGCCAAAGCGGCGTTTTGCTGCGATCGAGCCATGCCATCTCACGATCAAGCCAATGCCGCCATTGCGCCCGCAATGCATCCGGATCGGCGGTTAGCCCGATGATCTCGTCACCCGGAAACAGAATGAATTCCGGGGGCGGATCGAGCCTGCGCAGGATCTGATTGACGCTGGCGAAAGTGCTTTCATGAAGGGCGCCAGGGATACCAGAACAGGCATCACCATAGAGGACGAACTGGTGACCGGACCTGCTTGGCATAAGGGCCGGGATAGGGCTGTCTGGCACGAATCTGCCTCCTCAAAAACGACGGCCCTCGCCCAAGGGCGAAGGCCGAGATCGAAGTAATCAATACTTAAACTGCGGAACGTACCCATGAAGTCAACGGATGAAACCGATGGCTATCGGCCAGTCGGCTCTCTCGTCATCAGGAGAACGCTTCTTCAGCCTCAAATGAACTGGTGCAGGCCCGGGACGGAATTGACGACCTGGTCGACCACCTCGTCGCCGGCATGCTGGCGAGCGGTTGCAATCGTTTCCTTGGCGAGCGAGCCGATTTCACCCATGCTGAGACCGCTGCTCATCAGCTGCTGGCCGAGCGCCATCAGGCCGCCGCCACCGCCGACTGCGCTAAGCAAGCCGCCGAGCAGGCCGCCGCCGCCCGTTTCCTCGCCATTATATTGTGCAACGAGATCGGTGGCGCCGGGAATAGATTCGATCATTTTGGTGACGGGACCATCCGGAGCTTCGCGCTGCAGGAAACCGAGAATCATGCCGACGGCCTTTTCCGCGAGGTCGGGAGCGATGCCGGCTTTGGTCGCGATCTGATCAATAACTTCGTTCACTGTGGCCTCCTGCCTTTATAACGTTAACGTCAACGTAACTGAATGCGGCAACCGGCACAAGACGCCCCGGCGGCTATCATTCTACCAGAAGCGGAACCTCGACGCGAATGGTTGTCCCTCTTCACGCGAGTTCTTATAACAGTGTCAGGACAAATCGATGAATGGCCCTTGCAGCTTTCAGAAGCTGCTGTGCCGCCGCCCTAGAACCGGATGATTTCGGATCCAATCGATCCGAAATCATCCGGTTCTAGAATCATATAGGTAGAGCATGATGTCGTCTGAAAACCGGTGACATTTTTCGGCAGCATGCTCTGGAGCATTTCCGCTTTTCTTCGAATCGCGAAAACGTTCTATCTTTTTGTTTTTACGCAGTTCCGGACGCAAAACCGCTTCGCACTTTTGCTGGAAGTGCTTTAAGGGAGACGACACCATGCCGCAGCAGGATGGACAGATTTTCGTCGGCGCGAGCCGCAATCCGGATGACAGCATCAACAAGGACGAATTCCTGACGCTGAAATTCGGCAACCGTCATGGCCTCGTCACAGGTGCCACCGGCACCGGCAAGACGGTGACGCTGCAGGTTCTGGCGGAAGGATTTTCCAAGGCCGGCGTGCCCGTCTTCTGTGCCGACATCAAGGGCGATCTTTCGGGCATCGCCGCCAAGGGCGAGCCGAAGGACTTCCTGCTGAAGCGCGCCGAGGAAATCGGCCTGTCGCCCTATGAGTTCGACCAGTTCCCGGTGATCTTCTGGGACCTCTATGGCGAAAAGGGCCACAGCGTGCGCACTACCATCGCCGAGATGGGGCCGCTGCTGCTGGCGCGCTTGATGGATGCGTCCGAGGCGCAGGAAGGCGTGCTCAACATTGCCTTCAAGATCGCCGATGAGAATGGCCTGGCGCTGCTCGATCTCAAGGACCTGCAGGCGCTGCTGAATTATATGGGCGACAATGCCAGCGAGCTTTCCAGCAAATACGGCCTGATCTCGAAATCCTCCGTCGGTTCGATCCAGCGCGCAATGCTCGTGCTGGAGCAGCAGGGCGCGGAAAACTTCTTCGGCGAGCCGGCGCTGAAAATCTCCGACATCATGCGGGTCAGCAATGACGGCTACGGGCAGGTCTCGGTGCTTGCGGCCGACAAGCTGATGATGAACCCGCGGCTCTATGCCACCTTCTTGCTGTGGCTGCTCTCCGAGCTATTCGAGGAACTGCCCGAAGTCGGCGATCCGGACAAGCCGAAGCTGGTCTTCTTCTTCGATGAGGCGCACCTGCTTTTCAACGACGCGCCGAAGGTGCTGATCGAACGCGTGGAGCAAGTGGTGCGACTGATCCGCTCAAAGGGCGTGGGCGTCTATTTCGTGACGCAGAACCCGCTCGACGTGCCGGAAACGGTGCTGGCACAGCTTGGCAATCGCGTGCAGCATGCGCTTCGCGCCTATACACCACGCGAACAGAAGGCCGTGCAGACGGCGGCCTCGACCTTCCGGCCCAATCCGGCCTTCGATTGCGCCACCGTCATCACGACGCTCGGCACTGGCGAGGCGCTGGTATCAATGCTCGAGGGCAAGGGTGCGCCCTCCATCGTCGAACGCACGCTGATCCGCCCGCCATCGGGCCGTATCGGCCCCGTCACGGATGGCGAGCGTCAAGCCATCATCAACGGCAGTCCGGTTGCAGGCGTCTATGACCAGACGATCGACCGCGAATCCGCTTACGAGATCCTGACGGAGCGTGCGCGCAAGGCGGCTGCGCCGCAGAGCGAGAGTGCCGGCGATGGCTGGACCTTGCCCGGCTTTGGCGGCGACAGCAGCAAGCCGGCAAGCCGCGGCCGTTCGGGCTATCAGCGCGAGACGATTCTGGAGGCGACGATGAAAAGCATGGCGCGCACGGTGGCAACGCAGGTCGGACGAGCGCTGGTGCGCGGCATTCTTGGCAGCCTGAAGCGATAGAAGATTACCCTCCCCTTGAGGGGGAGGGTCGGAGCGAAGCTCTGGGGTGGGGTGATCCGCGGAGACCTTTCCGGTTCCGACTATCACCCCCACCCGCCGCTTTGCGGCGACCTCCCCCATCAAAGGGAGGTGTTACTTCCCTCAAGGGAGAAGGTGAAGATCAGCGCACCGGTGCGACCAGCGAGAAGAATGCGCCTTGCGGATCGGTTGCCTGGACGATCCAGCTGCCGCCGGGCACTTCCATCGGGCCGTTGGCGATCCTGCCGCCGCCCTCCGTGATGCGGGCGATCGCGGCGTCGATCGCCGGAACGTTGATGTAGAAATTCCAGGCCGCCATCGGCATTTCCGCCGGCTTGGTCATGATGCCGCCGAAGTCGCGATCGCCGATCTTGAAGATCTTGTATTTACCCATCGGCCCCATGTCGAAATCGGAGCTCAGTTCCCAGCCGAACATCTCGCTATAGAAATCGAAGGCCTTCGGGCCGTCGTTGGAATAGAGTTCGTGCCAGCCGAAATAGCCCGGTGTCGCAGGCGCAGGCGGCTCCCAATCCTGGCCCGGCAGCGGGGTGAACAGGCAGAATGCAGCGCCATAGGGATCGGAGACGACGGAGAACCGGCCGACGCCTGGAATATCCGTGGGCTCGCGATAGGTCTTGCCGCCCTTGGCGACAACGGTCTTGGTGGCTTCATCGACATTGGGAACGCCGATATAGCCGGTCCAGCAGGGCGGCGTGCCCATGGCCTTCGCCTCGTCAGGCAGGATCATCAAACCGGCAACAGGGCCTGCACCGGCGCTGAACAGCGTATAGTCCATGCCGACATCAGGCATGCCGGCATCCGCCGCATCCCAGCCGACGACCTTGGTATAGAAGGCTTCCGCCGCTTTCATGTCTGTCGTCATCAGCTCGTACCAGACAAAATATCCCTTCTCAGCCATAACATCGCTCCCTATTGTGATTGTTGCGGTCATCCGTCTCATCCTGAGCCTGATGTCGGCGCAAGCTCATCATGGCCGATGAAAGTGACGGCCGAACGATGGTCAATCGGTTGATCCGTCGTTCCCCGGCGAGCAGGCTCCAGGTCTTAACTAGGCGCAAGGCGTAATAATTCGACCCCTTGTGCCGCATGGCATGAATTTGGCGGTCTCGCCACGCCCTCAATGGCAGCAGGAGCCCGCCTTCTCCGCCTCCTGATATTCGTCATGGCGGCGCACGAAATCCATGGTCTGGCCTTCATTTCGGCCCTTCGGTGCGTTGTCGAGGATCATCAGCGTGCCGATCATTTCCTCGCCGCCGCGGGCATAGCTGGAATAGGTGTGGAAGATATTGCCGGCTTCATCCTTGTAGAAGGCGCTGAGTCCAGGCAACTCGTCGTTGCCGTTGGCGGCGTCCATATCATTGAAATTATAGAACACCTTTTCACCGGCGAGCTGCTCTTTGGTGAAAGAGACGTGATAGTCGAAATTGAAATCGTTGGAGAAGGACGACACCCAGGGGAATTTCCAGCCCATGCGCTTCTTATAGGCCTCTATCTTTTCGATCGGCGCGCGCGACACTGCGACCAGCGTGACATCGTGATGATTGAGATGCGGAAGCGTTCCATCGAAATGATCGGCGAGGAAGGAGCAACCGGTGCATCCGGCATCCCAATCCGGGCCGAGCATGAAATGATAGATGATCAGCTGGCTGCGGCCGTCGAAGAGATCGGCAAGCGTCCTCTTGCCGGCCGGCGTGTCGAAAACATAATCCTTATCGACCTTTACCCAGGGCAAGGCTAGGCGTTCCGCATTGACGCGATCGCGAAGATGCGTGGCCTCCTTCTCCCTGGCAAGCAGTTGACGGCGGGCCTCGAGCCACACTTCCCTGGAAACGACCTGGTTCATTGTCCGCGCCCTCCTCCGGCGTTTTCATTTCCAAATCTTGACAAATATATTGATATCAATATTAATGAATCATGTCAAACGCAGTCCAAATCCCCTTTGAAACCACGCTGTTAGTCCGCGATACCTGCCTGTGCCTGCATGTCCAACGCGCGGCGCGCGCGCTTGCCCGCCGTTTTGACGAGGCACTGCGGCCATTCGGACTCACCAACGGCCAGTTCTCCCTGATGATGTCTCTGAACAGGCCGGCGCCGGCATCCATGGGATCGGTCACAGCGCTCCTGGCAATAGACCAGACGACGCTGACGGCGGCCTTAAAGCCACTGGAACGGCGGGGATGGGTGAGCATCGTGCCCAATCCAAAAGATCGCCGCGCCCGCCTGCTCAGCCTCACGCCATCGGGAAAGGCGGCGCTCGCCGCCGCCGTGCCGATCTGGAAGACGACACATGCCGCCCTCGAAGAGCGGCTGCCCGACGGCAATGGCGACCGCCTGCGTAGCGATCTCGCTATTCTGCTCTGAATTGCGGTTCAGACAATCGCGGATCGCCCTCGAAATCCTGCCTTTCGAAGCCGATGCGGCGCCGTGGGAATTCGCACAGCGCCTGCACGCCGACGCGAGACAGCCGGATGCGCCAGGTCTGGCGTTCGACGGGTTCGCGGGCGGAGAAGGCCCTGGCCGTGAGCAGCGCGATGTTCATGCCTCCGCGGGGATCCCGGACGGAACGATAAAGGATTGCCTCGATACCGCCGGCTCGCGCCGCCTCGGCGAGCGACTGGCAGGCTTCGTAGTTGACCGGATCGGTCCACAGTTGCCGATCGCGATCCAAGGGAGGCACTGTCAGATCGATCCCGGCCTTCGTCGCAATCGCAGCAGAAAAGGCTGTATATTCAGCGGCATTGGCAGGCAACGGCGTGTCAGGGGAATCACGGAAGAAGAGCAGCCGATAGAAGCTCATTTCAGCCAGGGCCGTCTCCACCTGCTCCGAGGCATAGAAAACGCCGAGCGTGCGGCCGGCGCGTCTGAAACGGGAACCGTGGGGATAGATCGCTCCGTAACGGAAGGGTGTGGCGAGCAGATAATCCAGCCCTGCGCATTCCGGCGGCAGCGCCGGCTTGGTTTCCTCGAGCACGCTTTCGAGAAGCGCTTGCTCCTCCAGCGTATCGACAAGCTTCAGCGTCGAGACCTGATGCTGCGATTCCACCAGCCGCCAATATTGGCCGGAGATGACCTTTGCCTCAGACGAGAGCGCGGCGGGCGTCCAGATAGGCAAGGACATCGGTCAAACCGGAAATCGAGATGATCTTGTCGATCGGCGCTGCGCCAAAGGCGATATTGCCGTTACGCAGCCATTGCCGCGCCACAGCCTCGTCGCCGCCGACGATGGCATCGAGCGAACGGAAGAGACGAACGAAAAGCACGGCAAGTTCGAAAGGCTTGCTATCGCGCTCCAACAGATGATCCTGCCGCTTCATGCGCGACACCGTCGCCTCAGACACGCCGATGATGGCCGCCAGGATACGGGCGTTCAATCCCAGCCTTTCGGCGGCGTTGACGACAGCTTTGGTGATGACGAGTGCTTCGCCGGGCACCGTCTGGCCTATTGCCTGGGCTTTCATCATGGCTATCTCCTTTCCTAAGAAAAGATATAGCATTTTTCTTGCAAAAGAAAAGGAGCCGCAGATCAAACTGCTGCTCCTTTCCCATATGTTCTGTATTTCCGGTTTACAATTGGCCTGCCACGCGTTTCCCGTCAGACAACAGCAACCGGCACTTCGGTCGAGGTGCGCATGGCATGGCTGTAGGGGCATACGATATGGGCGGCAGCGGCGAGCTTTTCAGCCTCGGCCTTGTCCATGCCGGGAATGTGGACAGCCAACGAAACTTCGATGCCGAAGCCGGTGCCATCCGCGCGAGGACCAATCCCGACAGTCGCCGTGACCTTGGCGTCTTCCGGAATCTTGACCTTCTGCTGGCCTGCGACAAATTTCAAAGCGCCCAGGAAGCAGGCGGAATAGCCGGCTGCAAAGAGCTGCTCCGGATTGGTGCCGGTAGCGCCATCGCCACCGAGCTCCTTCGGTACGGTCAGCGTGACGTCGAGGACGCCATTTTCGGAAACTGCATGGCCGGCGCGGCCACCGGTGGCGGAAGCTTTGGTCGTATAAAGAATAGGCATGTCCTGTCTCCTTCGGTTGGATGAATTTTATATATATCACGATTTAATCGCGCGCAACATATATTTCGCAATGGTTTTGAGAAAGTGAATTGCGATAAGGCCGTCAATACGAGGATAGTGACGACTGCGATATGGCGGAGAGCCAATCAGCGCGACCAGCGCCGGCAGTCGAAAATCAATCTGACAATCGTTTGAGATCGGCTTCCGGGTACTTCCAGTCAGGACCGCAAACAAAAAGGGCGCCAGCGGCGCCCCTTTTTCAATGATGCGGTATCAGGCCGTGACCAGGATCGGCGCGCGCTCGGGAACGCGGTCATAGAGATCGATGACATCCTGATTCAGCAGACGGACGCAGCCGGAGGAAACGGCCTTGCCGATGGAGCGCCAATCGGGATTACCGTGCAGGCGGTAAAGCGAATCCTGCTTGTCCTCGAAAATATAGAGAGCACGTGCCCCCAGCGGGTTCTTCAGGCCCGGGTCCATGCCGCCATTGGCGATGGAATATTTCACGAGTTCCGGCTGGCGGGCGACCATTTCATCCGGCGGATTCCAGCGCGGCCATTTCTTGCGCCACTGGATGACGCCCCGGCCCTGCCAGGCAAATCCTTCGCGGCCGACGCCGATGCCATAGCGCATCGCCGTTCCACCCTGCTCGGTCACATAAAGCATGCGCTGGGTTGTATTGACGACCACGCTGCCGGGTGCCTCGCCTGTTGGGTCGATCACCCGTTGACGATAGAAGCGGGGATCGATTTGCTGGTAGGGAACCGCCGGAATGATGAAGCCGCCATCCTCGACGGAGGCATAGATTACGGCCGGATCAGGCTGCTCGCCATCATAGCTGGAGAACCAGGTTCGGAACGGCCGCGGGGAGCCGGTATATTGAACCGGGCTGACGACGGGGCCGTTGTCGATGGTGGAGGCGCAGCTGGCAAGCGTCGAAACGGCGCCGAGACCCGCCAGAGCGAGGAAGTTACGTCGCGATAGGGATGAAGGAAGGCTCATGTCGACAGCATAGTTCCTTTTGTGGAGGAAGCGAAAACCCGTACCAACAGGCTGATTCGGCTCCCCGAGAGGTTCGCAGAGACAGACGCAAAACTAAAGAGCGCAAACCACCCCGACTATCGCACTTATGCAACATCACGAAAATTTGTGGTAAAATACCGCTACAGAACGACGATTTCCGCCTTATCGGGCACCCGGTTGTAAAGATCTATCACGTCCTGGTTGAGCATGCGAACACAGCCGGAAGATGCAGCCTTGCCGATCGACTGCCAATCCGGGGTGCCGTGAACTCGATAAAGAGTATCCCGGCCATTCTGATAGATATAGAGCGCACGCGCGCCGAGCGGATTGGTCGGCCCCGGATTCATGCCGCCGCGCTCGGCCGATAGCGGCCTCATCTGCGGGTCGCGCGCGACCATTTCTGCGGGCGGGGTCCAGCGCGGCCATTTCTGCTTCCATTGGATCAGGCCCCTGCCGTGCCAGGCATATCCTGCCGCGCCGAGGCCGACGCCATAGCGCATCGCCTTGCCGCCCGGTTCGATGAAATAGAGGAAGTGGTCGCGCGTATCGACAACAATGGTGCCGGGGCGTTCCCTGGTCTGGTAATCCACCTCCTGGCGCAGGAAGCGCGGATCGATGCGCTTGTAGGGGATGGCCGGCAACGTGAAGTCGTCTTCACTGCGCTGCGCATACATGGCCTGGTGCACTGGATTGAAGGTCGGCAGGCCATAGGTCTGGTGGAATTGGGTGCGGAAGAGATCGCGCGATTGCGGCACGGGCTGCACCGGCAGGCGCCTTACCCTGTTCGGCTCGATCCCCTCCGGACGATAGAAGACGGGCGTCGTCTCCTGCACGAAGCGATCCGGATCGGTGGCGCCCGTATCGGGAATGATGCTGCAGGCGGACAATGTCGTCAGTGCGGCAGCGGCAAACAGATGACGGGAAACGGGCAGCAGGTCGGCCATTATCGGAAACCAGTTGGGACACATCGGATCGGCCGCATAATGACTGCCGCGGCTGGAGCGAGGCTGGCGTCGATCGCCAGACGGTTCCAACGAAGATATTGCACCGATCGGCCAAACTCCTGTTTTCCCTTGCGACATCATGGGCTAGACCAATGCAGTACGGAGGAGCGCATGAATATCGACAGTCTCGACCCGGGCATCTTCGGCCAGACCGACCAAAAGACTTGGCTGAAGCTGGTGGAACGGGCGCTGAAAGGCAAGAATTTCCAGGAAGCACTGGTCTCGCGAACCGATGACGGCATCGCGATAGAGCCGCTTTACCAGCGACGGCGCGACGGCAAGCCGCTATTTCGTCAGCGGGCCGAGTTGCCATGGACGGTGATGCAGCGCATGGACGATCCGGACACCGAGCGGGCAATGGTGCAGCTCGGCGACGATCTTGCCAATGGCGCAAGCGGTATCAGCCTCGTTTCCAGCAGTTCCGCTTCGGCCTTCGGCATCGGGATGGATGCTCAGTCGCCAATCTTTTCCGAAGTGCTGGCAGCAGCATCCGCCAAGACTACGACCCTGCGCCTCGATGGCTTTTCTTCCGGCATTGCGAAAATGGCGGCAGCCTCGATTGTGGATGGTGGCGCCCAAAGATTGCACCTTGGACTCGACGCTTTCTTGACAGCCGGGCGTTTCGCCAATTTTACCAGCGACATCAAATACTTCAAAGAGTTGAAGTCGGTTGGTACGATCGTCAATGCGGACGGCCGTGCCGTGCATAACGCCGGCGGGACCGAGGCGCAGGAACTGGCGGTGATGGCGGCAAGCCTCGTAGGCCATTTACGACTGCTTGAGGAGGCGGGACTGTCACCGGAAGCAGCGCTTGCGGCAATCAGCCTCTGCCTTTCGGCCGATCAGAATCAGTTCATCACAACCGCGAAGATGCGCGCCGCGCGGCTGATCTTCACCCGGATCGCCGAGGCCTGCGGCGTTACCGACCCACGACCGGCACATCTCTTTGCTGAGACCAGCTATCGCATGCTGACCCGCCTCGATCCGGAGACGAACATCCTGCGCAACACGATCGCGGTCTTTTCAGCCGGCGTTGGCGGCGCCGACGAGATCGGTGTTCTGCCGCACAGCCTGACGCACGGCATTCCTGATCCGCTGGCGCGGCGCCTAGCGCGCAACACGCAGACGATTCTGATCGCCGAAAGCCACCTCGATCATGTCGCCGATCCAGCTGCCGGGGCCGGCGGCATCGAGGCGCTGACCGACGCGCTTTGCGAACGGGCTTGGGAGATTTTCACCCGGATCGAAGGCAAGGGAGGATTGGCGAAGGTCATTTCCAGCGGCGAGTTAGCGGCGATGATCGCAGAGGCGCGGGAGAGCCGTGCCGCGAGGCCGATCGTGGGGACGACGCTGTTTGCCATGAAGACCGAGCGGCCGGTGACGGTTTTGGGGCCTTTGGGTCCGATTGTTGGCGGGATGGGGTTGGTGCCGATACGATTGGATGAGGGGGTGGAGGCATGAGGATGGACATCGGGTTCGAGACAAGTGCGATACCCCCCTCTGTCGCTTTCGCGACATCTCCCCCACAAGGGGGGAGATTGGAAACTCGCGGAACCCTTCCACCTCGAACAAACCCCTCATCTGCGGCAGCGAAAGTTGTCACGACCGGCTGGGTTAAATTCTGGCTTGGGGCGATCTCCCCCCTTGTGGGGGAGATGTCACGAAGTGACAGAGGGGGGTTTGCGCCCTCCCCATTCACGGAGGCATCGGCTCCATGACCAATATCCCCGACTTCGCCACCATCCCCTGGGCCAAGCCGCAGGCAACGACGCCAACAATCGGCGCCCCAGCCTGGGAAACTCCCGAAGGCATCAGCGTCAAGTGCGCCTATGGCGAAAGCGACCTCGCCCGCCTGAAGTTTTTGGATACCTATCCCGGTGCTGCGCCGTTCGTGCGTGGCCCCTACCCCACAATGTATGTCCAGCAGCCCTGGACCATCCGCCAATATGCCGGCTTCTCCACTGCCGAGGAGTCCAATGCCTTCTATCGCCGCAATCTTGCCGCCGGCCAGAAGGGCCTCTCCGTCGCCTTCGATCTTGCCACTCACCGCGGCTATGACAGCGATCATCCGCGAGTGGCCGGCGATGTCGGTATGGCGGGGGTGGCGATCGATTCCATCCTCGATATGCGCCAGCTCTTCGACGGTATTCCGCTTGACGAGATGAGCGTATCGATGACCATGAACGGCGCTGTGCTGCCGGTCATGGCGCTCTATATCGTCGCGGCGGAGGAACAGGGCGTTTCCGAGGACAAGCTGTCGGGCACGATCCAGAACGACATTCTCAAGGAGTTCATGGTTCGCAACACCTACATTTATCCGCCGCAGCCCTCGATGCGCATCGTCTCGGACATTTTCAGCTATACCAGCCAGCGGATGCCGAAGTTCAACTCCATCTCGATCTCCGGCTACCACATGCAGGAGGCCGGCGCGACGGCGGATCTGGAGCTCGCCTACACGATCGCCGACGGCATCGAATATGCGCGGGCAGGCGTGGCAGCCGGGCTCGATATAGACAGCTTCGCCCCTCGCCTCTCCTTCTTCTGGGCCGTCGGCATGAACTTTTTCATGGAGGTTGCCAAGATGCGCGCGGGACGGCTGATCTGGGCCGCGCTGATGCAGAAGAATTTCGCACCGAAAGACCAGAAATCCCTGGCTCTCAGGACCCACAGCCAGACCTCCGGCTGGTCGCTGACGGCGCAGGATCCGATGAACAACATCATCCGCACCATGGTCGAGGCGATGGCGGCAACGCAGGGACATACCCAGTCGCTGCACACCAATTCCTTCGACGAAGCGCTGGCGCTGCCGACCGACCATTCCGCCCGCATTGCGCGCAACACGCAAATCCTGCTGCAGAAGGAATCCGGCACGACAGGGATCATCGACCCCTGGGGCGGCTCGGCCTATGTCGAACGGCTGACCTACGATCTTGCGGCCCGCGCCCTTGCCCATATCGAGGAAGTCGAGGCGCTCGGCGGCATGGCGAAGGCGATCGAGAAAGGCATTCCGAAGCTTCGCATCGAGGAAGCCGCCGCACGCACGCAAGCGCGCATCGACAGCGGCCATCAGACACTCGTCGGCATCAACTTTTCCAGGCCAGAGAAGGATATCGAAGTCGACGTGTTGAAGGTGGACAATTCCGAAGTGCGGGCACGTCAGCTATCCAAGCTGCAGCAATTGAAGGGCACACGGGAGACGGCCGCCGTCGAGACTGCCCTCGACGCCCTGACGGATGCGGCGCGCACCGGCAGCGGCAATCTGCTCGACTTCGCCGTTAAGGCAGCAAGGGCAAGAGCGACCGTCGGCGAAATTTCGCTGGCGCTGGAAAAGGCATATGGCCGGCATGTGGCCGAGATCAGGACCATTTCCGGCGTCTATCGTCGGGAAGTCGGCGATGCCGATCCTGCTTTCAACAAGGCTGTGGTCAAGGTTGAAGCCTTCCGCAGAGCGCGCGGTGAAAAGCCCCGCATCCTCATCGCCAAAATGGGCCAGGACGGACACGATCGCGGCCAGAAGGTCATCGCCACGGCTTTTGCCGATCTGGGCTTCGATGTCGTCGTCGGCGCCATGTTCCAGACTCCGGAAGAAGTGGCCGATGTCGCCGTTCGCGAAGGCGTCGACATCCTCGGCGCATCGTCACTTGCCGCCGGCCATCTGACGCTGGTGCCGGAATTGAAGGCCGCGCTCGCGCGCCGCCATGCCGGCAATGTGCTGATCGCCGTCGGCGGCGTCATCCCGCCACAGGATTTCGCGGCGCTGGAAGCGGCCGGTGCGGACGCAATCTTCCCGCCCGGCACGGTGATTGCGGAAGCGGCAACGGCGCTGATCGAGAAGCTGATGGCGTAAGCATCGACTCGCAGAGCGGTTCGGATTATCTCCCGTGCCGCTCTTGCGGGCGCTGGTTCAGACAGCCACGCTCTTGAAGAACTCGATACTTTGAGCGATTTCGCCCGGCAAAGCCGAATTGTGGCTGCCCGGCACCGTCGCCATTTCGATCTTCACGCCGGCGGCCGTTGCCCGTTTGGAGAGCAGCGACAGGCGCGAGTCGAAATGTGCCTCTTCGGTTCCGTGGAACAGTTTTATCGGGCTTTTGAAGCTGTGCGCGTAGCAGAGCGGCGAGCGCATCTGGTATTCACGCGGGTTCCTGGTGTTGAAGCGGATGTCCTGCGGGTAACGGCTGAAGAAGGCGTAAGCGTCGGGGTTGCCGGATATCGGCGCGACCGCACGGAAGCGCTTCGTCGACATGGCGGCAAGCATAGCGAGGGTACCGCCGATGCTGTGGCCAGCCAGGAACATGCGATGCGGATCGACACCCGGCAGATGCCGCAGCCGGTTGGACGCGGCCAGCACATCGGCAACTTCGTCGTAAAAGCCGGAAAAATTGCCCTTCTGGCCGTTTTCGCCGCGCATGGAAGGGATCATGACGACGTAGCCGGCCTCGACATAGGGCTTCATCAGCTGCCAATGTCCCTGGCCGATGGCGTTGCCGCCATGCAGGAACAATACGGCCGGCTTCGGTTTCTCCGAACGCGTGTAGCGGGAAACCCAGGCGACGAGCTCCAGCTCCTCGCCGACGCCGCTGCGATAGAAAAGCCGTTCGGCGGTCGATGGCGTCACCAGCGGTTCGTAGATATCGGGAGCAGGTCCCTTGCTCACGAGATCAGTGCGAAACAGATGGCGCTCCTTGGCATAGTCGCCCGAAAGCAGCGGCGGCGCATCCTCGGCCTTCTCGTCGCTCCGTGTGGCGACACTCTTGTTCTCGGCAGGCTTGTTTGCAGTCGTACTGTCATCGGCAGCTCTGACGATGTTGGGCGCAAAGAGCGTGAAGGCAATACCGGCTAGAAGGCTGCGGCGATTGGGACGAAATGCGTGGTCGTCGGACATGGTCGTGGGCTCTGTCGAAATATCCCGGCGCAGATCAAATCTGCACGGGTTGGAAGGCTAGGCCAACTCACTTTGTGGTGAGGAATCGCCCTCGCCTATTCATCGACAACCGGAGCCTTGGCGTCAATCATCGCGATCAAAGTTTCCAGCCTGTCGGCCTCGTAGGGCGGTTTGTCGGGCCGCAGTCGGGCAATGCGTGGAAAGCGCATGGCGACACCCGATTTATGGCGGGTCGAGCGGTTGATGCCCTCGAAAGCGACCTCGAGCACGAAGCCAAAATCGCGATCGGCGCGCACCGCTCGCACTGGGCCGAAACGGTCGACCGTATTGTTGCGCACGAACTTGTCGAGCACCTCAAGCTCCGCATCGGTAAAGCCGAAATAGGCCTTGCCGACAGGCACGAGCTGCTCACCCTCCGGCGTCGTCGCCCAGACGCCGAAGGTGAAATCGGAATAGTAGCTGGAGCGCTTGCCGTGGCCGCGCTGGGCATACATCAGCACGGCATCGACATTATAGGGATCGCGCTTCCACTTGAACCAGGGGCCTTTGGCGCGGCCTGCGAGATAGGCGCTGTCCCTGCGCTTGATCATCACGCCTTCGATCACCGGATCGGGCGGCGAGGAGCGCAGGCGGTCGAGCTCCTCCCAGGACGAGAAATCGACGAGCGGCGACAGATCAAAGCGGTCGTGGGGCGCGGCATCGATGATCTCCGTCAGCCGCTCCCGCCGATCGAGGAAACCACGGGCGCGCACGTCCTCCGCGCCGTCAAAAAGAAGATCATAGGCGCGGATGAAGGCCGGAAACTCGTCCAGCATCTTTGCCGTCACGGTCTTGCGGTTGAGGCGCTGCTGCAGATCGGAGAAGCTGCGTGTCGGGCTGTTGGAGCGAACAGTGCCGCCAACCAGCAGCTCACCGTCCATGACGCCCTCGAAATTCATGGCGTCCACAACGTCGGGAAAGGCACCGGATATGTCATCGCCGGAGCGCGAATAGAGCTTGCTCGTCTCCCCAGAGCGCGAAAGCTGGACGCGGATGCCATCCCACTTCCATTCGGCCGCGAAATCGCGGGGGTCGAGCCCGTCGAGATCGCCTGTTTCAACAGGATTGGCCAGCATAACGGAATGGAAGATCGCCGGCGTCGCCAATATCGGCCGCTCGCCCTTTCCTTCCAGCCATCGAA
Organism: Rhizobium sp. AG207R; assembly: GCF_027109195.1. Taxonomy (NCBI): domain Bacteria; kingdom Pseudomonadati; phylum Pseudomonadota; class Alphaproteobacteria; order Hyphomicrobiales; family Rhizobiaceae; genus Rhizobium; species Rhizobium sp. AG207R. The sequence goes on from NZ_JAEPVT010000002.1 coordinate 221,200, forward strand.
ACAGGCTTTCATAGGGCGGCTGCAGACCATGCCACAGCGTTTCGATTTCGGTCACATCCTTGCCGCTGAGTTCGGCCAGCGCCTGTTTGGCAAGCCGGGCCGAAACACCGATGCGCATGGCGCCGGTCGCAAGCTTCAGGAAGGCAAAGCGGCCCGACGTATCCAACCGATCCAACAGGTCGCGGACGAAGCTGCGCACTTCGGTCCGCCCAAGCGCATTCATGCGCCTGATAACCTCGCCGAGCTTCGGCTGCTCTCCGGCAGGACGCTCGATATCGCTTTCCTTGTCCCATACCAGCGAGATCGTCTCGGCAAGATCGCCGACATAATCGTAGGAATAGCGAAACAGCACCTCGTCCATGCGCTCGAGAACGAGCTCGCGCAGCATGGCGGGCTTGACGTTGCGCACCTCGAGCGTGCCGGCAATGGCGGCCAGACCATAGCCGCGGTCCGGATCGGGCGTATCGCGGAAATAATCGGTCAGCAGCTTCAGCTTGCCGTTGCGGCTCGGCGTCAGCACCAGGCGATCGAGGAGGTCGGCAAAGGCTTTCATCAATCGCCCTCATCTTCATAGCCGATGAGATGCAGCGGCTTGGCGGCGATGCCCTGCAGCTCGCACCAGCGCACCAGCGCCTCTTCGCGGCCGTGGGTGACCCACACCTCGCTCGGCTTCAAATCGGAGATCGTCTCGGTCAGTTCGGGCCAGTCGCAATGATCCGATATGACCAGCGGCAGCTCGACGCCAAGCTGCTTGGCACGCTGGCGCACCATCATCCAGCCGGAGGCGAAAGCCGGCAGCGGATCGTTAAATCGTCTCGCCCAGCGATCCTGAAACGCGGAGGGCGGACCGACGACGACGGCGCCCTGAAAGATCGACTGATCGCGGCTTTCGAAGGTGGCTGGCTTGAGTTCGCCAAGCGCGATGCCCTGGCTGACATAGTAGTCGCACAGGGTTTCGAGCGCGCCATGGATATAGATCGGCTTGTCATAGCCGGCATCGCGCAGCAGGCGGATGACACGCTGTGCCTTGCCGAGCGCATAGGCGCCGACCAGATGCGTTCGTTCTGGAAACTGCCGAAGCGAAGCCAGGAGCTTGCGCGTCTCTGCCATCGGATCGGGATGATGGAAGACCGGCAGGCCGAAGGTCGCCTCGGTGATGAAGACGTCGCAGGGAACCGGCACATAGGCTTCACAGGTCGGGTCCGGCCGGCGCTTGTAATCGCCTGAGACCACGATGCGCAGTCCATCCTTCTCCACTGCGATCTGAGCCGAACCCAGGACGTGGCCGGCAGGATGGAACTGCACCTTGACGCCATTGATCGTCACTTCCTCGCCGAAGGCAACCGCCTGCTCCGATCCTGCAAAGCCATCACCATAGCGGATGCGCATGATATCGAGGGTCTGGCGCGTGGCGAGCACATTGGCATGGCCGGAACGAGAGTGGTCCGAATGACCATGCGTGACGAGCGCTCGCTCGACCGGCTGCACGGGATCGATATAGAAGCCGCCTATCGGGCAGAACAAGCCCGCAGGCGCCGGATAAAGCAGTTGATCGGGTCTCATGACTTGTGAGGATAGCGCGATTTGCACAATTAGGTAGCGATATCAGCTGCTTTTCGCGCGAATCCGCGCTCGGGTTGCCGATCCGGCAGATCGAAGACGAGGACATCCTCGCTATGCGGCTTGGCCTTTGCCACGACGGCGCCGTTCGGATCGACGATTGCGCTTCTTCTCGAAGAGGCCAATAATCGCTGTCGTCCTGCTCGAGGCGAAGCGAGCGACAAGCGCGTCCAAACCGGGATCGTCGAGGGAAAGCGCGCGGCGTCTGGCGATGGCTTCGTTGTAGCTGTGTCCCTGCAGATAGCATTCTGGAAAGAGGGCGAGATCGATGCCCTGCCTTTCCGCCCAGGCGAGATCGCGCGCCAAAGCCTGGGCCGCCTGCTCGACGGCATCGAAAAGTGCCAGACGTTGAAAGGCCGCGATCCGCATGCGGCAGAGGTAACATGCGCGGCGAGTCGCCCCTAGCACAAATGGATCAGGTGCGGGTCATCGCCTCTACCGGACTGGTAAATGAAATAGAAAGAGGTCGAGGCTCTTGGCCGATCGAAAGCGTTTGAAGAACAGCTTCTGTATCAAAACGGCACAGATGGGCCTGGCACGATTTCTGCTTCGTAAGTGACGTTCCAGGAGTTCATAATGATGCAACGCCGCGCCTTTATCGCTTCCCTCGCCGCCTCGGCAGCGGCTGGCGTGCTTGCACGGCGCGGTTTCGCGGCACCACTTGCCAAGATGGCCGGTGCCGAGCTGCGCGGTCCGATCGACGCCATTGCGCTGAAGACGACACCGGGCGCCAGCGATTTCAAGAGCGGCAAGCTGCAGGCGATGATCGACAATGCGGCGCGAAGCAACATGCCGCTTTTCCTACCACCGGGCACCTACAACATCTCAAACCTGACACTCCCCAATAATACGCGCATCACAGGCGTTCCTGGCGCCTCACGGCTCATCTATAGCGGCGACGGCCATCTGATGAATGCAGATAAAGCCAGGCGTATCGAGCTTTCCGGCCTGGTTTTCGATGGCGGCAATCGCTGGCTTGCCGATTATGCCGGCGGTCTGCTGCAATTTACCGGCGTCGACGAGGTGCTGATCGACAATTGCGAGGTCGCCGGCAGCCGCAAACACGGACTGCAGCTGGAGCGCTGCGGCGGCCGGATCGAGCGCAGCCGAATCTCCGGGGCCGCCGAGGCCGGCATCTATTCCGTCCAGTCCACCGGCGTGGCGGTGACCGGCAATCGCGTCGAGGATTGCGGCAATGGCGGCATCCTCATCCATCGCTGGGACAAGGCCGAGGATGTCAGCAGCGTCGTCAACAACCGCGTTACCCGCATCCGTGCCAATGGCGGCGGCACCGGCCAGAACGGCAACGGCATCAACGTCTTCCGCGCCGATGGCGTGACGGTTTCGGGCAATCAGATCGCCGATTGTGCCTTCACCGCCATCCGCGCCAATTCGGCCTCGAATATACAGATCTCGAATAATCAATGCGTGCGTTCGGGCGAAACGGCCATCTATTGCGAATTCGAATTCGTCGGCGCCACGATCAGCAACAATCTGGTCGATGGCGCCGCCAACGGCATTTCAGTTACCAATTTCGACAAGGGCGGAAGGCTCGCTTCGGTGACGGGCAACGTCATCCGCAACCTGTCGCTTATCGCACCCTATGCGCAGGATGGCGGCTTCGGCATCGGCATCTCGGCGGAAGCCGATACGCTTGTTGCCGATAATGTTATCGAGAATGCGCCGCTCTGGGGCCTGCGGCTCGGCTGGGGGCAATATCTCCGTAATGTCGTTGCGACCGGCAATATCGTCAGACATGCCGGCATCGGCTGCGTCGTCTCCGTCGCCGATGGCGCCGGCTCGGCGGTGATTGCAGGCAATCTCTTCCAGGAAATGCAGCAAGCCGCGATCATGGGCTTCCGCTGGGACAAGCCGGCATCGGGAGAGCTGGTCAGGGGAAGCATGCAGTTTCCGCAGCTGACCATCGAAAACAACAGACTCGTTTAGGCCGATCGCCAGTTCGGCTGCCGCTTTTCGAAGAAGGCGGTGATGCCTTCCTTCGCCTCGTCGGTCTCCCAGGCATCTGCCAATTGTTTGACGACGTGATCGATCATGCCATCAGTAATCGGCCTGCCGACGGAACGCGCCAGAGCCTTTGCGCGGGCCGCTGCCTGCGGTGACGCTCCCAGGAAATGGCGGACTTCGGCTTCTACGGCTTCATCCAACGCCTCCTCCGCCACGACCCGTGACAGGAGGCCCGTGGCATGCGCCTGCCAGGCATCGATGATTTTGCCGGAGAGAAACAACGGGCGCGCATTCGCTTCGCCGATACGCGCGACGACATAGGGACTGATCGTGGCCGGAATGATGCCGAGGCGCACCTCCGTCAGGCCGAAACGGGCCGTCGATGCCGATATCACCATGTCGCAGACGCTGAGGATGCCGATACCGCCGCCGAAAGCATTGCCCTGGACGCGGGCGATCAGCGGCTTCGGCAATTCGTTCAACGCCTTGAACAGCATGGCAAGTCGCCGCGCCTCGGCCATACGCCCATCCCGCGTAGCATCGAACTGGGCACGCATCCAACCGAGATCGCCGCCGGCACAGAAACTGGCGCCCTCGCCGGTCAGCACGATGACCCGGACTGCGCTGTCGTGAGCAAGGTCGTCCGTTGCCGCTGTCAAGTCATCGATCATCTCCGCCGAAAGGGCATTGTGCTTTTCCGGGCGCGCCAGCGTCACATGGGCAACACCGCGCTCGTCGGTGGCGATGCGGATCGTCTGCGATATCATGAGGCACTCCTGAGGCTGCGGGCAAAGGCGGCGGCGCGGGCAAGCTTGTCCTCGTCGAGACCGGTCTCGAAGCCCCGCGCCGATAGATAATCTTGAACAGAAACGGTATCGACATTGCCCTTGGCGCCGGGAGCGAAGGGACAACCGCCAAGGCCGCCGGCTGACGCATCGAATACCCGCAGGCCGCGCTCCAACGCGACGCCGATATTGTCAAGCGCACGGCCGGACGTGTCATGAAAATGGCCGGCAAGGACTGCCGCGGGGAGTTCTCCGAGCACTGCGCCAAGCATCCGGTCGACGGCCTCGGGCGTGCCTTTGCCGATCGTGTCGCCAAGGCTGATCTCATAGCAACCAAGCGCACGCAACTGCCACGCGACGCTGACAACATTTTGCGGCGGCACCGCGCCCTCATAAGGGCACTCGACGACGCAGCTGACATAGCCGCGCAACGGAACGCCGCGATCCCGACTGGCGGCCGCCACCGGCCGAAAGCGCTCGATGCTCTCGGCGATCGAGCAGTTGATGTTGCGCATGGAGAAGGTTTCCGAGGCGGAAGCGAAGATCGCCACTTCATCGGCGCCAGCCGCAAGGGCGGCCTCGAAGCCCTGCATGTTGGGCGCCAGCGCTGCGTAACGAACGCCTGGACGCCGCTCTATGCCGGCCATGACCGAAGCGGCATCCCCAAGCTGCGGCACCCATTTCGGGCTGACGAAGCTGGTGACTTCAATTCGCTCGAAACCGCAATCCGAAAGCAGATTGACCAGCTCGATCTTGTGTTCGGTATCAACCTGCCGCTTCTCGTTCTGCAGCCCGTCACGCGGTGCCATCTCGACGATGGTGACGTGGTTGGAAGGCTTGTCGTTCATGCCGCATCCTCCGGACGGAGTGACAGAAGCACGGCGCTTTCGCTGGTCTGATCCCCCTCGCCGACATACAGACCTTCGACGATGCCGTCGCGTGCCGCCGTCAGCGTCAGCTCCATCTTCATGGCCTCCATGACGATCAGCGCCTGGCCCCTCGCCACCGCGTCACCCTCGCGCACACGTACGATCTTGACGAGGCCCGGCATCGGCGCGATGACGCGATCGCCACCGCCGGCCGCCTCTTCTCCACCGTCGAGCAGATCGAGTCGATGGAAATGATGCGTCTGTCCATCGAGGAATAAAGTCACGCCTGACGATGTCTCGAAGATATCGACATGGGACTGCCGGCCGTCGATCTCGACGTGGTGGGAAAGGCCCTCGCCTGCGAGCAAGCGAACGAGAATGATGCGATCGTCAAAGGTGACGCTAAACAGCGACCGACTCTTTGCAGCCACGCGGCAATTCTGATAACCACCGGCAAAATGCAGCGTGAGGGGACGGCTTGCTTCACCCCAGAGCTGCCAAGGACCGAGCGACAGCCAAGGATCACTGCCAGTGGCTTCTGCGAACCCACCCGCCTCCACAATGGCAGCAATGGCGAGGGCAGCATCGTCTGGCGGTTGCGCCGAGGTCAGCGCCTCCACGTCACGATCGATCAATCCCGTATCCGGATGGCCGGCGGCGAAATCCGGCTGGCGGCTCAACCGGATAAGGAAATCGAGGTTGGTGGTGGTTCCGGCAACCTGTGTCTGCTCGAGACCGTGCGTGAGCTTGGCAAGCGCCGCCGCCCGATCGGGCGCATGCACGGTCAGCTTGGCGATCAGCGGGTCGTAATGCGGGGTGATGCTGTCGCCCTCGCGCACGCCGGCATCGATGCGGACATCGCCTTCGGGAAAGCGTAGGCGGGAAAGCGTGCCGGTTGCCGGCAGGAAGCCGCGCGATGGGTCTTCGGCATAGATGCGGGCTTCGAAGGCCCAGCCGTTTATGGTGAGCTCAGCTTGCGTTTTCGGCAGCGCCTCGCCGCTCGCAACGCGCAATTGCCATTCGACAAGATCGACGCCGGCGATTGCCTCTGTGACGGGATGCTCGACCTGCAGGCGGGTGTTCATCTCCATGAAGAAGAAGCGATCCGGCGACAGGCCGTCGGAGACATCGGCGATGAACTCAACGGTGCCGGCGCCGCGATAATCGATGGCGCGGGCGGCGCGAACCGCCGCTTCGCCCATGGCGCTGCGCATCTCCTCCGTCATGCCGGGCGCCGGGGCCTCCTCGATCACCTTCTGGTGCCGGCGCTGCAGGGAGCAATCGCGCTCGAAGAGGTGCACGGCATTGCCCTGGCTGTCACCGAACACCTGAATCTCGATATGGCGCGGCTTGATGAGATATTTTTCGATGAGCACGGCATCGTCGCCGAAAGCGGATTTCGCCTCGCGCTTCGCCGCCTCCAGCGAAGCCTCGAAATCCTCCGGACGGTCGACGCGGCGCATGCCCTTGCCGCCGCCGCCGGCCCTCGCCTTGATAAGAACGGGAAAGCCGATGCCGTCGGCCTGCTCGGCAAGAAAGCCGGGCTCTTGCCTATCGCCATGATAGCCGGGAACAACGGGCACGCCGGCCCGCTCCATCAGCGCCTTGGCCGCATCCTTGAGCCCCATCGCTCGAATGGAGGCCGGCGACGGGCCGATGAAAACCAGGCCGGCAGCTTCGACGGCCTCGGCAAAAGCTGCATTTTCCGAGAGAAAGCCGTAGCCCGGATGGATGGCCTCCGCGCCGGTTCGCTTTGCGGCTGCGATAATCTTTTCCTTCGAAAGATAGCTTTCGCTCGCCGCCGCCGGGCCGATATGGGCGGCTTCGTCGGCCAGGGTCACATGCAGGGCATTCCGATCGGCGTCGGAATAGACGGCGACCGTGCGGATGCCGAGGCGCCTTGCGGTGTAGATGACCCGGCAGGCGATTTCGCCGCGATTGGCGATCAGTATCTTCGAAAACATCGGCAGACCCTATTGCGCGGCAATGACTTCGACTTCGAGCAGCCAGGCCGTATCGAAAATACCGGCGATCACGACAGTCATGGCCGGCGTGAGCGAGCCTAGATATTCGCTACGGATCTCGCGGTTCTCGATCGTATGATGTCGATCGGCGAGAAAGGTGGTGACCTTGACGATATCGTCCTTCGTCATGCCGGCCGCCTTCAGCTGCGCATCGATGTTGTGCCAGACCTGGCGAGCCTGCGCCTTAAAACCCTCCGGCAAGGCATCGTCGACGTCGGTCGGTATCTGTCCGCTGATAAAAAGCAATCGTTCGAAATTCTCGAGCTTTACGGCTTGAGCATAACCGCCGCGGGGCTGCGGCGCATTCTTGGCATTGATGGCATCGCGTTTCATCTCCGTCTCCTCACATCCTGAACAGACCGAAGCGTGTGTCTTCGATCGGTGCGTTGAGTGCTGCTGAAAGCGACAGAGCCAGCACGTCGCGGCTCTTGCGCGGATCGATGATGCCATCGTCCCATAGGCGGGCCGAGGCGTAGAGCGGGTGGCTCTGGGTTTCGAACATCTTAAGTGTCGGCGCCTTGAAGGCGGCCTCTTCTTCCTGCGTCCAAGGCTTGCCGGCACGCGCCAGCGCCTCGCCGCGTACGGTGGCGAGCACGCCTGCCGCCTGCTCTCCGCCCATGACGGATATGCGGCTGTTGGGCCAGGTCCAGAGAAAACGCGGCGAATAGGCCCGGCCGCCCATGCCGTAATTGCCGGCGCCGAAGGAACCGCCGATCAGCATGGTGATCTTCGGGACCTTGGTCGTCGCCACAGCCGTCACCAGCTTGGCGCCATTCTTGGCGATGCCCTCCGTCTCGTATTTGCGGCCGACCATGAAGCCGGTGATATTCTGCAGGAAAACGAGCGGGATCTTGCGTTGCGAACAAAGCTCGACGAAATGCGCGCCCTTCAGCGCCGACTCCGAGAAGAGAACGCCGTTGTTGGCGATGATGCCGACTGGGATGCCGTGGATGTGGGCAAAGCCGCAGACTAGCGTCGTGCCGTAGCGCGCCTTGAACTCATCCAGCCGGGAGCCGTCTACCATGCGGGCGATGACCTCGCGCACGTCATAGGGCGTGCGCAGATCCGAGGGGACGATGCCGAGAATATCCTCGGGATCGTAGAGCGGCGCCTCGGGCGTGCGACGCTCGACACTCTCGGGCTTGCGGCGATTGAGATTGGCGACCGCTTGCCGGCCGAGTGCGAGCGCATGGGCATCGTCGCGCGCCAGATGATCGGCAACACCGGAAAGGCGCGTATGGACATCGCCGCCGCCTAGATCTTCGGCAGAGACAACCTCCCCCGTCGCCGCCTTGACGAGCGGCGGACCGGCGAGAAAGATCGTTCCCTGTTTCTCGACGATGATGGTTTCGTCCGACATGGCCGGCACATAGGCGCCACCCGCCGTGCAGGACCCCATGACGACGGCGATCTGCGGAATGCCGGCCGCCGACATATTGGCTTGATTGTAGAAGATGCGCCCGAAATGATCGCGGTCGGGAAATACCTCGTCCTGGTTCGGCAAGTTGGCACCACCGGAATCGACGAGGTAGATGCAGGGGAGATTGTTTTCCGCCGCAATCTCCTGCGCGCGCAGATGCTTCTTCACCGTGATCGGATAATAAGTGCCACCTTTGACGGTGGCATCATTGCAGACGATCATGCAATCGCGGCCGGAAACGCGGCCGATGCCGGCGATCAACCCGGCGCCCGGTGCCTCGCCGCCATAGAGACCGTGGGCTGCCGTCGTCCCGATCTCCAGAAACGGCGTGGCGGGATCGATCAGCCCGGCGACACGATCGCGCGGCAGCATCTTGCCGCGGCCGACATGGCGCTCACGCGCCTGCGCGCCGCCGCCTTCCGCCGCCTGCGACGCCGCAGCCTCAGCGACGCCGATCGCCTCCAGCATGGCGGCGCGATTGTCGCGGAAGCGATCCGTATGCGTCGATATCTCTGATTTCAGGACGGTCATGCGCTTCACCGGTTGATGGGAATGGAATTTCGCAGTCAGGCCGTTTCGCCAAACAGCTCGCGGCCGATCAGCATGCGCCGGATTTCGGATGTGCCGGCACCGATCTCATAGAGCTTGGCGTCGCGCAGCAGCCGTCCAGCGGGATAATCATTGGTGTAGCCGTTGCCACCGAGCGCCTGGATGCATTCGAGCGCCAGCGCCGTCGCCTTCTCGGCGGAATAGAGAATGCAGCCGGCCGCATCCTTGCGCGACGTCTCGCCGCGATCGCAGGCGGCGGCCACGGCATAGACATAGGCGCGGCAGGCATTCATGGTGACATACATATCGGCCAGCTTGCCCTGCATCAGCTGGAACTCGCCGATCGACTGGCCGAACTGCTTGCGCTCATGCATGTAAGGCAGCACCACATCCATGCAGGCCGCCATGATGCCGACGGGGCCACCGGAAAGGACCACGCGCTCGTAATCGAGACCCGACATCAGTACGCGCACGCCGCCATCGATGTGACCGAGAACATTCTCCTCCGGAACCTCGCAATCGAGGAAGATCAGCTCCGAGGTGTTCGAGCCGCGCATACCGAGCTTGTCGAGCTTCTGGCCGACGGAGAAGCCGGGAAAGCCTTTTTCGACGAGGAAGGCGGTAATCCCGCGCGGGCCGGCATCCGGAGAGGTCTTGGCGTAGACGACGAGGACATCGGCATCCGGGCCATTGGTGATCCACATCTTGCTGCCGTTCAGCACATAGCGATGGCCGCGCTTTTCGGCATGCAGCTTCATGGAGACGACATCGGAGCCTGCACTCGGCTCCGACATGGCGAGAGCCCCCACATGCTCGCCGGATATCAGCTTCGGCAGGTAGCGCTCCTTCTGTGCCGCCGTGCCGTTGCGGTAGATCTGGTTGACGCAGAGGTTGGAATGAGCGCCGTAGCTCAGACCCACGGAAGCCGAAGCACGGCTGATCTCTTCCATGGCAACCGTGTGGGCGAGATAGCCGAGGCCGGCGCCGCCATAGGCTTCGTCAACCGTGATCCCGAGTACGCCGAGATCGCCCATCTCCCGCCACAGATGCATCGGGAAGCTGTTGTTGCGATCGATCTCGTCTGCAAAGGGTGCAATGCGATTGCTGGCAAAGCGGCGCACCTGCTCGCGCAGCGCATCGATGTCCTCGCCCAGCGCGAAGTTCAATCCCCCAGAAAACATCCGGCTTCTCCTCCCGACCTCCCGAACGTCCAATCTCTTTGAACGTATGTCTCGTTATGCCTGCTTCAAGTTTCCGCCGCCGGCGTCATGCCGCATCTGCGGGTACATGCTGCGCCTCCCGCGGCATCTCATAGGCTTTCAGTCTGTCCGCTATCCTCACCATGATCTTCCGGCGAGCCTCCTCCTTGACCGGGCCGAAGCCTCTTATCTCATCAAACAGCGAGAGAATGGCAAGGGCTTCTGTCTCGTTGTCGTGGCGCAGACTGGAAAGCACACGCCCGGCGATCTCTTCGTATTCGGCAATCAGGCGGCGTTCCATTTGCCGCTCCGCCATATAGCCGAAGGGATCGAAAGCGGTGCCTCGTAGCCGTTTCATTGGTGCAAGCATCCGCAGCAGCGGCAGGATCCAGGCGCCGAACTCGCGCTTCCTTGGTCGGCCGTTCGGATCCTTGCCGCCGAGGACGGGTGGGGCAAGATTGAGGGCCAGCTTGAAATCTCCCTCCATCTCCTCACGCAATTGCGCTTCGAAAGCAGGATCGGTGAGTAGCCGGGCAACCTCATATTCATCCTTGTAGGCCAGGACCCGCGCATAAGTGACGGCGACGGCAAAGGGCACCTTGTCCGAAAGCCGCTCTTTCGTCGCCAGAGCATTGGCGTGGGCGACGAAAGCACCATAGCGCTCGGCAAGGGCCGCATCCTGATAGGCGGTCAGATGCGCCTTGCGATGCCTGATGAGATCATCGAGACTCATGTCAGCCAGCGTCTTGCCGACATCGGGCGCGACCATCAGGGCATGCACGGCCTGCGGATCATGCGCGAGAAGCCGGCCCCAATGAAACGCGAAGAGGCTCGCCTTGACGGCGACGCCGTTGAGCTCGATCGCCTTTTCGATCGCCTCCAACGACAACGGCAGCAGACCGCGCTGCCAGGCAAAGCCGGTCAGCAGGATATTGGTTGAGATCGCATCGCCGGTGACCTCGGTCGCGACATGACCGAAATCGAGGAAGACGGACTTATCGCTGACGGTCTTTGCAATTGTATGCTGGATCGAACCGGTCCTGAAGTCGAAATCGCGGTTGCGAACGAAATCGGCAACCGGCATGAGCCCGGTGTTGACGATGGCGGTCGTACGCGTCGTTGAGCAGAGCGTGACCGCATCCTTGGAGGCCCCAACCACTTCGTCCGCCGACAACAGCAAGTCCGCGCCGCCATTGACGATGCGCGAGGAGGTGACGTCTGCCTGGTTGAGACCGATGCGCAGATGGCTCATGACGGCGCCGCCCTTCTGGGCGAGGCCTGCCATGTCAAGGATCATCGGCACCTTGCCATCCAGATGCGCGGCCATGCCAAGGATGGCCCCGATGGTCAGGATGCCCGTGCCGCCGACGCCGGCTATCGCGATGTTCCAGGGACGATCGGCGATGGCAGGGATTTCCGGCATCGGCACGTCGATGTCGGCGTGGCCCAGTGCCTTCCGCTTGCGGCGCTTGCCGCCATGAACCGTGACGAAGGACGGACAAAAGCCTTTGACGCAGGAGAAATCCTTGTTGCAGCTCGATTGGTTGATCTGGCGCTTGCGGCCGAATTCCGTTTCCAGCGGCTCGACGGAGATGCAGTTCGACTGTACCGAGCAATCACCGCATCCCTCGCAGACAGCCTTGTTGATGAAGACGCGCTTGGCCGGATCTTCCATCAGGCCGCGGCTGCGGCGACGGCGCTTCTCGGCGGCGCAGGTCTGGACATAGACGATCGCCGAGCATCCTTCGGTCTCGCGCAGCGTCAGCATCACCTGATCGATATGGTCGCGATGCAGCACCTTGACGCCGGGCGCCAGCTCCGAAGCGCGATAGGCATCGGGATTGTCCGACAGCAGATAGATCGGCCGGACACCCTCGTCATGCAACTGCTTGGTCACCAGTTGCGGCGTCAGATGGCCGTCGATCTGCTGCCCGCCGGTCATCGCTACGGCATCGTTGTAGAGCAGCTTGTAGGTGACGTTGACCTTGGCGGCGACGGACTGGCGGACGGCAAGAATGCCGGAGTGGAAATAGGTGCCGTCACCGAGATTGACGAACATATGCTTTTCGTCGGTGTAACGCGCAATCGCCGTCCACGGCACGCCTTCACCGCCCATCTGGGTGAAGGTCTCGGTGTTGCGGTCCATCCAGGTGGCCATGTAATGGCAGCCGATGCCGGCGATGGCGCGGCTGCCTTCGGGAACGCGGGTGGACGTATTGTGCGGACAGCCCGAGCAGAAGAACGGCGTACGGTTCAGTGGCGCCACATGGCTGCGGCTGATCTGGCCGCGCTCGGCAAGATAGGCAAGCTTGGCGGCAATGCGATCATGCAGGCCCTGATCGAGATCGAGCTTGACGATGCGCCCGGCGATGGCTCTCGCAACCGCGCCGACGGTCAGCGCCGAAGACAGGCTGAGATAGGGTTTGTCATGCTCGTCGAACTTGCCGACGATGCGCGGGCGCACATCGGCTCGCCAGTTGAAGAGCTGCTGCTTGATCTGGTTTTCGATGATTTCGCGACGCTCCTCGACGACAAGAACTTCGTCCAGCCCTTCCGAGAAATGGCGCACGGCCTCCGGCTCCAACGGCCAGGGCATGCGCACCTTCAAGATACGCAGGCCGATATCGGCCATTTCCCGCGGGCCGATCTCCAGCTCGCGCAACGCCTGCAGCACATCCTCATAGGCCTTGCCGGAGGAGATTATGCCGAAGCGGGCATTGGGAACATCATGCGTGATTTCGTCGACGCGATTGGCGCGGGCGAAAGCGATGGCCGCATAGGCCTTGTAATTCTGCAGGCGATCGTCCTGCACCAGCGGCGGATCGGGCCAGCGCAAGTTGAGGCCGCCGGGAGGCAGCTCGAAATCCGTCGGCAAGACGAACTGCCGCTTTTCTCCCGATAGATCGACGGCCGCCGTCGTCTCGACCGTATCGGCAATGAATTTCATGCCGACCCAGCAGCCGGAATAACGCGACATGGCGATGCCGAGCAGGCCGTATTCGAGGAATTCGTGGATCGAAGAAGGATAGATGACCGGCATGACCGCCGACATGAATTCATGGTCGGTCTGGTGCGGAATGGTCGAGGATTTGGCGGAATGATCGTCGCCGGCAAAACAGAGGACCCCACCATGCCTGGAGGTGCCGGCAGCATTGCCGTGCTTCAGCACGTCACCGGAGCGGTCAACGCCGGGGCCTTTGCCGTACCAGATGCCGAGCACGCCGTCCTTGCGGGCGCCGGGAGAAAGGCCGACCTGCTGCGAGCCCCAGACCGCCGTGGCTGCGAGGTCTTCATTGATTCCGGGCTGGAAGGTGACGTCATGCGCGTCGAGGTAAGTCCGGGCCTTCAGAAGCTGCTGGTCGTAGCCGCCGAGGGGCGAGCCGCGATAGCCTGAAATGAACGTTGCCGTATTGAGTCCTGCGGCGCGATCACGCCGCATCTGCGTCATGGGCAGCCGCACCAGCGCCTGCAGGCCGGTCATGAAAACGCGGCCATCCTCAGCGGTATATTTGTCGTCTAGCGAAACGCCGGTAGCAAGCATCTGCTCTCCTCCCGAGATCGCAGTTACCGATTGCCCATGTACCTTTCACCGGATGCCTCCTACCGCATCCGACGAAAGCTATAACCGAACGGTAACATGCAGCGACGCTAATTTCTGAACGAAGGCTAGGCCTCGGCAGCATGATTTGCAAAGATTTAGACGGGCTGGCGGATATTTTCGTGCTTGCTCGGCGCTGGCCATCCGCCATCCATCACGAGCTTTCATCGCAGATATCAGCGGCAGGGTCTTTTACTCGCCCAAGCTGCCCAATAAGGTCGCGCCGACTCGAATCTGGGAGACCCATATGCTGACGATCTACGGTGTCTATCGCTCGCGCGCCTCGCGCAATTACTGGATGGCGGAGGAGCTCGGCATTGAGTTCAAATCCGTGCCTGTCATCCAGGCCAGCCGGCTTGCCAATCCGCTCGCTGCCGACGCGCCAATCAACACGATGTCGCCGGAGTTTCTGGCGGTCAATCCGATGGGCATGATCCCCTGCATCAAGGATGGCGATCTCGCGATGCATGAGTCGCTCGCCATCAACCTCTATCTCGCGCGCAAATATGGCGGCCCGCTGGCCGGCAAGACGGTAGAGGAAGAAGGACTAATGTCTATGTGGACGATGTGGGCGGCGACGGAAGTCGAACCCTATAGCGTCGCGCTCGTGCGCATCTATGACAATGCGCAGGAAAATAGCGATGCCGGCAAGGCCGGGATCGCAGTCGCCTGCCGCTCGCTGAAGAAACCGCTCGACGTGCTCGAAAAGCACCTGCAAAACCAGGACTATCTCGTCGGCAATCGCTTTACCGCCGCCGACCTCAACCTGGCCGAAGTGCTGCGCTATGCCCAAACCGAGCAGGACTTGTTCGACGCTCGCCCGAAGATGAAGGCCTGGATCGAGCGCTGCCAGGCGCGCGATGCCTACAAAGCCATGCAGGCGACCCGCGGCAAGGAGCCGGTCTGACATTATTGGAAGAGACGCATGCTCTCTTCCATTTCCTCACGGATCCAGGCCTTGAAGGCGGTGACCTTCTTCGGCTCCCGCACGCCTTCGGCGGTGACGAAATAATGGCCGAAACCGGTTTTGGCGCGGATGCCGAAGGGATCAACGAGGCATTTCTGCTGGAGGGCATAGGCCGCCAGCGTCTGCCAGGCGAGCATCACCCCTTGTCCCGCTATAGCCGCATCCAGACAGAGCGACGCATCGTTGAAGATGTGACGCTCTTCCATGCAATGGCCCGGGAGCCCGGCCTCGCGCAGCCACACCTCCCAGCCGAACATCGCATGTCCGTCGATGACGGCGGGGACTTTCAGTATATCGGCAGGCTCCCGAAGCGTTGCGGCAATCTGCGGCGTAACGACCGGGAACACCTCCTGGGCCAGCAGCAGCTCGGCCTTGACGCCGGGCCATTGCCCATTGCCGACCCGAATGCCAATATCGACATCAGACGTCGCCGGGTTGATCAGCCGTGTCGTGGCATCGATGCGCAGGCGGATATCCGGATGGCGGCCGGCGAAGCGGTCCAGCCGATAGACTAGCCAGCGGGCCGCAAAAACCGGTGCCACCGAAATGGTGAGGATATTCTCATCCTTGTGCTGCACAAGCGCAATTGCCGCCGAAAGCGCCTGAAATCCCTCGCCCAACCTTGCCAGCACCGCCAGTCCCGATGCCGTCACCGTCATCCCCTTAGGCGTCCGCTCGAACAGCGGCCGACCGAGTTGCGCCTCGGCCTTGATGACCTGCTGGCTGACCGCACCGGCCGTCACGCCGAGTTCATCGGCCGCTGCCTGCAGCGAACCGAGGCGCCCGACCGCCTCCAGCGCGCGCAAGCCATTCAAATGAACGTTGTTGAGGTTTCTCATTATAGAATATCTATATCAGCATCCCCGCATTCTCAATTGCATCGAGCGCATATTCGCGCGATTATTGCACCATGAAATTGAAGACCGTCGCCGCTCGCTCGGCTGATGCCCTCATGGTTGCATCGATGCGAGCATCCAAGGAGGCATGCCATGTCGATCTTGAAGCTTTTCTTCAATCATCTTCTCGAAGAGGATCGCAAATCGGACAGCGATCCGTTGCAGCACCCCATGCTTGCGGCCATGTCGCTGGAAGAATTGGCCGATCTGCCGCTGATGCCGGAAAACCTGGGGCGGCCTATGGACAAGCGGACCATTCAGCCGGAAGAATGCGCATAAGAGAGTTAATCATAGCAGTCAAACGCGCATGACATCGAACCTAGGCATGGACGCCATAGCAGAACGATTGCAGCGGTTGGTGGCGCAAGCCAGGCTGCTCGAGGTCGAGCCTGGCCTTCATTATGGACTGCCGGCCTTCAAAGTCGGCGGCAAGGCGTTTGTGACCGTCAAGAACAACGAGACCATCGTGCTGTCGCTGCCCGTCGACCGCAAGGAACAGCTGATGGAAATGGCGCCGGAGATCTATTTCCAGACGGATCACTACGTCGGCTGGCCATCACTACCGCTGCGCATCGCCGCGATCGGCGACGAGGAACTGGAGCTGCGCTTAGTCGAGGCGTGGCGATACCGCGCCCCGAAAAAACTTCTGGCAATGTTCGGCTGATCGATCAGCCCTCTTCGACGGCAAGCGCCTTCTGAACGGCCGGGCGCTCGAGCATACGCTGATAATGCGCGCTGACCTTGGGGAACTGCTTGATATCGACATTGTCTCCCGGCAGCCACTTCTCCATGGTGAAGAGATAGCCGTCTGCGACGGTATATTGCTCGCCCATCACCCAGGGACCCTTCAGCATCTTATCCTCGATCAAGGCGAAGCTTTCGGTCATGGTCTGCGGCACCTTGGCCTTCATTGTCTCGATGGCGGCGGCATCGTCGGTCCAGCGGTGGCCGCGTCCCTTGTGCGAATGGTTCACATGAACGGTGGAGACGATGTAACTGTTGAAGGATTGCATCTGCGCGAATTCGAAGGGGTCGTCGAGCGGTGCCAGCTTGGCGGCCGGTGCGATCTGGGCGAGATAGGCCATGATCGCGATATTCTCGGTGAGGACGCCGCGCTCAGTCACTAGGGCCGGAACGCGACCTTTCGGATTGATGGCCAGATAATCCGGCTGGCGCTGATCGCCGTTGGCGAGGTTGAGGCGTCGGGGCTCGTAGGCAAGGCCGGATTCTTCCAGGGCGATGAGACTGGCGAGCGCGCAGCTTCCGGGCGCATAATAGAATGTCAGCATGTTCCGTTCCTCAATTGAATTCTGCAAGGAAGCTAAAACGAACCCGGCCGATACGGAAGTGGCTGATGCTGATGGGCGCCACAAAAGGTTTTGATCGATTAAGCCGATATCCCCATCCCCGTTGGCTGGCTCAATGGGGATGGGCGGTTGATCTCAGGCGCAGCCTGGCACGTCTTCCAGCCTGTACCAGACGGGAATGCCGCGCTCGCGGGCAATGCGGACATCATTATCGGCGCCCTTGGAATCACCCGGCAACCTGAGAACACCCTCGCAAAGCTGCAGCAGGCGGCCGGCTGTCGGGTGGAAGATCTCTTCATAGAGATCGTCGCCGATGCTCTTGCCGCCGGCGGCATGCCAGACCGGCAGGGCGACCCATTCGCCGATCATGGGGAGATGACCTGCCTTGAACAGGGCATAGGACGGCTCCTCAAGGCGCTTGAGGTTTTCGGCCATCTTCTTCGGATCATCGCCGGTGCCGGAGCGATAGGGCCCCGCAATCAGGATCAACATGTCATGCCTCCATTCTGAATACCTGCTTCCTGCAGGAATTTGCCCGAATATGCGCATATTTTCTTGAATGTCGAATCGATTCTGATAAATTCATGACTATTCGTGATATATCGTGCAGAGATCAACATGCTGACCAGCCAGCGCAAAGCCCTCATCCTCGACAGATTGCGCCGGGACGGCCAAGTGATCGCCAAGGTTCTGGCCGACGAACTCGATCTGTCCGAAGACACGATCCGCCGGGATCTGCGGGAGATGGCAACGGAGAAGCTGCTGAAGCGCGTGCATGGCGGCGCATTGCCGCTGTCACCGGAGCTGCCCGATTTCACCGCGCGGCAGGCAGTCTCCTCCGACGAGAAACGCCGGCTTGGTGCCTATGCAGCCAAGATGATCCAACCGGGCCAGACCGTATTTCTGGACGGCGGCACCACCAATGCCGAGATCGCCCGGCAACTTCCGAAAGACCTTCCCGTCACCATCGTTACCCACAGCCCGACGATTGCTGGTGAGCTGGAGCATCATGCCCTGGTGGAGGTGATCCTGATCGGCGGCAAGCTCTACAAGCATTCGATGGTGGCGACGGGTGCTGCCGCCATGACGGCCATCGCATCGATAAGGGCCGACATCTTCTTTCTGGGCGTCACCGCCATTCATCCCGCCCGCGGCTTTTCGACCGGCGATTTCGAGGAAGCGGCCATCAAGCGGCATATCGCGCAGTGTTCGGCCGAAACCTATGTGCTGGCGACAGCCGAAAAGCTCGACGCCGCCTCTCCATACCAGATCCTTCCATTGACAGGCGTCTCCGGCATGATCGTGCCGTCCAATATTCCGGAGGAGAACCTGACCCCCTATCGCGATATGGATGTGCCGATCTTCCTGGCCTGACCGACAGCCGGAGATCGGCATGCCTTGTCGCCGCCGCCGATCAAGCTTACCTGAATAAGCCCCAGAGGTTGTGATCGCCCATGAACGAACGACGCATTCATCAGCTCTTCGAAATCAGCGTCCTATTGAAGGGCACGCATGCCCTGATCGAATGCCTCGGCGGCCTTGTGCTGGCGCTCGTCAGCACCGAGTCGATCCTTCGGCTGGCTAACCGGATCACACAGCCCGAGCTGCTCAACGACCCGCATGATTTTATCGCGACCCATCTGCTCACATGGGCACAAGATTTTTCGGTCGGTACCAAGAATTTCTATGCCTATTACCTCTTGAGCCATGGGCTGGTGAAGGTGCTGCTGGTCATCGGCCTGCTCCGGGGCAAGATGTGGGCCTATCCGGCCTCGCTTGCCGCCCTGGGGCTTTTCATCGTCTATCAGCTTTACCGCTTCACCGACACGCATGGTATCGGGCTCATCGTCCTCACTATCTTCGACCTCGTGGTCATGGTTCTCATCTGGCAGGAATACAAGGTCGTCCGGCACCACGTACCGGCTCAGAAAACGAGCGGCTGAGGCGACGAGTAACTTATGCCCTCAACGCCTCTGCTGGCCTGATATCGCCGACATGGATACCGTTCCAGTTCTTGAAGGATCGCTCAGCCATTGCCATCAGGCCGGCGTGAACAGCGCCATCCTTCTCGAAGAAGCGGGCCAATGTTGCGGCCACCATGACTTCGGCGGCACGGCTGTTGCCATCGTCGCATTTGAGCGCGATAGCAAGGCCCTGCTCGGGGATCGCCGCGCAAAATACACCCTCGGCGCCGGTCTTGGCGAAGATGCGTCCGGGGGCAATCTGCATCAGCTTAGTGCAGGCGCGGTCGGTGCCGGCAACGTAGAAGGGTTCGGCCATGCATGCCTCGAACAGCCGGCGTGACGCCTTGGCGCGCAGCGGCCCCAGGCCTGCGCCCGTCGCCATCCTGGCGAAGCCATGGGCCAGTCCCTTCAGCGGAACCGCATAGGTCGGGATCGAGCAGCCATCCGTGCCGCAATTGTCGTGCGTGAGAATGGCGCCGGTCAGGCTCTGCATCGTATCACGGACCTGCTGCTGCAGCGGATGGTCATAGCCGACATAGCCCTTGGGATCGATGTCCTGATGACAGCAAGCGCAGACGAAGCCGGCATGCTTGCCAGAGCAATTGTTATGCAGCGCCGTCGGCGTCTCAATGGTGCGGGCCTGATGGATTGTTGTTTTCAGGTTGGAGGACCAGTGCGCGCCGCATTCGAGCGTGCCGACATCGCGGCCGGCGCGAGCCAGCATCGCGGCGGCGAGTGCAACATGCTCGTCCTCGCCATTGTGGGAGGAACAGGCGAGCGCCAATTCCTTGTTGCCGAAGCCATAGGCTTCTGCCGCACCGCTTTCGACCAATGGCAACGCCTGCATCGCCTTGCAGGCGGAGCGCGGAAAGACGCCGCTTTCGATATCACCGAGCGAGAAGACCAACTTGCCATCGCCATCGACCGCAACGATGGAACCGCGATGGCGGCCCTCAACCAGAGAGCCACGGGTGACTTCGACGCAAACAGGATTGGACATGGGGGACGCAGCCTTTGATTTGCTTGACGGCCAGTGGTAGCCGCTGCCCCCTGAATTGCCAATCGCCGATATTAGCGAGCAGCATCAAAAAGCAATCTCTCAGGCTGCGTCACGGATCCTGTAGGCGCAACGCCGAGCGCCGAGCAGGATATGCTCCTCCCGTTCGACATCAGCGCCGAGCACCATACGGAAAGTCTCCAGCTCGGATCGACAGAAGCCGGCACAGGCAGATGCGGCGGCGCAGATGGGACAATGGTTCTCCACCAGCACCAACGAACCGTCATCGTCCTGCCAGTGATCGGCCATATAGCCTTCCTGCGTGCGGATGGCAGCAAGGCTCGCGACTCGTGAGGGCAGATCGGCCGTCAAATCGATTTCGCTGCGATAGCGCCGAAGCGTCTCCGTTTCGCGTGCCGAGATGACAGCATCGACGGCCCCCTGCCCCAGCTGGCTGGCCATGGTGGCAAGCAGGGTGGCGGTCAGATCTGCATGGCCATCGGGAAACTGCCGATTGCCGGCCGCCGTCAGATGCCAGAACTGGCGCGGTCTGCCTCTGCCGGCGGAAGCTTCCGCTACAGGCTCGACCAACCCTTCCTCCGCCATCTTCGTCAGCTGCTGACGGGCTGCTTCCGACGATATGCCGAGCGCATCGCCGACAGCCGCTGCCAGCTGCGGCCCGTCGGTTTTCAACAGGATCAGAATTCGATTGGCAGGTGACTGACGCATTTTTCCAAGTTTTCTCTTGTTTTAATCCGACAAGGATGTAATTTTCCAAATTATAACTTGGAAAATAATCAACCGCTAGGGAAAATACCGAGGATTGCCCGATGTCCAGCATCGAAACCACAGCTCACCTCAAATCAGCCTCCATCTTCACGCTGTTCTCGCCAAGACTTCTGCCTGCGACACTGATGCTGGGCGGAGGCGTCACGCTTTATGCCGTCGAATCCTACATCACCGCCACGATTGCGCCCTCGATCGTCCGCGATATCGGCGGCCTCGAATTGTTCTCGTGGATGACGACGCTTTTCGTCGCCGCAGGCGTGCTCGGCTCGATCACGGTTGCGACCCGGCCGAAAGGAATAGGCTTGCGTGCCGTCTATGTTGCAGCGGCGCTCACCTTCGGCGTCGGCAGCCTAGCTTGCGCCATCGCGCCGACCATGCCCGTGCTGCTGATCGGTCGCGCCGTTCAGGGATACGGCTCCGGCATGCTGTCCGGCCTCGCCTATGCCTTCATTCGTTTCATCTATCCGGAACCCCTGTGGCGCAGGGCCTCTACGCTCTACGCTGCCATCTGGGGTGTAGCGACCGTACTCGGGCCGACGCTCGGCGGCCTCTTCGCCGCAGGGAGCGCCTGGCGAGAGGCCTTTCTCATCCTCGTCCCGGTGGCTGTCCTCATGACGCTCTCGGGGCGCTGGCTGCTGCCCGATGTCGCGGACGATCGGATCGACACCAGAACGCCGCTGATCCAGATCATACTTCTGCTTGCCGCAGTTCTATTCGTGAGCATTGCCGGCACGATCGAACATGGATCCTACAAGATGGTGCTGATCGCAGCTTCGATCGTGCTTATTGCAACGATGGTGCTGATCGAGCGCAAGAGCGAAGTGCGCCTCCTGCCCTATGGCGCCGTCATGCTCAGCAACCCCATCGCGCGGCTCTATTTGACGATATTCACGATGATGCTGGTGCTGACGAGCGACATCTATATCCCCTACTTCCTGCAGACGCTCCATGGCGTAACGCCACTGGTCTCAGGCTATCTCGTGGCGCTGGTAGCGCTCGGCTGGACCATCGCGGCCTTCTTCAGCAACTCTTTCTCGGGTCGGCCAGCGGCCATCGCCATCGTCAGTGGCTGCATTCTGGAAACGGCCGCAACCGCATCGCTGATCCCGTTCCTGGCAACGAATACGCCCTTCGACACCATCGTCAGGTTCGCGCCGGCCGTGATCGCCATGTTCCTGATGGGATTCGGCGTCGGTCTCGGCTGGGCGCATCTTGTAACCAGGATCATTGGCATCGCCCGCAGGACCGAACAAGACAAGGCCTCGGCGGCGATCTCGATGACACAGTCGCTGGGCGGCGCATTCGGTGCCGCGCTCGCCGGCGTCATCGTCAATGGAGCGGGCCTGACCCATCCGGGTGGCATTGCCGGCGGCCTCTCTGCCGCAACATGGCTCTATGCGCTGATGGCCATACCCGGCCTTATCGCCGTCGTCCTGTCACTGACGATCAAGCCAGCTGCAGCATGATCTTACCGATGTGATCGCTGGTTTCCATCAATCGATGTGCCTCGACCACATCGTCGAAAGAGAAGGTCCGATAGATAACGGGGGCAACCGTGCCCTCGTCCAGCAGCGGCCAGACTTGGGACAGCAGGTCGTCGCGGATGGCCCGCTTTTCCTCAGCCGTGCGCGGGCGCATGGTCGAACCGGTCACGGTCAGCCGCTTGACCATGATCGGCGCAAGGTTTGCCCTATCCGCCACCGCGCCGCCAAGGAAAGCAATGATGGAAAGGCAGCCATCGCGGGCAAGCGAAGCGAGGTTCTTTTCCAGATAGGCGGCGCCGATCATGTCGAGGATGATATCGACGCCATGTTCCGTCTCGGCCTTGATGACCTCGGCGAAATCCTCTTCTTTATAATTGATCGCCCGCTTGGCGCCGAGCTTCTCGCAAGCCTCGCATTTTTCTTTCGATCCGGCGGTCGCATAAACGGTCGCGCCGAAAGCGCGGGCAAGCTGGATCGCCGTCGTGCCGATGCCGCTGGAGCCGCCGTGGATCAGCACGCTTTCGCCTTCGGTGAGGCCCGCCATCTGGAAGAGATTGGCCCAGACCGTGAAGAACGTCTCAGGCAATGCCGCTGCGCGCACCGCATCATAGCCGTTCGGAAATCGGAGCGCCTGGCCGGCGGGCAGGATGCAATATTCGGCATAGCCACCGCCATTGGCGAGGCCGCAAACCTTGTTGCCGATCGAAAACTCCGTCACGGCGGGCGCGACATCGACCACTTCGCCCGATATTTCGAGACCGAGGATCGGACTTGCCTCCTTCGGTGGGGGATAGGTGCCCTGCCGTTGCGCCACATCCGGCCGATTGACGCCGGCGGCCTCGACGCGGACCAGGATCTCGCCCGGCTGCAAGACCGGCAGAGGCTTTCGGGCGATGGTCATGACCTCTGGTCCGCCAAAGGACGGCAAATCCACGAAACGCATTTCAGACGGCAAGGGCATGGCGCTATCTCCTCTCCCAGCAAAGCAGTGGAGATAGTTTAGCGCAAAGCGCTTGAAAAGGACCGAGTGCCGGAGGGCGTCAATTCGTCTCGGCCAAGCCGAGGAATGCCACGCCCATGGCGCTTTCCTTTGCCTTCGCCTTGATACCCGCAATGGAGGTGCTGACCCGGCTGATATTGTCGATCACCAGCCCCTCCGGCAGTTGCAGGATGCCGATCGAGCAGCGCATCAGCGGGAACTCTGTCTCGGCGCCACTGCGGTCGTGGCCGCGAATGCGGCCCGCGACACGATCCTCCACCGAATAGAGCTCGCGGACGTCGGCGTGGAAATCGGCAAGCAGCCGGTCCAGAACCTCGCGAAGCTCCTGCATATTCCAGCCGGTGACACCGATGAAGAAATCGTCGCCGCCGACATGACCGAGGAAATGGCGCTCCGCAAAGAAATAGCGGCGCATCAATGCAGCGAACAGCGAGATGGCATGGTCGCCGAGATGGAAGCCATAGGCATCGTTGAACGGCTTGAAATTATCGAAGTCGCAATAGCAGAAATGCCTGATTTCATCGCCATCGCGGCCGGCGTTCTGCATGAAATCATGGATCGCCCTGTTGCCGGGAAGGCCAGTCAGCGGGTTCTGGTCCTGGGCGATCTTCAGCTGCTTTTCGTTGATGACCTTGATGAGGGAGGCAGCGGAGACGATGCCGGCATAATGTGTGCCTTCGGTGACGATCAGGCAATCGCTGCTTTCCATGTTGGCGAAGATCGTCATCAGCGTGTCGGCATCGGAATCGAGCCCGACGATCGGCGCCATTTCGACGAAATGCGAGATCGACCGTTTATAGACCTTGTTCTTCAACAGGTCGCGGCCGAAAGGCTGATAGATATATTCCTTCAGCTGGTACTCGTGGATGATCCCGCGCGGCTCGTCATTGGCATTGACGACCGGGAAATAGGCCCGGCGCGGATTGCGGCGAAAGAGCTCGAAGACACTGTCGATGCTGTCGCTTTCGCGGATGGTCGGCAGCACTTCGATCTGCTTGCGGATGAGGATTTCATCAAGCGACTGGCTGTTGCGCGCCGTCTTGCCGAGATCCTGCAGATGCGGAAAGCTCTGCTTCAGCTCGTTGACCAGGACCGTCGGACGGGCAATGAACCAGCCCTGGACGAGGTCGACGCCGAATTCGCGGCAGGTCACGAACTCCGCCTCAGTCTCGATGCCCTCGGCGATCACGCGCGTCCCGAGAACATGGGCGATATTGACGAGGTTCCTCAGGATATGGCGCTTGCGGGCGCTGCGGTCGATATCGACGATGAAATGCCGGTCGATCTTGAGATAGTCGACCGGATAATCGGACAGCAACTTCATCTCGCCACGGCCGACGCCGAAATCATCGATCGCGAGCTTGAAGCCGGCATTGCGCATCTTGGCAACCAGCGCCGAAAACTCCGGCACGATGGTATTGTCGAAACGTTCGGAGAATTCGAAGCAGACGGAGGACGGCGCGATGCCGGCCTTTCTCATGTGCTGCAGCAGGCTGTCGACCAAGGCCGTGCCCTGCGCAATCAGCCGGACATCCAGATTGAGGAAAAGTGTCGTGGTGGCGATATTGGGCAGGGTGGCAAACTTCGCCAGCGCGCGGCTCGTGACCATTTGCTCCAGCCCGAGAAGCTGACCGGTGCGCTCGGCCTCATCGAGAATGTCAACCGGGCTGTCGAAACCGATGCGTTCCTGGCCGCGCATCAGGGACTCATAGCCGAAAACGGCACCCGTACCGGCCTCCACGATCGGCTGGAATGCATTTTCGATGACGAGTTTGGCGAGAGTGACGATCTGGTCGCTGGCATATCGGCGCAATACGCCCGGTTCGACTGCGGCAGTCAGGGACATGCCCATCTCCACTTGCGGATTCTAATCTAATTTATTTAAGTAAAACTTTGGATTTACCGCGTTTTCGACCCAAGATTGCGCCATAAAGCGTCAACGAAACCTTTCCCCTATGTGAAAGTTTCATGAATGGTAAAGCAATATTAACCATTCGCCGGGAGGCAGACCCGGCACACGGCAGCCGAGGGCTGCCGTGACGAGTGGGGTTCAGTGCTGATTGCTCGAGTGCCGCTCTGCCTCGTAATCGGCAAACATATCGGCGACGCAACGGCCGCTCTTTGCCGTCTCGCCGCCATCGTTGGCGGCACGTGGCACCTCGCAAATGTCACCGCGCTTGCGCGCCGCATCCCACATGCGAAGAGCTTCCCGCACGACTTCGCTGCTCGAGGCATAGGTGCCGGTGTCGACCGCTGCCCGGATGCCGGCAGCCTGAAGCGGAGAGATGGAAACCGTTACCATTGGCATGATATTCCTCCCTTGACGTTATCTAGCGGAAATTTGTCTGGAACTATGTTCCGCGGCTTCGACCAGTTTCTTCGAGCATGTCCCTCGACATGCGGACTTCCAGATGAAGATACTGCCGTTACATCAACGCAACGCCGTTCTGCCTGATATGGCAGAGGCACGAAGAGTAACGCCGCTCACGCTTCTTGTCAAAAAGTAGCAGTGCGTTACCCCTTTTGGGAGATGCACTACCGCCTGAGCACGAGGCCGAAGACCACCAGCGTCCAGCCCTGGAAGATCAGATCGAAGGCCAGGAAAAGGCCGAGGATCCAAAGGCTGTTGACCGGCCAGCCGAGAGCGATGGCGATGCCTGCAACGGCAGTCGCAAGACCGCTGATGACGATCCAAACCCAGCCGCGCTCAGGTTTCAGCTTGCGGCCGACCCAGACGCGGAACGTGCCGGCTATGAGGAGCGCGATGGCAAGGAACAGCGTCAATGCCTCGGAAGCCAATAGCGGATTGGCGAAGGCAAGGATACCGGCAACCGTATAGAGCAGGCCGCTCAACACCCAGAACAGGATATGCTCCCAGCCCCTCACCTGAAAGGCATGGACCAAATGCACGATACCGCCGATCAACATCAGCATGCCGACATAATAGACCGAAGCCACCGTGGCGATGAACAGATTGCCTAGGGCGATGCCACCACAGATCAGCAGCAATATGCCAAGTCCGACAAACCAACCCCATTTGTCGCGCATCGCGGATGGGGGAACTTCATCAAGAATATCAACCATGACTGCACCTCCTCCTATGAGGAAGTATGGCACAGAAATGCTCTGCGGAAAGAGGTTGCGGATTTTTCGTCAGGGAATACCGGCCACCTGATTTTTTTATTGATTGATCAGTCAATCAAAAATACACTCATCTTCAATCTTGAGGATTGACGCAATGCCGAAAGTCGGAATGGAGCCGGTGCGCCGCAAGGCGCTGGTGGATGCTGCGATGCGCGTGATCGGCGATCACGGCTCGCTAACCGTAACCATGTCCGAAATCGCCAAGCAGGCGGGCGTTTCGCCTGCCCTTGCGCATCATTACTTCGGCAGCAAGGAACAGCTGCTGATCGAAACCGTCCGCGTGCATCTACAGCGGCTGCGCGACAGCGTCGTGACGGCGCTCCGCGAGGCGAAAACGCCGCGCGAAAAGCTCTCCGCCGTCATCCGCGTCAGCTTCCAGGCCGATCAGTTCGCACCGGAAACGATCGCCGCCTGGCTCGCCTTCTATGCCGAGGCGCAACGCTCGGAAGAGACGCGGCGCTTTCTCGTCATCTACGCACGCCGCCTGCACTCAAATCTCGTTGCCAATCTCAAGGCTCTGTGCCCGGCCGGCGATGCCGGGCGGATCGCCGAGGGTGCGGCTGCCATGATCGACGGGCTCTATATCCGCCAGGGCCTCAGATCCGCGCCGATCAGCACTGAGGCGTCGATCGCGCTGACGGAAGATTATCTGACGACCCACCTCAACGCCTTGAAAGGCTGAAGACCATGCTGACCGTCTGGGGCCGCAAATCGTCATCCAATGTGCAGGCGCTGATGTGGTGCATCGGCGAACTCGGCCTTGCCTATGAGCGCATCGATGCCGGCTTTACCTATGGCGTCAACGACACGCCCGAATTCCTGGCGATGAACCCGAACGGCACCGTTCCGGTGCTGCGCGACGGCGACGACGAGCCGCTTTGGGAAACGGGCGCTATCCTACGCTATCTCGCGGCGCGATATGGCGAGGATGCCTTCTGGCCGAAGGACGAGCGGCGGCGCGCTCAGATCGACAAATGGGCGGAATGGGCCAAGATCAACATCGCCTTGAATTTCACAGGCCCGGTGTTCTGGCGCGCGGTGCGGACTGCCCCTGCCCTGCGTGATGAGAAGGCGATTGTTGCGGCTGTCGCAGCACTCGCTGCGAAGCTAGACATCGCCGAGTCGCAGTTCGGACGGCATCGCTTCCTTGCGGGCAATACTCTGACGCTGGCCGACATACAATTCGGGCATGTTCTCTATCGCTATTTCGACATCGACATCCAGCGCCCAGCCCATCCACGGCTGCAGCGCTACTATGAAAACCTCACCGAGCGACCTGCTTTCCAAGAGCATGTCATGGTGTCCTACGAAGAATTGAGGGTTCTATAATGCGCGCACAACCGAAAGCCTCGCATTTCATCGACGGGGAATATGTCGAGGACACCGACGGCACTCTTATCGAAAGCATCTATCCGGCGACCGGCGAAGTCATCGCCCGCCTGCACGCAGCGACGCCAACCATCGTCGAAAAGGCGATCGCTAGCGCCAAGCGTGCGCAGCCGGAATGGGCTGCTATGAGCCCGACAGCGCGCGGCCGCATCCTGAAGCGGGCAGCCGAGATCATGCGCGAACGTAACCGCGAGCTTTCCGAGCTGGAGACGCTGGATACGGGCAAGCCGATCCAGGAAACCATTGTCGCAGACCCAACATCAGGCGCCGACAGCTTCGAATTCTTCGGCGGCGTCGCGGCGGCCGGCCTCAATGGCTCCTATATCCCGCTCGGCGGTGACTTCGCCTATACCAAGCGCGTGCCGCTCGGCGTGTGCGTCGGCATCGGCGCGTGGAACTACCCGCAGCAGATCGCCTGCTGGAAGGGTGCGCCGGCGCTGGTCGCCGGCAACGCCATGGTGTTCAAGCCTTCGGAAAACACGCCGCTCGGCGCGCTGAAGATCGCCGAAATCCTTATTGAGGCAGGCCTGCCGAAGGGGCTCTACAATGTCATCCAAGGCGACCGCGAAACCGGACCTCTGCTCATCAACCATCCCGAGGTGGCGAAGGTCTCACTGACCGGCTCGGTACCGACGGGCCGCAAGGTGGCGGCTTCTGCCGCCGGCAACCTCAAGCATGTCACCATGGAACTCGGTGGCAAGTCGCCGCTGATCGTCTTCGACGATGCCGATATCGACAGCGCCATCGGCGGCGCGATGCTCGGCAATTTCTATTCGACGGGTCAGGTCTGCTCGAACGGCACGCGCGTCTTCGTCAACAGCAAGATCAAGTCCGAATTCCTGAAGCGCCTGAAGGCCCGCACCGAGGCCATGCTCATCGGCGACCCGATGGATGAGGCAACACAGATCGGCCCAATGGTCTCCTGGGCGCAGCGTGAGAAGGTGCTGTCTTACATCGAAAAAGGCAAGGCCGAAGGCGCGACGCTGCTGACCGGCGGCGGCATCCCGAACAATGTCTCCGGCGAAGGCTATTACATTCAGCCGACCGTGTTTTCTGACGTCACCGACGACATGACGATCGCACGCGAGGAAATTTTCGGGCCAGTTATGTGCGTGCTCGATTTCGATGACGAGGCCGAGGTGATAGCCCGCGCCAATGCCACCGAATTCGGCCTTTCCGGCGGCGTCTTTACCGCCGACCTCACCCGCGCCCACCGCGTCGTCGACCAGCTCGGGGCCGGCACACTCTGGATCAACACCTACAATCTCTGCCCGGTCGAAATTCCCTTCGGCGGCTCCAAGCAATCCGGCTTCGGCCGCGAGAATTCACTGGCGGCGCTGGAGCATTATTCGGAACTGAAGACCGTCTATGTCGGCATGGGGCCGGTGCAGGCGCCTTATTGATGCAACCTCGGGGCTCGACCTCGCCCTTCGAGGCCCCCATGGCGGCACCTCAGGGTGAGGTCGAGAGCTACCAACCGCAAGCACAGACGATGACCCGCCTCATCCTGAGGTGCTCGCCAAAGGCGAGCCTCGAAGGATCGGGGCGGCCACAGGGAGATAAATATGCAGCAAGCAGATTTCGTCATCGTTGGCTCAGGCTCAGCCGGCTCCGCCATGGCTTACCGCCTGTCGGAAGATGGCAAGCATTCGGTCATCGTTCTGGAATTCGGCGGCAGCGATTTCGGGCCTTTCATCCAGATGCCCGCAGCCCTTGCCTGGCCGATGAGCATGGACCGCTACAATTGGGGCTATCTTTCCGAGCCGGAACCGCAGCTCAACAACCGACGCATCACTGCCCCGCGCGGCAAGGTGATCGGCGGGTCTTCCTCGATCAACGGCATGGTCTATGTGCGCGGCCATGCGGAAGACTTCAACCGCTGGGACGAGCTGGGCGCGCAAGGCTGGGCCTATGCCGACGTGCTGCCCTATTTCAAGCGGATGGAGCATTCGCATGGGGGCGAAGAGGGATGGCGCGGCACGGACGGCCCGCTGCATGTGCGCCGGGGCGATGCCCGCAATCCGCTCTTTCACGCCTTCATCGAGGCGGGCAAGCAGGCGGGCTTCGAGGCGACGGAGGATTATAACGGCAGCAAGCAGGAAGGCTTCGGCCTGATGGAGCAGACGACTTGGATGGGCCGGCGCTGGTCTGCGGCGACAGCCTATCTCAAGCCTGCGCTGAAGCGGCCGAACGTGACGCTCATCCGCTGCTTCGCCCGCAAGATCGTCATCGAAAATGGCCGTGCGACGGGTGTCGAAGTCGAGCGGGACGGCAAGATCGAGATCGTTAAGGCAAACCGCGAGGTGATCGTCTCCGCCTCCTCGTTCAATTCTCCGAAGCTGCTGATGCTATCCGGCATCGGGCCTGGGCAGCATCTGCGCGACATGGGCATCGAGGTGAAGGCCGACCGGCCGGGCGTCGGCGCCAACCTGCAGGACCATATGGAATTCTATTTCCAGCAGACCAGTCTGAAGCCGGTGTCGCTCTATTCCTGGCTTCCCTGGTACATGCAGGGGATTGCCGGCGCGCAATGGCTGTTCTTCAAGAAGGGCCTCGGCACCTCCAACCAGTTCGAGGCCTGCGCCTTCCTGCGCTCCGCGCCCGGCGTCAAACAGCCCGACATTCAGTACCACTTCCTTCCCGTCGCCATCAGCTATGACGGCAAGGCGGCCGCCAAGAGCCATGGCTTCCAGGTGCATGTCGGCTACAACCTCTCGAAATCGCGCGGCAACGTCACGCTGCGCTCTTCCGACCCGAAGGCGGATCCCGTTATCCGCTTCAACTATATGAGCCATCCGGAAGACTGGGAGAAGTTCCGCCACTGCGTGCGCCTTACCCGCGAGATCTTCGGGCAGAAGGCCTTCGACGAATATCGTGGACCGGAAATCCAGCCCGGACCGAACGTTCAGACCGACGACGAGATCGACGCCTTCCTGCGCGAACATCTGGAAAGCGCCTATCATCCCTGCGGCACCTGCAAAATGGGCTCAAAGGACGATCCCATGGCGGTGGTCGATCCCGACACCCGCGTCATAGGCGTCGACGGCCTGCGTGTCGCCGACAGCTCGATCTTCCCGCATGTGACCTATGGAAACCTGAACGGCCCTTCGATCATGACAGGCGAAAAGGCGGCCGATCACATTCTCGGCAAGCCGAGGCTGGCACGCTCGAACCAGGAGCCCTGGATCAATCCGCGGTGGGAGACCAGCGATCGGTGAGATTTCCGTCGGGGCGGTACCAATTCCATGGGATAACTTGCGGGATTTACGGAAAGTCCGTATAATTTCGTCAAGGAGATTTTTCATGAAGACGGTAACTGCCGCCGAAGCTTCCAAGAATTTTGGCGCATTTCAAGATGCAGCCATGCGCGATCCGGTTGTCATTACCAAGAACGGCCGGCCGCGAACGGTGCTGCTCGCTTATGAAGATTATCAGCGCCTGCTGCGACGAGATAGGCAGGTCCAACTGACAGCTGAGCTTTCAGAGGCCGATATTGCCGCCGTCGAAGCAGCCGAGATGGAAACCGGTCACGAGCATCTTGATGATGAACTAAAGCCGCATGCTGCCCGCTGAAGTCAAGGTCGGTTTCGTCTTTCGCTATTCCTATCTCTGGCACAGGGAGCGACTTGAGGGACGCGAAGAAGGCGTGAAGGATCGCCCCTGCCTCGTGTTGGCACTTGTTGTCGATGATGCGGATGGAACCAAGCGGGTTCGTGTCCTTCCTGTCACGCATTCGCTGCCGGACAACGCCTCCATGGCCATCGAACTTCCAGCACCGGTAAAATTCCGGCTTGGTCTGGACGACATACCTTCATGGATCATCCTTTCAGAAAGCAACTATTTTGCCTGGCCGGGACCGGATATTCGCCCGTCGGAAACGGAAAGCGGCTATCTCGGACCATTGCCACCCAGTCTTTTCAACGAAGTGAAACATCGTTTCGTGGCTTTGGCACGACAATCGGTGCATAGATCGGTTGCCAGGACAGAATAGTGCCCACCAATTCCCCGCCCTGAAGAGCGTCTCATGCCCCCTATCTATCGCAAGTCCAAGCTGCTCCGCCGTTCCCGCGTCATCTGGGGCTCGTTCAATCTCTGGCGACCGCGTCTGGTGTTCTGGACGGGCGCTCTGGCTATCGGCGTCATTAGTGTCGGCTTTGCCAAGCTCGCCGATGTGGCGCAGCGGGCTTTTACCGGCGTGACGCAATCGGGTGAGTGGATGTGGCTGCTGCCGCTGATTTTGACGCCGCTCGGTTTCGTCCTGTCGGCGTATCTGGCTGCGACGCTGTTTCCCAATTCGCAAGGGAGCGGCATTCCGCAGGCGATTGCCGCGCGACACCTGCATCATGAAGAGGATCGAACAAAGCTGCTCTCGCTCAGGCTGGCTTTCGGCAAGATCGTGCTGACAATATTGGGGCTTCTAAGCGGAGCCTCGATCGGCCGCGAGGGGCCGACGGTGCAGGTTGGCGCGTCCTTCATGCTGGCCGTTGCCCGCTTCGGCGGCATGGCGCAGGCCAAGGGGCTTATCCTTGCCGGCTCCGCCGCCGGCATCGCCGCCGCCTTCAACACGCCGCTTGCCGGTATCGTCTTTGCCATCGAGGAAATGAGCCGCACCTATGAGTCGCGCGCCAACGGTCTGGTTCTGACCGCCGTTATTCTTTCCGGCCTTGCCGCACTCGGCCTCTCCGGCAGCTACAATTATTTCGGCACGGCCGACGCCGCGCCGACGATGTTTCGGGACTGGATCGTCATGCTGATCTGCGGTGTCGGCGGTGGTGCGCTCGGCGCCACCTTCAGCGGATTGGCGCTTTATGCCGGCATTCGCATCCGTCGCTGGGCACAACCACAGCCGCTGAAACGCATGCTGATCCTTGCCGGCCTCTGTGGCCTTGTCGTTGCCGCCGTCGGCGTGCTTTCCGGCGGCCAAACCTTCGGCACCGGTTACGAGCAAGCCCGCGGCGCGGTGGAAGGACACGCCCTGCCCCTGCTTTTCTTTGTCGAGAAGCTGCTGGCAAGCTTCCTGTCGATGATATCAGGCATTCCCGGCGGCATCTTCGCCCCCTCACTTGCCGTTGGTGCCGGCTTCGGCAGCACGGTCGGTACACTGGTCGGCGGCGGCGTGGCGCTTGCGGCGATCCTCGGCATGGCCGGCTATTTCGCCGGCGTGGTGCAGGCGCCGATGACGGCCTTCGTCATCATCCTGGAAATGACGGGCGATCACCAGGCCGTCATCCCGATCATGGCTGTATCGATGATCGGCTATGTGACCTCGCGGCTACTGTCGCGCGAGCCCTTGTATCATGGGCTGTCCCGCGTCTTCATCGCAGCAGCAATCCGCGCCCGGCGTGCCATGGAAAAGGAAGGTGGCGAGGAACACGCCACCCACTGAATGCCGAAGCTCTGCCGATGCCGGAGAAAGGCACATGGTAGGCCTTTCCCGGCCTTGACCTATCTAAGCCATCAACCTGGCGACTTCCGCGCCATCAGGCTGAGCGATGGCATCGGCTATGGTCGTCGAGAAGAGAACCTTGCGGGTCGCATCCGCCACCCGGGCAAAGACGTGGCGGATCTCGCAATTCTGCTCACCGTCGCAGTCGTCGCAGCGACGATAGGCGGTGAGCGAGAGACAGGGTAGCGGCGCCAGCGGCCCGTCGATGACCCGCAGGATTTCGCCGAAGGTGATCTCGTCCGCCGGCTTGCGCAGGAGATAACCACCCTGCTTGCCGCGACGGCTGATGACAATGCCCTGATGCTTCAGGTCGAGAAGGATCTGTTCGAGGAATTTCTTCGGGATCTTTTGCTGGGCAGCGATGTCGGAAATCATCATCGGCTCACCCGCCTCGGATTGGGCCAAGGCAGATAGCGCCCGCAGCGCATATTTTGCTTTCTGAGTAATCATTTCGAACCGCTTCACACACACATGCGATACGTCCGGTCGAGCGATTCGACCGGTCCGCTATAGAACTCCTCAGCCCTCGTCCCCGGGGCAATTTCGAAGCACTCACACCCTTGGCGCACGGCCAGGAAACGTTAGCAACCCAGACTTGTTGTCATTCTTCGTCGCTATGCCCATAGTTTAGCGCAAAATCCACCGCAGTGCATCATTTTGGGCATCACTTCCGATTTCCATTTGACAAGCTATGTGTAACTCTACTATTTCTATAGACATTAAAGCAAGCACTTAAACATGGTCAGCCATATCGAGTGCTTCCGAAGGGCCGCTTCCCGCGGCAAAACGCCTTGGTTAACAGCCGAGGCGGTCGCTTTTCCTTATCGGCGCTGCTTCATGGAGATATTTACTCTCCAGCCGCTCCCTTTCGAAATCTATTTTTCTGTCCGCTGCCGTTGCGAACTGCGATACTCCCGGCAACATCAGGACAGGATCCCCATGACTGCCATTACCCTTATTGAAGATGCCGCGACGCTCAACAGCCAGCTTGCATCGCTCGATCTTGCCGGCCGTCTGTCTCTCGTGGCCGGCCTCGGTGGCCGTGCCGTGTTTACGACGTCGCTCGGGATCGAAGATCAGGTGATCACAGCGGAGATCGGCAATCACCGCCTGCCGATCGAAGTGGCGACCCTGCAGACCGGCCGCCTCTTCCCGGAAACGCTCGCCCTGATCGACGAGACGGAAAGCCAATACGATATCAAGATCGTCCGCTACGAGCCGGAACAGGCCGATATCGACGCCTATGCGGAAAAATACGGTCTGAACGGTTTCTACGAGAGCATCGAAGCCAGGCATGCCTGTTGCGGCGTGCGCAAGTTGAAGCCGCTTGCGCGAGCACTTTCGGGCGCCAGCATCTGGATTACCGGCCTGCGCCGCGGCCAGTCCGCCAACCGCGCCGATACGCCCTTCGCCGAATTCGACCCCGAGCGCAACCTGGTCAAGATCAACCCGCTCGCAGACTGGGATATCGACGCGATCCGAGCCTATGTCGCCGACAACAGCGTGCCGGTGAACCCGCTGCATGCACGCGGCTACCCCTCAATCGGCTGCGAGCCCTGCACCCGTGCCATCAAGCCGGGCGAGCCCGAGCGGGCCGGCCGCTGGTGGTGGGAAAACGATGAGAAGCGCGAATGCGGCCTGCATGTCCACGAAGAAGGCGCTGCCGCAACAGCACAATAAGACACCCGCCGGCTCCCGGCATCGATCCGAAGCGCGTTTCCTACGCCGCTGTTCAACTGGGAACCAACGCATCCATTCTTTCCGACCAAGTTTCGGTCGGGACATTTGAAAGTTCTGGAGTCATCAATGCCCGATAGCCGTCCGGATACGGAAATCTCCCATCCGCAAAGCGTCAAGCCGCCCCTCGATCCCCATCTGAAGGCGCTCGAAAACGAAGCGATTCATATCTTCCGTGAGGTGGCGGCCGAGTTCGAGCGTCCCGTCATGCTCTATTCGATCGGCAAGGATTCGTCGGTGCTGCTGCATCTGGCGCGCAAGGCCTTTTATCCCGGCCGCGTCCCCTTCCCGCTCCTGCATGTGAACACCGGCTGGAAATTCGCCGAGATGATCACCTTCCGCGACGAGATCGTGAAGAAGTACGATCTCGATCTCATCGAGCACATCAATCCGCGCGGCAAGGCTGAGAATATCACGCCCTTCACCTATGGCTCGGCCCGCTATACCGACATCATGAAGACAGAAGCACTGCGCCATGCGCTCGATGCCGGCCAGTTCGACGCCGCTTTCGGCGGTGCTCGCCGCGACGAGGAAGCCTCGCGCGCCAAGGAGCGCATCTATTCCTTCCGCACGCCGGACCATCGCTGGGATCCGCGCAACCAGCGCCCGGAACTCTGGAACATCTATAACGGCCAGATCCGCAAGGGCGAAAGCGTCCGAGTCTTCCCGCTCTCCAACTGGACCGAAGTGGATATCTGGCGCTACATCCAGGCCGAGGAAATCCCGATCGTGCCGCTCTATTTCGCGGCCAAGCGCCCGATCGTCGAGCGCGACGGCATGATGATCATGGCAGCAGATCCAAGGCTCGAGCTGCTGCCGGGCGAAACCAAGCGTGAGGAAGTGATCCGCTTCCGCACCCTCGGCTGCTTCCCACTGACCGGGGCCATCCGTTCCACTGCGACGACACTGGAAGACATTATTGCAGAGCTGGAAATCGCCACGGTTTCCGAACGGCAGGGCCGCGCTATCGACCGCGACCAGTCCGGCTCCATGGAAAAGAAGAAGCGTGAAGGATATTTCTGAGATGACCGCAAACGCCAATGTCGTCACGATGCCTGTTGTTGGGCCTGCTGTTGGGTCTGCCGCCGAACCGGCCAAGGCTCTTCGCGATTCGCGCCCGCTTCGCCTGATTACCTGCGGCAGCGTCGATGACGGCAAGTCCACGCTGATCGGCCGTCTCCTTTGGGATACCAAGGCAGTCAAGGAAGACCAGGCCGCCACGCTCCAGCGCGATTCCACCGGCAAGCAGAACGATCTCGGCCTGCCCGATTTCGCATTGCTGCTCGACGGCCTGCAGGCTGAGCGCGAACAGGGCATCACCATCGATGTCGCCTATCGCTATTTCTCGACTGACAAGCGCTCCTTCATCGTTGCCGACACGCCCGGCCACGAGCAGTACACCCGCAACATGGCAACCGGCGCCTCGACCGCCGATCTCGCCGTCCTGCTGGTCGATGCGCGTATGGGCATCCTCGAACAGACCCGCCGCCACGCGACGATCGCCTCGCTGCTCGGCATCAAGCAGTTCGTGCTCGCCGTCAACAAGATCGACCTGACGAATTACGACCGCGCCGGCTTCGAGAAGATTTCCAACGACTTCCGCGAGTTTGCCTTGTCGCTCGGCGTCAAGCAGATCACCGCCATCCCGATGTCGGCGCTGAAGGGTGAAAACGTCGTCTATTCCGGCCAAGCCGCCATGCCGTGGTACACCGGCCCGACGCTGGTCGAAACGCTGGAACTAGCGACTGTTCGCTCGGCGCAGACGGTCGGCTTCCGCCTTTCGGTGCAGCGCGTCTCCCGCCCCGGCGAAAGCTTCCGCGGCTATCAGGGCACGGTCGCCGGCGGTTCGGTGAAGCCGGGTGACAGCGTCATGATCCTGCCCTCGGGCATGGTCGCCAATGTCTCGAAGATCGTCACCTTCGATCTCGTGCGCAACGCGGCGGTTGCGGGCGATGCCATCACCCTCGTTCTTGACCGCCAGGTGGACGTATCGCGCGGCGACATGATCGTCGCCATCGACAGCCAGCCGCAGACGGGCCTTTCCTTCGATGCCCAGATCGTAGCACTACAGCCGGAAGGCATCGAACCCGGCAAGCGCTATTGGCTGAAGAGCGGCAGCCGCCGTCAGCGTGTGCAAGTGCAGCCGATCGCCCAGCTCGAGCTGAAGACCGGCGCCTGGGCTCCGGCGCAGGCGCTGTGGATGAACGCCATCGGCAAGGTTCGCCTGACCTTCGACGAGAGCGCCATCTTCGACCCCTACGAGCAGAACCGTTCGACGGGCTCCTTCATCCTGATCGATCCCGAAAGCAACAATACGGTCGCCGGCGGCATGATCACCGGCAAGCGCTCGGACGTTGGTGGCATCCACAAGGAAGGACAGCGTGTTCTCCTGTCGCTGCCGGCCGACCTCGCCGAGCAGATCATGGCAAGCGAACTCTTCGCGAGCCGCCGCGATGAAACGGACGTGCGCCGCGTCACCGCCGCACAAGCCGCTGAAATCTGGGCGAACGCGGCAAGCGACATTTGATCGCTCAACCTCCGGCTCACTGATCGGCGGCTCTGTCAAAAGATTTGCCGCCAGTCAGAAGCTGACTGACCCCTACGGGCGCTCGTGCCGGCAGCAAGGTTGCGCCCATGTCTGGATGAGACGCAACTCGATTATGCGAAACAACAATTATCGGG
The DNA here is from genome assembly GCF_027109195.1 of Rhizobium sp. AG207R. NCBI lineage: Bacteria > Pseudomonadati > Pseudomonadota > Alphaproteobacteria > Hyphomicrobiales > Rhizobiaceae > Rhizobium > Rhizobium sp. AG207R. The sequence goes on from NZ_JAEPVT010000002.1 coordinate 259,031, forward strand.
TCGTAGCGTGAAAACTTTCCAATCAGGAACGGCACAAGGCGCCATAAGATTTCATGACATACCGGGACCAGAGGATGAGCCGCCGTTGCTCTTCATCCACGGTCTCGGATGCGCATCTTCGTGCGACTATCCCACGGTTGCGGCAAATCCGGCCCTGTCAGGACGGAGATTATTGCTGATCGATTTGCCGGGGTCAGGTTTCAGCGACCACCCTGCCGATTTCGGATACGGCATTACCGATCACGCTCAAACGATCGTCGAATTTATCCGCGGCTCGAAGCTAGAGTCCGCCGATCTTTTCGGCCACAGCATGGGCGGCGCCGTCGCCATCAAGGTCGCTCATCTTCTGCGTGAGTGCGTGCGGCATCTTGTGTTGAGCGAACCCAATCTCGATTCGGGAGGCGGCTTCTTTAGCCGCAAGATTGCCGAGATGAGCGAGGCCGACTATCTGGCACATGGCCATGCTGACCTCATTCGGACCTGCATGACGGACGGAAACGACATCTGGGGTGCATCTCTATCGATATCATCGCCCTACGCCGTTCATCGTTCCGCATCTTCCCTGGTCCTGGGCGATTCTCCGACCTGGCGCGAACAATTATATCAATTGCCCATGCCAAGGACGGTGATCTTCGGCGAAAACTCGCTGCCCGATCCGGATTGGGAAGCTCTGCCAAGACACGGAATCGGTGTGGAAATGGTCGATCGGGCGGGGCACTCGATGGCTTGGGAAAACCCTCAAGGCTTGGCGGCTGCCATAAAACGAGGTTTGATCCTGCAATAGGTCTTCCCCCGATTTCTTGTCCATGAGCCGGTTCCAGCTCACTACGCCATTTTCGCTTGGAGACGCCCGTTAGGCCAGCAGCGCAGTGATGCGCCTAAAGGTCCGCAACGAGCGCAGCCAGCAGTGCCATACGATCTTCATCGCGCTTGTAAAAAATCCACTGCTTGATTCGCTTAGGTCGAACGAGACCGGCTTGCACCAGAATGCGCATGTGCTCGCTCAACGTTGCCTGTGAGATCTCCAGTTTCTCGGCGATGAGAAGTGCGCAGACGCCATCCTCGACCAGATCACCATCTATCTGTGGTGGGAAATGAGCCCGGGGCTCCCTCAGCCACCTGAGAATCCTGATGCGGCGTTCGTTCGCCAAAGCCTTGATGAGATCGACCTCTTGCATTTCGTCAGTTTGCTAAGTAACAAAATACTTGTCAACCTCTGCCTACGAGATGCCTATGCTTGCCGACACAACGATCACCCCCGAGCGCATCGCACAAACCGAAAAGCGCATCCGCCCGCATATCCGCCACACGCCGGTTCTGCGGGCGGATTTGGCGGACTTCGGCCTTGCTTCCGGCTCCGTCGATTTCAAGCTCGAGTTTCTGCAGCATTCCGGCACGTTCAAAGCACGTGGCGCCTTTTCGAGCCTGCTCGGCAGAGAGGTGCCGAAAGCCGGCGTCGTTGCCGCCTCCGGTGGCAATCACGGCGCGGCAGTCGCCTACGCCGCCATGCGGCTGGGCATTCCGGCGACGATCTTCGTGCCGAGCGTGACGTCGCCAGCCAAGGCCGAGCGTATCCGCGGCTACGGAGCCAACCTCGTAATCGGCGGCGAGCGCTATGCCGATGCACTGGCGGCCAGCCAGCAATGGGTCGAGGAACGCGGTGCGATGGCGATCCATGCCTTTGACCAGCCGGAGACCTTGCTGGGACAAGGAACCACCGGGCTTGAGATCGAGGCTGACATTCCCGATATCGACACGCTGCTGATCGCTGTCGGCGGCGGTGGACTGATCGGCGGCATTGCCGCATGGTTCCGGGGTCGCGTCCGAGTCGTCGCTGTCGAACCAGATGGGGCGCCGACACTCTGGAAGGCCTTCGAGGCCGGTAAACCTGTCGATGCGCCGGCAGGCAGCATTGCCGCCGATTCACTTGCGCCGAAGCGTGTCGGAGACATCATGTTTCCGATTGCACAAGCCTATGTGCAGCGCCCCGTGCTCGTATCCGACGACGAAATCCGGCTGGGGCAACAGGTTTTGTGGGATCGGCTGCGGATTGTCGCCGAACCAGGCGGCGCGACGGCCTTTGCCGCACTACTTGCCGGCAAATATGTCCCCGTCCCGGACGAGCGGGTGGCTGTGCTGCTTTGTGGCGCCAACACCACCGCGGTTCGGTTTGACTGAGGTAATCGGCCCTTCTGGCATACTGCCTCAAAGTGACCGTCCGGGGCCGTTAGCTCACTGCAAAATGTCGCCGAGCTCCGTCACCAGCCGGTCGCACTCCTCATCCGTACCGATGCTGATGCGCAGGAAGTCGCCGATACGCTCGCCGGAAAACCGTCTTACCAGAATGTTCCTGCTTCGCAGCTCTGCCGCCAGTTCCGCACCTGGCCGGCTCGGATGTCGCGCGAACAGAAAATTGGTGGATGACGGCAGGACGTGAAAGCCCAGCTCCCCGAGCTCAACGGCCAGCCGTTCCCGGCTGGCGATGATCATGGCGCGATGGCGTTCGAACCAGTCGCGATCTTTCCAGGCCGCTACCGCACCTGCCTGCGCGAGCCGGTCGAGAGGAAAGGAATTGAAGCTGTCTTTGACCCTTTCCAAAGCGTCGATTAGCGGCCGTTGTCCGACGGCGAAACCGACACGCAAGCCGGCAAGCCCGCGCGACTTCGAGAGGGTCTGGATTACCACGAGGTTTGGATATGTGCGGACGAGTGGAACCGCGCTCTCGCCGCCGAAATCGACATAGGCTTCGTCGATAACAACGACCTGATCGGGATGATCCCGGAGAAGGGTTTCGATATCAGCCAGAGGCAGGCCGATCCCCGTGGGTGCATTGGGATTGGGCAGAATGATTGCGCCGCAGGGCTGGCGATAATCGTCAATGCGGACGCGCATTTCGATATCGACCGGAATCTGCCGGAATTCGATCCCATAGAGGCGGCAATAGGTGGGGTAGAAGCTATAGGTAATATCGGGGAAAAGCAGCGGTTCCTCATGGTTCAGCAGCGCCTGGAACGTATGGGCCAAAACCTCGTCCGATCCATTGCCGACGAAGACCTCGTCCTTGTCGAGCCCGAAGCTTTCGGCAATTGCGATGCGCAGCTCCTGCGCCGTCGGATCCGGATAGAGCCGAAGCGTATCGGATGTAGCCTTAGAGATCGCCTCCAGGGCAAGCGGCGAAGGACCGTAAGGGCTCTCATTGGTATTGAGCTTGGTTATTCCGCCGGTCGTCGGCTGCTCGCCGGCGACATAGGGGGTCAAGGAATGAACAATCGGGCTCCAGAAGCGGCTCATTGGGGTTTCCAAATTTTGGCGGTTGGGAACTGCGGATTGCTGCGGCAGGTCTGCATATGAAGCCAACACCGTCGCAAAATCGAACTCCCGCGACAACTGTCTCTTAGGCGATTCTGGAAATTATCATTATGACCAACAGAGGGTATTCGAGCCGGCCCCAAAGCTTCTGTCCTAAGCGGCAGTGGTCGCCGGCAAGACATCGCAGCTTTTCGCGAACAGCCTCTCGCTCAGAAAATCGACGAAAACGCGGACCTTGGGCGACATATGGCGGTTGGATGGCCAGAGCAGATGGAAATGGCCGGGTTCATCGATGAAATCGTCGAGAACCGTTCTGAGCTTTCCTTCCGCAAGCGTGCTGCGCACGAGGAAATCCGGCATGCAGCCGATGCCAAGGCCGGCGACGGTCGCGCCGCGCACCGCTTCCATATTGTTGCAGGAGAAAGCCGTTCGCATTCGAAGATCCGCCTCGCTCTCGGGCATTTTCAATGGCCAATCCTGCAGCTTGCCGCTATTCGGGAAACGAAACCTGACGGCCAGATGCTCGTTGAGATCACGCGGGCAACCGGGAATGCCGAAGCGTTCGAGATAGCTGGGCGCGGCGCAGAGCAACATCTGAAACGGGCGCAAGGTGCGCGATATCAGCCGCGAATCCGGCAGATCGCCGCTGCGGATCGCGACATCGACCCCCTCCTCGATCATATCGACGATACGGTCGTTGAAATCGATGTCGAGCTCGACCTCGGGATATCGAGCAACGAATTCCGGCACGACGGGCAAGAGGAAGTGATAGCTGACGATGGGAACGCTGACGCGCAACCGCCCGCGCGGAACGGCGACCGCCTGCGCAAGCGAGGCTTGCGCATCGTCGAGATCGTCAAGCACGCGCCGGCAACGCTCGTGAAAGAGCCGCCCTTCCTCGGTCAATCGAATGCTGCGCGTGGAACGCTGCAGCAACCGGACGCCAAGCTGATGCTCCAGATTGCTGACCGCCTTGCCGACAGCGGAGGCCGAAAGGCCGAGCACGCGTCCGGCAGCGGCAAAGCTGCCGAGATCCGCGGTACGAACGAAGGCTGTCAATCCGCTTAAACGATCCATGGGCGCGCTCCATTCGAGAGTTTTATTCCGGTATATATGGAAAAATAGCGCAATTATCATGTGATTGCAGCGAATATATCTTGGTGCGGTCATTTGAAGCGCAGGCGCGGGCCTTTGGCCAACATCACTCCCAGGATTGCCTGCCGCTTCCTTCCTTGCTCAAACCCAACGGTAATCCGATGACCTCTCCCCAGACAAAGGTCGCAAGTCCGACCGAGAAATTCTTCGTCCTTGTCGCCGTCTGCTGCGCTGCAGCGGCGATGCCGCTAACATTCACCGGCCCAGCCGTCGCCCTGCCGGCCATCAGCCGCATGCTCGGCGGCAGCCCGATCGCGCTCAACTGGGTCACCAACGCCTTCATGCTGACCTTCGGCAGTTGCCTGATGGCCTCGGGCGCGCTGGCTGACAGCTTTGGCCGCCGGCGCATCTTTCTGACCGGCGTCGGTTGCTTCGCGCTGTTCTCAGCCGGATTGGCGCTGGCCAACAACATCGTCTGGTTCGATATACTGAGGGCACTGCAGGGCCTCGGCGCTGCGGCCGCCTTTTCCGGTGGCATGGCCTCGCTGGCTCAGGAGTTCGACGGGGCGGCAAGGATGCGTGCCTTCAGCATCGTCGGCTCCAGCTTCGGCGTAGGTCTCGCCTTCGGGCCGATCGCCTCCGGTCTGATGATCGATGCCTTCGGCTGGCCCTCCATCTTCATCCTCGTGGTTGCGCTGGCATTGCTCGCACTTGGCCTCGGCGCCTGTTTCCTGCGCGAATCCAAAGATCCCGATGCGGCGGGGCTAGATTGGCCGGGCGCCCTGAGCTTTACACTTGCCTTGACGCTCTTCACCTATGGCGTTCTGCGCGCGCCGGAAACCGGCTGGAGTGATCCGCTCGTCATCGCCCTGCTGGTCGGCGCCGCACTGCTCTTTCTTGCCTTCGCTATCATCGAGCGCGTCGTGAAGCGACCCATGCTGGATCTCAGCCTGTTTCGCTATCCGCGTTTCGTCGGCGTGCAGCTTCTGGCGGCGGCACCCGCCTATGCCTTTGTCGTTTTGCTGATCTTGCTGCCCGTGCGTTTCGTCGGCATCGAAGGCATGAGCGAGATCGCCGCCGGGCGGATGATGGTCGCGCTTTCGGCGCCGCTGCTCATCCTGCCGATCGTCGCCGGGCTCCTCACCCGCTGGTTCAGCCCCGCAACGATCTGCGGCGCCGGTCTCATCATCTCGGCGACGGGCCTTTTCTGGCTTAGCCATTTTGCCGCCGGCTCGGCCCCATCCGCTCTCATCGGCCCGCTGCTGACGATCGGGGTCGGCATCAGCTTGCCCTGGGGCCTGATGGACGGGCTTGCCGTCAGCGTCGTCCCCAAGGAGCGAGCCGGCATGGCGACCGGCATCTTCAGCACCACCCGCGTCGCCGGCGAAGGGGTGGCGCTTGCCGTCGTCAGCGCCATCCTCTCCGCCTTCATTCAATCGAATCTCGGCGTATCCGCTGGCGAGCACGCCGCTATGGCTGCCCAGCAGCTCGTAACAGGCAATCTGACCGCCGCGGCATCGACTGTGCCGGCAATCGGGCATGACACGCTTATTCTGGGTTATGGCAACGCCTTCGGCGCGCTCCTCTGGCTTCTGACTGCCATCACTGTCCTGACGGCGATCGTCGTCTTTTCCTTCCTCGGCCGTTCATCATCAACCGTTGCCGCAGACGATGAAGAGCAATTGGACGAGGATGAAGATGCGCTTCGCGTATCGAAAGCTTAAGCAGCATTGATGACTGGCCGGAAAGGTAACGCGGCCAGTCCACTCACTGACGGCGGCACAGCAAGAAGGCGAATCGAAGGCCAAACACGGCCGAAAACCTTACCGCGCCGCAACAGAATATTTCGAAACCACATAAAATGTGCGCGCTAGATTCGTGCGCCAACGATCTTCGCAGCGGCGTCAGGCTGGCGTTTATATTCGCCGCTGCTATATCATATCCCCATGATATCAGACCGGTTTTTGAAGATTATTGCCTGGACCTATATTGCGGCGCTTATCGGCGTAACGCTTGCTCATCTCAATTGGCAGGCCACATTCGGCAATCCGTTTGACATCTTTCGCGCCCTTGCGCTCTGCGTAGCAGGCATGCTTGCCCGCCTCGCCTACCCGCAGTCTCCCTCCTTCACTTGTCTCCTGATGATCGGCAGCGTGCTGGCGCTTTCCCTTTCGCATCTGTTGGCAAGCGGCAATTACGGTTCGCCGCTCGACATCATCGTCGGCATGACCAGCGGGCTCTGGGGCATCATGATCGGCTCTATATTAAGCAAACTCATCGTCTCAGCCTCGAAGCGACCAGTCTCATACTAACCGACCGGAAGAGCTGGCGATGGCCTGAATAGACCCCTTGGCTGCCGCGAGAGGGCGATGACGTGGTGTAGCCACCAAATGGGCAACTGCATTTGGCCGAGCACGCCGCAATAAATATTATCAAATAATATTCGAATAAGATAAGGTACCACATTCTATCTTAAAATGACTATTGCGTAGCCAATATTATGCAGAACTTATCATTTTGTTTGCGCCTGTTGCTTTCTTGCAACTCGAACTTAAATTTCACGAAAAAGTCATCCCGAGAAAAATATATCATATAACTTTGCAGGAATTCGTCTTTAATAGCGACCAGAAGCGGGTGGGGCCCGTTTCTCCCGAGTCGGGGTTTTTAAACAGGGATAGGGTTAAGGCACGTCGATTTTTCGGCGCGATTGCCTATGCCCAATCTATATTGGATTGGAGTTTTTATGAACATCAAGAGCCTTCTTCTCGGCTCCGCTGCTGCCCTGGCAGTAGTTTCTGGCGCTCAGGCAGCCGACGCTATCGTTGCTGCCGAGCCGGAACCGCTGGAATACGTTCGCATCTGCGACGCATATGGCGCTGGCTACTTCTTCATCCCGGGTACGGAAACCTGCCTCAAGATCGGCGGTTATGTCCGTACCGAAGGCAAGTGGTACGACGCCTACAACCCGAACAGCCACAATGGCACGCTCTGGCACACGCGCGCTCATCTGAGCCTCGACACTGCGACCGACACCGAATATGGCCCGCTGAAGACCAACACGGTCATCCGTTGGGACTGGCAGGATGGCGGCTCGACCACCACGAAGCTGCTGTTCGCAAACATCAGCCTCGGTGGCTTCCTGGTCGGTAAGGCTGACTCCCAGTACAACTCGTACATCGGTTACGCTGGCAATGTCATCAACGACGACGTGGTCAATGATGGCCCGTACGAACTCAACCAGTTGACCTATAACTATGACGCCGGCAACGGCTTCACGGCTGTGATCTCGGTTGAAGACTCGAACTCCGGTTCGGGCGCTACGGGTGCAAACGGCGAAAACAGCACCAACCACTACGCTCCGGACGTTGTTGCCGGTGCTGGTTACAAGGCTGGTAACTTCGGCTTTAAGATCGTCGGCGGTTATGACTCCATCGTCGAAGAAGGCGCCATCAAGGCTCGCGTCGATGCCGACTTCGGCGTCTTCAAGGCCTTCTTGATGGGCGGCTGGAACACGGACGGCGACAAGCTGAACAAGTATGCAAACGCCAACGGCGCTGGCTCTGCCAAGGGCATCGGCTGGGGCGACTGGGCTGTCTGGGGCGGCTTCACCGTTCCGATCAACGAAAAGCTGCAGGCGAACGCTCAGGTTGCCTACACCGACTCGAAGATTTTCGCAGCCACCGCGAACGTCCGTTGGAACCCGGTCAAGAACCTGCAGATCACGCCGGAAGTATCCTACACCAACTGGGACTCCATCAATCAGGACCAGTGGGCTGGCGTTCTCCGCTTCCAGCGTAGCTTCTAAGACCACTTTACTGAGATCTGATCTGACTTGACCCCTGATCGGATGGGGATCGGCCTTACTTCCAGCGAAGTCGGGCCGATCCTTCCGAGACAGGGGTAAGTCATTTTTTCTGAAGGCTGGCTCTGCAGCATGCCGTCTGAAATCTCAATCTTCCTCATCGACACCAGGCATTTTTTATCGTAGAGACAGCCCATGTCTTTCGCTCACGCATATTCCGCACGATTTTATTCGTACCGCTGCTCTCAGCGGAGACGGGCCTGTGCGTAGTTAGAAAAGACACGACAGCAAAGACCCGAACAGCCGCTAGTTCTACCTGGCGGCTTTTTTGTCGCCACGGTATGACCCCAAAAGGAACCGATACCGTGTTGAATTCCACTGACGACTTGCGCATTGTCGAGATCACGGCGCTGACGCCGCCATCTCGAATTATCGATGAAATCCCCCGCGACGAGGCGGTGACAGCGACCGTCACCGGGGCGCGCAACGCCGTCCACAACATCCTGCGCGACGAAGACGACCGGCTGATCGTTGTGATCGGCCCCTGCTCCATTCACGATCCGGCTGCTGCCCACGAGTATGCCGCCCTGCTCAGGGAACAACGGGACCGCTTCGCGGACGATCTCGAAATCATCATGCGCGTCTATTTCGAGAAGCCACGTACGACGGTTGGCTGGAAGGGTCTGATCAACGACCCGCATCTCGACGGCAGCTACCGCATCGAGGAAGGCCTGCGCATCGCCCGCAAGCTGCTGTTCGACGTCAACGAGATCGGTCTGCCGGCAGGCTGCGAATATCTCGATACGATCACGCCGCAATATATTTCCGATCTCGTGAGCTGGGGCGCGATCGGCGCGAGGACGACCGAAAGCCAGGTGCATCGGCAGCTCGCATCCGGCCTCTCCTGCCCTGTCGGCTTCAAGAACGGCACGAATGGCGACGTGCGCATCGCGCTCGACGCAATCGTCGCGGCATCGCAACCGCATCACTTCCCGGCCGTGACCAAGGAAGGCCTTGCCGCGATCGCCTCGACCCGCGGCAACGAGGATTGTCACATCATCCTGCGAGGCGGCAGAGAGCCCAATTATGACGCCGAGAGCGTGCAGTCGACGGCAGAACAGTCCCTCAAGGTCGGGCTCGAGCCGCGCATCATCATCGACGCCAGCCATGCCAACAGCAGCAAGAACCCGGAAAACCAACCGCTCGTCGTCACATCGGTCGCGGAGCAGGTCGCAGGCGGGGATCGGCGGATCAAAGGCATGATGATGGAGAGCAATCTCGTCGCCGGCCGCCAGGATCTCGTGCCGGGCAAGCCTTTGGTTTACGGCCAAAGCATCACGGATGGCTGCATCGACTGGCCGACCTCGGTGCGCACGCTGGAAGATTTGGCGAAGGCCGTCCGGGCACGGCGCCAGGCTCGCTAACGCGGCCTCCCATTCGGGAGACCGGTTCCGATCAAATGCGTCGGTAGTGCGCGAGGCTCAGGTAGTTTTTTCTGGGCCCGCGCACATGCCACATCTCCGCCCAATCATCCGACGTGCGAAAGAACAGACGGCCTCGATAAAGATCGGGACCGCAGTGATGGGTGACGCGCTGCGAGGCGCCCTCACCGATGCGAATGAATTCCGAAAGATTGGGGAAACGCACGACGAGATCGTCGTCGGCATCGTCAAGCCGATAGGTGCGGCTGCTTCTCAGCGTTGCATGGTCGCTTCGCGTATCGCCATGTTCCTCGAACTGGACAGGCGTAACGAACGCCTGCCCTTCGAATGTGACCAGGGAGCGATTGAAGCGATCGATGATCCGCCGCTTCACCTCCCATGAGCCAAGGAAGGAGTCCAGCCGGCCAGCGCCGGCCGATCCTTTCATCAGGACGCCGCGCGCTGCGCTGCGTCGGCCTGCCGGCGCGGCAGTTTCCAGCCCGGCCGGATGAAGTGGCAGGTATAGCCGTTCGGATAGCGCTCCAGATAATCCTGGTGCTCCGGCTCTGCCTGCCAGAAATCGCCGACGGGGGCGACCTCAGTGACGACCTTGCCGGGCCAAAGGCCGGAAGCGTCGACATCGGCGATCGTATCCAACGCGACCTGCTTCTGCTCTTCGCTGGTGTAGAAGATCGCCGAGCGGTAGCTCAAACCGACATCGTTGCCCTGCCGGTTGCGCGTGGTCGGATCATGGATCTGGAAGAAGAATTCCAGCAGATCGCGATAGCTGATCTTCTGCGGATCGAAAATGATTTCGATCGCCTCGGCATGGGTGCCGTGGTTGCGGTAGGTGGCGTTGCGGACATCGCCGCCGCTATAGCCGACGCGCGTCGAGATGACGCCGTTGTAACGGCGGATGAGATCCTGCATGCCCCAGAAGCAACCGCCGGCGAGAACTGCACGTTCCGTTGTCATCTTACATCCTCCACTTGATCGATATAGGCACCATAGCCCTCTGCCTCCATGCGGTCACGCGGCACGAAGCGAAGCGAGGCGGAATTGATGCAATAGCGCAAGCCGCCGCGATCGATCGGACCATCCGGGAAAACATGGCCCAGATGGCTGTCGCCATTGGCCGAGCGCACTTCGACGCGCACCATGCCATGCGACATGTCGGTCAATTCGCTGACATTGGCGGGTTCGATCGGCTTGGTGAAGCTCGGCCAGCCGCAGCCGGAATCGAATTTGTCGGCGGAAGCAAAAAGCGGCTCGCCCGAGACGATATCGACATAGATGCCCGGCTGCTTGTTATAGAGATATTCACCGGAGCCGGGACGTTCCGTGCCGCTCTGCTGCGTCACGCGATACTGCTCAGGGGTAAGCTTGGCGATGGCCTCTGCCGTCTTGCTGTATTTGCCCATTGTTGTTCTCCTTGCCCCTCGGCACGCCCTCCGAGCTTGGCCTGGTCCTGGGGGCACGGAGAGGGCCGGATGAAGCTCGAGCAGCGCTGAGGGAGTGTTTGCAGGGCCAATATAGGTATCACGCGATCGATTTGCCATATCGATCACGACTGCGTGACGCCCTGCCCTTCCTGCAGCTTAGCCATTCGCCTCGCTTGAGGCCGCATAAATCGCGGCGAGCGCCTCGATACCGGCTTGATCGTCACCATCGAAGCGGCCGGGCAGCGGGCTGTCGAGATCGATGACGCCGAAGACCTTCCCATCGCGAAAGAGCGGCACGACCAGCTCCGACCGCGAGGCCGCATCGCAGGCGATATGCCCGGGAAAGGCATGCACATCCTCGACGAGGACCGACTGCGCCCTTTCGACCGCTGTTCCGCAGACGCCGCGACCGACGGCAATGCGGACACAAGCGGGCTTGCCTTGAAACGGCCCCAACACAAGCTCGTCTTCCCTGTGAAGGAAATAAAAGCCCGCCCAATTAAGCTCCGGCAGCATCTGGAAGATCAGCGCCGAGGTATTGGCCGCATTGGCAATCCCATCGCGCTCACCATCAAGCAAGGCCTTCAGCTGATCCGCAAGCTCTCGATAGAATTCGGGCTTGCTGCCATGTTGGATCGATTTTTCTACGAACATGTGTCTGCTCTTTCGAAGTTCTGTCACGAAGAGACTGTCAGTCCTTCTCATCGGGCGGGCAAGGCCAGCTGGACGGCGCTTTCAACCAGGACGGCAATATGGTCGTATTATCCCCGCACGCTAGATTGATCTGCGCCTGCTGCAGACCGCTTGCCTTCGAAAGATCAAGACCCTCGATGCGCGTCAGATACATGAAGGCGCCGCTGAAGGAAGTCGACCCGTCCATCACCGCGCCATTCAACGTGGCGCGCGAGAGATTGGCGAAGGAGAAATTCGCGCCCGTCAGCACGGCCTTGTCGAAATCGGCACGGCCGAGCTCCGCCTTCTGAAAATCGGCGTTCTTCAGCTGCGCGCCGGCAAATTCGGCGCGCTGCAATTCGGCATTGGCAAAGGACGCGCCATTGGCGGAGGCACTGCTGAAATCGGAGCGATATGCCTCGATCTTTGCGAAGTTGGCGCCATCGGCCTTGGCATTCTTCAGCCAGGCACGCACCAGAGTCGCTTTCTCGAGATTGGCCGAGGTCAGATTGGTATCGCTGAGATCGGTGCTGTCGAAATGCGCGCCGGCCAGATTGGCACCGTGAAGGTCGCTGCTCTGCAGCATGATATTGGTCTTGCTGCAGCCGCTCCAGTCAAGCCCAGGTCCGGCGACGTTGCCGCAATCGGCGGCACGCAGGGCATTGCTGCTGGAACCCAGAAGAAATGCGGCGCTCAACGCCAGCACACTGAAGCCGGTCGCGATTCCCAATCTCTTCCCAATTCCCAATCTCTTCCCAACGGCCTTACTGCGCAAAGCGCTGTTAGTCTGCCGTCGCCCCATGATCGTCTCCCCAGCCAATCTGGCCACCCCGTCAACAAGACTCATTCCGTTACTCCGCTCCAGCACCTGCCAGCCGAACTCTCGCCTGAGTCGGATGCACGTCCCTCTTCCTTGTATATGGTGCTTCGGGCGACAAAAAGAGCCGGTTTTGTAAAAGCGTACCCGAGGCACGGTTTGGATGTGAGCTTATGAAAGGGGGAATAGGCGACAGGCACCAGAAGGATTGCGGCAAAGCCTCATACGCCCGTCCTCAAGGAGCGAGACGGCCTGATCGAAACGCCGCCATCAGGCATTGGCGAAACCCCGCCCGGCCTTGCAAGGCGAGCAGACAGCACTCTTAAATGGGAGATTTTTTCGGGAACAAGATCAGTGTCTTAAGCTGGTCGGAGTGGAGTGATTCGAACACTCGACCCCCACGTCCCGAACGTGGTGCGCTACCAGACTGCGCTACACTCCGTGACCAGCGGCGCTTCTATAGACCAGCCATTTTTGATGCACAAGCACCAAATTCAAAAAAAGCATCTGATTTTTGACGAAAAAATTACAACTGCATCTGCCTAGAAAACCGGCAGGAAACAGCGGCCGAAAATGCCGGCGTGCAAAAGACGCAACAGATCAAGTAAAATCCCGTTTGTACACGCTGATGGGAATTTTCTTTTGCCGGCTTTGGCGCTAAAGCCCTAAGCGGGACAGGTGGAAATGTCGTGGGACAGCGGCCTTTCCGCAACCTTATGCGTGACAGAAGCTCAAGGACGACACGATGAATATCCGCATGATGACCGCGGCTGGACTGTTGCTGGCGCTGGCCGGTTGCAGCACCACGACGACAACAACGACAGCAGCCCTGCCGCTGCTTGCGAAGAACCCCGTTCAGGATCGCTGGCAGGGCCAGTCTGCAGGTCGCTTCTTCGCGGCTTACGGCCCGCCGATCTCAGATCGCGATGAAGGCGGTAATCGCGTCTACACCTGGCGTGGCGGCTACAAGAACGTCACCATCGTCAACAAGGACGGCAAGAAAGCCGGCAAGCGCTCCCTCAGCTGCAAGGCCGACATCGTTACCAACCAGAGCTACGAAATCCGCTCGGTCAAAATCCTCGGCGACCAGCCCGGCGTCAGCGGCCCCTCCTACTGCGCCGAGCTTCTGGCTCCGCCGGAAAAGACTGCAAAAGCCGAACAAGCGGACTGAGGCAAAACTTCCTCCCGAACAATATCAGCGGGCGGCCTGCGAGGGCTGCCTGTTTTTGTGTGCAAGTCACCCACCTAGGGATTTCTCTTCACCCTTCGTTATTTCACTATAGACATCTTAAAAGTTATATCGTTGATTGCAACTTCAACGTTAATTTACTTTTATTGGTGCTAATATGAAGTTGAAATCTCTTGCGGCATTGGCCGGAATATCTGCGCTCGCAAGCTGTGCAACCACCCCCGGATCGCCGATGGAAACTTACCTAAACCGCTATGCGGGCGCGGAAACGATTGCCACGAACTGTCCGGCTTACGGTGGATACAGCTCGGTTGTACAAATGCGCGCCGATGCCGAGAAAAACCTTGCCCAGGCGAAAGCACTCGGCGCGACGGACGCGGACGTTAAGAAGGCTCGCGACCGGGTGAACGGAAACTTCGTAGGCGCATCGATCTTGGTTGGCGACATGCAGGCTTGCAGCGCATTCATGAACAAGCTTGCATGGGCAGGATCGACACCTGTTGAGCCCACGGTCGTCAAGCCGAAGAAGAAGATCAACTAATCATTACTTTGTCGATAGTGGAGTGTGGCTGGGGCGCCAGGATTCGAACCTGGGAATGCCGGTACCAAAAACCGGTGCCTTACCGCTTGGCGACGCCCCAACAGAGAAATAGCTGTCATGCCAGCCAAATCGGCGTCTGATTAGCAAAGGTCGCATCGCGCTACAATGACTAAGTGATGTGCGGATGCATATTTCTGTGTGCTTTCTGCGCGGCTATGATAGGTCTTGCTGCACCGCATTTGAAGTGAAGAGGTCCGATGAGCCAGTTTCGCGCCCGCCCTCCGGCCATGCCTACCGTGCTTCTCGACGACGCTGTCTGCCGCATTACGCGCTGGGATTTCGAGCCGGGTGCTGATACCGGGCATCATGTTCATGGCCTTGGCTATGTCGTGGTGCCGATGACGGATTGCCAGTTTCTGCTGGAGGAGCCCGGCGGTATCAGGCGTGTCGATATCGCCAAGGGCTCTGCCTACCGGCGGGAGGCGGGCGTGGAGCACAATGTCGTCAATGCCGGCTCCGAGCCGATGTCGTTCATCGAAATCGAATACAAGCAATCATGAGCGCGCCTGACTTCGACCTCGCCTTCGAACCCGCCTATGGCCGCGCCATCCCCGTCGTGCCTGGCATCGAGCGGATGACGGTCAACAATCCCAGCGCCTTCACATTCCACGGCACCAACAGCTACATCGTCGGCGGCTCTTCCGTCGCCGTCATCGATCCCGGCCCGGAGAATGAAGAGCATTTCGCCGCCCTGATGGCCGCAGTGAAAGGGCGCGAGGTCACGCATATCTTCGTCAGCCATACCCACCGCGATCACTCGCCGCTGGCGAAAAGGCTGAAGGAGGCGACGGGGGCGCTGACCGTCGGCGAAGGGCCGCATCGGGCCGCGCGCCCGCTCCATCAGGGCGAAGTCAATCCCTTTGCCGAAAGCTCCGACATGGAGTTTCAACCGGATATCGTGCTCGCCGATGGTCAAAACGTCTCTGGAGACGGTTGGACGATGACGGCGCTGCTGACGCCCGGCCATACGGCCAACCACGCTTGCTTCGCGCTCGAGGGCACGGGCATCGTCTTTTCCGCCGATCATGTCATGGCCTGGGCAACCTCGATCGTCGCACCGCCTGACGGCTCCATGGCGGATTACATGGCTTCGCTGGAGCGGCTTCTCGCCCGGGAGGACCGGCTGTTCCTGCCTGGACATGGTGGGCCGGTGAAGGAGCCTGCCTCCTTCATGCGAGGATTACGGACCCACCGGCGTATGCGCGAGCGCGCTGTACTGGAGCGCATCAAAGCCGGCGACCGGCTGATCCCGGACATGGTGAAAGCCATTTATCGCGATACGGACCCACGCTTGCATGGCGCAGCAGCCCTTTCCGTGCTGGCGCATCTGGAAGAGCTGGTGGAGAAGGGTCAGGTGGAAACCGATGGGCCGCCGGCGCTTTTGGGCGCTTATCGCCCGGCTTGAGCCTGCTCAGCTTCCGGCGATGCCGAGCAATTCCGCATCCAGTGCCTTGAGATAGTCATCGGCCAGATCGGCGCTGGCGCCGAGATCATCCTGGCCGTAGCGGGAAGCGACGCGAATATCGACGAGCGTCGTTTCCGCCTCCTCGCGAATGCGGATCAATATATCGCACGGCAGGCCGAAGATGCGGGTTCGCGTTTCGCCCTGCAGGATGACGTCGGTATTCTGACGGATGAGTTCCGCCACTCCATCACGGAAGGGACGCGGGGTCGGCACGGGAATGATGGCGGGCACATCGCCGGCGGCGCTGTCATCCTGGGCTGGATTGACGGTCTGCGGGCGTCCACGCCGCTTCGGCCTCACATTGCCATTCGGATCGGCCACATCGGCGCCTTCGGCCTTGACGATGGTGATGTGATAATCATGCGCAACCTTGCGCACCGCCTCCAACACACGGTCGGCAGCGCCCTCGTAGCGGCGGCTGATCAAAGCGGGATAGGCATCGAACTGCGCCTCGCGTTCCTGCTGCGTCACCAGATGGCGCGGCGGCAGCCACAACTGCCGCGCATCCGGCGTCGCCAGCCATTCCGGCGGATCGTTGAGATCGGTCGAAATCTCGTAGATATGCGGCCGGGTCCAGTAGCGCTCGGCACCGAAACCGAAAATCGCCAGCGGCAGGGCGGCATAGACGAGCGCCTTGACGGCGGAGACACCACCGATGGCGGCACTCTGCCAGAGCTGAGCAAGACCGACCAGCGCGAGCAGCACCGCCAGGATGGCGCAGCCAGCAGAAATCAGGAGCAGCAGAACGAAGTAAGGCGTTTCCAGCGGCCCGAAGCGGTGGCCGATCAGCGTCACTCCGCAGAGAACCAATGCAAACGAAGCGATCAAACGCGCGGCGCGGGCGGCATGTGAAACAGGACGGTCGAAACGAATGGTCATCAAAGGCTCGTCGGCGCGTCGGATCGGAAGCCGGATGCACCGAATCCCAGAAAGCGACTTATGTTTAGATCAAGAAATGCCGAAAATAAATCGAATGTCACGGCATCGGTGTCCAATGTTTTGTCCAAGCTCAAACCAGTAACGCCTAGACCAAAAACGTGAGCACTTGCTTAAATTCCTAAAAAAGGCCATTCTTTAGCGTTTTATCGAGGCTGTGAAAGGACTTGATGAGATGGAACCGATGCTTTCTCAAGACGTCACTGCCAAATCAATGCCGGGAGCGGCGATTGCCGGAACCGATACGATCGACCCGTTCCTACCGCTGGAGCTGCTTGAACTGGAGCTTTCGCTTGAGGGTTTTTCCGGTGGCGAACCTGGTTTCTGCGAAGCCGTGCGCAAGGCCGCTTCGGCAGTGCAGGGCGACTTCCTGTTTGATCTGCCGGCTGAAGGGCTGATACCCGATTGCCGCAGATTGGCGGTGCTGCGAATTCCCGAAGGGAATGCAACGATGCGCACCCTCTTTGCCGCTCTGGACGAAGACGGTGCGGAAATCCGCCTGCTGCAGCCGGATGAAGACACCGCGCACCTGCTGCGCTTCGCCGATGCCTTTGTCGATCTCTTGCAGCGGATGCCGACAAAGCCGAAGGAAGCGGCCTAAGCAACCTGGCTGCGGTGGTAATACGTCTTTCGCGCCACCACGCGCGACGCTATAGTCTGTGCCTGTAAATCCGCATTCAGGATAACATGTCATGCGTATCGCAGCTTCCGCACTATCTCTTCTCGCCATTATGCTTGCACTCTCCTCCTGCCAGACGGCCGAAGAAATCCGGGCGGCCGATGCGTCAAGATGCAGCGGCTATGGCTTTAAGCCAGGCACCCAGAACTTTGCCAATTGCCTGATGAATCAGGATCTTAGCCGGCGCGCGGATCAGCGGGCTTTCATGGAAAGCAATGACGACTTCTTCTGGGGTCCGACCATTGTCGTCGGCGGTCCGGGATATTACTACCATCGCGGCTACTGGCGCCACTGACCTGCATATTTCAGAATTAGAGAATCAGGCTCGCCCCTTGATCGCTGCTTGCGCCGCCGCAAGCCGCGCGATCGGCACGCGGAACGGCGAACAGGATACGTAATCCAATCCGATATCCTCGCAGAAATGGATAGACGCGGGATCGCCGCCATGCTCGCCGCAGATGCCGAGCTTCATGTCGTTGCGCGTGCGGCGGCCGCGCTCCGACGCGATGCGGATGAGTTCGCCGACCCCGTCGAAATCGAGCGATATGAAGGGGTCATGCTCGATAATGCCCTTGCGCTGATAGGTCGGGATGAAGGCGGCAGCGTCATCGCGTGACATGCCGAATGTCGTCTGCGTCAGATCGTTCGTACCGAAGGAGAAAAATTCGGCAGCCTCCGCGATGATATGGGCACGCAAGGCCGCGCGCGGTAGCTCGATCATCGTGCCGACGAGATAGTCGATCTTCATTTTCGCTTCGGTCATCACGGCGCGCGCCACCTCATCGATGCGGGCCTTGACGTAATCGAGCTCCGAGCGCAGACCGACGAGCGGCACCATGATTTCGGGCACAACGGCAGCCCCCGTCTCGCGTGCAGCGAGGACCGCCGCCTCGAAGATGGCGCGGGCCTGCATTTCGACGATCTCCGGATAGGAAATCGCCAGGCGACAACCGCGATGGCCAAGCATGGGATTGAACTCGTGCAACGCATCCACCCGCTGGCGTAGCGCGGCCGGCTCCATGCTCATGATGCCGGCAACCTCGGCAATCTCCTCATCCGTTTTCGGCAGGAATTCGTGCAGTGGCGGATCAAGCAGGCGGATCGTCACCGGCAGGCCATGCATGATGGTGAAAAGGCCGGTGAAATCAAGCCGCTGCATGGGCATGAGCTTGGCAAGGGCGGCACGGCGCCCCGTTTCGTCCTCCGCAAGGATCATCTCGCGCATCACATGAATACGGTCGCCTTCGAAGAACATATGCTCAGTGCGGCAAAGGCCGATGCCTTCGGCGCCGAAGGAACGGGCCGCGCGCGCATCGGCAGGTGTGTCGGCGTTGGTGCGCACCGTCATGCGGCGCGAGCGGTCCGCCCAGGCCATGATGCGCCCGAAATCACCTGACAATTCCGGCTGTATCATCGGCACTTCGCCCTTCAGGACCTGGCCGGTAGAGCCGTCTATCGTGACGATATCGCCCCTCTTCAAGGTGACGCCAATGCCGATCAGCTTCTCATTACGCATGTCGATGCGCATGGTTCCGGCGCCGACGACGCAAGGAATGCCCATGCCTCGGGCAACGACGGCCGCGTGACTGGTCATGCCGCCGCGCGTGGTCAGGATCGCCTCGGCGGCATGCATGCCGTGAATATCTTCGGGGCTCGTCTCGATCCGTACGAGAATGGCTTTGCGGCCTTCTTCCTCGGCAATAATCGCCTCTTCCGCGGTGAAGACGATTTCGCCCGTGGCAGCCCCCGGAGATGCGGGCAGACCGGAGCCGATGACCTCGCGGTGGACACGCGGGTCGATCGTCGGATGCAGAAGCTGGTCCAGCGACGTCGGATCGATGCGGGAAACAGCTTCGTCTTCGGTAATCAATCCCTCATCGACCATGTCGACGGCGATCTTCATCGCCGCCTTGGTGGTTCGCTTGGCATTGCGGGTCTGCAGCATCCAAAGCTTGCCGCGCTCGATGGTGAACTCCAGGTCCTGCACGTCGCGGTAATGCGCTTCCAGCTGTGCGCAAATGCTGCGGAACTCGGCAAAGGCTTCCGGCATCAGCTTTTCCATCGACGGCTTGTCATAGCCCGACGCGATCCGGGCGACTTCCGTGATGCTTTGTGGGGTGCGGATGCCGGCAACGACATCCTCACCCTGCGCATTGACGAGGAATTCGCCGTAAAGCTCCTTATCGCCCGTCGACGGATTTCGCGTGAAGGCGACGCCTGTCGCGGACGAATTGCCGAGATTGCCGAACACCATCGCCTGGATATTGACGGCGGTGCCCCAGGCCTCTGGAATATTATGCAGATTGCGATAGGTGACGGCGCGCGCATTCATCCAGCTGGCAAAAACGGCACCGACGGCGCCCCAGAGCTGAACTTCCGGCTCCTGTGGGAAGGCCTCGCCCAATTCTTCCTCGATGACTGCCTTATAGATCGAGACGACATGCTGCCATTCGACGGCGGTCAGATCGGTATCGAACTCGTGGCCGAACCGGGCCTTCTCATCCTCCAGGATCTCCTCGAAGACCTCGTTATCGAGACCCATGACGACATCGGCATACATCTGGATGAACCGGCGATAGCTGTCCCACGCAAAACGGGCATCGCCGGCATCGTGGCCGAGCGCCTGCACTGTAGCGTCATTGAGCCCGAGATTGAGAACCGTATCCATCATGCCCGGCATAGAGGCGCGGCCGCCGGAGCGCACGGATACCAGCAGCGGCCGTTCCGTATCGCCGAACTTGCGCCCGGTGATGGCCTCCATTCGCTGCAGACCTCGCATGACCTGCGGCTTCAGCTCTTCAGGGATTTTACGGCCGTTCTTGTAATAGAAGCTGCAGACATCGCTGACGATCGTCAGTCCCGGTGGAACCGGCAGGCCGAGATTGCACATTTCAGCAAGATTTGCGCCCTTGCCGCCGAGCCGTTCAAAATCGCCGGCGCCCCCCTCGGCCTTACCGTCGCCGAATGTGTAGACCCAATTCGTCATCGTCTCCGTCCAACTCCTCCGGTTGAACTTAATTCACTGCAGCACAAATGAAAATCGACAAATATGGCAAAATGTTGCAGTGCACAATAAATATGACCCGGCGGCTCCCGATTTCAATCGGTTGATCGGAATCGGGAGCCTTCGGGTCCATCCAGAGCGACTTGACGGCTAAGGTTGCGGCTCGCGCTTGGCGAGAATCTTGTCGATGCGCATGCCGTCGAGATCGACAATCTCGAAATGCCAGTCGCCGAAGGAGAAACTTTCGCCCACTTCGGGCAGATGGCCGAGTTGGTAGAGCGCAAAGCCCGCGAGAGTATGGAAATTGACCTCCTCCTCGCTGAAACGCAGTCCCAGCCGCGCGAAGGCATCATAGACAGGCATCATGCCTTCCATCAGCAAGGATCCGTCGGCCCGCTCGACGACATCGGGCGTGTCGTTTTCCAGATCGGGCAGATCGCCGGCGATCGCTTCCAGAAGGTCCGTCTGAGTGACGATTCCTTCCAGACTGCCGTATTCGTCGATGACCATGGCGAGGCGGACTGGCGCACGTTTGAAGTTTTCAAGCACCTTGAAGACGGCCGTGGATTCATGAACGACCAGCGGCTGGCGGATGACGGCCATGGGGTTCAGCGGCTCGCCGTTCAGAAGCTGGTCAAGCAAATCCTTCTTCAGGATCATGCCGATCGGCTCGTCGATCGATCCGCGGCCGACGAGAAGCTGCTCAAACCGACTTTCGCGGATGGTTTTCTGCATTTCCTCCGGTGGGTCTTCGGCATCGATCCATTCGACCTCGAGCCGCGGCGTCATGATGTCGGAGACGTCGCGGTCGCCGATATTGAAGACGCGTTCGACCAGATCCTGCTGCGCCTGTTCCAACAGACCAGCCTCCTGGCTTTCGGCGATCAGGAGCTTGATCTCGGCCGGCGAATGCAGCGAGCCCTCGCCGGCACCGGGACGCAGGCCGAAAAGGCGGAGCACGAGATTGCCGAGGCCGTTCAGCACGGTAATGGCCGGACGCAGCAAGAAGAGGAACAGGCCGAGCGGACGCACGACGCCAAGCGCAGTACCTTCGCTGCGCTGCAACGCCAGGCTCTTCGGCGCAAGCTCGCCAAGGACGATATGAAGCGCCGTGATGATGATGAAGGAAATGGCGACGGCGATCGCATGCGACCCAGCCGCAGCCCATGTTCCGGGCAGAAAATCGAGCAGCGGCTCGAGCAGATGAGCAAGAGCGGGTTCGCCGACCCAACCGAGGGCAAGCGAGGAAATGGTGATGCCGAGCTGCGTGGCGGCGAGATTGGCATCGAGATTATCGACCGCCTTCTGCAGCGCCTTGGCGTTCATGCGCCCTTCGGCAACGAGCTCCGTCACGCGGCTGCGACGGACGGACACCAGAGAAAACTCCGCCGCAACGAAAAAGCCGTTGGCGGCGACGAGCAGCAATACGGCAAGTATTCCGAGGATATCGAAAATACCGCCAGTCGAGTCAGACATACTTCCCTTCCGGGCGGATCAACGCCCATGTTGTTGATTTAAAGACGACGCTAGCACGCTTTAGGGCTGTGCGGCAGACGACGGAGCAATTTCTTGTCGAAACGGGAACAGTTTTATCATCGCTCTCAAGCGATTTCGCGCAGCCGTTCGGCAGTCTGCAGGTCGACGGAGACGAGCTGCGAGACGCCCTGCTCCGCCATGGTGACGCCGAAGAGACGATCCATGCGGGCCATGGTGATGGGATTGTGGGTGATGACCACGAAGCGAGTCTCAGTAGAGGCCGCCATCTCGTCCATAAGGTTGCAGTAGCGCTCGACATTGTGGTCATCGAGCGGCGCATCCACTTCGTCCAGAACGCAGATCGGCGCGGGATTGGTGAGGAACACTGCAAAGATCAGCGCCATGGCCGTCAGTGCCTGCTCGCCGCCGGAAAGCAGCGTCATGGTCTGCGGCTTCTTACCGGGCGGCCGGGCGAGAATTTCGAGGCCTGCCTCTAGTGGATCATCCGACTCGATGAGCTGCAGTTCGGCCGTGCCACCGCCGAAAAGATGGGTGAACAGCCGCTGGAACTGCGCATTGACGATGTCGAAGGCGACAATCAGGCGTTCGCGGCCCTCGCGGTTGAGGCTCTGGATCGCGCCGCGCAGCTTCCGGATGGCGTCGATGACGTCATCGCGTTCCTTGATCAGCGCCTGCAGCCGCTCTGTCAGCTCCTTGCTCTCTTCCTCGGCGCGCAGATTGACGGCACCGAGACGCTCGCGCTCGATCTTCAGCCGCTCCAGCTCGCGCTCGACTTCGCGGAGGTCAGGCACGTTTTGCGATACTGAAAGGCCGGTCAGGCGCATCGCCTCATGCGGCTCGACGTTCAGGGCTTGGCGGATGCGCAATTCGCTTTCCTGCCGACGCTCACGCGCCGACACCAGCCGCTCCTCGACGCGGCCGCGCTTTTCCCGGCTTTCGGCGAGCTCGGAGAGTGCCGTCGCCGCATGGCGATCGGCTTCGCGCTGGATGCCTTCAGCTTCGGCAAGACGGTCTGCGGCCTGCCGGCGGGCATCCTCGGCCTTCTGCAGCTCGTTCATCAAGGCGCGGCGCTTGTCATCGAACTCATCGGGTGCCAGATCGAGCTCAGCCGCCTCTTCGCGCGCTTCCTCTTCACGGTCGCGCAGCGTCTGAATGTGCTCCTCGGCGCTGGCGGCGCGCTGATGCCAGGTGTCGCGCTCCTGCTGGATCGCCAGGATACGACCTTGCCGCGCCTCGTTTTCGCGGTTCAAGCCCTCATGGCGGGCGCGTGCTTCGGCCAGCACGCCACGATCCGTTGCGACTTCGGCCTGCTGGTCGCGCAACTTCAGATCGATGGCGTCGAGATTCGGCGCGTCTTCCAGCTCGATGCGGGCATTTTCATCCTGCATGACAACGTCTTCCAGCTGCTCCTGCAGCCGGCTGACGGCCTCAATGATGACGTCACGGCGGCGGATGAGATCGCCGGAAGCGCGCTCTGCGGCAGCGAGCGCTTCGCGCGCCTCGGCCAGATGACGGGCAGCAAGACGGCTTGCGTCACGGGCAGTCGTGAGATGACCTTCTTCTGCGCGGATCGCATCGGCGGCTGCTGACAGGCGCTCCTCGGCCTCGGCTAGCACATCGCGCGCAAGCTCCGCTTCGGCTTCCAACTCAGAAAGACGGTTCTTCTGGGCAAGCCGCAGGGCAGCCGCACTCGGCGCATCCGCTCCGGTCACGTGACCGTCCCAGCGAAACACGGCGCCATCCCTGGTCACTAGCCGCTGTCCCGGCTTCAGCTCGGGCATCAGCCGCAGCGCGTCTTCCACCGAGACAATGCCGATCTGGCGCAGACGCCGCGTCAATGCCGCCGGCGCGCCGACATGGGTAATCAACGGCGCGGCACCTTCCGGCAAGGCCGGGTCGTTCGCACCGCTGCCATTATCCGACCAATAGACGGGTGCCTCGGAGCTGAGCGAGGATTCCAGATCATCGCCAAGGGCTGCGCCAAGCGCCGTTTCGAAGCCACGGTCGACACGCAGCTCTTCGGCGACAGGGGAAAAGGCACCGGACGTATCGCCCGCCGCCAGCATCTTGGAAATGGTCCGCGCCTCGGTTTCCAGCGCATTCAGACGCGCCCGCGCCTGCTCAACGGGGCCCCGCGACAGCGCCTCGGTTTCACGCGCCTTGGCAAGAACGGCTTCGACACGCTGGATCTCGCTTTCCGCATCCGCAACGACGTTTTCCGCCGCCTCGACCATGTCGCGCTTTTCACTCGGGTCGGGCAGATCGGCCATCTTTTCGTCGATGGCGGCAAGCTCGCGGTTCGCTTCATCGGCCTGTCGCTCGAGCCGCATCTTGCGATCGGCCAGATCGCGGATGGCGCGCTCCAGCTGATTGCGAGCGGCGGCAGCTTCAGCACGTTCTGCGGTCAGCGTCGTAAATATCCGCTCGCTGTCGGCGAGCTTGGTGGCCGCTTCCTCGAAGGCTAAGCGCGTTTCTTCGGCAAGCCTGCCGGAATCGGCAAGAATATCGGCGAGATCGGCTTCTTCCGCGTCGAGTTTTGCCAAAATAGCAGCGTTGTCGGCGACAAGCCGCTGCTCGCGGCTGATGTCCTCCGCCAGCTGTGCCAGCCGACGAATCAATTCATCCCGCCGGCGGAGGATGCGGTTGACATCTTCCTCCAGCTGGGAGCGGGCGATCTGCAGACGCTGCAAAGCGGCGGCGGCTTTCGCCTCTTCGTCGCGCAGTTCCGGCAGCTTGAAGCTGGCAATGCCCTGTGCCTTTGCCGCTTCCATCTGGATTTGCGCCTTTTCGGCGACGAGCACTGTTGCCTGGTTGAGCGCGCTGTCGGCGTCGGCTTCGGCTTCCTTGGCCTGCACCCAGTGGATATGCAGCAGCATGGCCTCGCGGGCGCGGATATCGGCCGAGAGCATCTTGAAGCGATTGGCCTGCCGCGCCTGCCGCTTCAGGCTCTCGATCTGGCTTTCGAGCTGCGAGGTCACATCGTCAAGCCGCTCGAGATTGCCTTCGGCGGCGCGCAGACGCAGCTCAGCTTCATGGCGGCGCGAGTGCAGGCCGGAAATGCCCGCTGCCTCTTCCAGCAACTGGCGACGCGCCTGGGGCTTCGCCTGGATCAGCTCGCCAATACGCCCCTGCCCGACCATGGAAGGCGAACGGGCACCGGTGGAAGCATCGGCAAACAGCAGCTGCACATCCTTGGCGCGCGCTTCCTTGCCGTTGATACGATAGACCGAGCCCTGCTCGCGCTCGATGCGGCGCGTGACCTGGATTTCGTCGCTGTCATTGAAGGCGGCGGGCGCGGTGCGATCGCTATTGTCGAGGTAGAGGCCGACTTCGGCGGTGTTACGGGCCGGGCGATTGCCGGATCCGGAGAAGATCACGTCATCCATGCCGGACGCGCGCATGTTCTTGTAGGAATTCTCGCCCATGACCCAGCGCAGCGCTTCGACAAGATTGGACTTGCCACAGCCATTCGGGCCGACGACACCGGTCAGGCCACGCTCAATGACGAATTCCGCCGGTTCGACGAAGGATTTGAAGCCGACAAGTCTCAGCCTGTTGAATTTCATCGGCTGATCTCCACCCTCCCCTTGAAGGGCAGAGTCGGACCCAAGATCCAGGGCGGGGTAATCATGCGTTCACCCCGGAAATCACCCCCACCCGCGCGTTCCACGCGACCTCCCCCCTCGAGAGGGAGGTAATGGAAAACAGGCGTGCGATCTCGGCCGCCCGCCTGTGATGTAAAAAGGCGCGGATCAGAGCAGGCTGTCGATAAGCTTCGACATGGCAGCAACAGACATGTCCCCTGCATAGCGCTTGCCATTGATCAGGAAGGTCGGCGTCGCATTGACGCCGAAATCCTTGGCTGCGCGTTCCCGTACGGAATTGACATCATCCAGAAGCTTCTGGTTCGTCAAGCATTTCGTGAAGCTATCCTCAGTAAAACCAGCGAGTTTCGACATTTGGAGCAATGCGGCACGGCCGTCGACATCTGGAGAAGCCCAAGCGATCTGCTGCTTGAAGAGCATTTCGACCATCGGCATGTACTGTTCCTGCGGGGCGCAGCGGGCCAGCATGAAGGCTGCGGCAGCGCGCGGATCGAAGGGGAATTCGCGGATGATGAAGCGAACCTTGCCGGTATCGACATATTTCTGCTTGATCGTGTCGAAGGTCGTGACGGCAAAATGCGCGCAGTGCGGGCAGGTCAGCGACATGTATTCCACGATCTTGACCGGCGCATCTTCCTTGCCGAGTGCGATCTCCGGCAGCGGGCCGGGCTTCAGCACTTCATTCATGTCGACATTGCCGTCCGACGGCGGCACTTCGTCTTCTGCAGTTGCGGCGGATGCGGTGCCTGCAACGGCAGAGAACGCCACGGAAAGGGCTGCAACGGCAGAACCGCCCAGCAGGTGGCGTTTGGTCAAGAGCATGTCGGACATCGGCATAGAGTCACCCGTCGTTGAAAGAGGTCTTCGAATGTTTCATGCGATATAACGGCAGCTTGCCGCTAACAAGGCACGGTTGGCCAACTTTCTTCAAAGAATTGTGACCGGGGAAAGACAAAAAGCTAAAATTGCTGCCGGAATCGCAACGAGACAATTAGCTGTATCGAATACAGCATGGTCGGATTATTTTCGATAGACTTCACGTCTGTTGCCGATTCGAACGATCAGTATCCGCACGGCTCTATCTTCTATGTGCGCGATAATACGATAATCCCCTACTCTGTATTTCCAGAAATCGCCGAGTTCCGAGCCCTTCAGCGCCTCTCCGATGGCACGCGGATCATCCAGCTTGGCAACACGGTCGTAAAGAAACTTCAAGATTCGTCGGGAAACCTCATGTCCGAGTTTGTCTAGTTCGCGCTCGGCGGCTCGTTGAAATTCAATCCGCCACGCCATAACGCGCCATCAGTTCGGCCAGCGAAACGGTGTCACTCTCACCACGGCGAAGCTCTTCGAGACGCTTTTCCGCCAAATAGATATCCTCAAGATCATCGAGATGCTCGAGAATTGCTTCGCGCGCATAGAAGCTCTTGCTGCGCCCCGTACGCTTGGCGAGCTCATCGAGTCTTGCTTCAATTTCCGGCGGAAGCCTTAAGGCCAGCATCACATCTAACTCCGTTCGCTATACAAATATAGCAAACGGGAACGGATATCCAATCCGGTTTCGATATTCAGTGCTATTATCTCCTACCGCCGCTTCCACGCCATGGCCGTACCCAGGCGCTGGACGGCGGCCCTGATCTTCTCATCCTCGATGCCGTTCATCATGTCGGCCAGCTTGCGCGCCGCCTCGCCCTTCAGCGGCGGCGGCGTGCGGGAGCGTTTGGAGGCAACCGAGACCGGCTTCTGCACGATGCGGATCTGGTTGACGGCATAGAAGCCGAAGAAGCTGTTGATGCGCTGGATGAGTTCGCCCTGGGCATGCGTCAAGAAGAGCGCGCGGGCGCCCTCGCAGGCGATCGTCAGCACGCCAGGCTGATAGCGGTCGTCCATGCCGGGACCGCTTCGCTTCGCCCACGCGATCTTCTCCGGCCGTGTGCAATCGGCAAAGTCCTCGCCGGCGATCTCGTCCCAGCAGCCGAGCAGCGTTGTATTGATACCTGCGCGCTTTGCCAGCACGGGATCGACAATGCCGTTGGTCAGCTCGGAAATCTGCTTTTCGCCTTTTCGGGGATAACTCATTTCAACTGGGTCTCTACACAGGCTTTATGCGTCCGGCACCTTGATCGCCCGACACAGCTTGGCCAAGTATAGAGCACTTCCCCTCGACGCGGCAAATCATGACGACGACTTTAGAATTCCCCACGGCCGCATCGCTGCTTGCCTGGTACGACCGCCACCACCGCGACCTGCCCTGGCGCGTCTCGCCGCCGATGGCCGCGCGCGGCGTGAAGCCCGATCCCTATCGCATCTGGCTCTCGGAAGTGATGCTGCAGCAGACGACCGTGCCGGCGGTCAAATCCTATTTTGCGAAATTCCTGGAGCGCTGGCCAACCGTCAACGATCTCGCCGCGGCTGCGAATGAAGAGGTCATGGCGGCCTGGGCGGGGCTCGGCTATTATGCCCGCGCCCGCAACCTGAAGAAATGCGCCGAGGCGGTTGCAGCGAAGCATGACGGCCGCTTTCCCGATACCGAGGAGGGTCTGCGAGCGCTTCCCGGTATCGGCGATTATACATCCGCCGCCGTCGCTGCCATCGCGTTCAACCGCCAGGCGGCAGTGATGGACGGCAATGTGGAGCGCGTCATTTCCCGGCTCTATGCGATTTCGACACCGTTGCCTGGCGCCAAGCCGTTGATGAAGCAGAGAGTGGCCTTACTGACGCCCGCCGACCGGCCGGGCGATTTCGCCCAGGCGATGATGGATCTCGGTGCGACGATCTGTACGCCGAAGCGTCCGGTCTGTTCGCTCTGTCCCTTCAACGGCGCCTGTCAGGCGCTGGCTGCACATGATCCCGAACGTTTCCCGGTCAAGGCAGCCAAGAAGGAAAAGCCGGTACGCCAGGGCGCGGCCTTCGTCGCCGTCAATGATGAGGGGGAAATCTTCCTGCGGCGGCGTGTGGAAAGGGGGTTGCTCGGCGGCATGACCGAGGTTCCGACGACCGGCTGGACGGCGCGGATCGACGGCGAGACCGGCATCGAGGCCGCGCCCTTCCCTGCCGACTGGCAGCCGGCAGGCACGGTGACGCATGTCTTCACGCATTTCGAATTGAGATTGTCGATTTGGCGTGCCAAGTCGGTGACGCAGAGTGACAACCATGACGGATGGTGGGCGCCGGTTACAAATCTTGAAGAGCAGGCACTCCCGACAGTCATGAAAAAAGCAATCGCTCAGGCTATTCCCAATGCGTTCGCAAAAATGCGTTTAGACCAAAAATCAGGAATTCATTCATGACGACGGAAATACGGCACATCGTTTTCGATATCGGCAAGGTTCTCCTCCACTATGATCCAAACCTTCCCTACAGCCGGATCATTCCGGACGATGCCGAGCGTGAATGGTTTTTCGCTAATGTCTGCACTCATGAATGGAACCTTGAGCAGGATCGCGGCCGCACCTGGAGCGATGCCGAAGCGTTGCTGATCGCCGATCACCCCGAACGGGAAGAGCAAATCCGCAGCTTCCGTAAATATTGGCATGAGATGGTTCCGCATGCCTATGACGACAGCGTCGCCATTCTGGAACAGTTTATCGCGGAAGGCCGCGACGTCACCATGCTGACCAATTTTGCCTCCGATACCTTTCGCGAGGCGCAGGAGCGCTATCCCTTCCTCAAGAAGCCGCGCGGCGTGACGGTTTCGGGCGATATCGGCCTGATCAAGCCGGATGTCGCGATTTATGCTACCCACGCCAAGAGCTTCGGTCTTGACCCGGCCTCGACGATCTTCATCGACGATTCCTATCCGAACGTCGAAGGCGCGCGCGCTGCCGGCTGGCATGCTGTTCACTTCACCGGCGCCGAGAAGCTGCGCAGCGATCTCGCCGCCCATGGCATAAAGGTTTAAGCCGATGACCTTCGATCCCGCAGAACGCATTGAGCTGTTCCATGACGCGATCAACCGCCTCGACTATGAGGCGATCGAAAATTTCTTCGCCGAGGATGCGACCTATGTCTCCAACGGCGTCGGCAGCCTTGCCGGCCGCGCGGCGATCATGGAAGCCTTCCGCGGCTATTTCGACACCTATCCGGATCAGACCGCATCCAACTCGCTGGTGGAGACGCTGACCCCACTGTCCGGCCGTGCCGTTTGGTCTGTCCGCGCAACCAATAGCAAGACGGGCAAGCCGCTGATCCGCGAAGGCGAGGAAACGATTACCTTTAACGAGGACGGCCGCGTCGTGCGCGTGGATGTCACGGATTACCAGGACTTCTAAAATCTGAAACTAAAGACGCGCAGGGCCTTGCCGGATAGATCGTCCGGCAAGGCCCTGCGCATTTCACCTTCTTCCCTGACTGGAGGTACACGGCGGAAGAAGGCGGATATGTTTGCCGGAAATGGCTGAGGCTATTCAACCTTGGCCAGATCGCTGCGGATGATGGCTCTGAGTTCGTCGATCG
Source organism: Rhizobium sp. AG207R (assembly GCF_027109195.1). Lineage (NCBI taxonomy): Bacteria > Pseudomonadati > Pseudomonadota > Alphaproteobacteria > Hyphomicrobiales > Rhizobiaceae > Rhizobium > Rhizobium sp. AG207R. Next base: position 289,020 of record NZ_JAEPVT010000002.1, read on the forward strand.
GACGCAGGGAACGGCCGTCGTCGAAATGCCAGAACATCCACCCATTGCATGCATCAAGGCCCTGAACTTTCGCGCCAAGGCGATGAATGGAACCGGCCTCGCCGCCGGAAGCGACCGTGCCATCAGCCCGCACGATGGCACTATAGCGGCGCTTTGCATCGGTCAGCACCTGACCGGGTTTGATGAGGCCGCTCTCGATCAGAACGTTGAACGCAACGCGCACTTCCGCCTTCTTGCCGGTCATGACGGTCAGTTCTGCCTTGCCGAGCGGTTCAACGGCTGCAATGCGGGCGCTGGCCGCATCGATATAATCCTGCTCGCGCTCGATGCCGACAAAGTGGCGGCCGAGGCGCTTGGCAACCGCGCCCGTCGTTCCCGATCCAAAGAAGGGATCGAGAATGATGTCGCCAGGCTTAGACGAGGCCATGATGACACGGGCCAGCAGCGCTTCCGGCTTCTGCGTCGGATGCACCTTCTTGCCGTCGTCGCCCTTCAGCCGCTCATTGCCGCTGCAGATCGGAAACAGCCAATCGGAGCGCATCTGCACATCGTCGTTGGCGGCCTTCATCGCATCATAGTTGAAGGTATAGCCCTTCGCCTTGGCGTTCGGGCTCGCCCAGATCATCGTCTCATGCGCGTTCTGGAAGCGGCGGCCCTTGAAATTCGGCATCGGGTTGGTCTTGCGCCAGACGATGTCGTTGAGGATCCAGAAGTTCAGATCCTGCAGCGTCGCGCCGACGCGGAAGATGTTGTGATAGGAGCCGATGACCCAGATCGTGCCCGTTGGCTTCAGCACGCGGCGGCAGGCGAGCAGCCAGGCGCGGGTGAAGGCGTCGTAGGCTTCGAAAGAGGCGAACTGGTCCCATTCGTCATCGACTGCATCGACAAGCGACTGGTCCGGACGATGCAGCGTGCCGCCAAGCTGGAGATTGTATGGTGGGTCGGCGAAGATGACGTCGACGGATTGATTGGGCAGTGCCTCAAGAGCGGCCACGCAATCGCCCTTGATGATCGTGTCGATCCAGGACCCCGGAACGGCTGAAGTCCTGAGGTCGGCAAGCGGGAAAACTGACGCCATGTGATACTCGCTGTTACACTTACTCGGTGCTCTTAACTGAGTGTTATGGTTACCTAACTTGGTTACCAAAGGCTAAAGCGGCGTCATATTTTCTGCATTCCCAACGAAACCGCCGGGAATGCAGGCCTCATCGAAAGGCGCTATCGCTTTGAAAGCCCTAGATGTCGTGTACTGCGTGGCTATCGTCGGGCGCTTCGGCCCGTTCCGTCATCCCGTAATCGCGAAGCACCTGCGCGACACGCAAACGATAGTCGGCAAAGACTGTCTTGCGCCCCGCTTTCTGGGCGGCGCGATGGGCCTCGCGGTTTCGCCATTGGCGAATGGCGGCCTCGTCGCGCCAGAAGGACAGCGACAGGATCTTGCCCGGCTGGGTCAGGCTTTCGAAACGTTCGATGGAGACGAAACCGTCGATCGCTTCCAGTTCCGAACGCAGCCCTGCGGCAATATCGAGATAGTGCTGGCGTTCGTCGGGATGGGGAATGACTTCGAAAATAACTGCGATCACGGCGATACCCTCGGAGCATGCGGCAGCGAGACATTCTTCAGGAAAATGCGATCTTCCTGCAAGATGAAGCGTTCGCGGCGGGCAAAATCGAGATTGGCCCGCGCTAGCGGATCGGCGGCTAGGCTCTTGCGATAAGCCTCGTAGGCGGCGAGATTTTCGATGTTGTAGATGCCATAGGCCGTCGTCAGCGAGCCTTCATGCGGAGCGAAATAGCCGATCAGGTCCGCGCCATTGCGTGGGATGACCTGGCCCCAGGCTTTGCCATACTCTGCGAAGGCGTCCTGCTTGAACGGGTCGATCTGATAACGGATGAGACAGGTGATCATGAGTTTTTCTCCTTTGCTGATGTCGCTGTTTTCGCACATTGCAGCACGGAGATGGTTCGGTTACGATCGAAGTATGAAGGAAGGTCCAGACATAGCACAGATCGGCTCGCTGATCGGCGATCCGGCGCGAGCGAACATTTTGACAGCGCTGATGGGCGGCCGGGCGTTGACCGCAACGGAACTTGCGGCCGCCGCAGGCGTGACGTTGCAGACCGCGAGCGCCCATCTTTCCAAGCTCGAAGCGGGAGGCCTGCTGACACAACGCAAGCAGGGCCGCCATCGCTACTTCACGCTGGCAGACGATCGCGTCGGCAAGCTGCTCGAGGGTATCATGGGTTTTGCCGCAACGCGCGGCCATCTGCGCCATCGCCCCGGCCCGAAAGAGCCGGCCTTGCGCAAGGCACGCATCTGCTACGACCACCTGGCCGGCGATTACGGCGTGCGCATGCTCGACAGCCTGATCGAGGCCGGGTCGATCTCCGCGGTGGGCGAAGGTCTGAGCCTGACGGCCGATGGCGAAAGGCATCTTGGAACGATCGGCATCGACGTCTCCGGATTGCGCTCGAGCCGCCGCCCGCTTTGCCGATCCTGCCTGGATTGGAGCGAGCGGCGCGCGCATCTCGCCGGCAGCCTCGGCAAGGCGCTGCTTTCGAATTTTCTCGACAAGGGTTGGGCGCGGCGAACCGAAAACAGCCGCTCGATCTTCTTCACGCCCGAGGGCGAGCGCCGCTTTTTGGCGCTCTTTCCACTTGAGTTGAGCGATGGCGCCCGGCAGCCAGAGGCCTCACAGCCAGAGCTGGATAACACGCCTTAAGCTGCCTTGATCAGGACACCGCTGAAATTGCTTGCAGCAATGCGGCTGCAGAGGTCGCCCCATTCGCAGCCGATGCAGGCATGACGGATTTCACCGCCGGCGAAATTGCGGCGAAGCTTAGAAAGCAGGATGGCATCAGGCACCAGCACTGTGCCTATGCCGATCTCTTCGCCCAGCAAGGCCGCGACATCGGCAAGGGCAGTTGCATCCCGCTCGATGACCGAAGCCTTGAAGCAGTGTGGCTCCTCCCCGTTCAGGAGCGGAGCGCAGATGTCATCGGGGCCGGAGACCAGTTTGATCTTCTCCCCTTCCGACAGCCGCTCGGCGATGCGGCGATAATTGTCGGTGAAGGCTGAGGTATAGCCTTCACCAACGAAGGTCAGCATGCAGAGCAGATGATGGGCGCGAAGCCTGACGGTCAATTCAGACGCGCCTTGCCGCTATAGACCTGAATGGTCTTCAGCACTGCGGCTGCAAGCGCGGACTTAAGGACGGCGCCGAGGATGAAGGGCGCCACGCCAAGCAGCCAGCCTTTTTCCGCACCGATCAGCGCTGCAAGCCATGCGCCGCCGATCGCAAGGCAGAGAATGTTAGCCGAGAGATGCGCCAGAAAACTGCGCACGACGCGGTTGCCGCTCCAACCTCGCTCGCCAAGCCAGCCGACGAGGGCTGCGATGATCGGGAAGGATGCGAGATAACCCGCCGTCGGACCCATGAAGGGCGCAATGCCGCCTGCCCCGCCGGCGAGCACCGGAAAGCCGATCGCGGCTTCGCCCAGCCACGCGAGAACCGTAACTGCGCCAAGACGCCAGCCATAAAGAGCACCGATCATGGTAATCGCGAATGTCTGCATGGTGATCGGCACCGGTATCATCGGCACCGAGATTCGCGATGCGAGTGCCAGGATCAGTGTTCCGGCGAGAACGAACACAGTCTTGGCAACAAGCGAACGCTGACCAAGGCGAAGCGGATCGAAAGCGACTTCATCGTGATGCTGCAACAGGGACATAGGCTCTCCTTTCAAAATTATAGATAATTTTTGAGTCTCATCTATTTTATGAGAGAGATTGCGAAATCAGGCAAGTGGCAAGCTCCGGATATTTTGAGTAAGCGCGAAATCCCATTGAAAAATAAGAGTAATAAATCCGGAAAGCGCGGCGAACCGCAGCTGAAATGCTGATCGAGATGCAGCAGCGGCAAAACGAAGAAACTCCGCGCGGAGTACAGTTCGCGAGGCACGCCCTACAAGGCATCTCAAAATTATCTATAATTTTTAGCCGACGATTGCAAAGGCGTCGCGTGTCGATCCGGTAGGTGTGCGCACCGGCGCGCGGCCGATCCATTGCACATGCTTCTGCAGAATAGCAGCCGCCTCGTCTGCCCGCCCTTGGCGCAGCGCCGCCAGAATGGCGCGGTGGTCATGATCCGTGCGTTTTTCCCAGCCGGATTGCCAGGCAGAAAAGAGAAAGCGGGCGCTCGCCGCATGCAAATCATCGATAGCGGCAAGAAGACGCGCCATGCCGCAAGGCGCCAGGATCAGGCGATGGAAACGGCGGTTTGCTTCCTCCCAGGCATGGACATCACCGGCGGCATCGCCATCGCGTGTCGCCTGCTCGGCCTCGTCCAGAATGGCTGACGTCAGATGCGGGGCCGCATGCTTGAGTGCAAGACCTTCAAGGGCTGCGCGCATCTCCGCGACCTCGCGGACCTCCTTGAGATCGAAGGAGGCGACGCGCACGCCGCGACGCGGAAGGCTGATCGCCAGCCCCTGCGCCTCGAGCCGCCGGAACGCCTCGCGCACGGGCACATGGCTGGTGCCGAACTCCTCGGCGATGTGATCCTGCCGCAGGCGGGCATCGGGCGCGATCTCGCCGCGGATGATGCGGTCGGCAAGCACCCGGCTGATGCGGCTGGCAATGGTGTCGTCGCGCTCCTTGGCCATGGCCGATCCTTAAAGGCGGGCCAATCCGATGTCGAGGGCCGATATCGAGCGACAAGAAATCGTCATCACCTCTTTTGCGCATTTCGACCTTTTCGCTCACTGCAGCGCAGTCATGCCCGCCAATTGGTTGAGCTTTGCCGACATATCGTGTAAAGCCCGGCGGTCATTTTTCAGAGCATGCCCCGAAACATCAATGGTTTCCTGGAGCGTGCCGAACTCAGCCACATCAAAGGCAGCAATTTCATGAGCAATGGCTTCGACCTCATCATCTTCGACTGCGACGGCGTTCTGGTCGATTCGGAAATCATCGCGGCACAAGTCGAATCCAAACTGCTGACCGATGCGGGCTATCCGATCAGCACCGAGGAAATGGGTGAACGCTTCGCCGGCATGACCTGGCGCAACATCCTGTTCGAAGTCGAGCGCGAGGCCAGTATTCCCCTCTCCGCTTCGCTGCTCGACAAATCGGAAAAGCTGCTCGACCTGGCGCTTGCCAGCGACGTTCAGCCTATCCCTGGCGTTCCGCTGGCGCTGTCACGCCTGCCGATACCGCGCTGCATCTGCTCGAATTCCAGCTTCGCCCGCATCGAGATGATGCTGACGAAGGTCGGCTACCTCAAACTGTTTGCTCCTAATATCTTTTCCGCCAAGGATCTCGGCGCCGACCGCGTAAAGCCCAAGCCGGACATCTTCCTGCATGGCGCCAAGCAGATGAATGTCAGCCCGGCCAATACGATCGTCGTCGAAGATTCGGTCCACGGCGTTCAGGCGGCACGTGCCGCCGGCATGCGCGTCATCGGCTTCACCGGCGCATCACACACCTATCCTTCGCACGCCGATCGGCTGACCGATGCCGGCGCCGAAACCGTCGTCAGCCGCATGGCCGACTTACCGGGGGTCGTCATGGCACTCGCCGAATGGGACGGCGTGCTCTGAGGCAATAGGCAATAGGCAATAAATGTTGCGGCTATAGTGCCGGCGGCAGCAGGGACAAGGTGATCTTTTCCTACTGCCTACTGCCTACTGCCTACTGCTCCAACCTTAGTGACGCTTCTTGCGCGCTGGCTTCTCGCCCTTTGCCGGCTTCTGCGGGCCTTGATCGAAGCCGATCTGGACGATGGTGAAGCCGCCCGAGCCGCCGGCAACCTGGATGTCGTCATCCGTGAAGAGGAACTGCGCCGTGCTTTCGCCCGGCGGGATTTCCGCCGTATACATGATGGTCTTGCTATAGAGCGCGTTGTCATTGTCCATGACCGCAACATGGATCGGCAGGGTTACCTTGCCGGAGCTGCCCATGGGACCAGCAACCAGGCGCCCCTGCGCCACGACGTGAATGCCGAGGCTTGTTCCATCGGTGGTGCACTGGCGGGTCGCCTGCGCCAGCGAAGCCTGATAGACTAGCTGGTTCGGATCGTCCTTGGCGCCCTTGGCGTAGGTGCGATAGACCGAATCCTCGTCGCGGATGACCGCCTGCGGGCACTTGCCGGCAACATAGGTCTGGCCGCCCGTAGGTGCGGCAGTCGTGGCTCCGGTTTGCGGCGCTACCGTTACATCCGTTGCCGGCTGTTTTTCACTGTTGCCGCCGATGCCGAGAGTGCTGCAACCCGTCAGGAATGCCAGAAGCGAAGCGGAGAAAAGACGACGCGAAACCTTGCCAAACACTATAATTCCACCCTCTCCATATATTTCATATAATCGGCCTGCAGCCTGTCAAACGGGCCTTTTATGACACTTGGCGATGGTCTATACCAGCGACGCAGCGAAAAATCGATTGGGTAGACACCGTTTTGGCTCACTTTTCGAGATCGACACATTGCCACAAACAGACGCCACATGGCGCCGATCCCACGCGCCTTGCGCAAACGCGAAAACCACGCGGCTGATCCGACGCAAAAAGACCGGCCGCCGTCGCTTCGTTCCTCTACCCTCTCAATCGATCACTCAGGCAATTTTGCGACCAAAGGAATTCTAGACCGTGGACTACATTTCAACGCGGGGAGAAGCCCCTGCCCTTGGCTTCTGCGACGCTCTTCTGGCCGGCCTTGCTCGTGACGGCGGGCTCTATGTTCCCCGTGAATGGCCGGTCCTGACGAAGAAGGAAATCCGCGCCTTTCGCGGCAAGAGCTATCAGGATGTCGCCTTCGCCGTCCTCTCGCCCTTTACCAATGGCGAGATCCCGGCAGATGTCTTCCGCGGCATGATCGATGATGCCTACGCTACGTTCCGGCATCCGGCCGTGGCGCCGCTCGTCCAGACCGGACCGAACAGCTTCGTCATGGAGCTTTTCCACGGCACCACGCTCGCCTTCAAGGATGTCGCCATGCAGCTGCTGGCGCGGCTGATGGACTATGCGCTGGAGAAGCGCGGCCAGCGGGCGACCATCGTCGGCGCGACCTCGGGCGATACCGGCGGCGCGGCAATCGACGCCTTTGCCGGACGCGAGCGCACCGATATCTTCATTCTCTTCCCGCATGGAAAAGTCTCGCCGGTACAGCAGCGGCAGATGACCACGTCGACGGCAGCGAATGTGCATGCGCTGGCCATCAAGGGCAATTTCGACGATTGCCAGAACCTCGTCAAAGCCATGTTCAACGATGCCCCCTTCCGCGACAAGGTGAGGCTCTCCGGCGTCAATTCCATCAACTGGGCGCGAATCATGGCGCAGGTGGTCTACTATTTCACCACCGCTGTTGCTCTCGGCGGCCCTGACCGAAAGATTTCCTTCACGGTGCCGACGGGCAATTTCGGCGACATTTTCGCCGGCTACGTCGCCAAGCGCATGGGCCTGCCGATCGAAAAGCTGGTCATCGCCACCAACGAGAACGATATTCTGGCGCGCATGCTGAAGTCAGGCCGCTATGAGATGCGCTCGGTAAAAGCCACCACCTCGCCGTCGATGGATATCCAGATCTCCTCCAATTTCGAGCGCCTGCTGTTCGAGGCCAACGGCCGGGATGCCTCCAAGGTGCGCGCTGCCATGGAAAGCCTGAAGCAGTCGAACGGATTTTCAGTCAGCGAAGAAGCCCTGAAGCTTATCAAGAAGGACTTCCGCGCCGGCCGCGCGAGCGAGAAGCAGGTGGCCGAAACGATCCGCAAAACCCTTGCCGACACAGGCTATCTGCTCGACCCGCATACGGCGATCGGCGTCTTCATTGCGGACAAGAACGAGCGCCCCAGCAGCCCGATGGTGACGCTTGCGACGGCCCACCCGGCAAAATTCCCCGCCGCAGTAAAATCCGCATCCGGTATTGACCCGGCGCTTCCGACGTGGCTTGCTGGTCTAATGACCAGGGAGGAGCGTTTCGACATTCTCGATCCGGAACTTAAAGCCGTTGAAAGCTTTATCGGCAAGCATGCCCGGACCGGCGAATAACAGACGCGGAAAGACAGGCGATGACAGTGGAGTGCACCCGGCTAGCGTCCGGGCTGACAGTAGCGACCCAATCGATGCCACACCTCGAAAGCGTGGCACTCGGCGTTTGGATCAAGTCGGGTTCGCGTAACGAAACCGAGGCAGAACACGGTATCGCGCATCTGCTCGAACATATGGCGTTCAAGGGCACAGCGCGGCGCTCCGCCCGGCAGATCGCCGAGGAAATCGAGAATGTCGGCGGAGAAGTCAACGCCGCCACCTCGACGGAAACCACGTCTTATTATGCCCGCGTGCTGAAGGATCATGTGCCGCTCGCCGTCGATATCCTTGCCGATATCCTGACGGAATCCGCTTTCGACGAGGAAGAGCTGGCACGCGAAAAGCAGGTCATCCTGCAAGAAATCAATGCCGCGAACGACACGCCCGACGATGTCGTCTTCGACAAGTTTTCCGAGGTCGCCTATCGCGGCCAGACGCTTGGGCGCGCCATTCTCGGCACACCGGAGACCGTCGTCTCCTTCTCGCCGGAACAGATCCGCCATTATCTCGGCCGCAACTACACGACCGACCGCATGTTTGTCGTGGCGGCCGGCGCAGTCGATCATGAAAGCTTCGTGCGTCAGGTCGAAGAGCGCTTCTCCAGCCTGCCGATCAAACCGTCCGCTCCGCCCGTTATCGAACCGGCGCGTTATATCGGCGGCAACATTCGCGAAACCCGCGACCTGATGGATGCGCAGATCCTGCTCGGCTTCGAAGGCCGCGCCTATCATACCCGCGATTTCTACTGCTCGCAGATCCTGGCCAATATCCTCGGAGGTGGCATGTCCTCGCGCCTGTTCCAGGAAGTGCGCGAATTCCGCGGCCTCTGTTATTCGGTCTATGCCTTTCATTGGGGCTTCTCCGACACGGGCATCTTCGGCATCCATGCGGCGACCGGCGGCGAGAACCTGCCGGAACTGCTGCCCGTCATTGTCGACGAGCTGCATAAATCCTCGCATGACATTCAGCAGCAGGAAATCGAGCGCGCCCGCGCCCAGATCCGCGCACAGCTGCTGATGGGCCAAGAAAGCCCGGCCGCCCGCGCTGGCCAGGTCGCAAGACAGATGATGCTTTATGGCCGCCCCATCCCGAACCAGGAGATGCTGGAGCGCCTGGAAGGCATCACGATCGACCGCCTGACGGATCTTGCCGGCCGCCTGTTCTTCGATACAGTACCGACGCTTTCTGCGATCGGGCCGCTGGAGCAGCTCGCGCCGATGGAGGACATCGTAACCTCGCTGTCGGCGCCCGTCCCTGCCTCCAGAAGCGCAAGCGGCTAAGGGCACGCCGCGGGCCTATGGGTGCAATTCTCGGGGGAGTGCTTGGCGGCATGCAAAAATCTGTCTTTCGGTTTCTCTCACGTCATACGGACGCGGTTGAACTCGAAAACGACAATTATTTGCTGCGTTTGCCGCGCTACTCCGATTTCAATCAATGGCATAAGCTTCGGGCGGAAAGCCGGCGCTTTCTCGAACCCTGGGAGCCTACCTGGCGACACGACGAGCTGACCGAGGGCGCCTATCGGGCACGCATCATCCGCGGAAAGCAGGAATACAGCTCCGGCCAGGCCATACCGCTCTTCATTTTTCTCAGGGAAAACATGACGCTGGTTGGCGGCATCACGATCGGCTATATTCGCCGAGGTGCTGCGCAGAGCTGCATGATCGGATATTGGATGGGCGAGCGCTACTCCGGTCAGGGCCATATGTTCGCCGCACTTCAGTTGGTTATACCCTATATCTTTTCCGGACTTGAGTTGCACCGAATTGAAGCAGCCTGTATTCCGGATAACGAGCGTAGCATGCGGCTTTTGGAAAAAGCCGGTTTCCAGCGGGAAGGTCATTTGCGCGGTTATCTTAAAATCAACGGTCAGTGGCGCGACCATGTGATGTTTTCAAGGTTGGCATCCGACACCAACCCGAACCGAAGCTTCGACCAGCGATGATCGCCGGAATGATGCAGACGTGGCCAACGGCCCGCCGGCTATGCGCCGTGATCGCAACGCTCGCGGCCGCCATGCTGCTGTTGATCGCCGGGATGGCCGATGCAGCCGAGCCCGTGAAGATCTCGCGCGACGATACTGCTCTCGATCTCACAGCGACGACCGAAATCTACACCAATCAGGGTGAAGCCTTCCAGGTTTCGACAGCGGCCGGCGCCGACGGCATCCGCCGCCGCATCGAGGTTCGCTCCTCTTCACCCAATCATCAGGGCGACTGGGCGGTTTTCGCGCTCGCCAACGTTTCCGAAGAGCAGCTTGAGCGCGTCATCGTCGCGCCGCATTTCCGTCTCGTGAATTCAAAGGTCTTCTGGCCCGATCTCGGCTCGCAGCGCATCGTCGCGATCACGCCGAGCGAAGGTTTTGCGCTCGATCGTCAGCCGAGCGACGAGGCTGACGTCTTCCGTATCACGTTGAACCCCGGCGCCGTCGTCACCTTCGTTGCCGAACTTTCGTCACCGAACCTGCCGCAGCTCTATCTCTGGGAACCAAACGCCTACAAGGATACGGTCAACGCCTTCACGCTCTATCGCGGCATCGTGCTCGGGATTGCCGGCCTGCTAGCGGTGTTCCTGACCATTCTTTTCGTCGTCAAGGGCACGTCGATGCTGCCGGCCACGGCGGCGCTCGCTTGGGCGGTGCTCGGCTATATCTGCGTGGACTTCGGCTTCCTCGGCAAGCTCATCAGCATCACGTCAAGCGACCAGCGAATATGGCGCGCCTGTGCGGAAGTGGCACTCGCGTCGAGCCTGGTGATCTTCCTCTTCACCTATCTCAATCTCAATCGCTGGCACGCCCATCTCGGTTATGTGACACTTGCCTGGGTGCTTGGCCTTGCCCTCCTCTTCGGCGTGGCGATCTACGATCCGTCGATTGCTGCGGGCATTGCGCGGCTGTCGCTGGCGCTGACGGCAACAGCCGGCCTGCTACTCATCATCTATCTCGGCTTCAGCCGTTATGACCGGGCCATCCTGCTCGTGCCGGCCTGGGCGCTGATCCTCGTCTGGCTGTTCGGCGCCTGGATGACGGTCATGGGCAAGCTCGACAATGACATCATCCAGCCGGCACTCGGCGGCGGCCTCGTTCTCATCGTCCTGCTGATCGGCTTCACCGTCATGCAGCACGCCTTTGCCGGCGGCGCCTTCCAGCAGGGCCTGTTCTCGGATCTGGAGCGGCAGTCCCTGGCGCTGACGGGCTCCGGCGATACCGTATGGGACTGGGACGTGGCGCGCGACCGCGTAGTGACGACGCCCGATATCTCGGTGAAGCTCGGCCTCTCGCCCGGAACCATGCATGGCGCGGCGCGCAACTGGCTGCCGCGGCTGCATCCCGACGACCGCGACCGCTTCCGAGCGACGCTCGACGTCCTTCTGGAGCATCGGCGCGGTCGATTGAACCATGAATTCCGCATCCGCGCGGAGGATGGACATTTCCACTGGCTGTCGATCCGCGCCCGGCCGGTGCTGGGGTCGAACGGCGAGATCATTCGCTGCGTCGGCACGATCGTCGACATTACCGAACAAAAGAATTCAGTCGAACGATTGCTGCACGACGCTGTGCACGACAATCTGACCGGGCTCCCGAACCGTCAGGTCTTCCTCGATCGCTTGCAAGCCGTTCTGACGCTGGCTTCCGATGGAAATCAATTGCGGCCGACGGTTATGGTCATCGACATCGATCGCTATAAACTCGTCAACGATACGCTTGGCTTTGCCGCAGGCGACAATATCCTAATCGCATTGACCCGTCGCCTTCGCCGCCTGATGAAGCCGCAGGATACGCTGGCGCGTCTTTCGGGCGACCAGTTCGGCCTCATCCTCGTTTCCGAACGCGATCCCGCCAAGGTCGCCGACTTCGCCGACGCGATCAGCAAGGCGATCATGGTGCCGATCAATTTCGCCAACCGCGAGATCATTTTGACGGCATCGGTCGGGTTGACCTCGTGGGTCGACCAGCAGGAAAATGCGGCCGGGATGCTGAGCGATGCGGAACTCGCCATGTATCGCGCCAAGCGCGCCGGCGGCAACCGCGTCGAACCTTTCCAACCTGCCTTCCGCAGCTTCGGCACCGACCGGCTGCAGCTCGAAACCGATCTGCGCCGCGCCGTCGAACGCAAGGAGCTTTCGCTCGTCTATCAGCCGATCGTTCGGCTTGAGGATGCAGAAATCGCAGGTTTCGAGGCGCTGATGCGCTGGGAGCATCCGAAGCGCGGTAACATTCCGCCATCGGAATTCATCCCGATCGCGGAGGCTTCCGACATCATCGGTCCGCTCGGCATGTTCGCATTGGAGCAGGCAACGAACGACCTCAAGGCATGGCAACGACAGACTGGCGACTTGCCGCTGTTCGTCTCCATCAACCTTTCCAGCGTGCAGCTGCTCAACAACGAGCTTTACGACGATATCCGCGCCCTGCTCGCCAAGACCCATTGCGATCCAAGCCGCATCAAGCTGGAGCTGACGGAATCGCAGGTGATGGAGAATCCGGAACAGGCGCGGCTCGTGCTCGACAAGCTACGCGAAGCCGGCATCGGTTTGGCGCTCGATGATTTCGGCACCGGCTATTCCTCGCTCGCCTATCTCACCCGCTTCCCCTTCGATACGATCAAGCTCGACAAGGCGATGGTCCGCGACGATAGCGACAAGAAGGCTGTCCTGTTGCGCTCGGTCATTTCCATGGCGCGCGAACTCAATATGCGGGTCGTCGCCGAGGGCATCGAATCGGAAGAGGATGCGCTGGAGCTCGCCAAGATCGGCTGCAGCTACGGCCAGAGTTTCATCTTTGGTCCGCCGATGGGCTCGGATTCGGTGATCCGTCTGCTCAAGGAACGCTTTCCGCTGACGAAGCGCGCCTGAGGCCTTCGCGAACCGCCTTCGACGATGTGCGGCGCCTCATCAGGCGTTGTCGATCAATTCCCTGATATAGTCGAGCTTCGCGACCACCGGCGGCGAAAGAATGAAGGGATAGGAATCCGGCTGCCCCATGCTGCGCTGGATGGAATTGATCGCTACGCTCAAAGGGATCCAGGCGCTGACGAGCTGCTCGGCGCTTTCTGCCTTGTAAGGATTGAAATCCACCTCGGCCGCCATGTCGTGATAGCGATGGGGATCGATCGCCAGGCCGAAGGAACGCGCCGTTTCCAGCGTATCGACGATGTGCAGATAATGCGCAAAGCATTCGGCGAAATCCTCCCAGGGATGGGAGCTGGCATAGGCGCTGATGAAACTTTCCTGCCAGCTTGCAGGCGGGCCATGGTCGTAATGGGCCTGGAGTGCGGCGCCATAATCGGCGCGCTCGTCGCCGAAGACGGCGCGAAAGGCATCGAATTGTCCACGATCGCGGACAAGCTTGTTCCAGATGAAATGACCGGTCTCGTGGCGGAAGTGGCCGAGCAAGGTGCGATAGGGCTCGTTCATCAAGGTGCGCGCCTGTTCGCGCGTCACATCGTCGGCCTCGGCGGCCCGAATGGCGATCAGTCCCTCCTCGTGACCGGTCATCGCCGGGACCACGGTATTGCCCTGCACCTCATCCTCCAGGAAATCGAAGACGAGCCCACCTTCGGGGTCCTGCTGCCGATCGGGATGCGGCAGGTTCCACCGCAAGAGCGAATAAAACAAATGCCGCTGCGCCTGGCTGATGCGCCGCCAGCGATCTATACCCTGTTGCGTGCCGGTGTTCGGCACGAGACGATTGTGCCGACATGCAACGCAATAGGGCTGCGGATCGTCCGCATCAATGAGCCAATTGCAGATATCGAGTTCGGCATTCGCGCAGAAGCGAACATGCCGGGTCTGTTCGGAGACCGGGTACCAGTTCGTCTCAGTTTCTGCTTCCAGGGCATATATCGCCAAGCGATCCGGGACGAAACCGAGCTGATGACCACATCGAATGCATTGCCTGTTATCGAAATGAACAGGCTGTCCGCAATGATCGCACGTGAAAAGCCGCATGCTCCCCTCGGAAAACTTATTGGCAGGCAATAAAGAGCCTGCCACGTTTCCGTAACAGGCTCCTCCTCCCAACATCGCCGCTTCGACGTCAATTCAGACGGAGCAGCGACCATGGATTGACAAAAACAAGCAGCCGGTCACATCCGGTCCACCGCTCCCTTGACCTTATCCTTGGCCTTGCCAACGGCGGTTTGCACCTTACCCTTGGCTTCCTGTGCAGCGCCCTTGGCGCGCATTTCCTTGTCATTCGTCGCCTTGCCGGCCATCTGCTTGGCCTTGCCGGCAATTTCGTTCGCCTTACCGGACACCTTGTCGGTCGTGCTGCTCATGTCTGACGCCTCCTTGGCTGCGACAGCGGAATTGCCGTCGCTCTGTCGGGAAAACGTCACGCACGCTACTTCGTTCCAAAACAACGCAAATCGGCTCAGCTATGGCCGGCATGCGGTGACAGCATGACCGGATTGATACCCATGAGAGCCAGCGCACGATCATACTTGTTCTCGAGGCTGCGATCGAAGATCAATTCTTCGTTTGCAGGGCAGTTCAGCCAGCCATTGTTGCCGATCTCCGCCTCAAGCTGGCCAGCGCCCCAGCCGGCATAGCCGAGCAACATCGTCGCGCGCTTCGGACCGCTCCCCTTGGAAATGGCCCTGACGATATCGAGCGTCGCCGTCAGGCTGATATCGTCACTGACCGGAATGCTGCTGTCGCTGATGTAATCGTCGGAATGCAGGACGAAACCTCGGCCGCTTTCGACGGGACCGCCGGTCTGGATCGGGAAATCGCGCGCCATCTGCGGAAGCACGATAGCATCGTCGTCCTTGATCATTTCGAGATGCAAGAGGACGTCGGTGAATGTCAGCTTCTGAGCCCGGTTGATGACGAAGCCCATGGCACCGGCATCGGAATGGGCACAGATATAAACAACCGTGCGATGAAAGTTCCGATCCTCCATGCCGGGCATGGCGATCAGGAACTGACCGTCGAGAAAACCTCTTTCGCGTCTATTCTTCAGCGTCGATAGGGACATCGTGCCTCCTGACCGCAGTTCGCAACTGCGCCGCCTAATACCAAGATGGGGCAATGTCATAAATCAATCAACTGAAAATGATCATTTACCTCTTCAGTCGTGCTGGCTCCCGGCGACCCAATCCGCTAAATCCTTGTTCCATGATCGAAATAAGTACCGTTGCCCGCCTGTCGGCACTTCTTGCCACTTTGTTTTTCAGCACCGTGGCGGCCCATGCCGCAACGAGCGAGTGGATAGACAATCAGGGCGGCAGAATGCGTCTGATCGCACTGGCGCCGGACGCAGAAGGGCATATCCGCGCCGCCTTGCAGATCGAACCGGAGCCGGGCTGGATCACCTATTGGCGCGAGCCGGGCCAGGGCGGAATTCCGCCACAAATAACACCGGCAGCCGGCAGCGGCGTAACACTCGAAAGGGCAGACTACCCGATACCAAAATCGATCCGACTCGGCTCTATCCAGGAAATCGGCTATGATGCGCCGGTCACGTTTCCGCTTGCTCTGCGCGTCACCGGCAAGGCGCCTGCAAAACTTGAGCTGACTGCTTTCATCGGCCTCTGCAAGGATATCTGCATTCCTTTCCAAGCCGAGTATTCCCTGCCCTTGCCAGTAGATGTGCAGCCGACTTCGCATGAGCTGGCTTTGCTCGATGCGGCGAAGGCCGTGCTACCACAGCCTCCCTCTCCGGATTTCGCCGTCGAGAACCATAAGATCTCCACCGACGGCAAGAGCCTTTCCCTGCATCTGACGCTGCCGGAAGCGAGCGGAAAGATGCCAGAGATCTACGTCACCGGGCCGTCGGGCTACGTGTTCTTCCAGCAAGCGAATGCGAAGCGGGAGGGAACTGCCTTCTCGGCCGATATAGTGATCGGCAAACTGCCGAAGGATTATGATACGAAGGGCAAAAGCTGGGGCATTCTGGTCGTCGATGGCGATCGGGCGATGGAAACCACCCTTGCGCTCGAATAGGCCGGATCTATAGTCCTCAGAACCGTCTTCATGCCATCGGCGGCCGTTCGAGCGCCCCGAGACAACGACCCAAGGAGAGAGACATGACTATCGCCATCGGCGACACGCTGCCTGCCGCCACCTTCAAGGAAAAGACCGCCGACGGCCCGGTCGAGATCAGCACCGAACAGCTCTTTGCCGGCAAGCGCGTCGTGCTGTTCGCCGTTCCCGGCGCATTTACGCCCACCTGCTCGCTCAATCACCTGCCGGGCTTCCTCGAAAACCGCGACGCCATTCTCGCCAAGGACGTCGATGATATCGCCGTCGTTTCGATCAACGACTGGCACGTCATGGGCGCCTGGGCGCAGTCGTCCGGTGGTCTCGGCAAGATCCACTTCCTCGCTGATTGGGACGGCTCCTTCACCAAGGCGCTCGGCCTCGACGTCGATCTCTCGGCCGGCGGCCTCGGCATTCGCTCCAAGCGCTATTCCATGCTGGTGGAAAACGGCGTGGTGAAGACGCTCAATATCGAGGAAAGCCCCGGTCAGGCCACGGTTTCGGGTGCGGCTGCGATGATCGAGCAGCTTTAGGATTTTTGATGGATTTGGAAAGGCTGGGCGCCCTGAGCCCGGCCTTTTCCAACTAAAGGTAAGGCGCAAGCCCTTCCTCATTTCTTCTACCTGCTTGTTACCCGGATATAATAGCCATCCGGATCTGCGATACGGAAATCGCGCAACCCCCATGGCTGTAGGGCAAGCTCCGATACTGTATGGCCGCAGGTTCTGGCGGCGTCATAAAAACCTTCCACATCCCCAACGCTCAGCACGATTTCGACACCGAGGCCCGGTCGTTCGCCATTGACCGCCCGAAGGGGATGATCAGGCCCAAGAGCCTCCCGCTTGTTAACGGAAATGATAGCCTCGCCATTCGAGAGCATCGTGTATTGCTCGCCTGTTTCGCCAACCACCTGGAAGTTCAGTGCCCGTTGATAGAATTCTATCGACGCCGTCACATCGGCAACAAACAGCTCAAGCCTTAGCTTCATGATTTTGTCTCCTACCCGTCTCGTAAATTTTGTCGCTCGATGCTGCGTGAAAATACAACTGTCGTGAGCGTCATGGCGATAAGGCGCGGACATTATTGCCGGTAAATATTCCAGCCTTGTTTACCGCAGTTCACCGCCGCCTCTTTTTCGCCGCATTTCATCGGCTACAACACGTAATGTTATTACATAATGAAAGCCCTAAAATGCCTTTTGACCGTGATCCCTTCGCTTCGTCCCTCATGGGGCGCTCGGCTTTGATGCGCCTTGCCTATGTGGCGGTGGGCATTGCAGTGCTTTGGGCTGCTATCGGCTGGGCGGTGGCTTTGGCATGAATGATCTGATCCGCCTCAACAATCTCACCGTTACCTATGAACGTCATCCAGCCGTACACCATCTCTCTGGCGGCTTTGCTGCTGGCAGCCTCACGGCGATCGCCGGGCCGAATGGTGCCGGCAAGTCGACCTTGCTCAAGGCAATCGTCGGAGAGTTACGTCCGGCGGAAGGGTCGATCGATCGTGGCAAGCTGACGCGCAACGATTTCGGCTATCTGCCGCAAGTGGCCGATATTGCCAGACGCTTTCCGATCTCGGTTGCCGATACCGTCATGCTCGGTGCTTGGAAGAATGCCGGCGCCTTTGGGCGGTTCTCGCGGAAAGACGCCGAGCGGGCGCGCGAGGCGCTCGGCATCGTCGGGCTTTCGGGCTTCGAACGGCGTCATATCGGCTCGCTTTCGGCCGGACAGTTCCAGCGCGTGCTGTTTGCGCGGCTGTTGCTGCAGGATGCCCGCGTCATTCTGCTGGATGAACCCTTCACCGCGATCGACCAGCGTACGACGCGCGATCTTCTCGGCCTCGTGCTGCGATGGAACCGGGAGGGACGCACGGTCATCGCCGTACTGCACGATTTCGAGCAGGTGCGAAGCTATTTCCCCGAAACGCTGCTGATCGCCCGCAAACTCGTGGGATGGGGCAGGACGGAAGATGTCATGAGCCCAACGAACCTCATCAAAGCGCGCGCCATGGCCGAGCGCTGGGATGAGGAGGCCGCGACATGCCTCCCCGAAGAAGAGCACGACGAAGGCGGCCTCGTGAAGCGGGAGCCGGCCGAATGACCGTCTACGATACCTTCCTCGCACCCTTTGCGGACTATGGTTTCATGCGGCGCGCGCTGATTGCCTGCGTCTGCCTCGGCCTCGGCTCCGGCCCGATCGGCGTCTTCCTGATGCTCAGGCGCATGAGCCTGATGGGTGATGCCATGAGCCATGCCGTTCTGCCTGGCGCCGCTATCGGCTACCTCATTGCCGGCTCGCTGTCGCTGACCGCGATGGGGCTTGGCGGGCTCGTGGCCGGCCTTTCGGTGGCGCTGCTCTCCGGGCTCGTCAGCCGCGCGACCGTGCTGCAGGAGGATGCGAGCTTTGCCAGCTTCTATCTGACCTCGCTGGCGCTCGGCGTCCTCATCGTGTCACTACGCGGCTCCAACATCGATCTGCTGCATGTGCTCTTCGGCACTATTCTCGCGATCGATGCGCCGGCTCTCTACCAGATCGGTGCGATTACGACGGTGACGCTGCTGGCGCTCGCCGTCATCTACCGGCCGCTTGTCATGGAATGCTTCGATCCGGGTTTCCTGCGTGCTGTCGGCGGGCGCGGACCGCTCTATCATTTCCTGTTTCTGCTGCTGGTCGTGCTCAATCTCGTCGCGAGCTTTCAGGCGCTCGGTACGCTGATGGCCGTCGGGCTGATGATGCTGCCGGCCGCCGTGGCTCAGCTCTGGTCGCGCAGCCTACCCGCCATGATGATGATTGCGACGGGAACGGCGATAGTGGCAGGCTATCTAGGCCTCATCGCATCATACCATCTCGAATTTGCATCAGGCCCGACCATCATCATCACCGCCAGCCTGATCTACGGCTTCTCCATTCTCTTCGCACCTTCGGGCCTTGCCCGGCGGCTCTTCCCCCGTCCCCATCTCCGGGGCTAATCTGAACAAGGAGACCCACATGAACAAACAGAGACTGCTTCTCTCAGCCGCCGCGGCAGCCTTCGTCGCCTTCGGCGTCGCTGCACCAGCCTCCGCCGAGACACTCAATGTCGTTGCGTCCTTCACCGTGCTTGCCGATGTCGTCAAGCAGGTCGGCGGCAATCATGTGAAGGTGTCGAGCCTCGTCGGCCCGAATGGCGACCCCCATGAATTCGAGCCCTCGCCAGCCGATGCCAAGACGTTGAATGCCGCCAAGGTCGTCTTCGTCAGCGGCGAAGGCCTGGAAGGCTGGATGGACCGGCTGATTACCGCGTCCGGCTACAAGGGAACGCCCGTTGTCACCTCCGAAGGCGTCAACACCCGCACCATGGTCGACGATGGCAAGACCGTCACCGATCCGCATGTCTGGAATAGCCCGGTCAATGTGAAGGTCTGGGTCGCCAATATCGAAAAGGCTCTTTCCGCCGCCGATCCGGCTGACGCCGCCGACTTCAAGGCCAATGCCGAGCGCTATACGAAGGTGCTGACGGAGCTTGACGCCTATGCGCACGGCAAGTTCGACAAGATCCCGGACGATCGCCGCAAGGTGCTGACCAGCCACGACGCCTTTGGCTATTTCGGCCGCGAATACAAGGTCAACTTCCTCTCGCCGCTCGGCGTTTCGACGGAGACGGAGGCGTCGGCCGCCGACGTCGCCAAGCTGATCGAGCAGATCAAGACCGAGCATGTGAAGACCTATTTCTTCGAGAATTCGAACGATCCGCGCCTCGTCAAGCAGGTCGCCAAGGCAACCGGCGCCGAGCCGGGCGGCGAGCTCTATGTCGAATCGCTGTCAAAGGCCAACGGGCCGGCTTCGACTTACGAAAAAATGTTCCGTTATAACGTTGACCAGCTCGCCGCTGCGATGGCGAAATCGAGCTGATCGACCGGATCCGGTCGCAGGCTTACCCCGTCTGCGGCCGGATCCTGGCGGCTATTTCAAAGATTGAAATCAAAAACCATTAGGCCGGCCAGACCGCCGTCGGTGGAGGAAACGATGCGTTCGCCGACAGCCACATGTTCGGGATGGATGAGATAGGCATCACGCGCCTCCACACTCTCGAAGGTGACGGCAAATCCATCGGCGAAGCCGCCATGCAAGCCTTCGGGCGATACGTTTGGCCCATATTTCACATCGACAATGCCCGGAATGACCTTCTGCAAGGCGACGACAGAGTCGAAGAGCGCGGTCTTCTCATCCTGTGTCAGGGCGGATTTGAGTCTAAGAAAAACGCAATGCAGGATCATAAAACAATCTCCCTGGAAGTCGGGGGCAGCATAGAGGGAAAGGACAGCCGGGCAAGGCACCAATTCGCGAACATTGCGTTCCGGCAGCGAGGCGAATGGCAAGGTGTTTAGAAGCATTGCTCATGCTGACAGATGAGCTTTGGCTGCCGCTGTGATCTCGCGCGTCAGCTCGGCAAGCCGGTCGGCTGCGAGACGATTCACTTGCCAATATAATGGAATGTCCAGCGGCGTGTCGGGGATCAGTTCCACCAAGCGCCCAGCCTCCAGATGCTCCCGCACAAGCTGAATGGGATTCATGCCCCATCCCATGCCTGCAAGGCTGGCATCGACGAAACCCTGCGTCGACGGCAGCCAATGGCTCGGATAGGCAAAATCCTCTCCGAATGTCTGACGTATCCATCGGCCTTGAAGCCTGTCCTTCTGGTTGAAGGTCAGGGCCGGCGCATTCCGGATCGCTTGCGGGGTAACGCCCTGTGCAAAATGCCGGGCAACGAAATCCGGGCTTGCCGTCGCATGGTAGCGGAGGGCGCCGAGGGACATGCGCCGGCATCCCTGGATCGGCTTCTCCAAGCCGGTGACGGCGGCGATGACCCGGCCGCGCTGCAGCCATTCGGCGGTATGATCCTGATCGTCGATGGCAATATTCAGCAGATAGGGGGAGCGTCTGGCAAAACCCGATATGGCTTCCACGAACCACGTCCCGAGACTGTCGGCATTCGTGGCAATGTGAAGCGTAACCCTTTGCTTGGGCTCCTCGGGATCGATAAGTGCCGGCAAACGTCCGAAAAGCTCGTCTTCGAGCATGCCGACATTCTCCATATGGCGGCAGAGCCATTCGCCCTTCTCCGTTGCTGTGCAGGGATTGCCCCTGACGATCAGGACGAT
The DNA here is from genome assembly GCF_027109195.1 of Rhizobium sp. AG207R. NCBI lineage: Bacteria > Pseudomonadati > Pseudomonadota > Alphaproteobacteria > Hyphomicrobiales > Rhizobiaceae > Rhizobium > Rhizobium sp. AG207R. The sequence goes on from NZ_JAEPVT010000002.1 coordinate 310,220, forward strand.
GCCCAGGCGTTCTTCCAGCTGCTTCACCCGCTGCGAGACGGCCGAAGGTGTGACATTGAGAAGGGCCGCCGCCTTTTCGAAGCTGCCTGTCTGGACGACCATAGAGACGGCACGGAGAGCAGAATAATCGAGCATTGATTAGTTTTTCTTAATCAGGGTTAGCAACATTAACTAGCCTAAATCTTCTTATGCCGATACCGGAAATGCTCATTGGTTTTGGAGCATTTCGGCTAGGATGAATTTTTCGATCTATATGACGGGCCTGATGATGGGGCTCAGCCTGATTGTCGCGATCGGCGCGCAAAATGCCTTCGTCCTGCGTCAAGGCCTTCGCAACGAGCATGTATTCGCAGTCTGCCTTGCATGCGCGCTCTCCGATGCCGCGCTCATCATCCTCGGGGTGACGAGCTTCCGCCAGATCTCGGCGCTGTTGCCCTGGCTCGATCCTGTCATGCGCTATGCCGGGGCAGCCTTCCTCATCTGGTACGGAGCCAGGAGCCTCTACTCCGCCTTTCGTTCCTCCGCGGTGCTGGCCGCCGGAGAAGCGAAATCATCGAGCTTCCGGCAGACGCTTGCCATGTGCCTGGCGCTCACCTGGCTCAACCCGCACGTCTATCTCGATACCGTCGCGCTGCTCGGCACGATCTCGACCCGATTTCCGGGAAACGAGGCTTCATTTGCGGCGGGGGCCATGACCGGCTCTTTCCTGTTCTTCTTTTCGCTTGGCTTTGGCGCGCGATGGCTAAGGCCGATCTTCGCGAAGCCCGCCTCCTGGCGCGTTCTGGAAACGCTCATCGCGCTTACCATGTGGATGATCGCCACAAAGTTGCTGAGCGGAGTATGATTTTACAACATATTCCATCGACAGCTACACGGTACTCAGCATAGGACGATTTCAGGTTCTGTTTTTCGACCGCTACCGCTGCTCATGGCCTGACAGAGAAGGAAAACAATTGTGACGCTCTTTACAGGACTTTCGGCCTTTCCAATTACTCCGACCGACGCTTCCGGACGCGTGGATGTTGCAGCTCTCACCCACCTGCTTGAACGCATTCAACGGGCGGGCGCGGATTCCATCGGGTTGCTCGGCAGTACGGGCGGTTACGCCTTTCTGTCACGCGACGAGCGCCGGCGGGCAGTACAGGCGGCGATGACAAGTGTCGGCGGCAAGATCCCGGTCATCGTCGGTGTCGGAGCGCTGCGGACCGACGAAGCGCAGGCATTGGCGCGTGATGCCAAGTCGGCCGGCGCGGATGGGCTACTGCTGGCCCCGGTATCCTATACTCCACTCACGGAGGAAGAGGTCTACCAGCACTTCGCAGCCGTCGCGGAGGCCGGCGAGCTGCCGCTCTGCATCTACAACAATCCCGGCACAACGAAATTCACATTCAGCGATCGGCTGATTGTACGGCTGGCAAAGGTGGCGAACATCGTGGCGGTGAAGATGCCTCTGCCGCAAGATGGCGATTTCAAGGGAGAGATAGGACGCCTGCGCCAGGAAACGTCAAAGGGTTTCGCCATCGGCTATAGCGGCGATTGGGGAGCAGCGGCCGCCCTACTGGCCGGCGGCGACGCCTGGTGCAGCGTCGTTGCCGGCCTTCTGCCCGTCCAAGCGCTGGCGCTCACACGGGCTGCCCAAGCCGGCGACATCGCCGAAACGGAGCGGCTTGATCAAAAGTTCCAGCCACTATGGAGCCTGTTCAAGGAGTTCGGCAGCTTCCGCGTCATGTACGCGATTGCCGAAGCGCTCGATCTTTGCCGGATCGATCCGCCGCGCCCGATCCTGCCGCTCTCCACAGCCGAAAAGCCAAGAGTGAGAAGCGCTCTCAATCACATCTTGGCGTGATCGAGCTCTATGTGACGCGGCTAGTCCGAGTTTATTGCCGACGAGCTAATTCCTCTTGAAAGGCTCCATGCCGTTGCGCGCCAGCTCGTCGGCCCGTTCATTCTCCGGGTGTCCCGCATGCCCCTTGACCCAGTGCAGCGTCACCTTGTGTCTGTTATAGGCCTCATCCAGCGCCTGCCAGAGCTCGGCATTCTTCACCGGCTTCTTGTCTGCGGTCTTCCAGCCGTTCTTCTTCCAGCCGAAGATCCACTTGGTGATGCCGTCCTTGACGTAGACGCTGTCAGTATAGAGATCGACCTCGCATGGGCTCTTCAGGGCACCGAGTGCCGAGATCGCGGCCATCAGCTCCATACGGTTGTTGGTCGTCTCTGCCTCGCCGCCGGAGAGTTCCTTTTCCACCTCGCCGTAACGAAGCACCGCGCCCCAGCCGCCGGGGCCGGGATTGCCGGAGCAGGCGCCGTCGGTAAAAATATCGACGTGCTTCATGCCTTCAGCCCATATTCGGCGGCCGCGGCAATCTGGCGGTGGAAGCGCAGCTTGCGCAGATATTCGATCGGATCTTTCTTGGTGACGAGAGCGCCGGCGGGGGTCGTCAGCCAGTCGTAGAGACGTGTCAGGAAGAAGCGCAACGCCGAGCCGCGGGCCAGCGTCGGCAGGGCGGCGATTTCAGCCTCGCTCAACGGCCGCACGCTCTGATATCCCTCAAGCAGCGCCATTCCCTTGGTGATGTTGTAGGCGTGATCTTTCTCGAAGCACCAGGCATTCAGGCAGATCGCGACATCGTAGGCGAGCTGATCGTTGCAGGCGAAATAGAAATCGATCAAGCCGGACAGGGTGTCGCCGAGGAAGAAGACATTGTCCGGGAAAAGATCGGCGTGGATGACGCCTTCGGACAGACCCTTCGGCCAATGCTTTCCAAGGAAATCGAGTTCGCCGCGGATCTCACCCTGCAGGCCGGCCTCGACTTCGTCGGCGCGGGCCTCTGATTTTTCCCAGAGCGCTTGCCAGCCCTCAAGCGACAGCGCGTTCGGGCGGCGGATCTCGAAACCCTCACCGGCAATATGCATAGCGGCCAGCGCTTTGCCGACTTCGCGGCAGTGATGTGCCTCGGGCTTGCGCAGCCACATGCCCTCGAGGAAGGAGATCAGGGCGGCAGGACGCCCGGAGAGATGACCGAGCAAGGCACCGTCACGGCGCGGCAGGGGTAGCGGGCAGGACAGGCCGCGGCTCGCCAGATGCTGCATCAGCCCCAGGAAGAACGGCAGATCGCCCTTGTCGACGCGCTTCTCATAAAGCGTCAGGATCAGCGGATCGCGGCTCGTATGCAGCAGGAAGTTCGAATTCTCGACGCCTTCGGCAATGCCCTTGTAGGAGAGCAATTCACCGACATCATATTCGGTCAGGAACCACTTCAAATCGTCTTCGGTAATATCGGTATAAACGGCCACGAAACAGTCCCGAACTTGAGCGCCTTAGGTCGGCTATTCGCCGTTGACGAAAGCCATGTCTGCTGTCGTCAGCTCTATACTGCGAAGCTCGCGATTGACGAGGAAATTCTCGGTTTCCTTCACAGTTTCAGCGAGTTCCACCACAGCATTATAGCGGGCGCGGAAAGCTTCGATAATCTCGTTGACGATGACTTCTGGCGCAGATGCACCAGCCGAGAGGCCAACGGTCTTGATATCGCCGATATCGTCCCAATCGATCTCGGCGGCGCGCTGGACGAGAACGGATTTCTTCGCCCCTGCCCTCAGCGCCACTTCGACGAGGCGCTTGGAATTCGACGAATTCGGCGCACCGACGACGATGAAGAGATCGCAGCCCGGCGCCGCCTCCTTTACCACTTCCTGGCGGTTGGTTGTGGCATAGCAGATCGAGTCGGCAGCCGGTGCTGTCAGATTGGGGAAACGCTCCTGCAGCCGCGCGATGACGCCGGCGGTATCGTCAACAGAGAGCGTCGTCTGCGTGACGAAGCCGAGATTGTCGGGATCATCAGGCTGGTAGACGTCGGCATCCTCCACCGTCTCGATCAGCGACACGGCACCTTCCGGCAGCTGGCCCATAGTACCGATCACTTCCGGGTGGCCGGCATGGCCGATCAGGACGACGTGGCGGCCAAGGCGATTGTGGCGCATGGCCTGCTTGTGCACCTTGGAGACAAGCGGACAGGTGGCATCGAGATAGAAGAGATTGCGCGCATCGGCATCGGCCGGCACAGATTTCGGCACGCCATGCGCCGAGAAGACGACGGGCTGGGCGCGATGCTCGGCCGGGATTTCATCCAGCTCCTCGACGAAGATGGCGCCCTTGGCTTCCAGCCCCTCGACGACATAGCGGTTGTGAACGATCTCGTGGCGGACATAAACCGGCGCGCCATAGGCCTTCAGCGCCAGAACGACGATCTGGATGGCGCGGTCGACGCCGGCGCAAAAGCCGCGCGGCCCGCAAAGCCGGATGGTCAGGTCAGGTTTGGAAACAGCTATGTTCATATCTCTTCCGAAATGCGACAGAGGCTCGAGCCATAGATAGGGCTGCCCTGCCGCCTGCTCCATTCAGTCCGCATGATCCCAAAAACCGCTGCGCACTTTTTGGGATCATGCTCTAGCGGAATATTCCATCGAAATGAAGCTATTCTATTGCATGTCTCTATTGTGGGGCCTCTATTGTGAGGGCGCGTCCGGATGGCGTTTGCGCCACCAGGATATGGCGACGATCGCTGCCAGCGCCACCGCCAAGCCATACCAGGTCACCGCATATTGCAGGTGATTGTTCGGCAGATCGATGATGGTGACGCCGCCGATCGGCGCCCCTCCTGGATTGGGTGTCTTGTCGGCGTCGATGAAGAAGGGCAGCACCTTGTCCTTCGGCAGGCCGACGCTGGCAGCCATGGCATCCAGATCCTTCCAGAAGAAGATGTTCTTGCCGAGATCATTGTCCGGCATGCCGTCTGGCCGCTCGGCAAGTTTGGCGCGGGCAAGACCGGTGACAGTCTGTTCGCCCGTCAATTCACCCTGTTTGCGCTTTTCGGGGTCCTTCGCCTCTGTAGGAACGAAGCCTCGATTGACGAAGATAAAGCGACCGTCGCCCAGCTGCAGCGGCGTATAGATGTGGTAGCCGGGATCGCCGTCATAGGTGGCGAGGAAATGCCGCTCCTTGTCGTTGAGGTAATGGCCGGTGGCGGTTACGACGCGATATTCGATATCGCCGCCGGATGCCGCCATCGTCTCGATCGCCGACAAGGGCATAGCCGGTGCGTCCTTGCGGGCCGCGATGTCAGCCAGCAGGCCCTCTTTCCATTGTAGCCGCTCGACCTGCCATGTTCCAAGCCCGATGAGGATGACGAGCGCCGCGAGAAGAAGCAGTGCCTTGGCGATCTGCCACAAGGGATTGGCGCGACGCACGGGCACTGCGGACTCAGTCACGATGGACGCGCCCTTCGGCGGCGTTGTTGCGATATTGCAGGGCGATCAGGATGCCCTTGCACCAGCGTAAAGATAGAAGCGAAAGGATGATCGTAAGCGGCGCGAACAACACGATATAGACCCAGATCGGCGGCGCATAGTTGATCTGCATCCACAGGACCGAGCCGATAATGATAAAGCCGACGATCAGGATGACGAAGACCGCCGGGCCATCGCCCGCATCCGCGAAGGCGTAATCGAGATCGCAGGCCGCACAGCGCGGTTTCAGCGACAATAATCCATCGAAGAGCTTGCCTTGGCCGCAACGCGGGCAACATCCCTGTATGCCGACCTTAAAGGGATCGACGGGCGCAAAGAGGGCGCTGTCGCTGTGGGATGCCTCGTTTGGCGTCTTGTCTTGCTCTGAGCTCAAAGTTCTGTCTCGATCAGCCTAAAATAGCGGGCGATCACATGAACCTCGCCCCTATCATTATAACTAACTGCGAAGCATGCATCCGTCCAATCGAAAAGCTCTCAGCTCCTCCTCATCAGCCTCAAAACAAGCAAAGGGGATCGAATTCATGCCATTCAGCGAAAGCCGGCCGGCTGGCCAGATCGTCATTCTCAACGGTGCGCCGCGATCCGGAAAAAGCAGCATCGTCGAGGCGATACAGGCCGATTTTGAAGGCGTGTGGGTGAATCTCGGCGTCGACGCCTATGTGCGGCATATCACGCCTCCACGCTACCGTCCGGGCATCGGCTTGCGTCCCGGCGGCGAGCGGCCTGATCTCGAGCCGCTGGTTGCGCGCCTTTATGCCGCACTCTATGCCTCCATCGCCGCACATAGCCGCATGGGATTGAATGTCGTCGCCGAGTTCGGTCATCATGAAAGCTATTCGCAGCCGCTCGGCATTCTTGCTGATTGCGCCCGGCTGCTGACGGGGCTGCCCGTTCTGTTCGTCGGCGTGCGCTGCCCACTCGATGTCGTGATGGGGCGGCGGCTGGCCGAAGGGCCGGAAAGACAGGGCACTTACGTGAAGGTCGAGGCTGGCATGACTGTCCCTGCGCCAGTCATTGCCTGGCAGGAACAGGTACATCGGCCCGGAATCTATGATCTGGAGGTCGATACGTCGGTGAAAAGCCCCAAGGCATGCGCCGAGCAAATCAGACAATTGCTCGCTGAAGATCTGCCTCATCCGACGGCATTCGAGAGGATTGCCTCAAGGGATTGAGGCCAAAAAATAAAAGGCGGTCGTCCAGCGCCCGCCTTTTGTTTTCAGAGATCGATACCGATCAGCCCGCCGCGACCGGCGCGCCCCAGCTGCCCCAAACATAAATGCAGAAGAACAGGAAGAGCCAGACCACGTCGACGAAGTGCCAGTACCAGGCGGCCGCTTCGAAGCCGAAATGCTGCTTCGGCGTGAAATCGCCGCGGATGGCGCGGACCAGGCAGACGATCAGGAAGATCGTGCCGACCAACACGTGGAAACCGTGGAAGCCGGTCGCCATGAAGAAGGTGGCGCCATAGATTGAGTTTCTGAACTCGAACGGCGCATGGGCATATTCATAGGCCTGGACGCAGGAGAACAAAGCGCCGAGCAGAACGGTGAGCGTCAGGCCCTGGATCAGGCCCTTGCGATCACCATGCAGCAACGCGTGGTGAGCCCAGGTGACGGTCGTGCCCGACAGCAGCAGGATGATGGTGTTGTAGATCGGCAGGTGCCAGGGGTCGAGAACCTCAACGCCTTTCGGCGGGAACTGGCCGCCAAGGAAGGCCGTGCGCGACGCCTGGATCGCCTCGTTCGGGAACAGGCTGACATCGAAATAGGCCCAGAACCAGGCGACGAAGAACATCACTTCGGAAGCGATGAACATGATCATGCCGTAGCGCAGATGCAGCGATACGACGCGGGTATGCGCGCCCTCATGCGCCTCCTTGATCGTGTCGGCCCACCAGCCATACATGACGTAGAGGATCACGGCGAGGCCGATGAAGAACAGCCAGGGCTGCGCGAAATTGATCCCGAACAGATGCACCGCGCCGCCATTCAGGTAGCGCATGAAGCAGACGCCGCCGAAGGTGATCACGAAGGCCCCAAGGGCCGCAATGATCGGCCACGGGCTGGGATCGATAATGTGATAATCGTGTTTTCTCTGATGCGCCTCGGCCATATCAGCAATCCCCGAATAACTTTTTCCCATATTGCTTCCGGTCAAACCGAGAAGCATTCTCCATCAAAGTTTCTTTTCCACCGGCTTCGTACTGCCGTCATTGGAAGCCACGGGCTTTACGCCTTCCCGTGGGTAATAGGTATAGGACAGTGTCAGCGCATTGATCGTCTTGGTTTCCACAGCCTTGGTGATCTCAGGATCGACATAGAAAACCACCGACATCTCGCGCTTTTCGCCGGGCGCGAGATCCGTCTCGTTGAAGCAGAAACACTGGACCTTGTTGAAATAGACCCCGGCTTCCAGCGGCGTGACATTGAAGATCGCCTGGCCGCGCTCCATCTTGTCCGACTTGTTTTCGATCTGGAACTTGACCTCGACCGTCTCGCCGATCTTCGGGTTCACCGACTTCTGCAGCGGCTTGAAATCCCACGGCAGGCCCGGCGCGACATTGGCGTCGAACGAAACCTGGATCTGCTTGTCGAGGATGACGTTCGAGACCTGCTCGACGCGCTGCGTCGTGCCGTTATAGCCCGTCACCTGGCAGAACATGCGATAGAGCGGCACGGCAGCGGCGCACATGGCGCTCATGCCGACGACGAAGCTCAGGCACATGGCAACGATCATGCCGTTGTTACGGCCGCCGCTTCTCGTGCTCTTTGTGACCTCCCCCTCCATGACGCCTCCTCAAACGTGTCCGGAACCGACCTTGATGATGGTGATTGCGTAAAACAGCACCACCAGACCGGCAAGCACCAGCCCGAGCGCGATATTGCGCCCTCGCCGCGATTTCTTCTGCGCCTCGGTCAGCTTGACGAGTTCGATCATAGCCAGCCTCCACCGCTGCCCGACATCAGAACGGTAACGAGCCGGTCGATCAGCAGCGCGGAAAAGATCGCGAAAAGATAGAAAATGGAGAAGCCGAAGAGCTTCTTTGCCGGCACCATCTTCACGTCGCCATCGGCCATGCGCCAGACGGCGATGGAACAGTGCACGAAGATCACGCCGAGGATCGCGGCAACAATACCATAGCCAAGGCTCGCAAAGCCCATGAAGGCCGGCACGACGCCGACGATCGCGGTCAACACCGCATAGACGACGATCTGATTCTTCGTTGTCTGGATACCCGAGACATTCGGCAGCATCGGCACGTCGACGGCCTCGTAATCACCCATCTTGAAGAGCGCCAGTGCCCAGAAATGGGCCGGCGTCCAAAGGAAAATGATGAGGAAGAGCACGATGCTCTCGACCGGCACGCTGCCGGTCACGCAGGCCCAGCCGATCACGGGCGGGAAAGCGCCGGCTGCACCGCCGATGACGATGTTTTGCGGCGTCGAGCGCTTCAGCCACATCGTGTAGACGACGGCATAGAAGAAAATGGTGAAGGCAAGAATGCCGGCGGAAAGCCAATTGATTGCAAGACCGAGGATCGTCACCGAGAAGCCTGACAGCACCAGGCCGAAGGCCAGGGCTTCCGACGGATTGATACGGCCTGAAGGTATCGGCCGGCTCTTGGTGCGGGTCATGACGGCGTCGATATCGGCGTCGTACCACATGTTCAAGGCACCAGATGCACCGGCACCGACCGCAATGCAGAGGATAGCAATGAAGCCGAGAACGGGGTTGATATGACCGGGGGCCAGCACCAGGCCGGTGAAGGCAGTAAAGACGACCAGCGACATCACGCGCGGCTTCAGAAGCTCGAAATAATCGCGCGCACCCGCTTCCGACAGGCCGGTTTCGCCTTGCTTTGCGAGCGCTTCGTGATTGTCGATGACCGTCATTCTCTCTTCCAATTATCCGTTGAGCCGGACGCCGCTGATCACGGCGTCCGGAAATGAGCTACTTGATGCGCGGCAGCTCTTCCCACTGATGGTGCGGCGGCGGCGACGACAGCTGCCATTCCAGCGTGGTCGCACCATCGCCCCAGGGATTATCGCCTGCGACGCGCTTCTTTACGAAGGCATCTATAACGCCCCAGAAGAAGAAGCAAAGGCCTACGGCTGCGACATAGGAGCCGATGGAGGATACGAAGTTCCAGCCGGCATAGGCATCCGGATAGTCGATATAGCGGCGCGGCATGCCCGCACGGCCCAGGAAGTGCTGCGGGAAGAACACCATGTTGACACCGATGAAGGTGATCCAGAAGTGCCAGTTGCCGATCCGCTCATTGTACATGTAGCCCGTCATCTTCGGGAACCAGTAGTACCAGGCGGCGAAGATGGCAAAGACGGCGCCGAGCGACAGAACGTAGTGGAAGTGAGCCACCACGTAATAGGTCGCATGCAGTTCGCGGTCGAGGCCGGCATTGGCGAGCTGGACGCCAGTGACGCCGCCGAGCGTGAACAGGAAGATGAAGCCGAGCGCCCAGATCATCGGCGTGCGGAACTGGATCGAACCGCCCCACATGGTCGCGATCCACGAGAAGACCTTCACGCCTGTCGGAACCGCGATGACCATCGTCGCGAAGACGAAGTAACGCTGGGTGTCGAGCGAGAGGCCGGTCACGTACATGTGGTGGGCCCAGACGACGAAGCCGACGGCGCCGATCGCGACCATGGCGTAGGCCATGCCGAGATAGCCGAAGATCGGCTTGCGCGAGAAGGTCGAGATGATGTGGCTGATCATGCCGAAACCGGGCAGGATCAGGATGTAGACTTCCGGATGGCCAAAGAACCAGAAGAGGTGCTGATAGAGCAGCGGGTCGCCGCCGCCTTCCGGCGCGAAGAAGGTCGTGCCGAAGTTGCGGTCCGTCAGAACCATGGTGATGGCGCCAGCCAAAACCGGGAGCGACAGCAGCAGCAGGAAGGCGGTGATCAGAACCGACCAGGCAAACAGCGGCATCTTGTGCAGCGTCATGCCGGGAGCGCGCATGTTCAGGATCGTGGTGATGAAGTTGATCGCACCGAGGATCGATGAGGCACCGGCAATGTGCAGCGCGAAGATGACCAGATCGATCGCCGGGCCGGGATGGCCGACGGTGCCGGACAAGGGCACATACATCGTCCAGCCGCCGCCTGCGCCGTAGGCGCCTGCCGGGCCTTCGACGAACATCGAGAGAATGAGCAGCAGGAAGGCCGGAACGAGCAGCCAGAACGAAATGTTGTTCAGGCGCGGGAACGCCATATCGGGCGCGCCGATCATGATCGGCACCATCCAGTTGGCAAAGCCGCCGATCATCGCCGGCATGACCATGAAGAAGATCATGATCAGCGCGTGGGCGGTGACGAAGACGTTGTACATCTGCTTGCCGCCATCAATGGCGGCATCGCCCGAAAAGCCGTAGACCATCGACGCCAGACCGCTGAAGATCTGGATGCCGGGCTCCTGCAATTCCATGCGAATGGCAACGGAGAGGAGGAAGCCGATCACGCCCGCGAAGATCGCGAAGATCAGATAGAGCGTGCCGATGTCCTTGTGATTCGTCGAAAACAGCCAACGTTCGGCGAAGGTCTGCTTGTGTGCGTGATGATCGTCATGCGCGTGAGCGTCGTGAAGCTCATTCGAGTGATCGTCGTGTGCCTTGGATCCAGCCATTGTTCCTACCCCTCTTACTTCGCCGTGTTTTCCGCGACCTTGACGGTCGTCGGTTGATCGACGGCGGCCATCAGAGCCTTGTTCGCCTTGCCGACGTCGGTTGCAGCAGTGGCAAGCCACTGCTTGTACTGATCATCGGAGACGACGCGGATGGCGATCGGCATGAAAGAGTGATCCTTGCCGCAGAGCTCGGAACACTGTCCATAATACAGGCCTTCGCGGTCGGCATTGAACCAGGTTTCGTTCAGACGGCCCGGAATGGCATCGATCCTGATGCCGAAGGCGGGCATGGCGAAGGAATGGATGACGTCGGCCGGTGCGGCGGTGACAAGAAGGCGAACGTTCTTGCCGACAGGTACGACCATTTCATTGTCGACAGCAAGCAGCCGCGGATATTTCGACTTGTCGTCCTTGCCGGCGGCGGTGCGGTCCTGCTCCTTCAGCATGAAGGAATCGAAGGCAACCGGCGTCGCACCACTGCCTTCATATTCATAATTCCACTGCCATTGCGTCGCTGTCGCCTTGACGGTGACATCCGTCTTCTCCGGGAAGGTCAGCTGATCGGTCAGTAGATTGAAGGAGGGAATGGCCAGGAAGAGAAGAATAAGGACCGGTCCGATGGTCCAGATGACTTCGATCAGCGTGTTGTGACTCGTCTTGGACGGAACCGGGTTCTTGGAGGCCCGGAACTTGACCATGACCACCACCAGGAGGGCCAGAACAAGCAGCGTGATCGGAATGATAAACCAAAGCGTGTATGCCTCAAACCAGCGGATTTGATGCATGTTGCCGGTTGCCGCCTGCTGCATACCGGTTTCCCAAGGTCTCGGCTGATCGGCGTAGCTACCTGTCGCAAAAAGCAGACAGATCATAGCCGCCAGAGCCGCGTAAGCTCTCTTAATCACGATGTCTCTCCCTCCAGCGTTTGATCCCAGATCTTCCTCAAACGCAGTATCCCTACAATCCATTGCGCTTCAAACCACAGTTTGGGGTACTCCGCAACAACTCAAGACATTTGTTAGTGCGGCATTTTTGCGCGAATATCCCCCATGCTTGTCCCGGACATGGCAAGCATTTCATCATCATACGAAAAATTGCATCGCGGTCCATGGCGCCGCCGGGACAAAATGGAGTAGACGTCGTATTTCCGCCGTAGTCGGTTGGAATCCAGCAGCCGGGGCTTTTCATTTGCCGGCCTGGGCTTCAACAATAGCGGCACTGATTCGAATCTAGAGGTTTCCATGGGTTTTCGTTCCCTCGCCCGGCTTTTGCTTGTTACCGGCAGCGTCGCTGCCGCAGTTGCCGCACCCGCATGGGCGCAACAGGCACAGCAGACTCAGCCGCCGGCGCAGCAGACCCAACAATTGCAGCCTGACCAGCCGGGCCAACAGCAGCCGCATACACAGCAGGTGCCAACGAGCCAGGTTCCGCAACCGCCGGGTACGGTTCGCTCCAGCCATGGCGCATGGTCCGTCGTCTGCGACAAGCCGGCAGGCGCCTCGACCGAGCAATGCGCGCTGATGCAGAACGTGATTGCAGAGGACCGCCCGGAAATCGGTTTGTCCGTCGTCGTGCTGAAGACGGCTGACCGCAAATCCAAGATCCTGCGCGTGCTGGCGCCGCTCGGCGTGCTGCTGCCCAACGGTCTCGGCCTCAATATTGATGGTAAGGATATCGGCCGCGCCTATTTCGTGCGCTGCTTCTCCGACGGCTGCTACGCCGAAGTCGTGCTGGAGGACCAGTTGCTGAAGACGCTGCGCAGCGGCGCAACGGCAACCTTCATCGTCTTCCAGTCGCCGGAAGAAGGGATCGGCATCCCTGTGGACTTGAAGGGCTTCGCGGACGGCTACGACGCCCTTCCCTGACCGGATGGGCTTGCTCTTGCGCGGTGCGAAGCCTACATCGGCTCTGAACGGAGCACCTGACCCATGAACACCGATCTCCTTACCCTTTTCGATGCCGATGAAGCCAAGCTGCGCGGCATCGTGGCCGAGGCGCTGTCCGGCGCCGACGACGGCGAACTCTTCGTCGAGCATGTCCAGGCGGAATCGCTGACCTTCGACAATGGCCGTATGAAGGGCGGCAGCTTCAACACCGAGCAGGGCTTCGGCCTTCGCGCCGTTGCCGGCGAAGCGGTGGGCTATGCCCATGCGGGCGACCTGTCCGAAGCCGCCCTGAAGCGCGCCGCCGATGCAGTACGTGCGGTGACATCGGGCTATGCCGGCTCCTATGCAGCCGCGCCACAGCGTACCAACAAGGTGCTCTACGGCGACGAGAACCCGATCGGCACGCCGAGCTTCGAGGAAAAGGCAAAGCTCCTGCAGCGGATCGACAGCTATCTGCGCGACAAGAACGACAAGGTGCGCCAGGTGACGGCATCCATCGCCGCGAGCTGGCAGGTGGTCGACATTCTGCGCGCCGATGGTCATCGCGTCCGCGATGTCAGGCCGATGACGCGCGTCAATATCTCTGTCATCGTGGGTGACGGCGACCGGCAGGAATCCGGCTCCTTCGGCACTGGCGGCCGCATCGGCTTCGGCGATTTCGTCACAGAAGACAATTGGCATCACGGCGCCGACGAGGCGCTTCGCCAGGCGCTCGTCAATCTCGAGGCGATCGAGGCACCCGCCGGCACGATGGATGTCGTGCTCGGCTCCGGCTGGCCGGGCGTCATGCTGCACGAAGCCGTCGGCCACGGGCTGGAAGGCGATTTCAACCGCAAGAAGACATCGGCTTTCGCGGGGCTGCTCGGCCAGATGGTCGCCACTCCCGGCGTTACCGTCGTCGATGACGGCACGATCGAGAACCGCCGCGGCTCAATCACCGTCGACGATGAAGGCACGCCTTCGGCCTACAACGTGCTGATCGAGAATGGCAAACTGGTGGGCTACATGCAGGACCGACAGAATGCCCGGCTGATGGGCATGAAGGCGACCGGCAACGGCCGCCGCCAGGGCTATGCCCATACGCCGATGCCGCGCATGACCAACACCTATATGCTTGGCGGCGACAAGACGCCGGACGAAATCATCGCTTCGGTGAAGAAGGGCATCTACGCCGTTTCCTTCGGCGGTGGTCAGGTGGATATCACCTCAGGCAAATTCGTCTTCGGCTGCACCGAAGCCTACCTCATCGAGGATGGCAAGGTCGGCGCTCCTATCAAGGGAGCCATGCTGATCGGCAACGGGCCGGATGCGATGAAGCGCGTTTCGATGATCGGCAACGACATGAAACTCGATACCGGCATCGGCAATTGCGGCAAAGCCGGCCAATGGGTTCCCGTCGGCGTCGGTCAGCCGCATCTGCGCATGGACCAGATCACGGTGGGCGGCACCAAGGCTTAACCGCCCCGGCCTGCTACGCCTGAGGGCGAAAGAGCCACTTGCGCTCGACGGCAGCCGGCAGATCGAGGCCGTTGCGATGCGCGAATAGAAGAATATGGCCGAGCACATCGGCCGTTTCATCGGCAAGCGCCGTCGCAAGATCCGCGTCGCTCATGCCCTTGCGCCGCCCGCGGCCGGTGACCTTGTTCCAGATCTGGACCAACTCGCCCATTTCTTCCTGGAGTTTCAACACGAACCAGTCGTCGTCGCGCTCCATGCCGTTGTCGGCGGCGTAGCGTGCCGAAGCCGTTTCGAATTGCTCCATCAGATCTTTCAGCATCGAAATCGTTCCCTTTATGTTCCATTCAAATGAACGATTCCCGCAAAAAAGTCGAGCCGGCGGAGATTTGCTCCGCCGGCTCGCTTCTATCCAATCAAGATTGTGTTCAGCCCTTGCTCGGCAGGAGCATGCAATCGAAGTCCTTGCGCTTCAGAGCGGAGCAGGCCGAACTTGCATCGTCGCGGCTTGCAAAGCCGGTGAAGCGGGCGCGATAGACCGTGCTGGCGCCCTTGCCGACGGCTTCGGTATAGGGCGAGGCATTGGCGAGCGCATTGCCGGCCTTGGACTTCGCTTCCGAGAGCAAATCCTTGGCAGCCTGAGCGGTTGGCGTCGCCGCGATCTGCACCTGCCAGCTTCCGGATACCATCGGCTTGCTGGCGGCTGCCGCCTGCTTGTTGTCGACGAGGATCTCGTCCATCGCAGCCGGGCGATCCATCGGCACGGTGACGTTCGAGGTGGCGGCGAATGCCATTGGGACAACCTCGGTACGCTTGCGCGCCGGCGCAGGTGTCGTCGTGGCAGTGGTTTGGGCATCGACATCGACGGCAACATCGTCCGATGCAGACGCCACTTCAACCTGCTTGCCCATCTTGCCGCCGCCGACGCTCGCCATCAGGCGCGATGTTGCGATGGGGGCTGCCTTGGGCACATAGCGGTCCAGCAGCGACGCCATCATCGCGTCGCGACCGCGCGCCGTGGCGCCGCCCATGACGACGCCGATCACGCGGCGATTGCCCTGGCGCACGGCGCTGACGAGGTTGAAGCCGGAGGCATTCGTATAGCCGGTCTTGATACCGTCCATGCCCTCATAGCGATACATCAGGTTGTTATGGCCGCGCACGTAGTGGCCGCGGTAGTTGAAGCTCGTCTGCGAGAAGAGCCGGTACTCCTGGGGATAGTTGTTGATGAGCGCGACGGCGAGCGTCGACATATCTCGCGCCGTCGTCCACTGCTGCATGTTCGGAAGACCGGATGCATTCAGGAAGGTGGTGCGGCGCATGCCGAGTTCGCGTGCTTTCTGCGTCATCATCCGCGCAAAACCGCTCTCGCTGCCGCCGAGCGCTTCCGCCATGGCGGTAGCGGCATCGTTGGCGGACTTGATGATCATGCCATCGACGGCTTCGCGGACAGTCACCGTACCACCGGGCTTGAGGCCCAGCTTGGTTGGCGGCTTGGCGGCAGCGAAGCGCGAAACCAGGATCCGCGTGTTCCAGCTCAGCTTGCCGCGATGGATCGCCTCGAAGGTCATGTAAAGGGTCATCATCTTCGTCAGCGATGCCGGATGGTTGAGGTCATCCGCATTGCTCGACGCCAGCACTTTGCCGGTCTTCGCATCCATGATGAAATAGGCGCTGCCGGCGAAGCTCGCTACAGGAGCGCTCAACAGCAAGACGGCCGCAGACAAAGCCATCAGAAGTCGTTTCATAATTGTCCCCAACCGAAAGAATGCCAACACACCGCATCAATCCCTGTATGATTTTGCGACAAAAAGCCTGATACCGGTGCGATATTGAGGCAACAGCCTCGATAGTTCTTCAATTTTGCCTTTCCTGGTAAAATAAGCATTAACGCATTGGAAATTATGACGAAGATTCAGTAAGGTTTAACGGGAATGCGCTACAGCGTTGACATTGGTCAACCGGGTCGAGCCGCATGGAACAGGGCATCAAGGTCCGCCTCAAGCGCACGATGATCTCAAGCGGGCTTGAGGCTGCCGCACTTTTGAAAGGTGCGGGGCTGATGCGCGATGTTGCCGGCCTCGGCACGATCTTCACCCTTCATCACGTCCGCCCTGCCCTCCCCTGCCGTTTTACACCCAATGCGCATCTGGAGGTCTCGCCCGACTTTCTCGATCAGGCGATCGCCCGGCTAAAACGGGACGGTTACGAGTTCATTGCACTCGACGCTCTTCCGTCACGGGCAAAAGAGGCCGGCAAGCCACCCTTCGTCGCCGTCACGCTCGACGATGGCAATCGGGACAATCTTGAACACGCCCTGCCAATCTTCGCACGCCACGATGTGCCCTTCACCGTCTTCGTCGCCCAGGGGCTTTCGGAGCGGACGCATAGTTTATGGTGGGAGACGCTGGGCGAACTGCTTGGCCGGCTTGATCGCCTGACATTCGATTTCGGGTCAGGAGAAGAGTTTCTGCCATTCGGCAAGGATAGCCAGAAGCATGCGGCATTTGCCCGCTTCGCCGCCTTTGTCCATAGTCATGAAGAAAGCGAAGCCGTCGGCCGGATCGATGAGCTTGCCCGGCGTCATGGTCTGGAACCGGTCGATATCGTCCGTGCATCTATCATGGATCGAGATGAATTGCGGCAGCTCGCTCGCCATCCCCTTGCCTCGCTCGGCGCCCATACGGTGAGCCATCGGGCCTTGGCAAGGCTCCCCGAAGCGGAGGCTGTCGCGGAGATGGCGCTTTCGGCCGATTATGTCGCCGACATCACCGGAAAGCGGCCAACCACGATCGCCTACCCCTATGGCACGAACGAGGCAGTCTCGGCGCGCGAGGGACGGCTTGCGGCTGAACTCGGCTTCTCCGTCGGCGTCACGACCCGCCCCGGCACGATCACGGCAGCAAACGGCAACTCCCTGCTATTGCCGCGGCTATCGCTGAACGGCCATTACCAGAAGCCCCGCTATGCGTCGGCGCTTGCATCCGGCATCCCCATGCGGCTGATGGGGCGCCGGGAAACGGCATAGGATTTACGGATACATCCGCACCTTTTGCCAGGCACCCTCCGGTACGTCACGGCGAAATTCGATACGGTCGTGCAGGCGGAACTGGCGGTCGTGCCAGAATTCGATCGACAGCGGCCGAATGCGGAAACCGGACCAGTAAGGCGGGCGCGGAATATCGCCGATTGCGTAACGGGCGGTATATTCGGCAACGGCCTTTTCCAGCGCGAAGCGGCCTTCCAGTGGTCGCGACTGCTTTGAGGCCCAAGCGCCGATGCGGCTGCCGCGAGGCCTTGTCTTATAATATTCGTCGGCTTCCTTATCGCTCACCACTTCAACCAGGCCACGCAGGCGCACCTGGCGACGCAACGACTTCCAGTGGAAACACATGGCCGCTTTCTTCTGGGAAAGAATTTCTTGGCCTTTCTGGCTCTCGAAATTTGTATAGAATACGAATCCGTCGCTATCGAAACCTTTCAGAAGAACCATGCGGACATTTGGCAAACCATCCTTATCCACCGTTGCCAGCGCTACCGCATTCGGATCGTTCGGTTCGGTGGTCTCCGCCTCACGCAGCCAGGACGCAAAGAGACTGAAAGGTTCATTCTGCTCGGTGAAGTCACCGCTTGTTAACCCGTTTTCCGACATATTAATTCAAAAGCTCCGCAATTCCTAATAACCGCCGGCCCCTCTGGCTGGCCAAGAAGTTCGGGTGGAAGTCATAGCAAAGTCGATCGTTCATACAAAGCGCAAGCTTGCAAAAGGCGTGACGATGGCTGTCGCCCTAGTCTCCCTTTTCACCCTTGGCGGCTGCGTCGGCGGCGGCATGGACTATCTGAGCTCGGCCAAAGTGGATCGCAGCGTATCGACGGGCACCGTGCCGACGGCTCCCGTAACGACGGACAGCATCTCCGACGAGACCACGGTGCGCAATGCCGTTACCTCGGCGGATCTCCACAAACTCAACGGCCAGCCCATACCCTGGGCAAACACCTCAACCGGCAGTGCCGGTGTCATCGACACGATTGTCGAAAGCAATGCGTCCGGCGTGGTCTGCCGCCAATTCCGCACCAGCCGGCACTCTTATCAGGGCGTCGCCAACTTCTCCGGCAGGACTTGCCTCGTCGGGCTTGGTGAATGGCAGTTGCTCAGCTTCCAGCAGGCGGGCTGATCGCCGCCCTCCTGTTTTTCGGCGCCTCTAAAGCATTTTGGTTCCGCACGCATGATGTTGACATCTGCGCCCACGATTTGGCTGCGAATTTCGGGCATCATCTGTTAGCGATTGGCTAACCATGCCTCAAAATGGGGATCTGCTGCCCCTCTCCCTCGTAACGCCTGATTAGCAACTCCTCCCGCAGGATCGGCTCATCGGCGCACCAGCCTTGCCTCCCATGACGGGGGCAGGATGGCGAAGCGCTATCAATTGGTTCTTTGCTTGGGGTGCTGCGATGGGGCTCGGCACACCCATGAATGATGGCGGGAAAGATGCGCGATCCGTATAAGGTGCTGGGCGTTAGGAAGGATGCGGGGGCGGACGAAATCAAATCGGCCTGGCGCAGTCTGGCGAAGACCGCCCATCCCGATCACAATCTGGGCGATCCGACCGCGTCGGAACGGTTTGCCGAAATCGGCCGGGCTTACGAGACGCTGAAGGATCCGCAAAAGCGCAGCCGCTACGACCAGATCGCACGTATGGCCGAGGCAAAGGGTCAGAGCCAGGAACAGACGATCATGCAGCAGCGGCAGGCGGCTCGCGAGGCTGCCGAGCGGGCCAAGGCCGCGCGCGCCAATGCCGACAAGATCATGGAAGAGCTCGCGCGGGCCAACGCCCGCAAAGCAGCAGCCTCCGCTGCATCCGGCCAACAGGGCAATGCCACCGAATCTCCGGAAGACATGGTCGAACGCATTTTCGGAGTGAAGACCGGCCAGGCGCAGCAGGCACAGGCCACGGCGGCAACAGGCGTAAAGCAGGCGGAAAAACCGCAGGAGCAACCCGATACCGCGGCGCCGGAAGAGCCGCAGGTGGAAGAGGAGCAGCTTGCCACGGTTTCGGCAGCTGCCGGCTCGCGCTCCGCCTTCGGCATCCTCGGCTCTCTGGTACGACGCATCACGGGCGGCAGTGCGCCCGAAAAGCCGCCGGAGAAAACCCCGGAGGTCGCCGCCGAAGCCACGGTAACGCTCGACGACATGCTGAAGAGCCGCTGGATTGCCGTTCCGCTGCCCGACAACCGGGAGGCGCGCTTCCAGGCGACGACTGATATTTCCAATGGCCAGGTGCTTCACCTCAAGGGCCAGGGACTGAAACTGCAGGGCATGTTGCGCGGCGATGTCGCCGTCACCGTTCACCTATCGACCGACGGACGCTTCACATTCGACGGCAGCAATGTGCGTACAATATTACCCATTACGATAGAGAATGCCGTTCTCGGTTGCGAAACCACGGTCGAGGGATTGAACGGACCGGTCAGGATCATGGTGCCGGCCTGGTCCGGTTCGGATCAGGTCGTGCGCATTTCCGGCGAGGGATTGCCCGACGGCAATGGCGGAAAAGGCGATCTCATCGTTGAATTGCGGCTGATGCTGTGGGAAAAACCCGACGATAAGGTCACGGATCTCATGCGCAGTATGCGCGAGGGGCTTTTCCTGTGAAATTTTGGTGACAACAGCACCCTTTGTTACGATCCCTAACAGTTGATGATCTTTACGATGCTTGAACAGGGGAACGGCCTATGCCATAGGCAGGGTCATTCGAAAGTTCAAGGGAGCAGAATATGGCTCAATCCACTGGCCTCATGGCAGGCAAACGCGGCGTCATCCTCGGCGTAGCAAACAACCGTTCGATAGCGTGGGGTATTGCCAAGGCCTGTTCGGATGCCGGAGCCGAAATCGCATTGACGTGGCAGGGCGATGCCCTGAAGAAGCGCGTCGAGCCGCTTGCTCAGGAACTCGGCGCATTTATGGCTGGCCATTGCGACGTAACCGAGCCGGCAACGATCGATGCCGTCATGGACACGCTTGAGGCGAAATGGGGCAAGATCGATTTCGTCGTGCATGCCATCGCGTTTTCCGACAAGGACGAGCTGACCGGCCGTTACCTCGATACCAGCCGCGACAACTTCACGAAGACGATGGATATCTCCGTCTATTCCTTCACGGCGGTTGCACAGCGCGCCGAGCGAATCATGAATGACGGCGGCTCGATGATCACCCTCACCTATTACGGTGCGGAAAAGGTCATGCCGCACTACAACGTCATGGGTGTCGCGAAGGCTGCTTTGGAAGCCAGCGTGCGCTACCTCGCAGTCGATCTCGGCAGCCGCGGTATTCGCGTCAACGCGATCTCGGCAGGCCCGATCAAGACGCTCGCTGCGTCCGGTATCGGCGACTTCCGCTACATCCTGAAGTGGAATGAGTACAACGCACCGCTGAAGCGGACTGTCACGATCGACGAAGTCGGCAATTCCGCCCTCTATCTGCTGTCCGATCTGTCGACGGCCGTGACCGGCGAAATCCATCACGTCGATTCGGGCTATCATACGGTCGGCATGAAGGCCGTGGACGCGCCCGACATTTCCGTCGCGAAGGACTGACCAACAGGAAGCTGACCGTGTCGCCCATCCTCTATGTGATACGTCACGGTCAGACCGACTGGAATGCCGAGCGTCGCCTGCAGGGGCAGAAAGACATCGATCTCAACGCCATCGGCCGCGAACAGGCGCGGCAGAACGGCATCGATCTCGCCGAAATCCTCGCATTCGAAAACCGGCCCTTCGATTTCGTCGCCAGCCCCTTGCGGCGCACGCGCGAAACCATGGAAATCGCCAGAGATGCCATGGGCCTGCCGCCCAAGGACTATGCGACCGACGACAGGCTCGTCGAACTGTCGTTCGGAGCCTGGGAGGGCTTTACCCTCAAAGAATTGAAGGCAACAGCGCCCGACCGGCTTGCCGAGCGCAAGGCGAATAAATGGGACTTCATCCCGCCTGGCGAAGATGCTGAAAGCTATGAAATCCTCTCCTGGCGCGTCGGCTCATGGCTGACATCCGTCGACCGCCCGACGGTCTGCGTCACGCATGGCGGCGTCATCCGTACGCTGTTCCGTCTGATCGGCGATGTCGAAAAGGAAGAGGCGGCGGAAATCCCGATCCATCAGGACCAGATCCTGAAGGTCGATCCGCAGATGAAGATCATCGGTTGGATGTAGATGGTTCCCGATTAAAGCATGTCGCGCAAAAGTGTGCAGCGGTTTTGCGACAATGACATACCCAAATCAAAGATCTAAAGCGCAAGAAGGAAATCCGAAAGATCGCGATGCGCTTCGGGCGCGGATGGCTGCGTGATTTGGGAGCGAGCGAAGAAGAATAATCACCTTGAAGGCGGGAAAACC
Source organism: Rhizobium sp. AG207R (assembly GCF_027109195.1). Classification (NCBI taxonomy): domain Bacteria; kingdom Pseudomonadati; phylum Pseudomonadota; class Alphaproteobacteria; order Hyphomicrobiales; family Rhizobiaceae; genus Rhizobium; species Rhizobium sp. AG207R. The sequence continues at coordinate 331,905 of NZ_JAEPVT010000002.1, forward strand.
GTCCAAGACCGCCGGCTGCCCGGCGGCAGCGCTATTTACTGGACGATATCGAGATCGTTGACAACGCGCTTGCCGTCGACTTCCGTATAGAAGACCACCACCTTCACACCGGCCTGCAGGCCACTGAAATCGAAATCCTCCGGCACCTGATAGCTCTTTCCGTCATCCAGCGTGATGTTGAAGTTCTTCGCGTCGACCTTCTTGATGACGGCTTCGACATCGGCGCTTTCAGCAAAACCGGCGACAGGAGCAAGCAGGCTTGCCGTGGCCAAAAGCGTCGCTACAAAGAAGCGCATCGTCGTCACCCTTCAGGTAAATTGATTATGATTTCTTATGCGGTCTAGAAAACACGTCGAATATGGCGGATGTTGCCCCCAATAATGACTTCGCCCGCCCAAATGGTGAATGCTTCGTCACAATCCACAATTCGGATTAATCTTTGTTTACCATGCCGGTGCTTGAGGAGGAAAAGGGCCGGTCGCCGTTTCCGAGGCAAGTGAAAGAAAGATTTTGTCTTGTCGGCATTTTGGCCTATGAGTGGGCCGAAATTGCAAGAGACAAGACGCGGCCTGTCGGTCAGGCTGCGCTAATCCGGTCGTTTTACATGTCGCATAATACATTCGGTCACCTCTTCCGCGTCACCACCTGGGGCGAAAGCCACGGTCCAGCGCTCGGCTGCGTCGTCGACGGCTGCCCTCCAGGCCTCCGTTTCAAGCTCCAGGACATTCAAACCTGGCTCGACAAGCGCAAGCCGGGCCAGTCGCGCTTCGTGACGCAGCGGCGCGAGGACGATCTCGTCAAGGTTCTGTCGGGCGTCATGACGGACGAGGACGGCGAGACGATGATCTCGACCGGCACACCGATCTCGATGCTGATCGAGAATACCGATCAGCGCTCGAAGGATTATGGCGAGATCGCTAGGCGTTACCGCCCCGGCCATGCAGACTACACCTATGACGTCAAATACGGCATTCGCGACTACCGCGGCGGCGGCCGCTCATCAGCCCGCGAAACCGCGGCGCGCGTCGCTGCCGGCGGCATCGCCCGTCTCGTGGTGCCCGGCGTGACGATCCGTGGCGCGCTGGTGCAGATCGGCAAGCACAAGATCAACCGTGCCAACTGGGATTGGGCGCAGGTGGATCAGAACCCGTTCTTTGCGCCTGATCCCGAAATCGTGCCTATTTGGGAAGACTATCTCGACGGTATCCGCAAGGCCGGCTCCTCGATCGGTGCCGTGGTGGAAGTGGTGGCGGAAGGCGTGCCGGCCGGTCTCGGCGCTCCGATCTATGGCAAGCTCGACCAGGATATCGCCTCGCTGCTGATGTCGATCAATGCCGTCAAGGGCGTCGAAATCGGTGAGGGGTTCGCCTCCGCTGAACTCACAGGCGAGGAAAATGCCGATGCCATGCGCATGGGCAATGACGGCAAGCGCATCTTCCTGTCCAATCATGCCGGCGGCATCCTGGGCGGCATTTCCACAGGCGAGCCCGTCGTCGCGCGCTTCGCCATCAAGCCGACCTCCTCGATCCTGACGGAACGCCAGTCGATCGATGCCGATGGCAACAATGTCGATGTGCGCACCAAGGGCCGCCACGATCCTTGCGTCGGCATTCGCGCCGTGCCGATCGGCGAGGCGATGGTCGCCTGCGCCGTTGCCGATCATTATCTGAGGGATCGCGGCCAGACGGGCCAGCAGAGGTAGGAACTTCGAGATGTCTTACGACCAGAAGCGTGTTGTCGATGCCATAAGGGCTTTCGAAGCCGGCGAGATCGTCGTCGTCATGGACGACAATGACCGCGAGAACGAAGGCGATCTGATCGTTGCCGCCGTTCACTGCACGCCGGACAAGATGGCTTTCATCGTCCGGCACACGTCCGGCATCGTCTGCACGCCGATGCCGCGCGAGGAGGCCAAGCGACTCAACCTCAACGCCATGGTCGCGGAGAATGATTCCGCCCATACGACGGCCTTCACCGTTTCCGTCGATTTCAAGCATGGCACCACAACAGGCATTTCCGCCGACGACCGGACCCTGACGGTTCGAAACCTCGCCAATCCGAATGTCGGGCCGACGGATTTCGTTCGTCCGGGCCATATCTTCCCGCTGGTTGCGCGCGAAGGCGGCGTGCTCATGCGTTCGGGCCATACGGAAGCCGCCGTCGATCTCTGCAAGCTTGCCGGCCTGCCGCCGATCGGCGTCATCAGCGAGCTCGTCAATGATGACGGTACGGTGACGCGCGGCCAGCAAGTGGTGGAATTCGCCGAGCAGAACGGGCTGAAGCTCGTTTCCGTCGCCGACCTCATCGCCTATCGCCAGCGCAAGGAAACCCTCATCGAGCTCGGCACCAGCTTCGACATCGAAACACCGTTCGGCAAGGCGCGCGCCCATACCTATTCCCTGCCCTGGGACCCGATGCAGCATCTTGCCGTCGTTTTCGGCGATATTCGCGACGGCGTCGATATCCCGGTTCGACTGCATCCGGAAAATGTCGCCGAGGATCTGTTCGGCAAGCGCCGTCCGGTCGATTTCTACATGAAGAAGATCGCCGAGGAAGGCCGGGGCGTCATCGTCTATTTGCGCGAAGGCTCCGTCGGTGTCGGTCATTTCGACAATGGTCGCAAGGCGCGTCAGGCCGAGCGCGAGAGCCACGCCGAGGCACAGGCGCGCGACAGCGAATGGCTGGAAATCGGCCTTGGCGCGCAGATCCTGAAGGATCTCGGCGTCAGCTCGATCAAGCTGCTCACTAGCCGCGAACGGCACTATGTCGGCTTGGAAGGGTTCGGCATCAAGATTGCCAAGACAGAGATCTGCTGATTTTTACCCTCCCCTTGAGGGCAGGGCTATCGCATATGAGCGGAGATCGCCGCCGTCCCCTTCTCCCCAGCGGGGAGAAGGTGCCGCCAGGCGGATGAGGGGGTGCCCGCCAAGACCACAAAAATCCATGAATTCAAATCGATAACCCCCTCATCCGACCCTTCGGGCCACCTTCTCCCCAAGGGGAGAAGGAGCTTATGGTGCTCATCCGCCTCCATATGCGATAGCCCTGCCCTTGTGGGGGAGGGTCGGAGCGAAGCTCCGGGGTGGGGTGATTGCGTCGATCTCCGTAGCCAAACAATTGTCACCCCCACCCGCGCGCTCCGTGTGACCGCCCCCCTCAAAAGCGAGGTGATGAAAACTCGCGATCCAACAGGCCCATCATGATGTCGTCATGCCAGCGGCCATTGACGTAAGCGGTTTCCCGCTCCCTGCCTTCGACGATGAAGCCGCATTTTTCATAGGCGCGGATGGCGCGCTTGTTGTAGGCGAGCACGCGTATTCCGATGCGATGCAGTCTCATCTCGCCGAAGGCATGATCCAGCAGAAGCGTGATCGCTTCCGTGCCAAAACCCTTACCAAGCAACGCCGGATTATAGATCCCGATTGCCATCGTCGCGCGCCGGTCCTGGCGATTGACGTTGTCCAATCGGATTATGCCGGCAAAGACGCCGTCGATTTCGATAACCCAGGCATGAGGGTGATCGGCAAGGCCCTGAACCCATCGCGTTGCGCCCCCCGAGTGATGGGCTCGATGTCCTCCTTGTTAACGCCATACATCTCCGCGATCTCGGCATTCGTACCTAAAGCGAAGCGCACATCGGCGTCCTCGGCACATGGCGGGCGGAGCCTAACATTGCGGCGGCCTTTTAGAATTAGCGACGACAACGAACTCTCCTCTTCGGGTGTTCTTCTGCCTATTGGACTCTGTTAGTTATGTCCCTTCAAGGGGGAGGTGGCAAAGCTTACGATCGCTCCGGCCATGTGGCATCGAATAGGCGAAGCCAATTGTCATAGGCGAATTTTCGCAGGGTTAATTCATCGAATCCGCTTTGGCGCATGGCCTCCACGAGCCGCGGCAAGCCGCTTGCGTCTCCGATCTCACGAGGCATGACGGCGCCATCGAAATCCGATCCAAGCGCGACCCCATCCGCGCCGATGCGGGCGCTGAGATAGTCGATCTGGCGAACGACCGCTTCGAGCGGGGTATCCTCGTCAAGATTGGCATCCGCGCGGATATCGTTGACGGCAAGATTCAACCCAACGACGCCACCCGTATCGCGGATCGCGTCCAATTGCCGATCGGTCAGGTTCCGGGTCGATGGACATATGGTATGGGCGCAGGTGTGCGTGGCCACAAGCGGAGCGGTGCTCAATGCGGCGACATCCCAAAATCCGCGCTCGTTCAGATGGGAAACATCGATCATGATCCCGAGTTCATTGCATCTTCGGACCAGATTCTTTCCCAAATCCGTCAGCCCAGGTCCCGTATCGGGCGATCTCGGATAGGCGAACGGTACGCCATAGCCGAAGATATTCGGACGGCTCCATACAATGCCCAGGGATCGAAGGCCGGCATCATAGAGGCTATCCAGATAGGCGAGATTGGGGCCGATGGCGTCGGCGCCTTCCATATGGAGTACGATGGCGAATGCGCCGTCATATTCAGCCGCCTTGATCTCCCTTACGCTCGTTGCCACACGGATTTTATCGCCCGAGCGTCCAATCAGCTTCCTTATCGCCGCAAGCTGCCCGTCGATTTGCCGGCGGGCATGGTCCTGATGCAAAGCTTCGGCATAGCGAACTTCGTAGCCATTTTGGGTGATCGTCAGATCATCTACCGGCTCATGCTCCGGCGCGGCGTACATCGCAAACAATCCGCCGGCTAAGCCTCCTTCGAGTGCTCGCGGAAGATCGAGATGCCCAGCCTCGGACCGGGCCAAAAAATCACGGCCGTCAGGCTTGTAATCCAGCATGAACTGGACCGCATCATTATGCCCATCGAAAATCCGAACGGTGTTCATGCGATCTCGATCCCAAAATGAGCGGCAGTCTCCCTGATGCCACTCAGCGCCGATTTCCTGAAAAAGAACTGTCGGTCATCCCCGCCAGCCGTCGAGAAGCACGACCTTCTCGACGCCGGTGAAACGGGCAACACGTTCCAGCTCCGCTTCCAGCTTCTCCAACCGGCCGGCCGATGCCTTGACGCCCGGCTCCAGCCACAGGCGTTTGACATCGAGCGTCCCCGCCTTGCGGTCGGCCTTCATGTCGATCCGTCCGATCAACCGGTCGCCCTCCAGCAATGGGAAGACGTAGTAGCCGTATTCGCGCTTCGGTTCGGGCACGAAAATCTCGATGCGGTAGAAGAAGCCGAAGAGACGTTCGGTCCGATTGCGATCGCGCAGAGTCGGATCGAAGGGGCTCAGCACGCGGATGCGCGCCGGTGCCTCGGCATGACTGTCGAGCGTGTCATGGAAATTGAGGAAGGCGAAGGACGAGCGCGGCTTGCCGCCGGCGGCGGGCTCGATCAGTACTTCGGTCAATTCGTCTCGATGAGTCTCGACCCAGCTCTTGGCTTCCTGTGGCGTGACCAGATCCCAGAAGGCGGCGATTTCGCCCGAGGTGGCAAAGCCGAGGCGCTGCAGCGCGCTTCGGCAAGCCCAGTCGACAAATTCGTCATGCTCCACTTCGGGCTCATGGAAATGGGCCGGAAGGACACGTTCGACGAGGTCGTAGACCTTTTGAAAATTAGTGCGGCCGGCGATGGCGAACTTGCCGGTGCGCCAGAAATATTCGAGCGCCGTCTTGTTTGGGTGCCAATTCCACCAGCCGCCGGAGACATGATCCTCCGCCTTGACCTCGCGGGCGGTGATCGCGCCGTTCTTCAGCACGCGCTCGTAGGTTTCCTCGAAAGCCGCCTCGAAGCCCTCCCCGCGCCATTTGCGCCAGCGTGCGATGATTGCCTCATCCTCGCGGCGGAAGCGGTGCTTCCAATAGACGAAGAAGGCGCTCGGCAGGATGGAGGCATCATGCGTCCAGTTCTCGAAGAGTGCACCGTCCTTCTCCAAGAGTTCGGTCAGATGTTCACGCCGATAGGTCTGGTTGCGCGAAAACAGGATCTGGTGATGGGCGCGCTCGACGGTGGCGATACTGTCCACCTGCACGAAGCCGATGTCGTGGATGAGCTGCAGCAGCCCCGCCTTGGTCAAGGCGCGGTTCGGCGGATTGGCAAGACCTTGCTTGGCAAGGAACACGCGGCGGGCGTCACGATTCGAGAGCAGATTCGTCATTACGGGATCATAGGCATAAATTCCCATACTTTCAAAGAGGCGTCGATTTGATAATTCGATGCAATGCGCTATAGCTCCGCGATCACACTACCGAACAGGAAAGCCGCTTGGACATCCGCTTCGAAACCGCTGGCGTCGATTATGGCAAGCGCACTGCGCTGTTTCCTCTGAATCTCACGCTTCAGGAGCGCCGCATCGGGGTGATCGGCCTCAACGGTTCCGGCAAGACGACCTTCGCGCGGCTGATCAACGGGCTCGTCAAGCCGACAACGGGGCGCGTCGTGGTTGATGGGCTCGACACGGTCGGCGATGCTGCCAAGGTGCTCGGCAAGGTCGGTTATATCTTCCAGTCGCCGCAAAACCAGATCATCCTGCCCATTGTGCGCGACGACATCGCCTTCGGCCTCAAGGCGCGCGGATATGACAAGGCGCAGATCGATGCGGCGGTCGAGGGCATTCTTGGCCGCTTCGGCGTCGGTCATCTCGGCGCGCGGCGGGCACATGAGCTCTCCGGGGGCGAATTACAGATGGCTGCCCTTTGCTCGGTGCTGGTGACTGGCCCGGATATCCTCATTCTGGACGAGCCGACGAACCAACTCGACCTCAAGAACCGGGCGCTGGTGCAGAAGACCATGATGGGGCTGCCGGAAAGTGTCATCGTCATCAGCCACGATCTGCCACTGCTCGAGGGTTTCGAGCGGGTGCTTTTGTTCGATCAAGGCCGGCTCGTCGCCGACGCTCCGGCAGAGGAAGCGATCGCTCGCTACAGGGAGATGGCTGGCTGATGCAGACGCTGCATGTCGATGTCGATACCTGGCTGCACCGGCTTTCGCCGCGCGTAAAGCTGCTGGCTTTGACCGCATTCGGCGTGTTGCTGTTCCTAACGCACTCCATCATGCTGCTTGCCTGTGCAAATCTTGTCGGCGCCACCCTCTACCTTCGCAGCGGTTTGCCGGTCGGAGAGGCGATGAAGCGGCTTCGGCCGATCCTGATCTCGATCGCTGTCCTGGCGATCTTTGCGGCACTGGTCGGCCCGCTCCACGCCGCCATCGTCACGGCGCTGCGGCTGACGGCGCTCGCGCTGTTTGCCGCCACGGTGACGGCAACGACATCGATGGCCGCCTTCATCGACGAGATCACGGCACTTGCCATGCCGCTTGAAAAGCTCGGCCTGCTCAGAGCGGCCGATATCGGGCTTGCGATCGGCCTGGTGATCCGTTTCGTGCCTGAAATCCTCGATCGCTACCGCGCGATCCGTGAAGCGCATCAGGCGCGCGGGATCAAGGTTCGCCTGGCAACCACGCTCGCGCCGCTCATCATCCTGACGCTGCGCGATGCGGACAATATTGCGGCGGCGATTGACGCGCGGGGCATTCGGCGTCAATGAACATAGGTCTTTTTCGGAAGGAGCCGCCATGAACACCCGCGATCTCGTCCTCTCGGCGCTGTTTGCCGCCATCATCGTGGCGCTCGGCCTGTTGCCGCCGATCCCCATCGGCATCATTCCGGTTCCGATCACCGCCCAGTCGCTCGGCGTCATGCTCGCCGGCGTCGTCCTCGGCGCCAAGCGCGGGACGATCGCGGTGCTGCTGGTAGTGGTGCTTGTTTCGATCGGCCTGCCGGTCCTTTCCGGCGGCCGCGGCGGCCTTGCCGTCTTTGCCGGCCCGACAGCCGGCTTCTTCGTCGGCTGGATCTTCGCTGCCTTCATCACCGGCTATCTCTCCGAACGACTGGTCAAGCCGGAACAGAGCGGCCTGGTTCAAGGTGTCGGCTTCTTCATCGCTGCTGTTATCGGTGGGGTGGTGGTGCTGTACGCGTTCGGCATTGCCTGGCTCGCCATCAATATCGGTTTCAGCAAGGCGTTTATCGGGTCCCTGGGCTTCGTGCCGGGCGATGTCATCAAGGCCGTCGTCGCAGCCCTGGTCGGCCGCGCTGTCATGGTCGGCTATCCGCTTCTGCCGCAGCGGAGCTAAATCGAGACTAAGCCAGATATTTGTAGAGCCAGTCGCGCGTGTCTTCCGGCAGTGGCACCGGGTCATGCTCATCGCCACGCACCGCGAGCCAGAGGATTTCCACCTCCGCTGCCAATTCGTTGCCAGTTTCAACCGCGACAACGAAACCGATCGACTTGCCGCCAATCTTGTTGACGCTGATCGAGTAACGGGCAAGGTCGTCATAGTGCAGGGCGCGGTGCAGCGAGCACGATGCCTTCTTGGCGATATAGAGAGGCTCGTCGTCGACCAGCGGCCGCGTGCGCCAAAAGTTGGAGAGTGCGGTCTCGGCTTGCGAGATGTAGGAGGCGATAAACATCTGGCCGTGCCGGTCGACATCACGCGGCGGCACCCTTACCTCGATGACATCGGATCGTTCTACTCTCGCCATCACGCAACAACCCTGGCCGACGCCGTACTGACCTTAATGAAAGCTTAACACCGCGCCTCGATAAGTAAACGGCGCCACTTCAAAGTGGTTAAGATGGATTGTTGACATTGTAGTGACATTGTCCATGTCCTGTAATAGGCGTCATACCTCGTTTATAGATTGGCCCCATGAGCACACGTCTTTACGAACATCCGATCTTTCTTGAACACATCGTTCCTCCTGGCCATCCGGAGCGACCGGACCGGCTTCGCTCGCTGAACATTGCGCTGGAGCATCCAAATTTCGAGAGGCTGGACCGGCGAAAGGCGCCGCCCGCGCATGAGGATGCGATCCTGCTTGCGCATCCCGAGGAGCATCTGGATTTCGTGCTGCGTTCGATGCCGGACAGAGGTGACGAGGGCGAGATCAACCAGATCGAGGCGGATACCTATGCCAGCCCGAAGACGCTGCAGGCGATCATGCATGGCGTCGGCGGCGCCATGGCGGCGGTCGACGACGTCTTCTCCGGTGCGGCCGACAATGTCTTCGTCGCGGCCCGGCCGCCCGGCCACCATGCCGAGAAGACCAAGGCCATGGGTTTCTGCTTCTTCAACAATGCCGCGATCGCCGCCCGCCATGCGCAAAAGGCTCATGGTGCCGAGCGCGTCGCCATCGTCGACTGGGACGTGCATCACGGCAATGGCACGCAGGACATTTTTTGGGACGATCCGTCCGTGCTCTTCTGTTCCACCCACCAGATGCCGCTCTATCCCGGCACGGGCAAGAAGGACGAACGCGGCGCGCACAACACCATCGTCAATGCGCCGCTTTCGCCCAATACTGGCGGCGATCATTTCCGCGAGGCCTTCAAGTCCCGCGTGCTGCCGGCGCTCACCGACTTCCGGCCCGACCTCATCATCATCTCGGCGGGCTTCGATGCCCATCACCGCGATCCCCTGGCGCAGCTGAACTTGACGGGCGAGGATTTCGACTGGGCGACGGGGCGACTGCTCGAGGTTGCCGACCGCAGCGCCAAGAACCGGGTCGTCAGCCTGCTCGAAGGCGGCTATGATCTGGAAGGTCTCGCCGAGTCGGCGGGGATGCATATTCTACGCATGATGAAAGGTTGACGATGAGCGAGAACGCCAAGGCAGATGTATCAGGCTATTCCTTCGAGAAGGCCGTGGCGGAGCTGGAAAGCATCGTTGCCCGGCTCGAACGCGGCGATGTGGCGCTGGATGAATCTATCGCCATCTACGAGCGCGGCGAAGCACTGAAGAAGCATTGCGAGGCTCTGCTCTCGGCTGCGGAAAACCGCATCGAGAAGATCAGACTCGATCGCGCCGGCAAGCCGCAGGGCACGGAAGCGCTGGATGGCGCGTGAAGCGGGCGGCTGCACGCGCCTACCGGAATCGCCATGAGTCTCGCGCAGGCGCTTTGATGCGGATGAACGATTTCGTCAAGGCGACATGAACTGTATGTAACCATCGTGGTTGAGCGAAAACCCGAAGCTGGTCCGCTTTCCGTTTATGGATACGTGATACTCTCTGCCTCTATCGCCAATTTTGAACGCATCCGGATATTTTGTTTTGATGACGTCTGCGAATTGGCGTTCGATCGTCTCATCGTCTGCCATCCCTGGATGACGGCGATACTTCGTATCACATAGTCCGTCTGGATTGATGATAACAATCAGCGATCGATCGTCCGTTGCCCCCTCGAAATATGTATACTTGCCAGAAATCAAACTCGAACCTTGCTTGGTTTGAAACGACTTAACCCCATAGCGGGCTGCAGCCGCCCGAGCCTGCGTATAGGGCGCGCTAGAAGCAAAGCAAATATCTCGAAACGCAGCAACCGCAGGTTCAATTGCCGTCGGATCGGCAGCTTTTTTAGCAAACTGCTGCTCAGGCCGGTCACCCGTCGTGGTGCATGCGGCCAGCATTCCTCCCAAGAGAAAGGCAAACAGTACTTTGCTTCCGCGCATGTCCATGCTTATTCGTCTCCAAAATTACCCCGCTGTTCACATAGCGCGCAATGTTAAACAACCCTTTGAAACAATCCTTATAAACGCCTGGACAGCGGAATTTGAGTTTCCCAACCTTTCTCGCTAGGTTGAGCCCCAACCGAAAGGAGAGCCTTCATGTCCTTCTTCCCAGGAAACGATCCGCAGGCGGGTGACGCCTTCGCCTGCGATGCGATCGAGAATCTGATTATCCCGCGCACCAGCGACCTCGGCGGCTTCTCCGTGCGGCGCGCGCTTCCGAGCAGCCGGCGCCGGCTGGTGGGACCGTTCATCTTCTTCGACCGCATGGGGCCAGCCATTTTGCGGCCGGGCCAAGCGCTCGATGTGCGCCCACATCCGCATATTGGCCTTTCCACCGTCACCTACCTCTTCGACGGCGAGATCCGCCATATGGACAGCCTCGGCACGGCCAAGGTGATCCGTCCCGGCGACATCAACCTGATGACGGCCGGGCGCGGCATCGTGCATTCCGAGCGCACGCCGGAGAACCTGCGCGACCATCCATTTTCCATGTCCGGCCTGCAGACATGGCTGGCGCTGCCCGACGACAAGGAGGAGATCGATCCCTCCTTCACCCACACGGAAAAGGACGAGCTGCCTGTCATCGCCGATGGCGGCGTGAGCGGGCGCGTGGTGATCGGTAATTTCGAGGGCCTGGAATCGCCGGTGAAATCCTTCTCGGACACTCTCTATGTCGATCTTCAGCTGCAGCCGAACACGACGTTTCCTTTCGGAGCAGCCCATGAAGAGCGCGCGGTCTATATTCTCTCTGGTTCGCTCGTCGTCGCCGGCGACCGTTTCGAACAGGATCAGCTTCTCGTCTTCCGCCCCGGTGACGCGATAACGCTGGGGGCCGGCGAAAAAGGCTGTCATCTCATGCTTTTTGGCGGTGCAGCGCTTAATTCGAAGCGCTATATCTGGTGGAATTTCGTCTCGTCCTCGAAGGAGCGTATCGAAAAAGCCAAAGAAGAATGGCGCACGGGCCGCTTCGATATCGTGCCGGGCGACGAGGAAGAGTTCATTCCCCTGCCGGAGGGCTAACGGGTTCATAACACTCCCACATGTTTCTTGTTCGGGAGCACCTTGAATTCGGCGCCTTTTGTCGCAATCTGTTTTGACGTAAAGGCGGACAACCGCCCAAGAATAGCAAGAAAGAGGCATCAGCCTTGACACAAATGCCAGAGACGCCCCTGCTCGACCGGGTCCAATATCCCTCCGACCTGCGAAAGCTGGAGGACCGGGAACTGCCGCAGCTCGCCCGCGAAGTCCGCGACGAGATGATCGACGCGGTATCGCGCACCGGCGGACATCTTGGTGCCGGCCTCGGCGTGGTCGAATTGACCATTGCCATCCACAGCGTCTTCGATACGCCGAACGATCGTTTGATCTTCGATGTCGGGCATCAGTGTTATCCGCACAAGATCCTGACTGGGCGTCGCGACCGCATTCGCACGCTGCGCCAGGAAAACGGTCTTTCCGGCTTCACGCGCCGGGCCGAAAGCGAGTACGATCCTTTCGGCGCAGCGCATTCCTCGACTTCCATTTCCGCCGGCCTCGGCATGGCTGTTGCCGCCGAGCTCGAAAACAGCGACCGCCGGGTGATCGCCGTCATCGGCGACGGTGCCATGTCAGCCGGCATGGCTTATGAGGCGCTGAACAATGCCGGCGCGCTCGATGCCCGGCTGATCGTCATTCTCAACGACAATGACATGTCGATTGCCCCGCCGACGGGAGCGATGAGCGCCTATCTCGCCCGCCTCGCCTCCGGCCGCACCTATATGGGCTTCCGGGATTTTGGAAAGAAACTGACCGCTTATCTCGGCAAGAAGGTCGACCGCGCCATCACGCGGGCAGTCGAACACGCACGGGGCTATGTAACCGGCGGCACCATGTTCGAGGAGATGGGCTTCTACCATATCGGTCCGATCGACGGCCATTCCTTCGAACATCTGCTGCCCGTGCTGCGCAATGTGCGCGACAATGCACAGGGACCGGTGCTGATCCATGTCGTGACGCAGAAGGGCAAGGGCTATCCCCCAGCCGAAGCGGCTGCCGACAAATATCATGGCGTCAACAAGTTCGACGTCATCACCGGCGCTCAGACGAAAGTGAAGCCGAATGCGCCGAGCTACACAAGCGTGTTTGCGGACGCTTTGGTGCAGGAAGCGACGCTCGACGACAAAATCGTCGGTATCACCGCCGCCATGCCGAACGGCACCGGCCTCGACAAGCTGCAGGAGTTCTTCCCGAAGCGCTGTTTCGATGTCGGAATTGCCGAGCAGCATGCCGTGACTTTCGCCGCCGGCCTCGCTGCAGAAGGTTATAAGCCCTTCGCCGCCCTTTATTCCACCTTCCTGCAGCGCGCCTATGACCAGGTGGTGCATGATGTGGCCATTCAAGGGCTGCCGGTCCGTTTCCCGATCGACCGCGCCGGCTTCGTCGGTGCCGATGGCCCGACGCATGCGGGCTCCTTCGACACCGCTTTCCTCGCGACTCTGCCGGGCTTCGTCGTCATGGCCGCGGCAGACGAGGCGGAGCTGAAGCACATGGTGCGCACCGCTGCCGCCTATGATCTGGGTCCGATCTCCTTCCGCTATCCGCGCGGTGAAGGCGTCGGCGTCGATCTGCCGGAACGCGGCCAGATCCTCGAAATCGGCAAGGGTCGCGTCATCAAGCAGGGCACGAAGGTCGCCCTACTCTCCTTCGGCACGCGTCTCGCCGATAGTCTTGCAGCCGCCGAGGATCTCGATGCCGCCGGTCTTTCGACGACAGTTGCGGACGCGCGCTTCGCCAAGCCGCTCGATCACGACCTCATCCGCCAGCTTGCCGCCCATCACGAGATGCTGATCACCATCGAGGAAGGTTCGGTCGGCGGCTTCGGCAGCCAGGTCATGCAGTTCCTTGCCAATGAGGGCCTGCTGGACAACGGCCTGAAAATCCGTTCGCTCGTCATGCCCGATATCTGGATGGAACAGGCAAAGCCTGAAGCCATGAATGCCCGGGCCGGTCTCGACCGTGCCGGCATCGTGCAAACGGTCTTCCGCACGCTCGGCCACGGCCGCATCGTCGAAGCTGCTGGATAGCTTTACCTCCCCTTGTGGGCTGGGCTATCGCATACGGGCGATAGCTCTGCCATCAAAGGGAGGGTTGCTTAATCAGAATTCTTCCCAATCGTCCTGGGGTGCGGCGGCGGAAGCCGTTGCCTTACCGGCAAAGGCCTTGGCGACCGTACGCCCGAGAGCGCGGGCCGGAGACATGGCCGGCTTCGAATGCGCCGTTGCCGCGACTGGCCGTGCCGGCGTTGCCGATATGGGCCGGGCGGGCATTACCCGAGCAGGTGCAGCCTGCACGGAATTGCCGAGACGGAATTGCTGCAGCAGCTCGTTGAGTGCAGCTGCTTCGCGGGCGAGCGCATGGCTTGCCGCCGTCTGCTCCTCGACCATCGCGGCATTCTTCTGGGTGCCCTGGTCCATATTGTTGACGGCCGTGTTGATCTCCTGCAGGCCGGTCGACTGCTCGCGGGTCGCCGTCACGATCGCGCCGACATGGCGGTTGATCTCTTGCACTTCGGATACGATCAATTCCAGCGCCTTGCCGGTCTCGCCGACCAGCGACACACCCGTATTGACCTGATCGCTCGATGTCGTGATGAGCGACTTGATTTCCTTGGCGGCATTGGCCGAACGCTGTGCAAGCTCGCGCACTTCCTGGGCGACGACGGCAAAGCCCTTGCCGGCATCTCCGGCACGTGCTGCCTCGACGCCGGCATTCAGCGCCAGAAGATTGGTCTGGAACGCGATGTCGTCGATGACGCTGATGATGTTGCTGATCTCGCCCGAGGATCTTTCAATCTGCTGCATGGCCGCGACGGCTTTGCGAACCACTTCGCCCGATCGCTCCGCACCGAGGCGGGCGCGTTCGACGAGATGGCCAACATCCTCGGCGCGCTTGGCAGAGTCACGAACGGTCGTCGTGACCTGTTCCAGTGCTGCGGCAGTCTCCTCGACAGCGGCAGCCTGCTGCTCGGTGCGATGCGCCAGATCATCGGCGGCCGCACGGATTTCGTCAGCACCTGCATTGATGGCGCGGGCATTGGAGCCGACAGACTGCAGGGCGGCCTCCAGCTTCTCGACTGCATTGTTGAAATCAGCGCGAACGCTGTCGAATTGCGGTGCAAAGCTGTTGTTAAGGCGGGTTGCGACATTACCCGACGATAGAGCCGAGAGGCCGCCGGCGAGCGCTTCCATGGCGAAGCGGATTTCGCCTTCTTCACGCGCCTTCTGCTCGTCATTCATCAGGCGCTGACGTTCGGCATCACCACGCATGCGCTCGGTCTCGCCAGCAAGACGCAGCTTCTCGATGCCGGCCTCCTTGAAGACGAGGACGGCATCCGCCATACGGCCGATTTCGTCGCCGCGGCCGACAGCCGGGACTTCGATATCGTGCTCGCCGTTTGCCAGACGGCCCATGGCCGCCGTCATGCCGACGATCGGGCGCACGATAATGCGCGAGAGCAGCCAGGCAAGCACAGCGGCGGCTAGCGAGGCGAAGATACTGCCAAGAATGAGGGTCAGGCGAAGATCGCCATTGGCATCGTCCTGCATGGCTGCCAGGTCGCTCGCCCTGGCGCGTGCGGCCTTCTTGATCTTGGCGGCAGCTTCACGGAAGCCGTCAAGCTGACCCTTGGTTTCGTTCTGGCCGATCTTGACGATCTGATCGAGCGGCATCTCGGTTTCCTTGCGCGCCCTGGCCTGTGGCTCCGCGAGCTGATGGAAATAGAGATCAGCAGCTTTCTGCATGTTGTCGATCGCCTGCAGCAGATCCGGAGAATCGGCGGCCGCCTCCTTGGCGGCTGCGATGCTCTTCAGCATCCGCTCGCGATTGTTGAAGATATCGCCATAGGTGCTGTCGCTGCGCAGAAGCAGGAAGCCGCGCAGGTTGACGGCCTGTTCCAGCATGGCCTGCAGCGAATCATCGATCAGGCTGACGAGCTGCTGCGATTTTGCCTGCTCGTCGGCGGCTCCGGCCGAGACGTCCTGCTTTGCATAGACGAAAGCGGAAACACAGGCAAAAATGGCGATCAGGGCCGTAAATGTAATGGCAAGCTTGCCATTCAAAGAGAGTTTTTTCGCAAACATGAGCGAGCGCCTCCTGAGCGCCGGTCCTGGCGAGCATCCTCCGGCCGTCATTGGGAGGGAGTACGGCCGATGCTCGAAGAATTCAGGGAGGGCATGATTGGGACGCAAACGCGTGAAGCCTTCATGGCAGGCGGTGATCTGGAAGCGGATCACCGCAATCCTCGGCATGAGTAGAGGTTTCGGCTTTAAATTTATTTAATTTGCGCGGACTGCTCAGCTCAGCACTAGTTCACCGCTGCCGCAGCCAGGATCAGGATTTCCAGATCGTGCTCCGGGTAAAAATCCTGCGCTATCATCTGGAACGTCGTCGCGCCGATCTTCTTCACATTCGTACCGCAAAAGCTGATGTAGTTCTCGGGACTGCCCTTATCGACCGTCAGCTCGAAATGCTTGATCGGGCCGGACCAGTTGGCACCTGTCGTCAGCACATAGGAGATCCAGCTTTCGGTATAGCCGCGACCACCCTTATCGGCCGCTGTGGCAAGCTTGACGGCCGTCTTCAAAAAGGCCTCATCGAGGCAATATTTGGCGCGATAGTTCTGCAGCTGCTGCTTCTGGTAATCTTCGTCGCCGGCAAAGGTGATGGCGACGGTTCCGCCGACGCTCGGCTTGTAGCGATGCTCCACGCCGATCCTGGCCTTGGCCGGAAACTTGGTGCGCCACCAATAGGTCGTGTGCAGCGTCCACATCGGCGTCGGATGATGTTTCATGCCCTGGCCGTCGGCGTCGTATTCATCATCGGCGATCAGTCCGCGGGCTGTCCAATCCTCGAGCACATCGACGGGCAATTTAGCGACAGCATCCGTCGCCGCCTTGCTGAGCGGCAGCAGCGGCACGCCGTGAGCCTTCAGTTCGTCGGTCATGTCGACTCCGGCAACCGATACGCGCTGCTGCAGGATCGGCGTGATGGCCTTGCCGTCCTGTGTGACGGTGAAGCCGAGGAAATTGTCGGAATCGACATTTCCGGCATCAACCATGCTGTCGATGTCGCCCTTGATATCGGGCATCGGAAAGGCGACGACGCTTTCGACGTCCTTGTCGGACGTGTTTTCAAAGACGTAATCGACACGGACCTGTTCTGGCGAAATGAACAACTTTTCCTGATCCATGCTGATATCGCCGGTGCGGACATAGGCGAGACCGCCCGTCTTCAGCTCGGCCATCGTGTCGTTTGCCATAGCCGGAGCCGCTGACATCGCCATCAGCGCAGCATAGCCACCAATCTTCCACATGATGCCCCTCGCCCATTGATCGCGGCGATTATGGCTGGCCGCTATCCGACGTCAACGCCGATTACAGCATAAAAGGCTTGCAACATAATGCATTGCCCGGCAAGGACAGCCCATGTCCGAACCGCAACGCCTCGATCAGCTTCTTGTCACCCTTTCGCTCTTCGCCAGCCGCTCGCGCGCTCGCGATGCGGTCCAGCGCGGTACGGTCACCGTGAACGGCAAGATCGTGACGAAGCCGGGAGCACTTTTTTCCGAAAATGCCAAGATCAGCATCGACGATCCGGCGCAGGATTATGTTTCCCGCGCGGCCTTGAAGCTGGTGGCGGCGCTCGATCATTTCGGTCTCGATCCGCGCGGACAGCATTGCCTCGATGTTGGCGCATCGACAGGCGGCTTTACCGAAGTGCTGCTTCAGCGCGGCGCTACCCATGTCACGGCAATCGATGTCGGCCACGACCAGATGCACCCGCGCATAGCGGACGATCCACGCGTGACCAATATCGAGGGGCTGAACGCGCGCAAGCTGACGGCGGAAGATATCGGCGAACCTTTCTCCTTCGTCGTTTCCGATGTCTCCTTCATTTCGCTGAAGCTGGCTCTCGCGCCGGCGCTCGCGCTCGCCGAACCCGGCGCGCGGGCGGCGTTGCTCGTAAAACCGCAATTCGAGGCGGGCCGCGATGCGATCGGCAAGGCCGGGCTTTTGAAAGACCCCTCCTCCGCTCCGGCTGTGGCCGCCGAACTCGAGCGCTGGTTCACCGAAGACATGGGTTGGCAAAGCCTCGGCCTCATCGCCTCGCCGATCGCAGGCGGCGACGGCAATCAGGAGTTTCTTCTCGCAGGGATCAAGCCATGAGCACCGAAACCGTTACCATTCAAAAGCTCGGCGCCCAGGGCGACGGCATCGCGCAGGGCACCGATGGCCCGATCTACGTGCCCTTCACCCTACCGGGCGAAAACGTCGCCATCGCGCGGGTGAAAAGCCAAGGCACGTTGATGTCGATTACGACGGCCTCACCGGATCGCCAGGAGCCGCACTGTCGGCATTTCGGCCCACATGGCGTCAACGGCGCCTGCGGCGGCTGCACCCTGCAACATTATGCCGATGCGCCCTATCGCGCCTTCAAGCGTCAGCTCGTGGTCGATGCCCTGCGCTCCAAGGGCCTCACGCCCGAAGTGGACGATATCGTCGCCGCGCATCCGGGCGAGCGCCGCAGGGTCGTCTTCGCCGCGCGCAAGACTGAAAAGGATATGCTGATCGGCTTCAATCAGGCCGAAAGCCACCACATCGTCGCCATAGAGGAATGTCCCATCGCCTCGGCCGGCATCATGGCCAGGCTGCCCGCCATCAAGACGATTGCAGCGGCAATCGCCATCAATGCCGAAGCCTTCCGCATCTCCGTATTGGAGACGCAGACGGGCCTCGATCTCGCCGTCGACGGCATCAAGTCTCTTTCGGACAAGCAGCGCCGTAGCACGATCGAAACGGTGCTGTCGCTTCGCGGCATCGCCCGCGTCTCGCTAAACGGCGAGATCCTAGTGGAGCCGGTAAAGCCGATGATCGATTTCGGCGGCGTTCAGGTTGCGCCGCCGCCCGGTGCCTTCACACAGGCGACCAAGCAGGCCGAGGACGCCATGGCGGAGCTGGTTGCAATCCACGTCGGCAAGGCCAAGCGTATCGCCGATCTCTTCGCCGGCAGCGGCACATTCTCGCTTCGCCTGGCGCGGATCGGGCGGGTGCATGCGGTCGAAGGTGAGGCCAAGCCGCTTGCCGCTTTGGATCATGCCGCCCGCAACACGCAGGGACTGAAGCCAGTCATCGTGGAACGCCGCGATCTTTTCCGCCGGCCCTTGATGGCGCAGGAATTGAAGGTCTACGATGCCGTTGTCTTCGACCCGCCGCGCGCCGGCGCGGAATTCCAGAGCAAGGAACTGGCGCGCTCCCAGGTCAAGAAGATCGTTGCCGTCTCCTGCAATCCGCTGACCCTCGCCCGCGATCTCGCTATCCTGGTCGAGGGCGGCTACCGCATTACGCGGGTGACGCCGATCGACCAGTTCCTGTGGACCTCGCATGTCGAAGTCGTTGCGGCGCTGGAGAAGTAGCTCTCTTCGCCAGAAGTTTGGTGGTCGGCCCTCGTGGTTCGAGGCTACGCCCTCTGGGCTTCGCACCTCACCATGAGGGCGGAGTCGCTCACGATCGAGATGCGCCAGAGATTAGCCTTCATGCTGAGGAGGCCCGAAGGGCCGTCTCGAAGCACGAGGGCGGGCAGGGCTATCGCATATGGAGGCGGATGAGCACCATAAACTCCTTCTCCCCTTGGGGAGAAGGTGGCCCGAAGGGTCGGATGAGGGGGTTATCGATTTGAATTCATGGATTTTGGTGGTCTTGGCGGGCACCCCCTCATCCGCCTGGCGGCACCTTCTCCCCGATGGGGAGAAGGGGGACAGCGGCGATCTCCGCTCATATGCGATAGCCCTGCGAGGGCGGGTGAGCTTCACCGCTTCATGAAGGCTTCGAAAGCCGCGCGGGCCTCGGCGCTTTTCAGCTGGGCGGCGAAATGTTCGGCTTCATCCTGGATGCGGTCGAGGACGGCATCGGTTGGGCCTCGCATCAAGTCACGCGCAATCCGCAGAGCCTCGGGCGGCTTGGCGGCGAGTTTTGCAGCCAGCGACAGCGTTTCGGTCTCCACCGTTTCCGGTGACGCCATCTTCCAGATCAGGCCCGCCTCCTTCGCTTCGGAAGCGGAGAATCCTTCGCCGAGAGCAAGCAAGGCGAAAGCACGCTGATGTCCCATCACGCGCGGAGCAAGCAGGCTTGAAGCCGCTTCCGGAACCAGCGCAAGATCGACGAAGGGTGTCTTGAACAGGCTGCGATCCGAAGCAATTGTTAAATCGCAATGCAGATGGATCGTGGTGCCAATACCAATCGCCAGACCATCGACACCAGAGACGACGGGCTTCTTTGTGCTCGCCAGTGCAACGAGAAAATCAATGACTTCGCGCCCCATATTGCCGCTCATGGCGAAGGCAAGGAAATCCGCCAGATCGTTGCCGGCGGAAAAACAGCCTTCCGTGCCAAGAAAGACGTGGACGCGGATGTCCGGCGCAGCTTCCGCTGCCTTGAGCGCATCGGTCATGGCCTGATACATGGCGCGCGTGATGGCATTCTTCTTTTCCGGCCGGTTGAAGCGGATGATCTGGACCTGCGGCGCAGTCTCGGGGCGTTCGATCAGGATGTGGTCGGTCATGGCTTTTCCTCAGGCTAGTGCGGCGCGGGCGGCTTCGAGGCTGGATGCGCCGGCGATGACCCGATCAGAGAGAGCGGCGGTCTCGGCCAGAAGATTTTCGGCAGCGAACCGGCAGAGTGCGATGCGCTTGATGCCTTCGCCGTCGCCTGCATCGGCAAGGCCACCCTTGGCAAGATACGAGCCGGTCAGCACCAGGCCGAAAAGCCGCTGGTAAGGCGTGGCGCCCGCCAGAGCTTCGGCAACGGCGCCTTCTGCCTGTTTCGACAGGAGCCATTCGCTCGTCTTTTCGAGATCGGCAATGGCTGCCTGCAGCCGCGGCGCCGTTTCACCGAAGCCTTCGAGATTGGATTTCGCGACACTATCGGCAATCTCACGCAGTTCGGCAATGACGCCGCGCACATGATCGCCATTGCCGATTGTCAGCTTGCGCGTCACCAGATCGATCGCCTGGATGCCGTTGGTGCCCTCGTAGATCGGTGCGATGCGCACATCGCGCAGCAGGCGTGCTGCCCCCGTCTCCTCGATGAAGCCCATGCCGCCATGAACCTGTATGCCAAGCGATGCGGCATCGACGCCGGCATCGGTGGAAAAGGATTTGGCGATCGGCGTCAGCAATGCTGCACGCTCCTGCCAATATTTCGCCCTCTCGGGATCGCGATGCGACATGTCGATCGCCTGTGCACAGGCGTAGCAGATCGCGCGCCCCCCTTGAGTCAGGGCTTTCATCGTCAGCAGCATACGCGCGACATCGGGATGCTCGATGATGGGGCTCATGCCTGATACGGCCGTGCCCGGCGCGCGGCCCTGGGTGCGCTCCCGGCTATAGGCGATGGCCTTCTGGGTTGCCGCTTCCGCAATCGCCACGCCCTGAATGCCGACAGCCAATCTGGCATTGTTCATCATCGTGAACATGCAGGCGAGGCCCTTGTTCTCCTCGCCCACCAGCCAGCCGACGGCGCCCTTTTCCGCACCATATTTGCCATCGCCATAGATCATCGTGCAGGTCGGTGAACCATGGATGCCGAGCTTATGTTCCAGCGAATGCACGAAAAGATCGTTGCGGGCGCCGAGCGAACCATCCTCATTCACAAGGAATTTCGGCACGAGAAACAGCGAAATGCCGCGCGTGCCGGCCGGCGCATCCGGAAGGCGGGCGAGAACGAGATGGATGATGTTCTCGGTCGCTTCGTGATCGCCCCAGGTGATGAAAATCTTCTGGCCGAAGATGCGATAGGTGCCGTCATCGCGGCGTTCGGCGCGGGAGCGCAGAGCGCCGACATCGGAACCCGCATGCGGCTCCGTCAGGTTCATGGTCCCCGTCCACTCGCCCGAGACGAGCTTTGCCAGATATGTCTTCTTGAGGTCTTCGCTGCCGTGAGCCCGCAGCGCTTCGACCGCTCCCATGGTCAGCGTCGGCGCGAGGCCGAAGGCCATCGAGGCGGAATTCCACATTTCCAGCGTCGCGATGTTCAGCATGTGCGGCAGACCCTGCCCACCGAACTCCTCGGGCGCGGTCAGGCCATTCCAACCGCCAGCGATCCAGTCGCGGTAGAGCTTCTCCCAGCCATCGGGAAGAACCACCTTGCCATCCGCCAGCCTTGCGCCTTGCTTATCGCCATTCTCGGCAAGCGGCTCCACCTCTTCGCCGGCGAAACGCCCGGCTTCCGACAGGATGGCATCGACAAGATCGGTGCTGAGATCGCCGAGAACGCCCTCTTCCATGGCGCGCTCCATGCCAACGACATGTTTCAGGGTGAACGCGATTTCTTCGACAGGCGCCTTGTACATGATGATTTCCTCCGGATCGATGCTAGCGATGGCCCGCCTCATCCGGACCATCGGCCATTTGTGGTTATAGCTAGTTTATTTTTACGTAAACGTCAATTTTCTCAAATTGCAGGAAGCATCGATTTCCATCGTCTCGCGAACCCGAACGTGACATGCGTCTTACGCGTGCCGAGCGGCCGTGACATCGCCGCCTATATCCGCGATTATTCCGCCAAAGCAGCGACTTGCATAAACAATCGTCATGAACGAAGACTAAGGCAACTGTTCAGACAATGCGAATGATGCCCCCATGAACACGCTCACGTCAGCCAACACCATACCAGGCTTTATCTGGGCATACCGTCTCCGTCCCGGCGAAACCAAGCCGGAGCGCCTACCTGACGATACCGATCGTTCGAGGCTGTTCGGCGACGACGGCTTTCTCTGGCTGCATCTCAATCTCGTGGATGCCCGGGTGCCGGCCTTCCTCGAGGATGCGCCGGGGCTGAACGAAGCCGCCCGCATAGCGCTGACCACGCATGAGACACATGCAACGATTACGGTCGACGAACAGATGCTTTTCGGCACATTGGTCGACTTCCAGCGCGACTTTGCCCACAACACCCACGACATCGGCTGGCTGCATTTCGCACTGACCGATCGCCTGCTGATAACAACCCGGCTGCAGCCGCTGCGCAGCCTGGACAGGACCCGGGTGCTGATCGAAAAAAACGCCGCACGATTTTCCAATCCCGTTGATATTTTCGAGCTGATCGTCGTCGAGTTCCAACGAACCCTGATCTCCGTCGTTATCGAAATCAGCGAAGAGCTGAATGGCATTGAGGATTTCGTCCACGGCAATACGTCGCGCGACGAGCGTGCCAAGCTGCCGCCCATCCGCAGGACGATCGTGCGCCTGCATCGCCATCTGCGGACCGTTCTCTCGTTGATGCGCCACGCCGCTGCCTCCGACGACGAGGAAATGCCGCTCGGCTTCGAGGATGTCGCCGGCCGGCTGACGGGACGCCTCGAAGCGGTCGAGCACGACGTCTATGCACTGCAGGAACGGGCGAGGCTGCTGCACGAAGAGATCGATTCGAAGCTTGCCTCCGAGATCAATCGGCATCTCTACATCCTGTCGATCATGACCGCGTTTCTGCTGCCGCCGACGCTGGTGACCGGATTCTTCGGGATGAACACATCAGGGTTGCCGCTGGCGAGCGGTGCAAGTGGCACCGGATATGCGGTTGGCTTCATCATCGCCTCCATGCTGCTGGCATGGTGGCTACTCAAGCGGGTCAATATTCTCTGACGTCGAATCATGCAAAAAGCCGCCCGGCGAAAAACCGGACGGCTGGCATTGGTCGTTCTGGAAACGCTGCTTAGAAATACGGCGAATAGCACTGACGGCGCGGGCCGGAATTCGGCTGGAAGGTATTGTCGTAGGCGCGATAGGAGCGATAGCGTGACTCGCACCAGGCGACATGGCGCGGGTTGATACCCGCGGACGGAGCCGGAGCCGGCTCATAGTAACGCGGCTGGCTGGCGATCGCGCCGCCGATCAGCGCGCCTGCGCCGAAGGCAGCCAGCGGGAACCAATAGCCGTCATGATAGCGATAGCCATGACGATACCCTCGATAACCACGATAGCCGCCATACCAGCCGCGGCGGTAGTAGCCGCCATGGCGCCACTGCACCTTTTCGACATTACCAGGCGCGGCCTGGGTGGGTGCGGACTGTTTTACGATCGGTGCGGCCGGCATCTGCATGGCGAAAGACGGTGTGAAGCTCGTCATGGCGACGACAGCCGTTAAGGCGACTGTCGCGATTTTTGCACGGAAACCAAGCATTTTCATCTCCATTCCCTGGTTCGACCTGATACTCAAGCCTGTAGCGTTTCATGTCGGGAATGCTTCCCGAGCAAGGTTTCGCCGCCTGCTTCGTCGCATATCCGAATAGACGGCAAGAACGCGGCAGCGCGTTATTTAGTTCCTCAAATCCCTACCGATTTAAGGAGTTACGAGGGGCTCCACGATGAACTTATAGTGATTGCTTTCTTAACCCAAGATTAACCAGCAATCCTTATTATTATTTCATGAAAGGATACCGAAAGAGTAACCTCCTCATTTACTGCTTCCTGACGATCCTGGCCCTGATGGGGCTGGTCTCCAAGCCTTCGGCCGGCGAAAGCCAGCCCTGGGGCGATCCAAAAAACGCCCTGATTGTCGATGCTTACGAGCTGAACACCATCGACTGGAACGCGTTTCTGCAGGACAAACGGATAGCCGGCTTCATCTCCAAGGCGTCCGACGGACTTCCTGAAAGCTTCAGTTGCACAGGCGACCATGGCGGCGATACGGTGGCCCATTGCAGGACGATGTGGCGCAAATACGCAGTTAGCCGCGAACTGTTTCAAACCCGCCGCATGCTGGCAAAGACGAATGGCCTGTTATGGGGCGCCTATCATCTGGGGCGCCCGGGCAATCCGATCGATCAGGCCAATCATTTTCTCGACTACGCCAATCCTCAGCCCGATGAATTGATGGTGCTCGATATCGACGGCATGGACGCGACGCAGTTCATGTCGCTGGATGACGCGCAGATCTACGTCGCCCACATCAAGGTCAGGACCGGGCGCTACCCCATTCTCTACGTCAATCACAACACGGCCCGATACATAGCCGACCATCGCGGCACTTATCCGCTGCTGTCGCGGCTGCCCTTGTGGTATGCGCGCTACAAGCCTGATGTCAAAGGCACTTTTCCACTCGGCAACTGGGACAATTATGCCATCTGGCAGTTCGCTTCTTCAGACAATTGCTCGGAGAAAAGCTGCCCCTATCGCGTGCCGGGCACGCTCACCGATATCGACGTCAATGTCGTGCCGATGACGAAGATTCAGCTTGCCAAAATCTGGCCGCAAGGTGATCTCCTGCCGGCCAAACCCCTGCCCGCGCCGGACGTGACGATCGCGCTCGCACAGATGTGCAGCGGGCCGCGGCAGACGCTCGTTTCGCTCATGGCCGACGTCGACCCAGTCGTCACTGCCTCGACCCCGCAATCGAAGCCGGTCGAGATCAACGAGCTGAATTACCAGGATTTCTAGAGTATCTTCGCTTTTCCTCGAATCGCGAAAACGCTCTATCTTCTTGTTTGTTTACGCATTCCGGACGGAAAACCGCTGCGCACCTGGAAATGTTCTACGCCTCGATCTGCACATCCGTCTTCGGGCGCGAACAGCAGGCGAGGATATAGCCCTCGTCGATCTCGTCATCGAGGATGCCGCCATTGTGGTTCATCTCGACTTCGCCGGAGAGCTTCATGACCCGGCATGTCCCGCAAAGACCGGATTCGCAGGCGGCACCGATGCGCACGCCGGCGCCGCGCGCTGCCTGAAGCACGGTCTGGCCCGCTGCGCAGACGACATCCTTGCCGGCCATGGTGAAACGGATCGTGGTTGCGGCCTCGCCCGATGCATCATCGGAAACTTCTGCGAGCGGTGTCGCGGCATTGGCCGGCTGGAAGCTTTCCTGATGGTAGCGCGACATGTCGAAGCCATGGGCTTCGAGCATGGAGCGCACGGCGTCCATGAAGACTTCCGGGCCGCAGCAGAAGATCGTCCGGTCCATGAAATCCGGCGCCAGCAGACCGATCTTCGCCTTGTCGATGCGGCCCTTCAAACCCGACCAGAGATCGGTGCGGCCGCAGCCCTCGACGATGAAGCCGAGGTTGAGGTTCGGCATGAAGCGGGCGAGATATTCGAGCTCGGAACGGAAGATGATATCCGTCGGGCTGCGCGAACAGTTGACAAAGGTAATATCAGACAATGGTGCGATATCGGACATATACCGCGTCATCGCCATCATCGGCGTGATCCCGGAGCCGGCCGAGACGAAGAGATATTTCTCGCCGGGATGGCGGATATGGCTGAAATCGCCGAGCGGGCCGAAAGCCTTGATGCGCATGCCGGGCTTCAGGTTCTCGAACATCCAGCGCGTGCCGATGCTATCCTTCTGCGCTTTCACCGTCACGGCGACCGAGAAGGGCCGCGACGGCGTGGACGACAGCGTATAGGTGCGCATGACCGGCTCCGGAGCCGTCGGCAGCTCCAGCGTCACGAACTGGCCCGGCAGATAGCGGAACCAGTTGTCCTTGTCGGACCCGAAAGTGAAGGTCATCACATCGGGCGCTTCGGGCGTTGCCGAGAGGCATTCGAGCACATGCTGCCTGTCGTTCCAGGGCTGCATCTGGTCGAGGTGTCGATGCGGGTAGGAGACGGTCATGTTCATACTCAGGCAACCGCAGACAGCTTAGCCTGGTCGCCCTGCAGCCGGTTGATCATGAACGTCGTGTACCATTCGACGAACTGCATGACTCCCCCTTCATGGACCTCCGAATAGGGACCGGGCTCATAGGCCGGCGAGCGGATGCCGAAGGCGTTTTCCTCGACGATGCGGCGGTCCTGATCGTTGGTTTCGGTCCAGACGTGGGTCAGCTCTTCCAGATTGTAGTCGACACCTTCGACGGCATCCTTATGGACGAGCCACTTCGTGGTGACGGCGGTTTCCTCGGCGCTGATCGGCAGGACACGGAAGGAAATCGCGTGGTCGCCGAGCATGTGGTTCCACGTCGTCGGGTAGTGGAACAGCAGCATGGTGCCGATGCCGTTGATCGTCACGTCAGATGAAAGCGGCCGCCTGACGGCATTCTGGCCGGACATGGTGTAGCTCTCGGCCCCTTCGATCAGCGGCATGCGGGCGGCGCGGAACTGTCCATCCGGCGAGATCTTGAACTCGCTCGGCAGGCCGGCAGCTTCGCAGCGCTGCCAGTGTTCAGCGATAACGGGGTCGTTCATCGCGCCCTGCACGCCGGTGACGGTCGGAGCCTCCGGGAAGGTGCGGCAAAGTTCCGGGTGATTGGCCGCGCAATGGTAGCATTCGCGGTTGTTTTCCCAGACGAGCTTCCAATTGCCCTTTTCGATAATGGTGCTCTGGAAGGCGACCTTGGCTTCGCTGATGCGGTGCGGCGCCATGTAGGGCTCGATCGTCGCGCGAACCGGGGCAAAATCGGGAGCGTTCTGCGCGAGGCAGATGAAGATGTAGCCGCCGACGCTTTCGCAGTGAACCGGCTTCAGCGAATACTGGCTCTTGTCGAAATCCTCCGCCATCTGGCGGGCAAAGAGCAGCGAGCCGTCAAGTTCGT
Organism: Rhizobium sp. AG207R; assembly: GCF_027109195.1. Classification (NCBI taxonomy): domain Bacteria; kingdom Pseudomonadati; phylum Pseudomonadota; class Alphaproteobacteria; order Hyphomicrobiales; family Rhizobiaceae; genus Rhizobium; species Rhizobium sp. AG207R. The sequence goes on from NZ_JAEPVT010000002.1 coordinate 358,982, forward strand.
AGGTCCACTGGTGATAGGGGCAGACGAGCTTTGCCGAGGAGCCGCGCTCCGTCGTGCAGACGCGTGAGCCGCGATGGCGACAGCTATTGTGGAAGGCGCGGATGACCTGATCGCGGCCGCGGACGATGACGACGGGATAATCGCCGATCTGGACGGTGAAGTAATTGCCCGCACGCGGCACTTCGCAATCATGGCCGATGAAGAGCCAATCGCGATAGTAGATCGTCTCCATGTCGAGCATGAAGTAATCCGGATCGGTGTAGAAGGGTTGCTCCAGACTGAAACCCGTCCGGTGGTTCTTCAGTTGCCGCAGAACTTTGCTGCCGATGTCCATTTGCCTATCCTTAGCAGTACCAGGAGGCGGGCAAAGGACATGCACGGCCGATTGGGAGCGGCCAAAAGCAATGTCCCGACCACCCGCCGCGGTCAGTAAACCTATGTGCCCAAGGCTGGTTTCCGGGCTCTGGAGCGGCCCTGTTTCCAGAGCCCCATGGCACCTTCCCAGGTCGATCGACCCAGTGGCTTTATCCGCCATGCCTCACTCCACCACCGTTGCGGGGGCAGCGCCGGATTTTGACCGGCTTCCCAATTCTCCGTCTCCCTAGCGGACGGCACCTTGAGATTGATGGCATCATAGCTCCCGGCTCCGCCAGCCGCTGCGCTGCAATGCGACATCGGCTCCGAAATTGACGACAGGCGAAACGGGACGCCGGGACGGTTGCGTGCCGTGAGAATATTGACTGGCAATTCAATCGCTTGGGCGCTTGCATTGGAGATGCTGCGAGCATCGCATGTGCGTTCGACCAATGACGCTTTATCCTGATTGCGACAGGTCCGCAAACGGCCGATAATCGGAAGACTAGTTGCGCGGCGGAGAGCGCCGCAGAGCCGCCATCGGGGGCCTTCGGTCCAGCGCGCGATCAAGCTCGGCTCAAGCTCCATAGTCCATCATGTCGCGAAGAGTTTTATAGCGAGATCCGGCATGGCCAAACTCAGATATTTCGACGCTGGGAAGCCCGCCGAGCCCGAACCGGCGCCACCGGTATCGACGACGGGCTACAGCGAATTCCTGCGCACCGGCCGCATCAACCGCAACAGGCCACATTGGCTGGCGGAAGAGCGGGAATATCTTACCCATGAGCAGGTGGCTGTGCGCACGGCACAGAAGCTCAGGGATGCCGGCGAAAAGACCCATGACCGGCTCAACAGCTTCCACAAGTCCATTCGCTTTCCGAAGCTCATCTTTCACCACACGCTGAAGGACACGCCGCATCTCGGCTATTGTCACGTCACCGCGGCGCGGACGCAGTTCGCGCATTATGAGGACGTGAACTGGGCTTTCTATATCGCCAATTTCTTTGCCCGCATCGGCCAGGAAGAGAATTTCTTCGAGGACATCAGCCTCAAATATTCGCGGATGTATTTCGCCGTCGCCATCCATCCGGACAGGCAAGCGGAAGACAAGAAGCTGACGATCAATCGCGACGTCAGAGGCAACGGCGTGCTGTTCCATACCCACGATCCGCAGATCGCCATCCGCAATGTTCTTCTCCTCGGCGCGCGCAACGAGCAGCTTCGCGACATTATTCGCCAGCTTTGACGATTGATCCGAAAACTCGAAGAGCATAAGAAACGGCCTGAACTGCAAGCAGGCAGGCCATGGCACGACACATAGACATTCTCGAACATCCGCAAACGGCGATCGAAGTCGCGACAGCGACTCTCGCAGAGGGTCTGCCGATCGGGCTGCCGACGGAGACGGTCTATGGTCTTGCCGCCGATGCCACCAATCCCGCCGCGATTACCCGGATCTACGAGACGAAGGGTCGTCCGCGTTTCAATCCGCTGATCTGCCATATGAGCGATCTCGCCATGGCCGAACGCTATGCGGTCTTCGATCCTATCTCCCGTAAATTGGCGGAAGCTTTCTGGCCCGGCCCGCTGACGCTGGTGCTACCGCTCAAACCCGACAGCGGCATCCATCCGCTGGCGACTGCCGGGCTCGACACGGTCGGCATCCGCGTGCCGCAAGGCTTTGCCGGCGATCTGATCCGCGCCTTCGACAGACCGCTTGCTGCGCCGAGCGCCAATACTTCGGGCAAGATCAGCGCCACAAGCGCCGATCATGTCGATGACGACCTTGGGGAGCGGATCACGCTCATCCTCGATGCCGGGGCCTCGGTCGTCGGCGTGGAGTCGACCATCGTCAAGGTCGAAGATGAAGAGATGCGCCTGCTGCGGCCCGGCGGGCTGGCGGCCAGCGAGATCGAGCGGGTGGCCGGCAAGGCGCTGAAGCGCAAGAAGAAAGCCTCGGCTGCCATCGAGGCTCCGGGGATGATGGCTTCGCATTATGCACCGGGCGCAGCCGTGCGCCTCGACGCGACTGAGGTTTCCGCGAACGAAGCGCTGATCCGCTTTGGGACACCAGATATTCCCGGCAGCGAAAAGGCCATTGCCGTGCTGGACCTGAGCGTCAGCGGCGATCTCGCCGAAGCCGCAGCAAACCTCTTTGACTTCATGAAGCGCGCCGATGCTACGGGTGCTGCGACCATTGCCTTTTCGCATATTCCCGACGAGGGCCTCGGTGAGGCCATCAACGACCGGCTGCGCCGCGCCGCCGCGCCCAGAGAATAAATCAGCCCGACATCATCAGGCAAAGGACACGCCATGAGCAGCTCCGTCCCCTCTTCCGACCTTCTCGATCGCTTCGCCGCCATCGTCGGCGAGAAACACGCCGTACGTGACCCGGCGGAAATTGCGCCGCATCTGGTGGAAAACCGCGGGCTCTATCACGGCGCCTCGCCCATGTTGCTGAAGCCCAGCTCGGTGGAAGAGGTTTCGGCCATCCTCAAGCTTGCTAGTGAAACCGGCACGGCCATCGTTCCCCAGACCGGCAATACCGGCCTTGTCGGCGGGCAGACGCCGCGCGAGGGTGGTTCCGACATCATCCTGTCGCTGGAGCGCATGAACCGCATCCGCGATATCGATCCGGTCGGCAACACCATGATCGTCGACGGTGGCTGCATTCTCGCGGATGTCCATAAGGCTGCGGCCGAGCATGGCCGCATGTTTCCGCTTTCGCTTGGCTCCGAGGGTTCCTGCCGTGTCGCCGGCAATCTTTCCACCAATGCCGGGGGTACGGCCGTTCTCGCCTATGGCAACATGCGCCAGCTTTGCCTCGGCCTCGAAGTCGTGCTGCCCACGGGCGAGATCTGGAACGGCCTGCGCCGTCTTAAGAAGGACAATACCGGCTACGACCTGCGCGATCTTTTTATCGGCGCGGAAGGCACGCTCGGCGTCATCACCGGCGCGGTGCTGAAGCTTTTCCCGCAGCCGCTTGGCCATCAGGTGGCCTTTGCCGGCCTGCAATCGGTCGATGACGCGCTGACTTTATTCAAGAATGCCTCCAGCCTCTGCGGCACGGCACTGACTGGTTTCGAGCTGATGCCGCGCATCGGCGTCGAGTTCACCACGCGGCATATTCCGGGCGTGCGCGACCCGCTCGACACAGCCCATCCCTGGTATGTCCTGATCGATATTTCCACCTCGGATTCGGCTGAGACCGCCGAGCGGATGATGACGGCGCTGCTCGAGCAAGGCTATGAGGCCGGACTGATCCAGGATGCGACCATTGCCAGCTCGGAAGCGCAGCAGAAGGCCATCTGGCATATGCGTGAGAGCATGTCGGACGCACAGAAGCCGGAAGGCGGCTCGATCAAGCACGATGTTTCCGTGCCGGTGGCGCAAATCCCGCAATTCATGGCGGAAGCCGAAAAGGCCGTTGTCGGTGCCATGCCGGGCGCGCGTGTCTGCGCCTTCGGCCATATGGGCGACGGCAATATTCACTACAACATCTCGCAGCCCGTCGGCGCCGACAAGGCGGAGTTCATCGGCCGGTGGCGCGAGATGAACAAGATCGTGCATGGTCTGGTGCTACAGCATGGCGGCTCGATCTCGGCCGAGCACGGCATCGGCCAGCTGAAGCGCGACGAGCTTGCTTCCATCCGCTCGGAGATCGAAATCGACCTGATGCGCCGGATCAAGACGGCTTTCGATCCGGCAGGCATCATGAATCCGGGCAAGGTCCTCAAGGTCTGAGGCTCAAACCGTCACGACGACCCGCTCCGAAGCAAAGCAGCCAATCTGGCAGGAAATCACATTGCCATCGGCATCGATGTCTTCGCCGGCATAGGCAAGCACTGGCGCGAGGCGCGATTGCTGCAGCAGACGGGCTTCCGCTTCAGTCGGCATGCGCGCGGTGATGTCGGTGGAGCGTCGCCAATAGTCGGCCACGCCATAATCCTTCAGCGCCGCCGTGAATGAGCCCATTACGGTGAATTTCTCTGCCAAACCGGGGAAGCGCTTGGCCGAGCAGCTGCGCATCACGACCGAGACGGGAAGCGCATCGGCATAGGCTACCAGGCACATTTCCAGCACCGCCTCGCCCGGCTGAAGATTGAGCCGCGTGGCGATATCGGCAATTGCCGGAACTTCCCTGGCCGAGACAACCTTGCGCGTGAGGTTCGCATCCGTCGCGGTCAGATCCTTGGTGAACCGTACCTTGTCGCCCAACTGGAAACGAACGGGCATATCGGCACGGACATAGGCGCCGCTGCCGCGCGCCACGCGCAACAAGCCCTCCCCTTCCAGCTCTGCGATCGCGCGCCGCATCGTCACCCGGGAGACACCGAATTGTTCGGACAAAGCGCGCTCGCCCGGCAGCCGGCTGCCGGGCGCATGCGTGCCCGCATCGATGGCATTTCTCAGCTTCGCGGCAACGGCCGCCCAGCCTCCCGCGGCCCTTACGCCTTTGTCCTGTCGATTTTTCTCTTCCATCACCAATCTATTGCCTTGAAATTGGTATATACCAATTTATAAAGATCCAGCTCGTTTATGGAAGGGTTCGGCATGGGCGACAAGCGGATATATGTCACGTCAGTTAGCAGCAGCGGTGTTCACGAGTTCAGCAAGCAGACCAAGGATCATATTCAATTGTTGGCCGGACTTGGCGTGGAAGGCGATGCGCATATGGGGGTGACGGTGAAACACCGCTCTCGCGTCGCGGTCGATCCAACCCAGCCGAATCTGCGCCAGATACACCTCATCCAGGAAGAACTGTTCGACGAGCTCACCGGAAAGGGTTTCTCCGTTTCGCCGGGCGACATGGGCGAGAATATTGCCACCCGAGGGATCGATCTGCTTTCTCTGCCGCAAGGCACGCGCCTGCATATCGGCGCTGAAGCGATCGTCGAGGTGACGGGCTTGCGCAATCCCTGCAAGCAGATCGACAATTTTCAGAAAGGCCTGCTGCATGCGGTGCTCGACAAGGATGCCGATGGTGGGCTGATCCGCAAGGCGGGCATCATGGGCATCGTCGTGCAGGGCGGCCGTGTGCAGCGCGATGACGAGATCCGTATCGAGTTGCCGCCGCTGCCGCATGTGAAGCTTGAGCGGGTTTGATAACAAATCGAGCTGATGCTCCGCACAGCGAGAAGTCGGTTCTGAGTGCGCCGAGCCTATGATACCCCCCTCTGTCACTTACGTGACATCTCCCCCACAAGGGGGGAGATTGTTGGGAGTATGTCGCACCGCTTTGCCAAATCATCGTGCTTTGGTTTCTGCGGGCGGGAGGTTCGTTTGCGGCGACAAAGTGCTACGGGCCGCCAATCTCCCCCCTTGTGGGGGAGATGTCCCGATAGGGACAGAGGGGGGTGCGCACTCTCCGCAACAACCGCGGCAAGCGTCATCCCCCAACTATATCAATCGAAATCCTCATTGCCCGAATTGCCGCCACCATTGCGGTTGCCGGAGATGATCTCGCGTTTGCCGACATGGTTGGCGGGGCCGACGAGACCGTCCTTTTCCATGCGCTCGACCAGCGATGCCGCGCGGTTGTAGCCGATGCCGAGGCGGCGCTGGATGTAAGAGGTCGAGCACTTCTTGTCGCGCATGACCACCTTGATCGCCTGCTCGTAGAGATCGTCGCCGTCTTCCGAGGCAATCGCGCCCTTGTCGAAGACGGCTGTGTCTTCTTCCTCGTCTTCCTCATCCTCGTCGGCGGTCACCGTGTCGAGATATTCCGGACGGCCCTGCAGCTTCAGATGTGCCACGACCTTCTCGACTTCCTCGTCGGAGACGAAGGGACCGTGGACGCGGGAGATGCGGCCGCCGCCTGCCATGTGCAGCATGTCGCCCTGGCCGAGGAGCTGTTCCGCCCCCTGCTCACCGAGAATGGTGCGGCTGTCGATTTTCGACGTCACCTGGAAGGAGATACGCGTCGGGAAGTTCGCCTTGATCGTGCCGGTGATGACGTCGACGGACGGACGCTGCGTCGCCATGATCAGATGGATACCTGCGGCACGCGCCATCTGCGCCAGGCGCTGGATCGCACCTTCGATCTCCTTGCCGGCAACCATCATCAGATCGGCCATTTCGTCGACGATGACCACGATATAGGGCATCGGCGTCAGGTCCATTTCCTGTTGCTCTTCGATCGGGGCACCAGTGCCCTTGTCGAAGCCAGTCTGAACCATGACGTGGATCGTCTCGCCCTTTTCCTTGGCGGAGGCAACGCGGCTGTTGTAGCCGTCGATGTTGCGCACGCCGAGGCGCGACATCTTCTTGTAGCGATCCTCCATTTCGCGCACGGCCCATTTCAGCGCCATGACGGCTTTCTTGGGATCGGTCACGACCGGGGTCAGCAGGTGCGGAATGCCGTCATAGACGGAGAGTTCCAGCATCTTCGGATCGACCATAATCAGGCGGCACTGTTCCGGGGTCATGCGATAGAGCAGCGACAGGATCATGGTGTTGATGGCGACGGACTTGCCCGAGCCGGTGGTGCCGGCCACGAGCAGATGCGGCATCTTCGCGAGTTCTGCGATAACAGGCTCGCCGCCGATCGTCTTGCCGAGGCCGAGCGCCAGCTTGTAGCCGCTCTTCTCGAAATCGGGCGAATCGATCATCTCGCGGAAATAAACCGTCTCGCGGTTGACGTTCGGCAGTTCGATGCCAATGACGTTGCGGCCCGGAACGACAGCAACGCGAGCCGAGAGGGCCGACATCGAACGGGCGATATCGTCCGCAAGGTTGATGACGCGCGAGGATTTGACGCCGGGCGCCGGCTCGAATTCATAAAGGGTGACGACCGGGCCTGGACGAACATGGATGATCTCGCCCTTGACGCCGAAATCCTCCAGCACGCTTTCCAGCAGGCCGGCATTCTGCTCAAGCGTTTCCTGCGTCATGATCACACCGGAACGAGCAACAGGCTCCTGCAGCAATTCACGCGGCGGCAGCTCGTATTCTCCATCGGCGGTGCGGGCAATCGGGCGCCATTCGGGCGGCGTCAGGGAGACGGGACGGCGCGGCGAGATCGGCGAAGGCGGCGCGTCGATCAAACGCTGAGCAGCGGCCTCGACGGCGGGAATGGTGGATATAGCCTTGGCAACTGGTTCAGCAGCAGCCGGAGCGGCGACCTTCGCCGGCATCGGTGCCACGACCATGACGGGAGCGGGGCGCGTTTCGACGGCCGGAGCGCTTTCAGCACCATAAACGGCGGTGACGAAGGCAGGCGGAACGAATGTCTCGGCTGAGGCCTCAACGACAGGCTGCGGCTCCGGCTGCGGCGCTTCCTCAGAAGCTGCCACAACTTCGATGACCGGAGCCAGAATGGCAGCCTCCAGCGCTGCGAGCTCGTCCATGGCAGGGTTGCTCAGATCTGCCGCCGGCTGGCTGGAAATGGTTTCGACTGGTGCTGGGACCTCTACTGACGGAGGCTGCACGGCAACGGGCTGCGGCTCGATGGCCGCTGCCGGGCGGCGGCACTCGACGACGCGGAACTTTGCGATGATCGATTCGGCATCGACTTCCGGCCTGGACGGCGCGGGCTGCTTCGGCTCACCCCTGAGGGCAGAAACGAACTCGCCGTCGAACGGCATCGCGTCCCAGAAAGCGAAATCGGAAAGATGGGCAAGACGCGACTCGACCACAGGCGCGGCTACGGACTCGGGAACACTTGACTGTACAGGGGAAGCATCCAGCGCGATCGCGGGAGCTTTCGAGAATGCGGTAGCGATAACGGTCATCTCCAATGCGTCCGGCTCGGTTGCCGGGGAATTCTGAATTACTGTCGGAATATAGCCTTCCACCACCAGCGGCATGTCTTCGAGCGGTGGCAGATGGAACTCGTCCTGCCGCACGGGCGGGACGACAATGGCTGCAGCAGGTGCTTCGGCCACAACAGGCGGCTCCATCACCCGCATCGCGGCATGCGCGGAAGCTTGCGGCCGGATCTCGGGCTTCGGCTCGGCAGGCGGACGGCGGCTGATGATTTCGTTTTCACGCGTGCGGGTAAAGCGCACGTTCGGCCCCATCAGGAAGGCATTCTGCCAACCTGGAGACGCGAGATCTTCCGCAGAGATCCCCTGCGGCAGAACCGGCATTTCCTGTTCGCTCGTAACCGCAGCGGCTTGCAACGCCTCTACAACGGGCGGTGGCGCAGCGGCGGTGCGCTTCCTCACCTCGTCGGCAAGGCGCTTTTCCTCGGCTTGGCGCTGCTCTTCCGCCTTGCGCTTGGCTTCGCGGGCATTGCGAATCTTCTCTTCCAGAAACGCGCGGCGAGCAGCGATCTGCTCGGCCCGGCGGGCCTCTTCGGCCGCCTGCTCCGGGTCGAGATCCCCCTCCGGCTGGACGCCTTGCGAGGCATTGGAAAGTGTCGTTCGGGAAAGACGCATGAGACCTGCAACCCAGTCATTGATATTGCCGTTGGCTTCTCAAATCGAATAGGGCAAGGATGGTTAATAAGTTCCTTCCTGCCGTTGTGGAAAGCTGCCATTCCACACCCGAAAAACACGTCCGAATATGCTCAGAAACCCTGCGAAAACAAGGGTATGGCAAGCCCCTGCCGCGCGGAAGCGCAACGGGGAGACAGGTTAGATTTTTTGCGGGAACCTTTTACCGCGACGAGGACAGCTGCGCGATGGAAAGCAGCGTATCGGCGCTGATGCCGGAGCTCGACGACGAGCCCGTGAGAATCGATAGCGCCGGCGATGTCGAGGAGGTCGTATTGTTCTCCATGTCATACATCGCGGAGAATCGCTGTAGCAGCTGATTGACCTTATCCGGGTCCTGCAGATCGCTCACATTGACGAACTTGCTCAGCATGCTGGCCTGGGTATCGACATCCATATTGGAGATCGAGCTTGGCAGGTTGTAGGTGGTGGTGATGACCTCATAAAGCGCCGAATCGCCCATGATGTCATAGATCGAGTTGATATCGGGCGCCTTGCGCTGGAAGTAGAGCGCCAGTCGCACGCCGGGATTGGTCTCGCCTTGCTGATCTTCCAACGTTTGATGCAGAAAGAGATCATTGGTCGCCGCAAGGGCGCCCTGGTTTTGCGCGGTGCCGAGCTTGCTGTCGGTCAGGTTGCCGTCGGTGCCGAAATTGAACGCCTCGACGATGCTCTTGAACTTGGCGCCATCGGTCGTGTTGATGAAGCTCTTCGAATCGGACGGATCGGAGGCGAAAGCCTTCTTCAGCGTCGCCGTATCGACCGTCTTCGGATCGATGCCATTGGCCGTCAGGATGAAATTCGTAAGCTTGCTGTCGGCCAGGAGATCCGTGACGCTGGTCACCTTGACGATATTGGTGGCGAAATAGGTGCCTGCGGTCTTGGCATCGCTGGTGGCTTTGGTCAGTTCGGCGCCCGACAGCCCCGCCGTGGTGCGGCTGGAATATTCCGAGATATAGCTGTTGATTTGCGTTTGCGACAAAGACTGCACCGGAGGCTTCAGATTGCCTTTACTGTCGAAATTGAAGGCCTTGGCAAGCGCGGTAAAACGAGAGTCCTTGAGCGAGTTGACATAGCTCTTCGGATCGTAAGGATCGCTTTCGAGAATCTTCGTCAGCTGAGACTTCGTGACTTCGTTCTCGCCGATGCCATAGGCACGCAGCGCCATCTGATAGAGTTCCGGCGCACTGTCGTTGGAGGTATCACTGTCGGACGTATTGCTCGCAAAGAAATCCTTGATGGTCTTCACGTCAGCGATGCGGTTCTTGTAGTTGTTGACCGCATCCGTGGTCAGGGTCGATTGCGACGACTGGTAGTTGTTCATATAGGCCTTTGAGGCCGCGTCGATCTCAGACTGGGACTGCGCCGTCTGACCGGAAGCAAGCGTCCCGTCCGACTGGAAATTGAATTGGGAGACGACGTCGGTCAAACCGAAGATGGCGGCGGTCGTCGAATCGCCGAAGGCGTTCTTGAAGACGACGGCTGGCGTCGTCGGATCGATGCCGTAAGCCGTCTTGATGTAATCGAAAAGGCGCGTGTCCGATGTCAGCTGGTCGACCGACGTGATGGAGCCGATATGATTCTTGTAATAGAGATCGTTGTCGGCTGCGCCGACGCTCGTCGTGAACGAAGGCACGGTGGAATTGTAGGCGCTCATCACATCGGCCTGCTGACTGAGCGTCTGCGGCCCTCCGGGATAGTTCGCGGTATAGCCTCCCGTGGTGGCGCTTATCTGGTCAGATGTCTGTGCTTGTGAACCGGATGCGACGGTGCCGTCGCTCTGGAAGTTGAATTCCGCCATGACGGCGGTCAGCCCGTTCGAACTTGCGGTGCTGGCATCCTTGGCCGAAGCATTGAACTGATCCGCCGTAATATAGGATGGGATATTGAATGCCGTCTTGACGTATTGGAACAGCTGCGGATTGGACGTCAGCTGATCGACCGAGGTGACGCTGCCGATATTGGCCTCGTAATAGGCCGTGTCGCCGTCCGGCGTCGATGTCTTGACCGTGCCATCGGCATTGAAATTGAATTCCGCCACCAGAGCCTTGTCTGCGGTACCGCCATTCTGGTTGACGTAGCTGTTCGGATCGCTGAGATCGCTCGTCAGCATCTGCTTCAGAGCCGAATTCGACACATAGGTCGGGTCGATACCGTACGCCTGCAGCACATAATTACGCAGGCGGGTATTACCGAGGAGATCATCGACCGTCTTAACCGAGCTGATATTCTGGCTGTAATAGGTCGTTTCGGTCGCCGCCGACGTCTCCTCATTCGTAAAGGACTGTTGGTAAAGCCCGATGAGGTCGTCTTCCTGCGTGCTGGTTTGTGCCGTATTCGTCGTACCCGTCGCGCTCGTGCCGAAATTGAACGCCGCAGCGAATTCTTTGTAGCGCGGATCGGTGAGCTTATTGGCGAAACTGCTGGAGTCGCTGAGGTCGCTGGTCAGGACCTGTTTCATAAAGGCCTTGGCATAAGTCATGTCGGAAAGCCCGTAGGCTTCCATTGCGTAACTGTATAATTGATAGTCATTCAGGAAGCTGTCGACGTCAGTTACTTTGCCGATATTGGCGTTGTAATAGTCGATCAAACGCTTGTTTTGCGACTGCTGCGCCACCTGGTTGAGTGAGGTCGCCATATCTCTGGTTGCGATCGTATAACCAAGATAAGTGGAAATCATCAGCAGAATCCCAATAGATCTCTAATAAAGGGGGCGAATCTGGCTGACATTATTTCATACAAACCTTACCTGAGACTTACACGCGCTCACCTTATGCGTGCACTATACTGACGCACCACCCTGCCCTGTGTTCACCTTATGGAAACCCTGATGCATTCGAGTTTGCTAACCATTTGAGGACGCAAAGTTTTCTTAACCTCGATTTTTAAGCTGTCTGGAAGGGACGGCGCCTAATCTGCCCAACAACGAGAGGACAAAAGTTCTCCGAGAGAAGACCGGAACAACCGGCTCTCAGGTAAAGCAAGGGTAGAAAAATCGATGACTAATACCGTCCTGAAGCCCGACTGGGCTGGAACCACACTGCGGCTTGATCCGGCGCGCTTCCCGCAACAGGTCAGCTACGCCATGCGAGGTGCCGAAGGTGATGTCACCATTACGATCGACGAGCGCGGCGCAGTGCTGCGCAAGATCCTGCCGTCCAGCGGCCTGCCGCTGTCCGTTGCCTTGCCCAAGCGTGCATTCCAGGGTGTAGCCGCCCGCGCCATAGATCACGGCGACGGCGAAGTCACCGTCACGCTGGAACTACATCACTCCGATCCGGACCTCTGCATCCCCCTTCTCGTGGCCCACGATTTGAGCGACATCGCCGCCGACTGGCGCTCCTGGTCGGAAGCCTTCCGTATTCCGATGCTGATGATCGAAGCCGACGGCGTGGCCCGTCCGCTGGAAGAACATCTCGGCGGTGTCCGCTCGCAGGACAGCCAGCCGCGTCGCCGCCATTCCTACTTCGCAAATCGCCGCCCACGCTTCCTCGTGCGCCGCACGACCGGCAAGCTCGGCATCAAGATGAAAATTCAGGGTCGCGAGATCATCGCCAGACATTAAGCCGATAAGGCTTGAAATCGAATATCGCCAGAAACCGGCCGCGGGAAAACCGATTCCGCGGCCGAAATCTTATGGTATCAGCGAGCGCTCCATGATGATCGTTCGTTCATCGCCATGGAAACTCTCGCCGACAGCATGGAAGCCGAGCTTTTCGTAAAAGCCCTGCGCAGTGATCGACGAGGGGACGGACAGGGTGGTATTGCCACCTGCCCTCGCCGCCCGTTCGATTGCCGCCATCAGGTAGGCGCCAATGCCACGTCGCTGCGCGGAGGGAGAGACGAACACCGTGCGCACGACGGCGCGGTCAAGGCTCGCGGTGCCGACAATGCTTCCATCTTCGACCGCCACGAAGACCGTTCTGCTGCTCATGAGCCTGCGCACGCCAGCGGGACTAAAGCTTTCGGCAACGCGCGCGATGATATCGGGAGAATAGTCCTGTGCGTTGCTCTCGTGAAGTGCGGTCAGGATTACGCCGCTGATCGCCTCGGTGTCCGCCTCTGAGGCCAGACGGATTTCGCATGCCATGACGCCCTCCTCTGGAACCTGATGCGGCGCATCCCTTCCTTCAGGGAGCAAGAAACAGGAACGACAGGAAAAGACCGGCGAAGATGATCAGCCCGACCCGATTGTTTGATTTGAAGAGGGCCAGGCATTGTGCGCCGTCGTTGATATCGAGCACGGCGATCTGATAGGCGAACATGCCGCCGGCGACGGCCAGGCCGAGATAGGCCAGCCAGCTTGTACCTGCAAGCGCAAAGGATAGCAGCATCAGAAGCAGCGTCGCCCCATAGAGCCCGACCAGCCAGAGGCGCGTCTGATCGCCGAAAAGCCGGGCGGTCGAGCGCACACCAATCAGCTCATCATCCTCTTTGTCCTGATGCGCGTAGATCGTATCGTAACCGATGGTCCAGAGGATGGCGGCGAGATAGAGCACGATCGGGGCAAGCGACAGGCTGCTGAAGAGGCCGGCCCAGCCCATCAGGGCGCCCCAGGAAAAGGCAAGGCCAAGGAAGAATTGCGGCCAGTCGGTAAAGCGCTTTGCAAAGGGATAGAGCGCAACGATGCCGAGCGACAGGACACCGAGCACGACGGCAAACCAATTGAACTGCAGGAGCACCAGCAAGCCGACGAGAGCCTGCAATGCGATGAACACTTTGGCCTGAAGGCGCGTTACGCGGCCCGAGGGCAGCGGGCGCGAGCGGGTGCGCGCCACCGACATGTCGATCTCGTGGTCGACCAGATCGTTGTAGGTACAGCCGGCACCGCGCATCGCGACGGCGCCGATGAAATAGAGGGAGAGATGGTAGATCACCACGAAGCCGGGGGAGCCATGTCCCAGGGCGACGGAGGCATTGGCCGCAAGCGCGACGGACCAGAAACATGGCCACATCAGGAGCTGCCAGCCGATCGGCCTGTCCCAGCGTGCAAGCTGGGCGTATGGCCAAAGCGTCGGGGGCAGAACGCGGTAGACCCAGTTGCCGGATGGCGCGTCAGCGACGCGCCCGTTGATGTCGCCTGTGTTTTGCATAGGCGAGTAGTAGTGATATCCGGCACCCGAGGTCAAGCGGCGAGGCCATAACGAGACATGACCTCGTCCGTTGCTCAGTTCATCGTGAAATTGAACTTGTAGCTGGCGGAAACCCCGATCAGCAGCTGGTTACGGTCGCCACGCTCGCGCACGAGGCTGCTGTCGGCAGCCGGGCCGGTGAGCCGGGTATATTCGAGGAAGGTGCTGGTGGTCCAGTTCTGCGAGGCCTTCCAGGTCAGTGCGCCGCCGAAACCGACCGATTTGACGCCGCCGCCGGGCTTGTAGCCGCTGAGGCCGGAGGCAGCCGATTCGCGCGCATTGACGCCATAATAGGTGTCGAAATAGTCGCTGCTGGCGAGCGTCATGCGTGGACCGGCCGAAGCGCGAAGCTCCGGTGTGATGTCGGTAAAGGCATCCACCGCGGCATCGGCGACGACGCCGCTATGGGCGCGAATGCCCTGGCGAACTTCGACGCGGGCGCGCAGCCAATCCGTGGGATAGGCCTCGGCAAAGCCGCCAGCTTCCACACCCCACTTGACCTTCTTCAATCCCCTCAGCTCGTGCCCATCGCTGCTGTCGCGGCTCGGTACGAACTTGCCGACGATGCCGACGCGGAATGCATCGCTTTCGATCAGGGCGAAGGAGGGATTGTCGTTGCGCGAGGAAAAGCGAGGGCCAGGACCCTGCCGGCCGATGGATACCAACGGCGACCATTGCAGCTTGTTGTGCTTGCCGCCTTCGAATTTCGGTGCAGAGAAACCGGCCGCACCGACGCTTAGGTACCAGTCACCCGACCACAAATGCTGGCCGTCGCCCGCCTCAGCAGCGCCGGCGTAGGCGATAGCGGAGAGGCCGCCAATGAAAAGGAACCTTAACTTTGCAAACACAACGAAACTCCATGATACGCAATACAAAGGGCCTGAGGACCCGAGAGTTGCCTCAAATTATGCGGATCGCGTTACCGCTCCCTTAACCACAAGACGCCGAATCCAGTCAGAACATCAAATTCAGGTTGCTCTAACCGGATGCCATTCGACATGCGCAGGCCTATCGTGCTGATTTAATTTCTGTATAGATACTCAATCGTGGGTAATGGTCGCAATTGCCAAGTGCCTGCCATCTCATAGCCCCCAATTTCAAAAGATGAGAAACGAATGAAGAACATATCCCTGATCTCCTTAGGTCTGATCCTGACTGCCGGCGTGGCGCTTTCCGGCTGCGTCGGCACTCCGATCGGCGGGGCGAAACAAAGTCATTTTTCGGGAAGCGTCGCCCCCGGCAAGAAGACGAAGATTACGAGTACTTCGCTCGTGAAACAGGACTGCACCTTTGCGGGATTTCCCTATACGGGCGTCATCAAGCAGCCTGCCCACGGCAAGGTTGACGTCGAGCATGGCCCGGTCGCGGCAAAGTTCCCGAAAGACAGCAATGCCTATCTGTGCTCGGGCAAGACGGTCCAGGGGAACATTGTCTACTACACGCCGAATCCCGGTTTCTCGGGCACCGACCAATTCACCCTGCGCCTTGCGGGACTGAATACGGATGGTACGGTGCAAGACGGCACCTTCACCGTCCATGTCGGCAAGTAGCAACTTTGATGACGTGCAGGCATGAATAGAAAAGGCCGAACCGTGGCTTTCCGCGGTCCGGCCCCGTCAAACGGCGCGATGACGGAGGCTCAGAACGTCACCTTCTCCAAAGGTGCGCGCCCCGCCTCGAATTCCTTCAGCTTCGCCTCGCGTTCCGCGATGTAATTGCGGTTGTCGGGGACGGCGAACTGGTTCTTGGTGATCTGGAGCTGCATGATGAAGAGCTCATCCCAGCGGAAGCCCATTTCGGAGCCGGCCAGATAGAACTCCCACATGCGGAAGAACTTCTCGTCGTAAAGCGCGACGGCATCGGCCTTGCGCGCCACGAAGCGGTTGCGCCAGTGCCTTAGCGTATAGGCATAGTGCATCGGCAGGGTCTCGACATCCCGCGTGAGCAAGCCGGCCTTTTCCAGCGGCGGCGTGGTCTCGCCGATCGACGGAATGTAGCCGCCGGGGAAAATATACTTTTCGATGAAGGCGTTGGTGGCAAAGCTCGGCTTCGGGCGGGCAATGGAGTGCAGCAGCATGACGCCGTTATCATCAAGCAGCTCCGAAACCTTGCGGAAGAACTTGCCGTAATCGCCGATGCCGACATGCTCGAACATGCCAACCGAGACGATACGGTCGAATTTCTTGCCGGACATGTAGCGATAGTCCTGCAGTTCGAAGCGGACGCGATCGGAGAGGCCACGCTTGGCCGCCCGCTCACGCGATACCTTGAGCTGCTCTTCGCTGAGCGTGATACCGGTCACGTCGAGGCCGGGATAGGCCTCGGCGAGATACATGGCCATACCGCCCCAGCCGGAGCCGATTTCCAATACCTTCTGGCCGGGCTCGACCAGCAGTTTGGCAGCGATGTGCCGTTTCTTGGCGACCTGCGCTTCATCCAGGCTGATGCCAGGCGGATTGAAATAGGCGCAGGAATATTGCCAGTCCTCATCGAGGAAGAGGTCGAAGAGCTTCGCTGAGAGATCGTAGTGATGCGCAACATTGTGCTTGTTGCGATTGATCGGCGAGCGGCTCTTGATCTGCTGCCAGGCGATACGACCGATCAGCAGCGCCGCCATGCGGAAGTCGAAGACCTCATTGGTGGTATTCTGCTTCACCAGCGACAGGAATTCGTAAATGTCGCCCTGCTCCAGGATGAAGCGGCCTTCCATATACATTTCGCCGAGCTTGAGCGTCGGATCGCGCGCGACGGCATCTTCAGCCTGCTGATCGGCAAACCGGACGGCTACCGTCTCTCCGGTTCCGTCGCCGACCACATGGGTCTCGCCGGATGCGAGCGTAAGCCTGAGTGAACCTTTACGGATGATTTTCTGGACGAGAGGAAAAAGGGTCGACGCCATGGACGCCTCGAATGTTATGACATGACATTAAGGCAACTTTAACGCCTCACAGCGTTGTGGCAAGCGCACCTTTCCACAGTCATTGGCACTCTGGCAACAACGCTGCCAGAGTGTGACATTCTTGCACGAAGTTCCGCTAAGTCCTTATTTTCGTTTGAGTGCATCGGCCAAGGCGGCGCCAAAACTACCCTGCTGCTCGGCCTTGGGACGGGTATTTCCCTTAACGCCAGCGTTGCGCGCACCACCCTGTTCGCGTGTATCCCGCCCGGACGGGGCCGCCACAGTGCTGCCATTTTTGCGCATGGAGAGGCCGATTCGCTTACGCTTTGCGTCGACTTCCACGACCCTGACCTTGACGACGTCGCCGGCCTTCACGACCTCATGCGGGTCCTTGATGAAACGGTCCGCCAGCTGCGAGACATGCACCAAACCGTCCTGGTGGACGCCTATGTCGACGAAGGCGCCAAAGGCAGCGACATTGGTCACGGTTCCTTCCAGCAGCATTCCCGGCTTGAGGTCGCTGATCTCGTTGACGCCCTCCGCAAAGGTTGCGGTCTTGAAGCTCGGACGCGGGTCTCGGCCCGGCTTTTCCAGCTCGGCGATGATGTCACGCACGGTCGGCAGGCCGAATTTGTCGTCGATGAATTGCCGGGGGTCGATAGCCTTCAGCGTTGCCGTATCGCCCATCAGCGTGCGGAGATCACGGCCGCAGGCAGCGACGATCTTCTTGGCCACACCATAGGCCTCCGGGTGCACCGAGGAAGCGTCGAGCGGCTCCTTACCATTCGGGATGCGCAGGAAGCCGGCGCATTGCTCAAAGGTGCGCTGGCCGAGACGGGCGACCTTCAGGAGATCACGCCGTGTCTCGAATGCGCCTTCGACATCGCGATGCTTAACGATGGCGTCGGCGATCGATGGCCCGAGGCCGGAGACACGGGAAAGCAGCGGCGCCGAGGCCGTGTTCAGGTCGACACCAACGGCATTCACCGCATCTTCGACCACGGCATCCAGCGAACGCGACAGCTTCTGCTGGTCGACATCGTGCTGGTACTGGCCGACGCCGATCGACTTCGGTTCGATCTTCACCAACTCGGCCAGCGGATCCTGCAGGCGGCGGGCGATGGAGACGGCGCCGCGCAGCGAGACGTCGAGACCGGGGAATTCAAGCGCAGCCGTTTCCGAGGCAGAGTAAACCGATGCGCCGGCTTCGGAGACGATGACCTTGGTCGGCTTCGGCGCCGGCAGTTCGGCCAGCATGTCGGCCACCAGCTTTTCGGTTTCGCGGCTGCCGGTGCCGTTGCCGATCGCGATCAGTTCGACCTTGTGCTTGCGGATGAGCGAGGCAAGTGCGGCCTGTGTGCCGCGCACGTCGTTCTTCGGCGGAAAGGGATAGACCGTCGTCGTCTCTAGCAGCTTGCCCGTACCGTCCACCACGGCGACCTTGACGCCGGTGCGGATGCCGGGATCGAGGCCCATGGTGGCGCGGGAACCCGCCGGCGCTGCCAGTAGCAGATCCTTCAAATTGCGGGCGAAGACGTGGATCGCTTCTTCTTCGGCACGTTCGCGCAGTTCGCGCATCAGGTCGAGCGACAGCGACATCGAAAGTTTGACGCGCCAGGTCCAGCTTGCGACTTCCGTCAGCCAGCGGTCGCCGGGCAGGCTGGCGCCGATATCATAGGCCGCAGTTATCATGCGCTCGACCGGCTTGTTGGGCGAGACGGCATCCGTATCAACCTCAATGGTCAGCGTCAGCACCTCTTCGTTCCAGCCGCGCAGCATGGCGAGCGCCCGATGACCGGGCGCTGTCGCCCAACGCTCCTGATGGGCGAAATAGTCGGAGAACTTGGCGCCTGCCTCCTGCTTGCCGTCGACGACAGCGGCCTTCAGCGTGGCATGGGTCTTCATATAATTGCGCAGCTTACCGAGCAGATCGGCATTTTCAGCAATGCCTTCGGCGATGATATCGCGCGCGCCTTCCAGCGCCGTCTTCACGTCAGGCACATCGGCCGTGATAAAGCCCTCGGCCAGCACCGTGGGATCCTTGGAGCGATCACCGAGGATCGTGTCGGCCAAGGGGCCGAGGCCGCGCTCCCTGGCAATCTCGGCGCGCGTGCGGCGCTTCGGCTTGTAGGGCAGATAGAGGTCTTCCAGCTCGGACTTGGTGGCGACGGTGCCGATCTTGGCCATCAACTCGTCGGTCATCTTGCCCTGGCTGGTGATGGATTCAATGATGGCCGCACGGCGAGCCTCGAGTTCACGCAGATAGACGAGACGTTCCGAGAGCGTGCGAAGCTGGGTATCGTCGAGGCCACCGGTTACTTCCTTGCGGTAGCGCGCGATGAAGGGCACGGTCGCGCCTTCGTCCAGGAGTTCGATGGCGGCCTTGGCTTGATCCGGGCGGGCATTGATCTCGGCGGCGATGGTTGCGGCAAGGGAACGGATATCAGCGGCCATGTGTCTCTCTGAACTGAACGAGCGTGATGGGACCATAAGCATGATCCCGCGGACATAAGAAGCGGTTTTCGCCACGCAACACGCTAATCCCGGCGCGGAGATGGCGTGGAGGGCGAAAGCCGTTTCCGCTTTAGCGGGATAAAAAGGCATGGCAATGTTGCCGGCCCTGCCTCCACAGGATTTGCCGCTTGACCTTTGGCTCAACCCCGCTTAACCGCGCAAAAGGACGCAACGAAAGGGCAAGCCATGAGAGTTCTGTTGATCGGATCGGGCGGACGCGAGCACGCACTGGCCTGGAAACTGGCGCAATCGCCCCTGATGACGGAATTCTACGCCGCACCCGGCAATCCCGGCATTGCCGAGCACGCGACGCTTGCGGCGCTCGACATCGACAATCATGACGCCGTTGTCGCCTTCTGCAAGGACAAGGCCATCGACTTCGTCGTGGTCGGCCCGGAAGCGCCTCTGGTCGCCGGCATTGCCGATGCGCTGCGCGCCGCCGGCATAGCCGTCTTCGGCCCTTCCGCGGCGGCAGCCCAGCTCGAAGGGTCCAAGGGTTTCACGAAGGATATCTGCGCCCGCTACGATATTCCCACAGGGGCCTATCAGCGCTTCAACAATGCACCGAAGGCGAAAGCCTATGTCCGCGCGCAAGGGGCGCCGATCGTGGTGAAGGCGGACGGTCTTGCGGCGGGCAAGGGCGTCACTGTCGCCATGACCATCGACGAGGCGCTTGCTGCGATCGACGATTGCTTCGAGGGCGCTTTCGGCGAGGCCGGGGCGGAAGTGGTGATCGAGGCCTATCTCGACGGCGAGGAGGCAAGCTTCTTCTGCCTTTGCGACGGCAAGCATGCGCTGGCGCTTGCGACCGCCCAAGACCACAAGCGCGTCGGCGATGGCGATACCGGCCCGAACACTGGCGGCATGGGCGCGTACTCCCCTGCTCCCGTGATGACGCCAGACATGGTCGAGCGCACCATGAAGGAAATCATCGAGCCGACGATGCGCGGCATGGCGGAAAGCGGCCATCCCTTCAGCGGCGTCTTCTTCGCCGGGCTGATGATCACCGCCAAGGGGCCAGAACTGATCGAATACAATGTCCGCTTCGGCGATCCCGAATGCCAGGTGCTGATGATACGGCTGAAGAGCGATCTGCTGCCGCTGCTTTATGCCTGCGCCAACGGCACCCTGGATCAGATGACGGCCGAATGGAGCGACGACCCGGCGCTGACCGTCGTCATGGCCTCGAAGGGCTATCCCGGTTCCTATGCCAAGAACACGCCGATCACAGCGCTGCCCGCGGATGGTGAAAACGAGAAGGTGTTCCATGCCGGCACAGCCCTGAAGGACGGGGCGCTGGTTGCAACCGGTGGTCGGGTGCTGAATATTACCGCAACGGGCAAGACAGTGGGCGAAGCAAAGGAACGCGCCTATGCCCTGGCCAGCAAGGTGAAATGGGATAACGGCTTCTATCGCAATGATATCGGCTGGCGTGCAGTGGAGCGCGAAAAGTAAACATCCCTGCGGCTCTGCAATTGCAAGTCCATTAAATTTTTACCTAATCTCCTGACGGGATGGAAATAAAGCGACACTAATGTCTTCGTCACTATAGAGCCATTGCGCTTTTCTTCGAAACGCGAAAATGCTCTATCCCTTTGTTTTTACGCAATTCCGGACGGAAAACCGCTGCGCACTTTTCCTGGAATTGCTCAAGGCGGAGTTCTTGGTTATGCGTTCCTTTTTTCTGACCTTGGCGTGCGTACTAGCCGGCGGCTCCGCCATGGCTTCGTCGATTCAGCCGATCAACGGCACGATGATCGGCGGCAAAGGCAGCATTATCGACAAGAGCTGTGCCGAATGCCCTCCGCTGAAGCCGCCGGTCACGGAAAAGGAATATACCGTGCCGGCGCTGGAGCCTGGCACCCAATCCGTGGTCGTGCGTGATATCGATGGTCAGAAAAGGGTCGTCCGCACCGAAGCGTGGATGGGCGGCTCGCCTGTTAACTTCGTCAGCAAACCGACGCCAGAAGCGCTTGCTGCGGCCGGTGAGCCCGTCGACGGCATCGACATGACCGCTCAGACGGCGGCCTTGTCCAATTCCTCCGCAGCTCGCGAACCTGCGCCGCTCGATATCTCCGGCTTCCAGCTTCGCCAATAATCTTCACAAGGCGTTCCCGCGTTTGGGCGTGTGCGAAATGCCGACTATATTCATACTTCGAAATATATCATTTTCATATTCGGCAGAATTAAATAATCCTTCACAAAACCTAAGTTTCACTTGTGTGATCTTCAAATATAATTACGTATTACTTACAATGATTGCGCATATCTGCGGTTTAATTCGAAATTAAATACAACCAAACCCAGCAATTAAAGCTTTTTTAGACATAAACAGCGATTTTACTGTCACCGGACAGCAGCATGTCATTTAAGCGGCGGCAAGCGTATTGGGATTCTCTCAGGCGATCGCACAGGCGGTAGGAAACCGCACCGGTATTCACCCCTGTGGGAGGCACCATGAAGAATCTCAAGATATCGCATCAATTGTTTGCCCTGCTTGGCGTCCTGATGGCCGCCTTCGCGGTGGCCACTTATTTCCAGATCCGGTCCCAGGCCGATTCCATTTACGACGACCGCTTCGACATGCTGCGCACGCAGGTCGAATCCGGCATCTCGGTTTTGAACCAGTATTATCAGCGCGAAAAATCCGGCGAGATGACCCATGAGGCGGCCCAGGCCGAAGCCTTCAAGGTTCTGTCGCATGTGACCTTCGCGCCGGCAGGCTATCTCTTCGGTTTCGATTACAATGTGATCCAGCGCATTCATCCGAGCCCCGTCAATATCGGCAAGGACATGTCCGGCCAAGTCGACAAGAATGGCACCCATTTCAGCAAGGAAATGGTCGAGAAGGGCATCAAGGGCGGCGGCCGCACCATCTATTACTGGAACAAGCCGGGTCACTCCGACAGCGAGTTCTTCCTGAAGGGCAGCTATTCGGCAGCTTTCGCTCCCTGGCAGATCGTGCTCGGCTGCGGTGTCTACATGGATGACCTCGAGGCACAGATCAATGCCACGATGTGGCGTGCTCTCATGATCTGCGGCATCGTCTTCCTGATCGGTATCGGCGCCGCCTTCTACTTCATCCGCGGCATCACGAAGCCGCTGACCGACGTCCATGCAGCCCTTAAGGCCGTCGCGGACGAAGACGTGAAGACCGCCATCCCGCATACCGAGATGCGCAATGAAATCGGCCTGATGGCGAAGGCGACCCAGGCGCTGCAGGAAAAGGTTCGCGAACGTCATGCGCTTGCCGACCGTCAGGCGGCACAGGAGCTGGAAATCAGCAACGAACGCGAACAGAACCTGCGCCAGCAGCAGGACGAGGCCCGCGAACAGGCCCGCGTCGTTGCGGTCATCGGCAAGTCGCTCGAAGAGCTTGCTCGCGGCGATCTGACGGTGCGCTGCGGCGATCTCGGCGCCAGCTATGCCGGCCTTCGCAACAACTTCAATGAGGCACTGTCGCACCTCGAAGCCGCCATGGGTCGCGTCAACGCCAAGGGCAACGACATCGGCCTCAGCAAGGAAGAAATCCGTCGCGCCTCCAACGAGCTGTCGCAGCGCACCGAGCGACAGGCCGCAAGCCTGGAAGAAACCTCGGCAGCGCTCGACGAACTCACTGTCGCCGTCCGTCAGACCGCGGAAGGCGCCGATGAGGCCAGCAAGCGCGTCCATGCCGTCAGCGCCGAAGCATCGCGCAGCGATGCCGTGGTTGCTCAGGCGATCGAAGCGATGAGCGGCATCGAGAAGTCTTCGGCCGAAATCGGAAAGATCATCGGCGTCATCGACGAGATCGCCTTCCAGACCAACCTGTTGGCGCTCAACGCCGGTGTGGAAGCGGCTCGTGCCGGCGAATCCGGCAAGGGCTTTGCGGTCGTCGCCCAGGAAGTGCGTGAACTCGCCCAGCGCTCCGCCGCAGCCGCGAAGGAGATCAAGGACCAGATCGCCCGCTCTTCCGGTCAGGTCGACCAGGGCGTTCGCCTTGTCGGTGAGGCAGGCGAAGCGCTGAAACGCATCTCCGGTCAGATCAAGGCAGCCAATGAGATCGTCTCGAAGATCGCCCACAGCGCCTCCGAGCAGGATACGACGCTGCGCTCGATCTCGTCCTCGATGAACCAGCTCGATGCCGCCACGCAGCAGAACGCCGCCATGGCTGAGGAAACCACCGCATCGGCCGAGACGCTCGCCGCCGACACGGAAGATCTCCTCGCGCTCATCCGTGGCTTCCGCGTCAACGAAGGTCGCTCGGCCATGGATCATCGTCGCGCCGCCTAAGTGGGCCAGGTCATAAAATGAGAAACCGCCGGTCTCGCATCCGGCGGTTTTCTTTTGAGAAAAGCTTTTGCTGCGTTAGTCTGCGACCTTCAACCGCTCGACCAACCTGTCGATCTCGCGATCGGAATAGACCTCGATGCCGGCCTGCTTGAGCAGCGCCGCCGTGACGCCGCGGCCGTTCTGCTTGCCGCCGGAAAATGTACCGTCATAGATGAAGCCCGAGCCGCAGGACGGGCTGCCGTCGATCAGCAGAGCGTAGCGACAGCCGGTTTCCGTTGCGAGCGCCAGCGCATTTTCCGCCGCCTGACGGAATTTCGCCGTGACATCGCCGCCGGTGATTTCCATTACCCGTGCGGTGCCGGCAAGCACATCCTCGCCCGTGGCACCGCCTGCGATTTCGGCGGGAGGTCTTGGAACGGCCATGCCGGCGGACATTTCCGGGCAGATGGTCACCAACCGCCCCTCCTCCCGCCAGCGATCGATCGCCGGATGGACAAGAGGCTTGGAGCGGCCGTCATAGCGGACGGCATGGCCCATGAGGCAGGCGCTGACGAGGATCTTTCCGGTCATCGCGCCCCCATGTCTTATCCCGCGATCTTCGAGAAGTCGGCGACGGTGCCGGTTGCTTCGCGAATCAGGCGCAGCAGCGCCAGCCTGTTAGCGCGAATGGCGGCGTCTTCATCGTTCACGAGTACGTCCTCGAAGAAGCGGTCTACGGGCGCGCGCAGCTTGGAAAGAGCTGCCATGGCCGAGCGAAAATCTTCCTTGGCGATCGCAGCGGAAGCCTCGGAGGAGGCGGCCTTCACGGCAGCAAAGAGATCCTTTTCGGCATCGAGCTTCAGCAAGGCTTCCGAAACGCCATCGGCAACGACGGTGCCCTTCTTCTCCTCAGCGGCGAGAAGCTGCGTGGCGCGCTTGGTGCCGGCGAGCAGGTTCTTGCCATCCTCGGAGGTGATGAAAGCGGTCAGCGCCTCGACGCGGCGGGCGATCATCAGCAGATCGTCGGCCTCCGGCGTCAGCACGGCGTCGATGAGATCATGGCGAGCACCGAGATCGCGCAGATAAACCTTCAGGCGGTCATGGAAGAAGGCAAGCAGATCGGCATCCCTGGTGGTCGCCAGCAGCGGCAGGCGCACGCCGCGCTCCAATAGGATACGGACGACACCGAGGGCTGCGCGGCGCAGTGCATAAGGGTCCTTCGAGCCCGTGGGCTTTTCATCGATCGCCCAGAAGCCGACGAGCGTATCCAGCTTGTCGGCAAGCGCAACCGTGATCGCAACCTTGTCCTCGGGGACACGGTCGGACGGACCTTGCGGCTTGTAGTGGTCTTCGATAGCCGTTGCCACAGAAGCGCTCTCGCCCTGTAGCGATGCGTATTTGCGGCCCATGACGCCTTGCAGCTCGGGGAATTCGCCGACGGCTTCGGTGCGCAGATCGGCCTTGGCGAGCACGACGGCGCGGTCGACCAGAGCGGCATCGGCGCCGGTGATCTTGGCGAGGTCAGCGGCCAGCGCGCGGATGCGGGCGACGCGCTCGCCCTGGCTGCCAAGCTTGGCATGGAAGGTGACGTTCAGGGCATCGAGCTTGGCCATGCGCTGATCGAGCGGCTTCTTTAGATCGAGGCCGAACTTTTTGGCGGAGGCTTCCAGCATCTCGAGATCGGGCAGATCGCCCTGGTCGCGCTTCCAAAAGTGCAGCGCGTCGGACAGACGAGCGCGCACGACCTTGCCGTTGCCGTGGATGATTTCCTTGCCGCCATCCGTCGCCTGGATATTGGCGACGAGAATGAAGCGGTTGGACAGCGTCTCGCCGGCCGGTGGCCGCGTGACGAAACACTTCTGATTGGTCTTGATGGTCAGGCGGATGATTTCCGACGGGATCGAGAGATAATCCTCCTCGAAGGAGCCCATCAGCACCTGCGGCCATTCGACGAGGCCGGAAACTTCCTCCAGCAGGCCTTCATCCTCGACCAGTTCCAGGCCGTTGGCAAAGGCGATGTCGCGGGCATCGTGCAGGATGATGTCCTTGCGGCGCTCGGCATCGAGAACGACATAAGCCTTTTCCAGGCTCGCGACATAATCATCGAAGCGCTTGACCGTGATCGGGCCTGGCGCATGGAAGCGATGGCCATAGGTCACATTCGAGGCGACGATGCCGTCGATCTCGAAGGGGATGACGACGGTTTCCTCATGCTCGGTGCCGTAGACGCAGACGATCGATTGCAGCGGGCGCACCCAGCGCAGCGAGCCGGGCTTTACTGATGCCTTACCCCAGCGCATCGATTTCGGCCAAGGGAAGTTGCGGATGATATCGGGCATCACGGAAGCGACAATCTCTTCCGCGGCGCGGCCGGGCTTGGAAATCACCGCAACGTAGAAATCGCCCTTCTTCGGGTCGCTTTGCACCTGTGCCTCGGCAATGGAGGACAGGCCGGCGCCGCGCAGGAAGCCTTCGATCGCCTTTTCATTGGCATCGGTGCGCGGACCCTTGCGCTCCTCGCGCACGTCGGCGGAGCGCGCCGTCAGCCCGCGAATGTCGAGCGTGAGGCGCCGCGGCGTCCAATATTCCCTGGCGCCCTCATAGGACAGACCAGCCTCGACCAGCGCATCGGTCACCAGCTTCTTCAGGTCGCCGGCAGCCTTGCGCTGCATACGGGCGGGAATTTCCTCGGAGCGGAGTTCGAGAAGGAGATCGGGCATGGGAGCTGTCTTTACGTTGAGGCAGAAATGATCCGGGCGGACTTAGCAAGCCCGGCGGCAAAAGTCACCAAGGCAAACGGCGAATTTACCACCCTCCTCCGCCTCCACCGCCTCCTCCACCACCGGAAGATCCACCATCGCCGCCTCCACCGCCGAAAGCGGAGGATGAATTCGATGCCGGTGCAGGAATCGTCGAGGCTATGGTCGACGCCATGGAAGAGGAAAAGTCGCCGATCGTGCCGCCGATATTACCAGGGCGGAAATCGCCGGAATACCAGACCGGTGCGTAGGCTGCCGCGGCTGCACCTGCGGCGGTCGCAAGCCAGGTCTCGAAAGCGCTCGACCAGGGCTTTTCGACACCGAGCGCGACCGCATAGGGCAGCAGTTTTTCGAAGTGCTGCGGCGACATCTGCGGCGCGCCCTGCATGTTCATCCGGTCTCGTTCGGCGAGCGTCAGATATTGCCGGAGGCCGGCGATGCCATCCATCATCTTGCGTCCAAGCGGTGTCGGCGCGCCCATCAGGAAATAGAAGACGACGTTGAGCGCAAAAATGCCGACGATGCCCGCCACTAGCGGCAGCAGGCCCGCTTCCCACAGTGGCATGACCGCAGCGGCAAAGCCGTTGACCGCGACGGATACCAACACGAAGCCGAAGAAGGCGCAGATCAGAACGGAAAGAATTCGCTGGCCGAGACTGGCGTTGCGACGCCGAAATCGTCGACCGATGATATTGGTAAAGATGGTCACGAAAATCGACAGGACACCGGGCATGACGATCAGCGGCACCGCATTTTCATGCAACCGCCCGAAGATGATGATGGATGCCAGGATCAAAACCGAGAGAGCAACACCGACCACGACATAGAGCGAGTTGGCCTTGTAATACTCGCCGCGATGATCGCGCTCGATCGCGCTGCGAAACTTCGCACCCAAACCCTGCACCGCCTCGCCGTTTTCCTTGTCTATGACGAGTGGAGAAAATGGTCCGACGGCCTGCATCAGCACCTTGTCGCCGCCGCTGAGATCGCCGCCGGCCTTGCCGGTCGGGCGGACAACGACCTTTTCCTTCAGATCATCGAGAATGACATAGCCGCGCACGGCAAGGTCGATTGCCGTCGCAGAGAATGCCGTCCAGCCGGAACTGGCGAAGCCCCTGTTATCGATATAGTTCACGAGCGCTGGCGAAATGCCGTCAGGCGGATCCCAGCGCGGGACCATGACACCTGCAGGCGGATCTCGCCCGACTGCGATCCAGCTTCGCATGTAATAGGCAAACAGCAGGATCAACCCGCCGAGGGCGATGATCGTATCGAGATGATCCCGAAGGAACCAGCCCCATTGCTGGCTGTCGCTCGGCGGCGCGATCGCTCCTTTGGCCAGCTTGATGGCGATCGTCAGGCCCTCGGCGGTGGCGAGCGGCCTGGTTGTCGCGAAGGTAACAATATTGCCCTGTTGGCTCGCACTTGCGTTCTTGCCCGTAGCGCCGAGCGGCCCCGTAAAGAAGGCAAGCTGCTGCGGCTGCACGCCATCGGGCAAGGTGACGATTGCCTTCGCGTTGATGATCGGGAACAACCAGCCATTGCCCGTCACGTTCCAATAAAGTTCGTCGTGATCGCCGAAATAGCGCATCTGCCTGTTGGTGTCATACGTCAGGCGAAATATATGCGGGCCTGGGTTCAGGATACGATCGGCCTTGCCGATATAGATGCGTTCGCCGCCGCTGATACGCTCGCTACGCCAATCCTCCGGCTCGCCGTCACGCTCGACGGCGACGACCTTGAAATCCACCTCGATTTCGCGGCCGTTGGCATCTGTCATCGTCAGCGGGAAATCCCGGAAGATGCCGCGGCGGATATCACGCCCCTCTGCATTTACGGAGATCGTTTCGACGACCCGCATGGAGCCGTCGCGATGCAGCGCGATTGCCTGATCGAAATTGGTGATGAGCTCGGCTGCCGTTACCGCCGTCGCACAGAGCAGCAGGCACAGAGCCAGAAAGAATCCGCAAAGCCGTGTCATCACTCCCCCAAAGGATGGCCGCGGCGCCGCTGCTGCCGGCGCCGCTTTGCGTCATGATTATTCCGCGCTCAGCCTCCCTTGAGATGGCGGAGCGTCAGTCTTCGTAGGTGACCCCCAGCGAAGCCAGCACGTTCCAATAGGAGGGGAAAGTCTTGGCGACGCAATCGGGGTCGAGAATGGTGATGCCGCCGATCTTCAGGCCGGCAAGCGCGAAGCTCATGGCAATGCGATGATCGGCGAAACTGTCGATCTCCGCCGGCAGCAGCTTGCCGGCAAGGCTCGGATCGGAGGCGACGATCAGATCATCCCCCTCTTCCGTGCCGAGGCCGGGCACGATGCGCGACAGGCCGCTCGACAGCGCCCGGACGCGGTCGCATTCCTTGACGCGGAGATTGGCGATGCCGACGAAGCGCACCGGCGTCTCGTTGAAGGCGGCGAGAACAGCAAGCGTCGGAATGGCGTCCTGCATCTGCGATCCGTCGATGACGGCGGGCAGGTGCGGGAATTGCGAAATCACCTCATAGGCGCGCGCATCCGGCTGCGAAAATTCGCTTGCCGGCGTGCCGAGATCGATCTTGCCGCCGGTCAGCACTTCCGCCGCCCAGAGATAGGTCGCGGCCGAGGCGTCCGGCTCGATGAGGAAGTCCGCCGCGTGATAACCGGTCGGCTCCACCCGCCAGGCGACCGGGCTGACGCGTTCGACCCTGGCGCCGAAGGCGCGCATGGCGGCCACAGTCAGATCGATATAGCCGAGAGCGCCGATATCCTCGCCCAGCAGCTCGACGTCGACGGGCCGGTCGCCGCCGGCGGCCATCATCAGAAGCGCAGAGACATACTGGCTGGACAGGCCGCCATCGATCTGCACACGGCTTGCTTCGAAGCGGCCGGTGCCGTTGATGGTGACAGGCGGGCAGCCGGTTTCCGTGGAGGCATCGATGCCGAGCGAGCGCAGCGCGTCGACGAGCGGGCCGATCGGCCGCTTGCGCATGTGAGCGTCGCCGTCGACGACGACCTTGCCCTCGACCAGCGCAGCAGCGGCCGTCAGGAAGCGCGTCGCGGTGCCGGCATTGCCGAGAAAGAGAGGGGCAGCAGGCGCCTTCAGCTTGCCGCTACCGGTCACGATGAAGGTCGTGTCGTCGGGCTCGTCGATGACAACGTCCATGGCGCGCAACGCTTCGGCCATATAGCGGGTATCGTCGCTCTTTAGCGCGCCGGTCAGCCGGCTCGTGCCCTTGGCAAGGCCAGCCAGCAGCAGTGCGCGATTGGTAATCGACTTCGATCCGGGCGGCATGGCGCGTCCGGTCAAAGGCTTGCCCGGCGGGATAATCGTGAGTTTGGCTCTACCCATCATCATTCTCTTTGGTCAGTCAGGAAGCCGGCCGATGGCCGGCGGTCGGCATCCTTTACCGCCTCGCATGAAAAACCGATAGCGGGAATCTCAGAACTTTACCGTAGGAACGGCGCGGTCGGCTTCGTTGGTGATCTCGAAATAGGCCTTCTTGGTAAATCCGAAGGGGCCGGCGATGAGATTGTTTGGGAAGGTCTCGACCTTGACGTTCAGATCGCGCGCAGCGCCATTGTAATAGCGGCGGGACATCTGGATCTCGCCTTCCACGCCCTCGAGTGAGCGCTGCAGTTCCAGGAAGTTGGTATTGGCCTTGAGGTCGGGATAGGCTTCGGCGAGCGCGATCACCCGGCCAAGCGCCTGCGACAACAAGCCCTCCACTTGACCACGTGCCGCGACATCCCCTGCTGGCACCGCCTGCGCCTTGTTCCGCAGTTCAACAACCTCTTCCAAGGTTTGGCGCTCATGCCCGGCATAGCCTTTGACCGTCTCGACCAGATTGGGAATGAGGTCGGCGCGGCGCTTCAACTGCACGTCGATGCCTGACCAGGCCTCCTCAGCCACCTGACGTGCGCGGACGAGCCCGTTATAGGCGAACACGACATAGAGCGCGGCCAGCACTATGATCGCGAGAAGAATAAGCATCTGAAATCCCCCGTGGCGACTACAACCCAAGGGACACTAGGCAGATTTCACGCCAATGTCACCCGGCTTTAACGGTAGCGCAGAGCCAAGATAGGGCCGCAATGCCCAATCCTGGGGAGCTTGCCTCAAGCGGCCTGCTGGTTCCAGTTGACGCCGCCGGCATCCGTCAGCAGGAAGGCTTCGCCGCAAGCCTTGGCGAGCGTGCGCACGCGCAGGATGTAGCTCTGGCGTTCCGTCACCGAGATGACGCCACGGGCGTCGAGCAGGTTGAAGACGTGGCTCGCCTTGATGCACTGGTCGTAAGCCGGGAAGACGCATTTGTGCAGGCGATGGTTTTCGCTGTCGCCGGGGGCGCCGGCAGCCAGCAATGCCTGGCATTCCTTTTCGGCATCGATGAAATGGCGATGCAGCGTCTCGGTATTGGCATATTCGAAATTATGCCGGGAGTATTCCTGCTCGGCCTGGAGAAAGACATCGCCGTAGGTGATCTTGTCTTCGCCTTCGAGGCCGTTGAAGTTCAGGTCATAGACGCTGTCGACGCCCTGAACATAGGTCGCAAGACGCTCTAAGCCGTAGGTCAGCTCACCGGCGACGGGAGCGCATTCGATGCCGCAGACCTGCTGGAAATAGGTGAACTGTGAGACTTCCATGCCATCGCACCAGCATTCCCAGCCGAGGCCCCATGCGCCGAGCGTCGGGCTTTCCCAATCGTCCTCGACGAAGCGGATATCGTGCAGAAGCGGATCGAGGCCGATCGCCTTCAACGAGCCGAGATAGAGCTCCTGCAGATTAGGCGGATTAGGCTTCAGGATGACCTGATACTGATAATAGTGCTGCAGGCGGTTCGGATTCTCGCCATAGCGGCCATCGGACGGGCGGCGCGACGGCTGGACATAGGCAGCGCGCCACGGCTTGGGACCGAGCGAGCGCAGCGTGGTCGCCGGATGGAACGTGCCGGCGCCGACCTCCATGTCGTACGGCTGCAGAACCGCGCAACCCTTATCGGCCCAGTAATTGTGCAGCGTCAGGATCAGCGCCTGAAAGGAGCGCTTCGGGTTCATATGGTCGGGCACGTTGGCAGTCATGGGAACTGATTTCTTCCGCTAGCGAATGGTTTGGCGGACAGGTGCCACGGCGGGACGAACGGGTCAAGGCTTTGCAGCACAAACGGCGCTGCAGCCTACCTCATCGAGGCATATGAGTTTTATTCATCCTCGCGCTTCACGTGATACTCGCCGGTCTTCGGGTCCTTGACCAAGGTTCCCATCGCGCCGGTACGGCGTTCCGTTTCGGCGCGATGGGATTTTTCGGCGAGCTTCTGTGCATCGCGCACGAAACGCCGATAGAGCAGCCAGAGGCCGCCGACGGCGACGACAAAGAAGATGATCTGGGGCATTACCCAGCGCTCCCGCTTACAATCCGTACCGGCTCCACAATGCCCTTTCCTCTGCCGCTTCCGCAAGCCCGGATGCAAGCCCGGCGCCGAGGCCATCCATGCTCCCAAGCGAGATGCCCGGAGCCTTGCGGCCGAAAAGGCTGCGCGGCGTGGTGATCAACATAGGCTTGACCTTGTCGCCGAAGCGCTTCCTCAGCTCCTGGCGCATGTCGCCGAGACCATCGATCAGGCCGAGCTCCAGCCCGCGGCTGCCGGTCCAGAACAGGCCGGAGAACACCGTTTCGTCAGCCGAGAGTTTTCCTGTACGACGCTCGAGCACCATTTCGATGAAGACCTTGTGGATCTCCAGCTGCAGGCTCTTTAGATATTCAATGTCCTTTTCCTTCTCCGGCTTGAAGGGATCGAGGATCACCTTGTTCTCGCCGGCGGTATAGACGCGGCGCTCGACGCCGATCTTCTTCAGGAGCTCCGGAAATCCGAACCCGCCGGAAACGACGCCGATCGAACCGACGATCGAGGTGGCATCGGCAATGATTTCATCGCCGGCCAATGCAATCATGTAGCCACCGGAGGCCGCAACGTCCTCGACGAAGACCAGAACCTTCTTGTTTTTCTCGGCGGCCAGATCGCGGATACGATTGTAGATCATCCGCGACTGCACCGGAGAGCCGCCCGGCGAATTGACGATAATGGCGACAGCCGGCGCCGGCTTCATACCGAAGGCTTTTTCAAGAGCCTGGGATGAGCCTGCCAGATTCAGCGATTGCCGCAGCGGCCCTCCCCCGGAAGAGATGACGCCGCTCAGGCGGACGACGGGGACGATCACCTCCTCCTTGCGGAAGCGCTTCGGAAGCATGCGTCTCAAGAACCCAACCATTCGTCATCCCTGTTTCATGATGTTTGTTGCCCGTGATGTATGCATGGAAATGGCAAACGCAATATTGCGGATTGTATTTGATGCTCTGACGCTGAGGGCAGCCGAATGGCTATCGGCGCGGATACGAAGCGCGGCCGTTGTTCATATCATCGACGAAATCGGTGAATTTATGCGTCCCTTCGCCATGCATGATCAGAGGTGCGCGCAGCGCCAGCCTCGCCCTCGAACCCTTGATCGCCGTCACCAGGATGCGCACCGCACTCTCGCCTTCGCGGGGATGGATCGGTGTGATTTCAATGCCGCCGAAGCGGCGACCGCAGGCGGCGATGATCTCGCCGATCGACTCCGGCCGGGCGATCAGCGACAGCTGCCCACCAGGGATCATGATCGCACCTGCCGTGCGAATCCATTTCTCGAACAGTCCGTCCGTCATGGCATGTGCCTCTGCCTTCAAGGCGTCGGGCGTCAACCGGTCGCTGGCATCGTTGAAAGGCGGGTTCATGATGACATGGTGGAAGCTGTCGTCGACAAGCCCCGCCTCGTTGCGATCCTTGCCGGTCAGCGTCACGTCGGCCTCGATAACGGACACGCGGCCGGCAAAACGGGCATTTTCCGGCAACGAAAGGCTCCTGCGCGCGAACTCGGCCATGTCGGACGAGCGCTCGAACAGCACGACCTCCGCCCGGTCGAGTCTCGAGGCCACGGCCATTCCGGCTGCTCCAGCACCTGCGCCGAGATCCGCCACCCGGATCGTCCGCTCATCTGCGACGAGGGCCGCCAGCAACATGGCATCCATACCGGAGCGGTGCCCCCTGCCTTTCGGCTGCACGACATGGAAAGCGCCGCGGTGGAAGGCATCGATGGTTTCGGAGGGCTTGCCGGTCATGGCCGACCTCAGGTCCGCACCGGGCGCAGTTCGTCACCGAGACCGGCATCAATGAGGATGCGGCGGGCCAGATCGGCACGCTCTTCTTCCACCAGAAAGCGGCGGGGCAGCATGCCGAGCGAACCCTCCAGAACGCTCATCGCCTGATCCGCCACCAGGCAATGGATTCCTGCATCCTTCATCAGACTCTCCGCAAATGAGAGAAGGACCGGGTCGTTGGTGCGGATCAGCTCGTGCATAAGCCTTAGAATTCCTGTCAAATTTACGCGACGAGACAATTCGCCTCTTGCCGCCTCTTTCGCCCCTTCTTATTGTGCTTTGCAGGAAATGAACAGGAGTCCGGATCGTTGGGCGTCGTGATACCGCTGGAAGAAAGCAAGAATAAACTGGCATCCATCAAGCCTTTGGTGGACCTGACCAAGGCGGACATGGAACGCGTCAATCAGCTCATCCTGTCCAAGGCCGGCTCCGATGTGCAGATGATCCCCGAGGTTGCGGAGCACCTCATCTCCTCCGGCGGCAAGCGTTTGCGGCCGATGCTGACGATCGCGTCCGCCGCACTTTACGGCTATCAGGGCGACAATCACATCAAGCTCGCGACATCGGTCGAATTCCTGCATACGGCGACGCTGCTGCACGACGACGTCGTCGATGAAAGCGATCTGCGCCGCGGCAAATCCACGGCCCGGATGATCTGGGGCAACCAGGCGAGCGTTCTGGTCGGCGATTTCCTGCTCGGCCAGGCTTTCCGCATGATGGTGGAAGTCGGCTCGCTCGAAGCGCTCGACGTACTCTCTTCGGCAGCCTGCGTTATCGCGGAAGGCGAAGTGCTGCAGCTTTCCGTTTCCAAGAACATGGAGACGACGGAAGACGATTATCTCTCGGTCATCCGCGCCAAGACCGCGGCGCTCTTTGCCGCCGCGGCCGAAGTCGGCCCGATCGTCGCCAATGCCGGCAAGGCGGAGCGCAATGCGCTGAAATCCTACGGCACCAATCTCGGCCTAGCCTTCCAGCTCGTCGACGATGCGCTCGATTACGGCGGCAAGGCTGCCGACCTCGGCAAGAATGTCGGCGACGATTTCCGCGAGGGCAAGATCACGCTTCCGGTGATCCTCGCCTATCGCCGCGGCACCGAGAAGGAACGCGCCTTCTGGCGTGAGGCCATCGAAACCGGCGATAACAGCGACGAGAATCTCGAAAAGGCCCTCGGCCTGATCACGAAATACGGCGCGTTGGCTGACACAATTGCCCGCGCCGTACACTACGGCACGATTGCCCGCGACGCCTTGGCGCCATTGCCGGAAACGCCCTGGAAATCGGCACTTCTGGAAGTGATCGATTTCTGCATCGAACGCGTTAATTGATGGCGGTGGCCTGAATTTGTT
The DNA here is from genome assembly GCF_027109195.1 of Rhizobium sp. AG207R. NCBI lineage: Bacteria > Pseudomonadati > Pseudomonadota > Alphaproteobacteria > Hyphomicrobiales > Rhizobiaceae > Rhizobium > Rhizobium sp. AG207R. The sequence goes on from NZ_JAEPVT010000002.1 coordinate 393,844, forward strand.
GCAGGGCCGCTTCAAAAAAGCCATCCTGTTGTGAATCAGTTGACACGAATGCGTTGTGCCGCCGGCGAAGTCGCCGGCCATTCCCTTGATGAAAGGCTTTCTAATGCGGCAGAGACTTGCCATCCGTTTCCTTTCGGGCGTAGCCTTGGCGGCAATCCTTTCGGTGTCCGCCCTGACTGGCGCGCGCGCAGAGGATAAGCCGGCAGCGCCGGAGGCCAGTGCTCCGGTCACTTCTTTCGATCCGGATAGCGTCGATACGTTCGCAGGCGCGTTCCTCGCCGCCCGTACCGCAGATGTCGATCATGACTACGATACTGCCATTGCGCTCTACAAAAAGGCACTGATGATCGATCCGAGCAATCCGGAAATTCGCCAGCGGCTGATGATCTCGCTGCTGCTGAACGGCAATCTGGAAGAAGGCGTCAAATACGCCAACGAGTTGAAGAGCGATCCTTCGGTCGAGCGTGTCACGACGATCGTGCGTGGCATGGATGCCATCCGCCGCCATGAATACCGCACCGCGCAGGAAATCCTCAAATATAACGGTCCGAACGATCTCGACCGGATGATGACCAACCTGCTCGCCGCCTGGGCGCGTGCCGGATCCGGCCGCGGCAAGGAAGCAATCTCGATGATCGACAAGATGAAGGGCCCGGATTGGTTCAACATCTTCAAGAACTATCATGCCGGCGCCATTGCGCTGACGCTGGGCGACCTGAAGTCGGCACGCTCTCACCTTAACGATGCCATCCTCGACAAGACCGGCGGCGCGACCGCACCTGACACCTTCATGCGCGCCGTCATGGCGCTCGCACGCCTCGAAGCCAAGGCCGGAGACAAGCAGAAGGCCCTGGATGCGATTTCCGTCGGCGACAATCTCGTCAGCAATTATGCGCCGCTGAATGCACTGCGCGACAGCATCAGCAAGGGCGATACGCCGGATCAGCAGGTGACGAACGCCAGCGAGGGTGCGGCCGCCGTTCTCTTCACCATCGGTGCCGCGCTGAACCGCGACGGGGCCGAAGATGTCGTCTCGCTCTATCTACAGATTGCCAATTCTCTCGACCCGAAGGCGGCCGATACGCTGGTCCTGCTCGGCGGGCTGGCCGAAAAACAGGAGCAGACCGATCGCGCGATCGCCTTCTACAAGAAGGTGCCCGATAATTCGCCGATGGCCCGCATCTCCGAGCTGCAGCTCGGCCTCGCACTCGCCCAGGCAGGTAAAATCGACGATGCACGCAAACATCTGAAGGCACTGATCGATTCCGATCCCAACGATGTCCGCAGCTATCTCGCCTACGGCAGCGTGCTTTCCGACGCCAAGGACTTCCAGTCCATGGCCGATAATTACGACAAGGCCGTGCAGATCATCGGCCCAGTGCCGAAGCGCAGCGACTGGGCGGTTTTCTTCCAGCGCGGCATTGCCTATGAGCGGCTGAAGAAATGGGCGGATGCCGAGCCGAACTTCAAGAAGGCCCTCGAACTCAATCCGGACCAACCGCAGGTGCTGAATTATCTGGGCTATTCCTGGGTCGACATGAACATGAACCTCGACCAGGGTTTGGACATGATCAAGAAGGCCGTCGATCTGAGGCCGGATGACGGCTATATCGTCGATTCCCTTGGCTGGGCCTATTTCCGCCTCAACCGTTTCGATGATGCGGTGAGCGAATTGGAGCGGGCAGCGCAGCTCAAGGCCGGCGATCCGACGATCAACGACCATCTCGGCGACGCCTACTGGCGCGTCAATCGCAAGCTCGAAGCCGTCTATCAGTGGAACCGGGCGCTCGCCTCGAAGCCGGAAGAGGCCGATATTCCGAAGATCAAGGAGAAGGTCGAGAAGGGCTTGCCGCCGCTCGACAACGACCCGAAGACTGTTGACAAAAGCAAGCTGCCCGATCCAGCACCCGCGCCCTCGCCCGACACGAACGCTCCGGCGCCGGTCGACAAGAAGTCCTAAGATTTCCATGAGCACGATCTTGGCTGCGGGCGATTTCGACCTCACGGAAGAAGCGCCCGCAAAGATCAATCTTGCACTGCATGTCACGGGCCGCCGAGCCGATGGCTATCATTTGCTCGATATGCTCGTCAGCTTTGCCCGCCATGGCGACCGTCTTTTCTTTCGCGCAAGTGCGGATGACGATTTCAGTCTCTCTGGACGTTTTGGCCCGTTGCTTTCGGCCGATGCCGAGGCCGGCGACAATCTCGTTCTCAAGGCGCGCGATCTCTTGCGGCAGGCAGTCAACTCGGCCGGCTTCGATGCCCCCCCTGCCCATATTCATCTGGAAAAGAATCTACCGATCGCATCCGGCATCGGCGGCGGCTCGGCGGACGCGGCGGCGACCTTGCGCGGGCTGATGCGGCTATGGCGCGTTACCCTGCCGGAGGCGACGGTCAAAACCATCGCCTTGAAACTCGGCGCCGATGTGCCGATGTGCCTTGCCAGCCAACCACTGGTCGCGCGCGGGATTGGCGAGGCGATAGACCTGCTGCGGGGATTTCCCGCCTTTGCCGTGGTTCTCGGCAATCCGCTTGTCGGCGTCTCGACATCGGATGTGTTTCGGCAGCTCACCCGCAAGGACAATCCGCCGCTCTTGTTTCCATCACAGATGCCGCAGGGACACGGCGAATGGATCGACACGATCAAGACCCTGCGCAACGATCTGGAACCGCCGGCACGCTCGATCTGCGGTGAGATTTCAGCGCTCTCCGGCCTGATCGAAAGCCAGGGGCCGATCATGACGCGCATGTCCGGTTCCGGTGCGACGTGCTTCGGTATTTTCAACGATATCGAACAGGCGACGGCCGCCGCCGCTTCGCTTCACAGGCAGCGGCCGGACTGGTATTTCCAGGTAACCGAAACGATCGCGGGAGAGGCATGATGGCAGCGTTAGGCAACGAAAGATCCTTCATTCCCGTCGGCATCGCCGTGCTGACCGTTTCCGATACACGCACGCTCGCTGACGATAAATCCGGCGATACGCTGGTTGCCCGCATTGCAGAGGCGGGTCACAGGCTTGCCGCCCGCGCCATCGTGCCAGACGACAAGGAGCGCATCCGCGCGCAGGTGGAAGCCTGGACGAAGGACGATGCGATTGATGTGGTGATTACCACCGGCGGGACTGGCTTTACCGGCCGCGATGTCACGCCCGAGGCGCTGGAGCCGCTGTTCGAGAAGCGGATGGATGGGTTTTCCGAGGTCTTCCATCGCATTTCCTACGACAAGATCGGCACGGCGACGATCCAGTCACGGGCGACCGGCGGTGTGGTCAATGCCACCTTCATTTTCGTACTGCCGGGTTCGCCTGGCGCCTGCAAGGATGCATGGGACGGCATCTTGAAGGCGCAACTCGACTATCGCCACATGCCCTGCAATTTCGTGGAGATCATGCCGCGCCTCGACGAGCATCTAAAGCGCGGCGCCGGCTCGAGATAGGTCTTCTGCTCAACGCGATATTGCGCGTCGATCATGCCTTCGGCAGAACAGGAATTGATTCCCAAGAATCGCCGGTGAGAATGATGCAGCTCCGGCCGGATACGTCGCTCATCAGCAGTGTCCAGTTGCCGCTCTCGGCGGCGTAGATCTCAACAATCGTGCTCTGATCGAGCTTGCCGACGGCCGAAAGCTTTTCCGAAAGATGGTCGCCAAGAAACGCGACGATATCGACGCGTTGAGCGCAGGCCAAGGTCACCTGAGCGGCGGCAATGCCGGGGAAAAGAGTTGCACTTGCAACGAAGATCGTTGCCATGAGGCGGTAGAGCATCGTGCGTTTCATAACGCACCTCCTTTCGCCGAAATCCCGGCAGAAAAGGAGAGTTCCGCTGACCAGTTCCGCCTGATATCGGCATCTTCATGGTCGGCCGCCTGACGCGACACGCATAAGGTGCCGCCACATGCAAATTATCGCAGCTATTCGCGCGTTTACAAATGGAATCTGCGGAACGCTAGAGCAGTTCCAGCAAAAGTGCGAAGCGATTTTGCGTCCGGAGCTGCGTAAAAACAAAAAGATGGAGCGTTTTTGCAATTCGAAGAAATGCGGAAATGCTCTAGGCCCTATCGCGCCGCGCGTGCCACCCAGGACGGAATGAGCTCGCTTGAAAGCCGTCGGCCCTTCTGTCCCTTGGCGAACTCCGCCAGCCCCATGCCCGACCTGGCGACGGCGATCGCCTGGTGCTTGGAAAGCAGTAAACCCAGTTCCAGCGGCGCCGTACGACGGCCGATTCGCTTCAGAAACGGGCGACGATAGCCGCGCGATGCTGTAAAGCGCGCCGGCACCTTGTTCAGCGAGACATATTCGGCGATCTCATCGATCCAGCCGGCTTGCGGCCGTGCGCCCGGCTCGATCAGCAGCAACCATTCGCCCCTCGCAGACCGCAATATATCCTTGATATCCCACTGCGAATAAAAGCGGCAGCCGGCGGCATCGGCCACCTTCGATGTGCCGTCCCTGGAACCGTGATCAAGCACGACCACGTCGCTGACCAGCCCTTCGACCGCTCCTGCCACCAATGCCGCCAATGTCTGCGCCAGCTCGGGTTCGTGATCCTGGCATTCGATGATGACCGTCAACATTGCCCATTTATAGAGCGGCGCATAATTTATTGCCAGCACCTAACCCTCAGGCTCGAGCGTTTAAGAAAAGCATCATAAGCGGCCGAAATTCTCACGGCCGGCGCCGCCGAATACCTCCCGTGAATGAGATGGAAAATGACGGTCGCGGATTTTTGTTCTTGCAATGTTCTCATTTGTCGGATAGGAATTTAATCATCTTAGACGCGGCATGCGATGGCATGAGCCGCCCTGGAGCTACCGATGAACGAGCAGTCCCTTGCAGGGCAGGCCGCTTTCGCGCCTGCCAACACGGCAGATGTTGCCAATGCTTTGATCGCCGATGCCGGTCTCAGGGTCGACGTCGAGCGCCGGCGTGGGCGCGGCGCCGGATTGAACCCGAGCGGCCGGTTCGAGCCGCAGCAGCGCGAAGCTTTCGACGACGGCTGGCAAAGCTGGGAAGAGTTGCCGCCATTCAAAACCGAAGTGCAGGTGGAGAAGCCGCGCACGGCCATTACCCGCAACGAATCCCCCGATATTCCCTTCGACCGATCAATCAATCCTTATCGCGGCTGCGAGCACGGCTGCATCTATTGCTTCGCACGGCCGACGCATGCCTATATGGGACTGTCGGCGGGGCTGGATTTCGAATCGAAGCTCTTTGCCAAGCCGGATGCCGCCAAACTTCTGGAGCGTGAGCTGGCAAAGCCCGGCTACAAGCCGCGGGTGATTGCCATCGGCACCAATACCGACCCCTATCAGCCGATCGAGAAGGAATGGCGGATCATGCGCCAGATTCTCGAAGTGCTGAACCGGGCGAACCATCCGGTTGCCATCGTCACCAAGTCGGCGCTGATCATGCGCGATATCGACATTCTGAAAGAGATGGCCGCCAAGAACCTGGTGCGCGTAGGCCTGTCGGTGACGACACTCGACCGCAAGCTCGCGCGCACCATGGAGCCGCGAGCCGCGACGCCGCCGCGGCGGCTGGAGGCGATCCAGGCTTTGAGCGAGGCGGGGATCCGCACCTCGATCATGGTGGCACCAATCATTCCAGCGCTCAACGACCATGAGATCGAGCGTATCCTCGACGCCGGCAAGGCGGCCGGTGCGCTGGAGGCAAGCTATGTCATCCTGCGGCTGCCGCTGGAAGTAAGCCCGCTCTTCCGCGACTGGCTGCTGCAGCATTATCCGGATCGCTATCGTCACGTCATGTCGCTGATCCGCTCGATGCGCGGTGGCAAGGATTACGATGCCGAATTCGGCAAGCGCATGAAGGGTGCCGGACCCTATGCCTGGCAGATCAGCCGCCGTTTCGAGATGGCGACCCGCCGGCTCGCGCTCACACGCCGCAATATTGCGCTACGCGACGACCTGTTCGTGCCGCCGGATGGCAGCGGCGTGCAGCTGTCGCTGCTCTGACGATCCCTGCGGGTTTTCCCTGTACCCGCTGGAAAAGCCCCTGGCTTCGCCGCCATGATCCACCGGGGGCTTGCAGGAGATCGGGTGGTGTGCGAGCTTCGCCGCATGTCACGCCGTGCACCACCCGATTCTCCAATGCTGTTCGAGGATGTTCCGCTCGTCCCCACTTTCGAGCTGGAACTGATTGCGCGCCGTGCCGGCCATTGGCCGGTTGCCGGGGCCGATGAGGCAGGCCGAGGCCCACTTGCCGGACCGGTCGTGGCGGCCGCCGTCATTCTCGATCCAGAGCGTATCCCGAACGGGCTAAACGATTCCAAACAGCTGACAGCCGCTAGACGTGAGGAACTGTTCGTCGAAATCCTGGCGACGGCAACCGTGTCCATCGCCTCGTCGAGTGCCGGCCGTATCGACACGACCGATATTCGCAAGGCAAGCCTCGATGCGATGCGCCGTGCCATTTGCGGGCTTGCCGTGCCGGCGAGCTATGTGTTGACCGATGGGCTCGACGTGCCTGTTGGGCTCGCCTGCCCAGGAAAAGCCGTGGTCAAAGGTGATGCGCGCTCCTTCTCCATTGCTGCCGCTTCGATCGTGGCCAAGGTGACACGCGACAGAATGATGGCGCGTGCTGGTGTCGTTTTTCCGGCCTATGGTTTCGCGGCCCATGCCGGCTATGGCACGGCGCAGCATCGTGCAGGTATCGAGGAGCATGGTCCCTGCCCGCTGCACCGCATGAGCTTTCGCCCCTTGCGCAAAGAGGTCATCTAAGCACTCAGCCCGTCAGCCCCGCGGCGATTTCAGCCGACCGCTTTCTGATATATGCAACATCTTCTCTGTAGACGCGGTCATGTCCCTCGTGGAGATTCCGACGATATCTCTCGATGCCGCGGGCAGCTTCCCGTTCCATGAAGGCCAAAAGAGCCTCGAGCCGCTCGACGATGACGTCAGGCAATGAGGGACGCTCGGCAATGGACAGGCCATAGGCATCGACAAAGACGCGGGCGCGACCAACTTGGGCGGCAAGTGTGTCCATTCCGTCGACGGCGACGCTGGAGGACAGCGGCGCCCAGCGATAGACGGCATAGGCCAGATCCCACATTCGCGAACCGGGATGCGCAGCCTCGAAATCGATGATACCGGTCACTTCGCCATCGTTCAGGACGACATTGTAGGGAGCAAAATCCCCATGGCAGATGACCTCGCAAGGCGAGCGGGCCGGCAGTTGCCAGGTGTGATCGGCCTCAAGGTCCTTTGCGAACAAGCGGGAACAATCGTGATAGCGACGCAGCAGCGATGCAGCCGACCGCAGCGCCATTTCGCCGCGCATATCAATGCAGTCATCGAGATCGCCCGTATCCCCGAGCAGATAGGTTACCCGCTCCCAGGCCTCGTCATATCCAGCCGAAATCGGAGCTGCATCGAATCCGTGCCGATGCAGCGCAGCCAGCAAGGCGTGGACGCCGGGTGTCCATGCCGCAGCCGGTCTCACGATGAGATCGCCTTGACGAAACGGTTCGCCGCCTGTCGCTGCCTGCATCCATCCCTCCTCAATCTCATGATTTTGCTGTTGGTTCCGGCAATGATCAAGCCAGCAGGAGGGAAATAAAAAACCCCGCCGAAGCGGGGCTCTTTCGAATTTCGATATTCCCAGGGCTTAGTTCAGCCGCGTCTTCACTTCCTTGACGGCATCGCTGAAGAGACCGGACTGGACGTTCCCATCGGCCTTCTTGGCAAGCACCGATTCAGCAGCGGCGATCGCGAGGTCGACAGCAGCGGAGCGGACCGCCTTCATCGCATCGGCTTCAGCCTGCTTGATCTTCTGCTCGGACAAAGCCGTGCGGTTGGCAACGAATTCCTCGGTCTTCTTGCGAGCCTCGGTCGTCAGCATTTCCGCTTCGCGCTCAGCTGCGGCAACGATGTGTGCTGCCTCAGCCTCGGCTTCCTTGCGCTTGCGCTGATATTCGGCCAGCAGATGCTGGGCCTCTTCACGCAGGCGCTTGGCTTCCGCCAGCTCGTTGCGGATCTGATCTGCGCGGTCGTCCAGCGACTTTGCCATCATGCCCGGAACCTTCAGGTAAACGATCAGGCCGAGGAAGATGAGAAGGCTGACAAAGGCGAAGAAGGTGTTGTCTAAAGCGAACTCCATGGATCACCCCTCCTGCTTGGCGGCGGCGGCTGCAACCGCAGAGGCGACATCGGCCTTGCCGGCGACATTGCCGACCAGCTGCTCGACGACAGCGCTAGCCGTCTCCTCGGCAATCGCACCGACATCACCGAAGGCTTTCGCCTTGATTTCAGCAATGCGGCCTTCTGCGGCCTTGAGCTTCTCAGCCAGGCTTGCCTCGATCGCCTTGCGATCCTCTTCGGCCTTGGCCTTGGCGGCATCGCGGGCAGTGGCGCCGATGGAATTCGCCTTGGCGCGCGCAGCGGCCAATTCGCTTTCATAGGTCGCGACGGCGGCATCGGCTTCAGCCTTCAGACGCGAGGCCTCTTCGATATCCTGGGCGATCCGGTCGTGCCGGCTTTCCAGAATGCTGCCGACGCGCGGAATAACGATCTTCTGCATGGCCACGTAGAAGATGACGAAGGTGATCACCAGCCAAAACAGCTGTGACGGATACGTCGTATGGTCAAACGGCGGGAATACGCCGCCGTGATGGCCTTCATTCGGCGCACCCGTTTCCGTGTGCACCGCTCCGGCGGCCGGCGGTGCTTCTTCAGCATATGCCGGGGTCACAAACATGCTCACCTCCAGGTGGTCTGCAAATACAAAGAATCACGGCTCGCTGCCCGCGAACCGTGATCTATGACGCCGCTGATATCAGACGGCGAAGAGCAGGAGGAGAGCGACGAGCAGCGAGAAGATGCCCAGAGCTTCCGTAACGGCGAAGCCGAATACCAGACGGCCGAACTGGCTGTCAGCAGCCGACGGGTTGCGCAGTGCGCCGGACAGGTAGCTGCCGAAGATATTGCCGAGGCCGAGAGCCGTGCCGGCCATACCAAAGCAAGCCAAACCTGCGCCGATGAACTTTGCTGCTTCCGCGTCCATGTTGAACTCCTTTGAAATGGTTGTGCGGTGAATGACTGACGCCGTTAGACGCCAATGTCTTTATCCTTAGTGGCCGCCCGGATGGATTGCGTCGTTGAGGTACATGCAAGTCAGCACCGCAAAGACGTAAGCCTGAAGGAAGGCGACAAGGAACTCGAGACCGGTGAGGGCGACGGTCATGATAAGAGGGAGAACAGCCCCGCCGATACCAAGCGCGCCGAGTGCTCCGAGCGAGGCGACGAAGCCCGCGAACACCTTAAGCGTGATATGACCGGCCAGCATGTTGGCGAAAAGACGAACGGAGAGCGAAACCGGACGGGACAGGAAGGAGATGATCTCAATCGCCACTACCAGCGGCAGAAGAACACCCGGAACACCCTGCGGGACGAAGATCTTGAAGAAGCCGAAACCATGCTTGATCAAGCCGTAGAAGATAACGGTGAAGATGACAAGCAGCGCAAGCGCCAGTGTCACGATGATCTGGCTGGTGACGGTGTAGAAGTAAGGAACAAGGCCGAGCAGGTTTGCCGTCAGGACGAACATGAAGAGAGAGAAGACCAGCGGGAAGAACTTCATTCCCTTTGTCCCCGCCCCCTCTTTCAACATCGAGGCAATGAACTCATAGGCCATTTCCGCCACCGACTGCGAGCGCGTCGGGATGACGCCGCGCGGCGCACTGGCGAAATAAAGGAAGCCAGCGGAGAGAACTGCGGAGGCAACCATGAACAGCGAGGCGTTGGTGAACGAAAAATCAATTCCGCCGATATCGATCGGGATAATCTTGAAGATCAGGAACTGATGGGTAGGATCGTTTGCCACCGCTTGTTCTCTTTCATTTTTCCGCTCCACCGAGCGGATGCTTCTCATCTGGAAACAGCGCCGCAGCGTTGCCTCCGCTCATTTCTTATCAGGCCTACCCTCGCCCGGCACCGGTGTCGCCACCTTGCCCGCAGAGCGCAGCACATTCAAAACGCCGGCACAAAATCCGAGAAGCAGCAAGATAATCATGCCCCACGGCGTCGTACCGACAAAACGGTCGAAGACATAGCCCAGAACGGCGCCAACGATGATTGCGGCTATGAACTCGCTGGAAAGCTTCATCGCCTGAGCGTAGCCCTTACGGCTTTCCTCGGCGCGAACCTCCCCGCGTTCATCCTCTCTCACCGCAGCGCGCTTGGTCGCCAATTCGGCTTCCAGCTGCGCCCGCCGCTGTTCCAGACCTTCGTCGCGGTCATCCGTCATGGTGGCATCCTCCCCATTTTCGTTGCGCGTAATCCCTGTACCCCGGTCAACGCGTAAACGAACAGCAGGTTTCGCCACCTTTCGGCCCGTTTTGAAGTCGCGCGCAACATAGTTTTAGGAAAAAGCATAGTCAAGGCGTAGGCGTCATCTGTCCAGCCATAAATTAGCCCAATTAAATCATGATCTTAGAGCGAAAGAGCCATATTGACCGAAAACTGAGCCGAAGAATCCTCTTCAGCCCGCGCTTTCCTGTGGCTTTTTTGCCAGGAGAAGCGACCTCGCCCGCGGTGTCAATCTGCCGGAACCGGGCGCATCAGCTCCAGCCGCCGCCATAGGTCCTGTAAAAGATGTGCATGCCTATGCGGCCGACCTTCACCATTTCGGCAGCCCATTTCGGCCGGACATAGACAGCATGGTAATGAGTGGCGGAACCGACTTCCGGCAGCCAGATCTTGCCGGCGGTCACGGCCATGGCGACCTGACGGGCAATGCGCCAGTGTTCGGGAGAATTGACGCGCTCCTTGACGTTGTCGCAGGCGAAGGAAAACTGGCAAGCGTTGGTCCAATCCTCGTTCTGATAGACGACGCCGCAAATGGTCTTCGGGTAGGCCGGGTTGCGGACACGATTGAGGATGACCTGGGCAACGGCCGCCTGTCCTTTCACGGACTCGCCCCTCGCCTCGAAATAGATGCCAGTGGCAAGGCACTGCTGCTCGTCGGGCGAGAAAACCGATGGCGGCAGGACATTGGCGGCCCAGGCATGATCCTTCGGGCCGATCTGCGGCACGAAGCGGCCTTCACCGTCCTGATCCCTGGCGAGAATGGAATCGAAGGGCGAGACACGGGCATAGTCCGGCGCCGGCGAGGCATAGGCCGCGGCCAGAACATCGGCATTCTGATTGGTGACCAGATTGGCGATATAGGCCGGCACGCTATCATCAGGCTTTGGCGGCTCTTTCTTGTAGAAGGCGGTGGCAATCTGGATTTCCTTGCCGCCGAGCTTCGGCTTCAGGAAGGCGGTGCGCTCGCCAGTCGCAGATTCCGGCCGAAGCAGCATGCTCTGGCGCTGCAGCACCGAGCCTGCGGAAAAATCCTTCGGCGGCTGCATCGGCGTGATGGCCACCACCCTGCCTTTCTTGTCCTGCCGGTTGATGCGGTCTTCATCGGGCCGGGGATCGCTGCCCTTGGCTTCGGATTGGAACGCGACGCGGCGCCCGTCCGGCAACACCAGACCGCCATCTCCAATGGCGGCAGAAGCCTTGACATCACCGAAGGCCAGTTCCGCCTGATGGGTGGAGCCGGCCGGCGAGTCCGTCATCACCATGCGCCAATTGGCCCCTTCCCTGTCGATCCCGGCAAGCAGGCCGGCAAGGTCGCCATAGGCTGCTGTCGATGGAAAAATAAGCCAGGCGCAAAGCCCGAAGACGGCTGGAGAGGTCCAATTTTGTGGCAGGAACCGCGACTTGCGGCTAACGGAACGCGAGCGAGACAACACCGGACTCCAAACGGCACTCGAAACTAGGAGCCGGAATAATCTCCCATTAACCTTGATGGATGGTTAATTCGGACGAATCTATGGTTATGCAGGTGGTGAACCGAAAACAAAAAAGGCCTGGCGGAGATCCGCCAGGCCTTTTGAACGAACAGCACGAATATCTGCGTCAGATGATGACGTGCGAACCCAGTTCCACAACGCGGTTGGCAGGCAGGCGGAAGTAGTCGGAGGGGTCGGTCGCGGCGTTGGCGAGCGCGATATAGAGCCGGTCCTGCCAGTGCGGCATACCGGATTTCGCATCCGGCACCAGCTTGCGGCGGCCGAGATAGAAGGAGGTCGACATGATGTCGAACTTCAGGCCCGTCTTGCGCAGGGTTGCGAGCGCCTGCGAGACATTCTGCGATTCCATGAAGCCGAAGCGCAGCTCGACGCGCGAGAAGCGCTCCGAGACCTTCTCGACCGAATAGCGATCCTCCTGGGCGACGCGCGGCTTGTTGATGGTGCGGATCGTCAGGATGACGTTCTTGTCGTGCAGGACGTGATTGTGCTTCAGATTGTGCAGCAGCGCGGCGGGCGCAGATTCCGGATCGCTGGTCAGGAAGATTGCCGTACCGGGCACATGCGCGGGCGAATGATCGCTCTTGCGCTCGATGGAGCTGACGAAGGACGACAGCGGGATATCGGTGTGCCGCGTCTTTTCCATCAAGATCGAGGTGCCGCGGCGCCAGGTCCACATGATCACCGTGAAGGCCGTTGCGATCATGACGGGAACATAGCCGCCGTCGTGGATCTTCAGGAGGTTGGCGCCGAGGAAGACGAATTCCAGCAGCAAAAGCGGTGTGAGCACGGCAACCGCCATCGGCAGCGTCCAGTTCCAGCGGACTCGGACGAATTCAAATGCCATGATCGAGGTGACGACCATCGCGCCAGTCACCGAAATACCATAGGCCGTTGCCAACGCATCCGAGGTCTTGAAGGCCAATACGAGGAAGATGACGCCGAAGAACAGGACCGTATTGACCGATGGCAGGAAGATCTGCCCGGTATTGGTCTCGGAGGTAAAGAGGATTTCCATACGCGGCAGGAAGCCGAGGTGAATCGCCTGACGCGTGAGCGAGAAAGCACCCGTGATGACGGCCTGGCTCGCAATGATCGTCGCCATCGTGGCGAGAATGACCACCGGCAGAATCGCCCAATGCGGATACATCAGGAAGAACGGGTCCGACATGGCCATGGGCTCGCGCAGCACCAGCGCGCCCTGACCGAAGTAGTTCAAGGTCAGCGACGGAAACACCAGTACGAACCAGGCCCACTGAATCGGGCGGCGGCCGAAATGGCCGAGGTCGGCATAGAGCGCTTCCGCGCCCGTCACCGTCAGGAACACAGCACCGAGAACGACGACGCCGAGGAAGCCCTCGCGCATCAGAAAGCTCACCGCATACCAGGGATTCAGCGCTGCCAGAATGCTGTAATCATCGGAAATATGCATGATGCCGGCAAGACCCATGACGATGAACCAAAGCGCCGTGATCGGACCGAAGAAACGGGCGACGGCACCGGTACCATGCGACTGGATCGCGAAAAGCAATGCCAGGATCGCCACCGATATCGGGACGATATAATCCGACAATTGCGGGGTCACCAGCTTCAGACCCTCGACAGCGGAAAGAACGGAAAGCGCCGGAGTGATCATCGCATCACCGAGGAAGAGCGCGGCACCCAAAAGGCCCAGCAGCATCAGGATGGCCGTGTGGCCATTCGCCGTCTTCATCAACAGCGCCAGCAGCGACAAGGTGCCGCCTTCGCCGTCGTTGTCCGCACGCAGCAGAAAAAGGACATATTTGATCGTGACGATGATGGTCAGCGTCCAGAACATCAGCGACACGACGCTGATGACTTCGCCGCGCGTCAGACCATCGGCGGCCACCGGCTTCAATGCTTCGCGAAAGGCATAAAGCGGGCTCGTACCAATGTCGCCATAAACAACGCCGATCGAGCCGAGGGCGAGGTATGCGAGCTTACGAGCGTTCATTTTCCCGTCGGGAGAATGATGGGTTTCGTTAGACATTCAGGATCACTAGACTCTCAGAGCCAGCCTTTCCAGCGAAAAAAGAAAAACGGAACGATGGCGGAAACCACCATCAGCAACAACGATGTCGGGTAACCGTAGGCAAAGTGCAGTTCGGGCATATGCTCGAAATTCATGCCGTAGACGGACGCCACGAGCGTCGGCGGCAGAAATACCACCGAAGCGATCGAAAAGATCTTGATGATGGCATTCTGCTCGATATTGATCAGCCCGAGCGATGCATCCAGCAGGAAGGTGATGTTTCCCGCGACGAAGGATGCATGCTCCGACAGTGACTGCACATCCCGCGAGACGTTGCGACACAGTTCCCTGGCCTCGTGGTCCTGCTGCATGGCGGGGATGGTATGAAGAAAGGTCAGCAGCCGGGACAGCGAACTCAGACTGTCACGCACCTTGCTGAGCGTACGGTGATAGCCTGCGATGTCCTTGAGCTTTTCTTCCAGATAGTTCGCCGGGCGGCGGATCTTCTTTACGCGATCGCCGAACACGTGCACCGACAATATATCGATACCCGCCACGGTCTGTTCAAGGACCTCGGCGGTACGGTCGACGATGGTTTCGAGAAGCTTGGCAAGAAGCGCGACACCCGTGCGCCGCTCCTGCGGAATACGCTGCAGCGCTGCGATGAAGAGTGCGAAGGACTTCGGCTGCGCATAGCGGATGGTGACCAGCCGATGTCCCGTCAGGATGAAGGCGACATCGGTGAGCATCGGCAGATTGGTGTCGGCCTTCCACAGCAGCGAGGCCGTGAGAAAGACAGAGCCGTTTTCGACATAGAGGCGGCTCGACGGCTCGATGTCCTTCATGTCCTCGCGCGTGGGCACCTCGAGCCCAAGCAGGCGCTCGATATTGGCCTCTTCCTCACGCGTGGGATCGACCATATCGATCCAGACGGCATTGTCAGGCAAGCGGTCGGCGGCCGAAAGATCGGGCAGCTGAAGCGGCTTGGAATCTGAGCAATAGGCAGTTATCAACTGCTTGCTCCCACAGCAGCGGAGAGGAAGCCGCCATCAAGGCGCCTTGCGCGCTCTTGCCGCGATCCCACCAATGGCCAATGAAAAAAGCTCATAAAACCCCGGTCGTATCCCGCCGGTCCGGCCGGGAATCCGTGTCCATGTTCCATTGCGCTGCTGTACCAATCCTTCGCCCGTCCTGGCGAAGCCGCCTGCTCGGACGAAATAAAACCACCATGCGGCGGAGGGCGGTCATCGGAAATGCCCGACCAGTTCCACGCCGGCGGCGCATATGCAGCAAAGCTCGCAAAGAATCAAGTCACAACCTCTTCATTGCGCGATTTCACCGCAGTTTGGCTAAACTTGCGAAGTCATAGCACAGGACGCCGACAAGACAATCCGTCACTATACGGAAAGCAGACATGTCTTTGTGAATTATTCAAATACGATCGATGGCGCCGCGCGCTGCGGTGCGCCTGCCACTTGCTTCCAGACATTGGCTGCGATCTCTCGATAAATATTCGCAACCACCCCATTTGGCTCGGCAGCGACGAGCGGCGTGCCGGCATCCGAAGTTTCGCGGATGCCCATGGTCAGAGGCACCTCCCCCAGGAAAGGCACGCCGATGCGTTCTGCCTCCTTGCGGGCGCCACCATGGCCAAAGATATCGTAGCGCGCACCGGTATCCGGCGCGATGAAATAGCTCATGTTCTCGACAATGCCGAGGACAGGAACCTCGACCTTGCGGAACATGTTCAGGCCCTTGCGCGCATCGATCAAGGCCAGATCCTGCGGCGTAGACACGATAACGGCACCGGCAAGCGGCACCTGCTGCGCCATGGTGAGCTGCACGTCCCCGGTGCCGGGCGGCATGTCCACCACGAGCACGTCAAGCTCGCCCCAGGCGACCTCGCGCAGCATCTGCAGCAGAGCGGACTGCACCATCGGCCCGCGCCAGATCATTGCCGTTTCCTCTTCGACGAGGAAGCCCATCGACATGACCTTGAGGCCATAATTCTCCATGGGATTGATGATGCGCCCATCGATCTGGGTGGGCCGTCCGGAAATCTTCAGGAGGCGCGGCATCGAAGGACCGTAGATATCGGCATCCAGGATGCCGACTTTCAGGCCGTTGGCAAGCAGCCCCAGCGCCAGATTGACCGCCGTCGTCGATTTGCCGACACCGCCCTTGCCCGAGGCGACCGCGATGATGGCCTTGACGCCCGGAACACCGATCTTGGCGGCGCGGGGCGGCTGTTGCGGCGCGTGCTGATGAGGATGCGAATGGGAATGGCCTCGCGGGGCAGCTTGCGCAGGCGCGGCCCGGGGCGCCGGAGCGCCAGCCTTCTTGTCGGCCGTCAGCGCGACCAGGGCGCCTTTGACACCGGGCATATCCTTGACGACACGCTCGGCGGCAAGACGCATCGGCTCCAGATCCTTGGCGCGCTCGGCGGGTACGGTGATGGAGAAATAGACCTTGCCATCGGAGATGAAGACATCCGACACCATGCCGAGTTCGACGATGTTGTGCTCCAGGTCCGGGCCGCGAACCGTCTTCAACGTTTCCAGCACCTGTTCCTTGGTGATGTCTGCCATTTCATCCTCACTGCAGAATCCTTTTCGGCAGCGCCGCAGGGAGCGCACGCTTTCCGAAATCATTCTGGCTTAGATAGTAGAGAGGCGGAACTTCGCCAAACGAAATTCGGGACGCCGTCGATAAAATGCGTCTTCGTTGCGGCCGGCAGGTCCGCCGGGTCCATAAAGAACCCTTACCAGCCGCAACGCGCTCCCAATTCGGGAAGACATGATCGCGGGCCGAGATAGAACACTCGTCTGAAAGGAATAGGGCAAAGGCGCGAAAATCGTCCCACAAGCGCGCCCGAAATTGCTAAGCGTGTTAAATAAGCAACAACCGTCGCCGACCCCCTCGCCGGGAGAAGCTATGGCGACGGGGCATCGGCGACGGTCGTTTGATCCGCGCACGTTTCATCGGCGCTGTTATCAAAGTCCCCTCTGGACCTCTGTCTTCTTATAAGCAGGAAGCGTGCCAGTTTTCAGAAAACCAGGGAAATAACGGTATTTCAATTGGTTAGTCGCTGTCCGCCTGGATCGGCATGATCGATCATCGCCATAGGGTTCATCATATTTTATTCGCAGCGCACAAAATTCATTCACACGCTGCTCGAATCTCGATCATCACGTCGAGACGACAACGTCATTATTTGATCAATCCAACGCGCAAAGCCTTGGCGACGGCCTGAGTGCGGTTGACGGTGTCGAGCTTCTTGGTGGCGCGGTTGAGGTAGTGATTGACCGTATGTTCGGACAGAGACAGGATTTCGGCGATCTCGGCGCTGGTCTTTCCGGCCGCTGTCCAGTTCAGGCAATCGATCTCCCGGTCGGTCAGGGCATCGACGACGCGAACATCGAGATTGCGGATTTCCGCAAGCCGGTCATAGACGTGAACTGCTATATAGAAAAGGTCCTTGACCTCCTCCATCGAAAAGAGCTCGCGATCGCCAGCCAAACAAACCGCGCCGCGAAGACCGGAGGCATCGTGCGTCGGGAAATAGACGAAGCGCGTCATGCGGAAACGTTCGAACAGAGCCACCACGAGCTGCGACTTGCTCTCCTCGCGATTGGGGCTTGTTGTCACCTCATAAAGAAAGGGCAGCGTGGAGCCGCGCAGACGCTGCAGCGGGGGGCTGGTCGACAACAGGTTTTCCTGATCGTAGATCGACAGCAGCTCTGCCGGCCAATTGTTGATGACTGAATTGCTCTGCAGGTCCGAGGACGTAATAGGCGGCAGATTGAGCACCATGAAGGCCCGGCAACGATAGGCCTCCGTCAGGCCCTTCATGAAACGGAACACATCGAACTGCGTCTTAAGCCTGCTGATTTCCTCGATAAAGTCCCCGCCACGAGGGGACATGCCCGCCTGTATCAATGCCGCCATCATCAGTCTTCTTTATGTAAAAGAGGAAGAAAATACGAAACTTCCGTCTCTTGTCCCTCACGATTATCGTACGGCAGCCGGTCTCAGCCGCTCGGCAAAATATAAGTTTTCCAAAATCACGACTGCATCAACGCCCGTTACTATTATGTTCGCCCAACACCTCGCCAAATCCTGTATGGTTCCAATAATCACTTGCGGATAATGGCAGTTCTTCCGCATATCTCAACAGTAAAATTCAAGATAAACGAGCAATTTCGCTAAGATCAGGCACCGACAGCATTAAATCCGCGAGTTTCCGACAGCCGTTGCGCGAAATTTATGGAGTCAGCGCTTAGGCCCCATGCGGTTGCGCATGTCCGTCATGATCGAATCAGCAGCAGCAACCACCAAAGGCGCCCATGCCTGCAACTTTTCCAGTGTGACGCGATAGGCTGGGCCGGTCACCGAGACGCCGGCCAGCATATGCCCATCGTCGGAACGGATCGGGGCGGCAACGCAGCAAATGCCGCTTTCATGCTCCTCGAGATCGAAGGCATAGCCTCGCTTCCTGATTTCCGAAACATCGACAAGCAGCTCCGAGACATTGCGAAGCGTATGCTCGGTATAAGGGCGATATTCGAGGCATGAGATTCTCGCATCCAGCTCGGCATCGTCGAGCGCGGAAAGCGCCGCCTTGCCGACACCGGTACAATAGGCCGGAGATGCATTGCCGACCTGCGAATACATGCGTACGGATTGGCGACCCTCGACCTTGTCGAGATAGATGACCTCCGTGCCACGCAGGACGCCAAGATGGACGGTTTCGCCGGTCACCTCCTGCAGGCGGTGCAGATGTGGCTCAGCAACCGCGCGAAACTCGTTGCGCGCCCAGCTGCGCGAGGCAAGCGTCAAGAGCCGCAATCCAATCAGATAACGACCATCGCGGTCGACCTCCAGCAGCCCTTCCTCGACAAGGTGCGACAATTGGCGATGCAATGTGCCGCGCGGCTGATCGGAGAGCGAAAGGATGTCGGTAAAGCGCATCGGGCCATCGGCGAGCGCGACAAGATCGAGCAGGGAGACGAGCTTTCCCAGCGTTCCGGTTTCCCGGTCGCGATGCCCTTTATTTTTTCCACCCTCTGAACCCAGATCCACGTTCATTCATTTATCTCTGGCAGAGCCGCACTATCCTTGACACCGCGCAAGGGTAGATCGATAATTCCATATAGTCAAATTATGTTCCGAATAATGGAACTTTCGATTGATCGGGAGGAGACATTTGGTGGATACTCAGGCGCAATTTCCCGATCTGAAAGATCGCACCGTCCTCATCACCGGCGGCGGCTCCGGCATCGGCGCAAGCCTTGTGGAGGCCTTTGCCAATCAGGGCGCAAAGGTTGCCTTCATCGATATCATCGAAGAAGCGAGCAAGGCACTGGCGGCCAAGCTTTCGACGCAATCCGCCCATCCTGTTTCCTTCTATCACGCTGACCTGCGTGATATCGGCGCGATCAAAAGCGCGGTTGCTGCGGTTGAGTCCGATCTCGGGGCGATCCGTGTCCTCGTCAACAATGCAGCCTGGGACGACCGGCACGATATCGACACCACGACCGAAGAATACTGGGACAACAATCAGGCAATCAACCTGAAGCAGGTCTTCTTCGTCTCGCAGGCGGCTGCACCCGGCATGCGCGCCGCCGGCGGCGGGGCCATCATCAATTTCTCCTCGATCGTCTTCAAGATGAACCCGCCGCTGCTGTCCTCCTACGCGACCGCGAAGTCCGGTATCATCGGGTTGACCAAGAGCTTTGCCGGGCGCTTCGGTCCCGAGAACATCCGCGTCAATGCCGTCCTGCCGGGAATGATCGTCACCAAGCGACAGCTCGACCTCTGGCTGACCGAAGAGGGCATGGCGAAGACGATAGACCGGCAATGCCTGAAGCGCGTGCTGAGCGCCGACGATCTGGTCGGGCCGGTGCTCTTCCTGGCTTCGGACTGCTCCGGCGCCATGACCGGACAAGCTATCACCGTCGACGGCGGTATTTTCTAATCTCAAGAGTTCTGACGTAAGACTTGGAGCATTTCTCATGACGAAACCCGCATATGTCGCGGTGGACTGGGGCACCAGCAGTTTCCGGCTGTGGTTGATCGGCGAAGACGGCAGCATACTGGCAGAGCGCCGCAGCGGCGAAGGCATGACCACGGCGGCCCAGATCGGCTTTGCCAAGGTCCTGCAATCGCATCTCGACGCCATATCCGCACCGGACGCCCTTCCCGTCATCGTCTGCGGCATGGCCGGAGCGCGCCAGGGCTGGGTGGAAGCCGGATATATCGACACGCCGACCTCACTTGCCGCCATCCTGACAGGCGCCGTTTCCGTGCCCGGACAATCCCGCGACGTGCGCATCCTGCCGGGTCTCGCACAGCGCAGCCAGCAGATGCCCGATGTCATGCGCGGCGAGGAAACGCAGCTGCTCGGCGCGATTGCCGCCGATGCGAAGGGCGAACAGCTCGTGTGCATGCCGGGAACGCATTCGAAATGGGTGCGCGTGCTGGATGGCCAGGTGACAGGTTTTTCCACCTTCATGACGGGCGAGCTTTTCGACGTCATTACCAAGCACAGCATCCTGTCGCATGCCGTTGCCGGCGCTGCGGACATGCCGCCCGACACGAAGGCGTTCGAGGCTGCCCTCAAGACGGCCCTCGACAAGCCGGCCCTCGTCACCAACCTGCTGTTCACGGCCCGCTCCGGCCAGCTCCTGAACGGGCTTACGGCCGCCGGCGCCCAGGCACTGATCTCGAGCACCCTGATCGGTGCGGAAATCGCCGGCGCGCTCGATTCGGCGGGGCAGAATGCGGCCATCACGCTGGTCGCTTCCGGCCGCCTCCAGGCTCTCTATGAAGACGCCTTCCGCACCCTTTCCCTCAATTACAAGACCATCGATGCCGATGCCGCCGTCCGTCGCGGACTGTCCGCTGCGGCCGAAGCGATCTGGTTCAAGAAAGAAAGCAAAAGCTGATGACGACCCGCATTCCCTTCCCGCCCATGAAGCGCCCGCTCATTGCCATTCTTCGCGGCATCAAGCCGGAGGAGACGGCCGATATCGTCGGCACGCTGATCGAGACAGGTTTCACGGCAATCGAAATTCCGCTGAATTCGCCGGAACCGTTCCGCTCTATCGAGATCGCCGCCAAGATGGCGCCTGCGGATTGCCTGATCGGCGCAGGCACGGTGCTGACGGTGGAAGACGTCGACCGGCTGGATGGCGCCGGCGGCAAGCTCTTGGTGACACCGAATGTCGAGCCCACGGTCATCAGCCGCGCCCGCGACAAGGGCATGGTGACGATGCCCGGCGTCTTCACCGCCACGGAAGCGCTTTCGGCCGCCCGCGCCGGTGCCACCGGTCTCAAATTCTTCCCCGCCGGCGTGCTCGGCGCCTCCGGTATCACAGCCATTCGCGCCGTCTTGCCGCCCGAGCTCGTCATTGCGGCGGTCGGCGGCGTTTCGGACAAGAATTTCGCCGATTACACCAAGGCCGGCGTGCTCGCCTTCGGCCTCGGCACCAGTCTTTACAAGCCGGGAATGACGGCTGCAGAGGTTGCCGAACGCGCCAAGGTCACCATTTACGCCTATGATGCAGCCGTAGGAGCCTGATCTATGACCGATATTCATGATTTCCAGGGCAATATTCTCTGCAACACGTCCTCCGTCCTGGGAGAAGGCCCGACCTACGACCCCGATACAGACACCGTCTGGTGGTTCAACATTCTCGGCAAGGAACTGCACGAACTGCACCTGCCGACCGGAAAGAAACAGGTTCACGAGCTGCCGATGATGGCAAGCGTGCTGGCTCGAGTCGATGCGGAGCGGCAGATGATCGCCACCGAGCAGGGACTGTTCCTGCGCGATATCGCGACCGGCGAATTGAGCTTCTATACGGCCATCGAAGCAGACAAGCCCGAAAACCGTTCCAATGACGGGCGTACGCATGTTTCCGGATCGCTCTGGATCGGCACCATGGGCAAGCGCGCCGAGATGCAGGCAGGCGCGATCTATCATGTCGCCGGCGGCAAGGTTACGAAGATCTTCGACCAGATCAGCATTCCGAATTCCATCTGCTTTTCTCCTGATGGCACGATCGGCTATTTCACCGATACCCGCGTCAGCCAGCTGATGCGCGTGCTCGTCGACCCCGAGACGGGCCTCCCGACCGGCGAGCCGATCGTCATGGTCGACAGCATGGAAGATCCTGGCGGCCTTGACGGTTCAGTCTGCGACGCGGACGGCTATATCTGGAATGCGCGCTGGGGTTCCGGCTTCGTCGACAAATACAGCCCGGACGGCCTGCGCATCGAGCGCTATCGCGTGCCCGCCATGCAGCCCTCCTGCCCCGCCTTCATCGGCAAGAATGCGGACCGGCTGGCCGTGACGACCGCCTGGGAAGGCTTGGATGAGGAAGCGCGCTCCATGCAGCCGCAGGCGGGTGCTCTTCTGGAACTCGGCCTGACGGTGAAGGGCGTTTTCGACCCTCCATACAAGCTTTGATTGAAATCCCTCCTCAGCCGTTCGATGCGGAAGAGGACATTACTTCTATGATCGATGCGATATCCAGCTTTTCCGGCTTGCGAAAAAACCGCGATCCGCATCGATCCATTTTCCAATTCGGCCAATCCCCAAGTTGTTTTTCAAAACGTCGACCCGCTGTTTTCATGCTATATTCCGTCTGTTTTCAACTTCCGCCTGTTGGCTTCTGCAACTTTTGACGGAACCAAAACCTCACTAATCCATTTGCCCTTATGACCGGTACGATGAAGGCCGGCAAACGGAGGTTTCACCGCGCTGGTCAGCATGCGCGCCCGATAAAGCATGCCCATCGGAATGAAAGGTAGGTTCACGATGACTGGGAAACTCTTCACTTCTGTCGCTGCAGGCGCAATCTTCGCCACGGCCTCGGTACTTTCGCCGATGGCGTTCGCTCAAGCGCAACAACCGTCGAACGGGGGAGCCGGCAATACCGGCAACAATGCGCCAATGACGCAATCCGCCCCGGCGACACCGGATGCCACAAAGCCGAATAACCCGACGCCGCAAACCAAGGCTCAGGCACCCGCACCGTCGCCAGGCGCCGAACAGGCCGGCGGCTACATGACCACGCAGTCGGCCGATCAGATCAGTGCCAGGACCTATATGGGCCAGTCTGTCTATAACGGCCAGAATGAAAGCATCGGCAGCATCAACGACCTGATCCTGCAGAAGCAGGGCGGTGTTATCGCCGCGGTCGTCGGCGTCGGCGGTTTCCTTGGCCTCGGCCAGAAAAACGTCGCCGTACCGTTCGACAAGATCAACGCCACGCAGAATCCGCAGGACGGCACCGTCAAGCTCACGACGACCGAAACGGCCGACTCGCTGAAGGCTGCCCCAGAATTCAAGACCCTGTCGATGCAGGCTTCCGAAAAGGCGGCACAATCGTCCGGTACGTCGACAATGCCGGCCACCGACAACACCACGACTTCGTCGACCACCAACAAGTAACTATCGACAAAGGTTGGACGAAATACGGAAGCGGCGGCCTTATGGGCCGCCGCTTTCTTTGACCATCTTTCACCCTACTTTTTGGGATTAGGCAATTTCGCGTTCGTGGCTGAGATCGAAATAATGGGTCTGCAGGTAGCGAAGCGTCGCAGCGCTATCGACCGGCTTTCCAAAATAGTAGCCCTGCCCCATGGCGCAGCCCAGTGCCTTCAGCTTCGCCGCTTCAGCATGGTCCTCGATACCTTCCGCGACCACACGCAGGTCAAGCCCTTCGCACATGGCAAGAACAGCCTTGATAATGTGCTCGGAGGCCCTGTCCGAATTCATGCGCGAGACGAAGGCCCGATCGATCTTGACCTTGTCGAAAATGAATTCGCGCAAGCGTCCAAGGCTGGACTGACCGGTGCCGAAATCATCGAGAGAGATGCGCACGCCGACCGCTCGAAGATCGGCGATGATGCGATGGGCGGTATCGGCCGAGCTCATGACCGCCGTTTCCGTGATTTCAAGTTCGAGGCGGTGCGGGTCCAGACCGGCGCGTGTCAGGATGGCGAGAATGCTGCTGCTGGTGCCGGGATCCATCAGCTGCGCCGAGGAGAGATTGAAGGACAGAAACAGTTCGCGCGGCCACGAGAGCGCCGCCTCCGCCGCTTTTCGCAGCAGCGTCTCGGATAGCGCATCGATAAAGCCTCGTTCCTCGGCAAGCGGCACGAAGACAGCCGGTGAGACAAAGCCGAGATCCGGATCGTTCCAACGCGCCAGGGCCTCGAAACCGAGAACCATGTTGTTGGCAAGCGAGACGATCGGCTGGAAATGCACATCGATGGAGTCGGAAATGATGGCGTTGCGCAGCGCCTGCTCCAGCTGCGTCGCACGCTTCATCTCCTGCGCAATCTCTCTGGAATAGACGGTGATCTGGCCGCGGCCGCGACGCTTGGAGCGATAGAGCGCCGTATCCGCATTTTTCAGGAGATCGTCGAATTCTTCTCCGGCGAAAGGATGAATGGCAAAGCCGAAGGATGCGGAAAGGCGGACATTGCGATCGCCGAGATCATAGGGCGCCGACAGCACTTCGCGGATCATCTGCCCGAATTTCTCGGCGCCGACGCGTTCGAAGACAAGCGGCAGTACAAAGGCGAATTCATCGCCGTCGTGACGCGTCACCAGTGCGCCGTCGGGTATGCAGGCCTTCAGACGATGAGCAACCTGGCAGAGGATCTCATCGCCCGCGTCGACGCCGAACAGGTCATTGATCGGCTTGAAGGCATCGAGATTGACGATGCCGATCGTAAAGGGTGCGGGATCGCCGGCACGCTCAAGCGAAAGCGCGCGCGCACGCTCGCGCATGCGATGGCGATTGCCCAACCCGGTGAGCGGATCGGTATAAGCGGTTGCCTGCGGCTGCTGATTGACTGGCCCCGGCAGCATCTCAGTCGATTTCATATTTGGTTCCGGCCTTTTCTCCACCCGGGTGAAGAGCATGCCGAGGAAGTCTTAACAAAGGATGCCAAGACGACAGTCATTCGGCGTCGGCGATAAGTTGCCGTCGGGGGTGATATCATTGTAACATTTATCTATTTTGCGCCTTCAGGGCACCGCGCATATGCTTCTGAAATACCGTTTCGATGATATCGGGACTAACCGGTTTCAGGATGACGTCGTCCATGCCGACATCGGCGCACTCCTTGCGGTCGCGCTCGAAAGCCTGCGTCAGAACACCGATGATCGGCGTATGGGAGCCGGTACCCTTTTCCGCGCCGCGGATCAGCCGGGTGGATTCAAAGCCGTTCAGTCCCGGCAGCGAAATGTCCATCAGGATCAGTTCCGGACGATGCTCCTGCCACAGGCGCACCGCCTCGTCACCACTTGCGGCGATCACATAGCTGTATCCCAAACCCTCGAGGATCTGCGAGAAGACGATCTGGTTGATATCATTGTCCTCAGCGACCAGAATCTGCGCCCGGCGCTCCTCTCCGGTCGCACGCCGCCATTCGGGCGCGAGCCCCGGCTCTATGCTCTCGCCAGGCTCGCCACGGATGTTGCGATTGAAATGGCGCGCGATCAGGAAGGCAAGCTCGGTTGCCAGCTGCGATCCGTTCAGCGACAACGCGGCTAGGTTCTGCCGCTCGGCCAGCTCAATTCCGCGCTTGCCGAGCTGGTTGTCGACGATGACCAGATCGATCTTGACGCCATGCGCGCTTGCCACGTCCAGAAATGCCGCCTCTTCGTTCTCGTTGTGTACGACGCAGGCTTCGAAGCCGTATTTCTCGAGCGTCTTCAGAGCCGCCGTTTCGGCAGCGAAATCCGGCGTGACGACGAGCACCTTGCGGCCGCTGAAATTCTCCGGAACGAAGGTCTCCATCGCCGCCGGACGGCGCGAAATGGTCTGCAGCGCGACCATCGGAACATAGGCGCGGCGATAGGAGCGATCGCCGTTTTCCCGAATGCTCGACGCGAGCGCGAACTCGTCGAAGTCGCCGCCATCCTTGGGCAGGTCCTGCATGGTGCAGACCAGGAAATAGCGGCCCGGCTTGCCGATGCGCTGCTTGCGGGTGACGATGTCGCGCTCGACACCGTCGCGGGCGATCTGGCGCTGCCGCGAGATCGACATTTCACCGGTCTCGATCACATGCCGATCGCTCTCATAGAAGCGATTGGCAAGGTCGGTGGAAAATATATCGATGCTCTTGCGACCGCGCACTTCGTCAGCCGCCGTCTGGTACTTGTCGCAGAACGCCCGGTTGACTGCGACGTAGACGAGGTTCTGGTCCTTGACGAAAACCGGAAAGGGCAGATTGTCGAGAATATCCTCGGTCAGCTGCACGCGCTCCATGTCGACGCGCCATTGCTCTTCGCGTTTCCTGGCTTCGGAAACATCGGAAATAATGCAGAAGCCGATGCCCGAGGATAGTCGTCGGTTGAGGATGCGCACCCAGCGGTCGTCGGCAAAATGCTCGGTGGTCTCGTAGCGTTCACGCCAATGGGTGGCTATGCGCTGCGATATCCAATCGTCGCGGCTCGCAGCTGTTTTGGTCTGATGCCGCTGATAGGCTACTCCAGTATCGAAGACGGCGCCTAGAAAATCGCGCAGCCGCGTGGAAGGTTGCAGGAAATCAGGCGTGATTGGGAAGAAGTTCAGAACCTGACGGCTGGCAAACAGCAAGAGGTCGTTCTTGTCGTAGGCGAAAAAGGCGCTGGAAAGACCATCGCAAAAGGCATCGAAGAACATCGTCTGCAGACTGCCGCCGAAAGGGGCATCAGCCGTCATCATTGCCAAAGCTGCCTTTTCAGTCTCGGCAGTCATTCGTCGGATTCCTACGCTCAACCAGTTTCACAACACGGCAAATCGACAGGGCGGCATTCGCTCTGCAAGGCAAGTTCATGGGAGTTGCATGCTGGCCTTGGCACTTGAAGCAGATGGCACCTGGCTCCATTTTGACTGATGGCCACCAACCTGCCATCGAGAGCCGTCAGCATGCACGAAACGCGCCACCTGCGGTCATTTCAAGTTCTGTCTCCGCAACCTGTCATCATTCCCTTAAACATTGATTAAATTTCTTAACAAAGTCCCCATGTAAACGGGTGGATCAAGGCCGTAAAATCGCCTTTCCTCTTCCCTCGCCGCCGCGAATCCACGAGAATGCAGCCATGGCCATCAAGCAACTTTCCGAGACCCTGATCAATCAGATCGCCGCCGGCGAAGTCATCGAACGCCCGGCGAGCGCCGCCAAGGAACTGATCGAAAACGCGCTCGATGCCGG
Source organism: Rhizobium sp. AG207R (assembly GCF_027109195.1). NCBI lineage: Bacteria > Pseudomonadati > Pseudomonadota > Alphaproteobacteria > Hyphomicrobiales > Rhizobiaceae > Rhizobium > Rhizobium sp. AG207R. The sequence continues at coordinate 420,869 of NZ_JAEPVT010000002.1, forward strand.
TGCAACCCGCATCGAGATCGCGACCGCTGGCGGCGGCAAGGCTCTGCTAAGGGTGACCGATAACGGCTCGGGCATGGAGGAAACCGACCTCGAACTCGCGGTACGGCGCCACTGCACCTCGAAGATTTCCGATACGCTGGAAGACATTCGCACCCTCGGTTTTCGCGGCGAGGCCTTGCCCTCCATCGGCTCGGTGGCGAAGCTTTCGATCGCAAGCCGCAGAGTGGGTGCGGCCGGCGGCGCCGAGATCGCGGTTGCAGGCGGCAAGGTTCTGCATCTGCGCCCGGTGGCCGCCAATCCGGGCACGATCGTCGAGGTACGCGACCTGTTTTTTGCGACGCCGGCGCGCCTGAAATTCCTGAAGACCGAAAAGGCGGAGGCGGCCGCGATCACCGAAGTCGTCAAGCGCATGGCAATTGCCTTTCCGCGCGTGCGCTTCGTTCTGTCGGGCACCGACCGCTCGACGCTGGAATTTCCCGCGACGGGCGATGATCATCTCGCCCGCATGGCACAGATACTGGGTGCCGATTTCAAGGACAATGCTATCGCGCTCGATGCCGTGCGTGAGGATGTGAGCCTTACCGGTTTTGCCGGCGTGCCGACCTTCAACCGCGGCAACTCCGCGCATCAATATGCTTTCGTCAATGGCCGGCCGGTGCAGGACAAGCTGATCCTCTCGGCGATCCGCGGCGCCTATGCCGAAACCATCCCCGCCGGACGTTATCCTGTCGCGGTCCTTTCCCTGCGGCTCGATCCGGCGCTGGTCGACGTCAACGTACATCCGGCGAAATCCGACGTGCGCTTCCGCGATCCAGGGCTGGTGCGCGGCCTGATCGTCGGCGCCGTGCGCGAAGCGCTGGCGCGCGAGGGCGACCGCGCGGCTACCACCGGCGCAGACGGCATGTTGCGCGCCTTCACCGCCGGACGATCCGCCTTTCAGCAGGGTTGGCGACCCTCGCCAGCGCCGACCCCTTGGACGGCCGAAACGTCGCCATCCCGTCCCTACGAAAGAGCGGCGGCAGCGGCAGGCTACGGATTTGCCGAAAGACCGCAGGCTGCCTTCGACGGCCTTGCCATGCCGACCGCACGTGCCGAAGTCGCCCCGCCGCTGCAATCAGCACGTGCCGAGGAACCCGCTCGCTTTCCGCTGGGTGCTGCCCGGGCTCAGCTGCATGAAAATTATATCGTCGCCCAGACGGAAAACGGCCTTGTCATAGTCGATCAGCATGCGGCGCATGAGCGGCTGGTGTTCGAGGCCATGCGTAAGGCGCTGCATTCGAAGCGGCTGTCCTCGCAGGTACTGCTGATTCCGGAAATCGTCGACCTGCCCGAAGAAGATTGCGACCGGTTGATGGTATTTGCTGAAGAACTCGGCGAACTCGGGCTCGCGATCGAACGCTTCGGCCCCGGCGCAGTCGCCGTACGGGAGACGCCGGCGATGCTCGGCGAAGTCGATGCGCAGGGCCTGATCCGACAGCTGGCCGACGAGATCGCCGAATGGGATACAGCCTCTGGCCTTGCCGCCAAGCTGGAATACGTGGCCGCGACCATGGCCTGCCACGGTTCGGTGCGATCCGGCCGGCGCCTGCGCCCGGAAGAGATGAATGCGCTTTTGCGCCAGATGGAGGCAACGCCAGGCTCCGGGCAGTGCAATCACGGCAGGCCGACCTATATAGAGTTGAAGCTTACAGACATCGAACGACTGTTCGGGCGCAGCTAACCTCAGCCATTTCCAAAAGGAACTTTTCCGGGAAATAGTCTGGAAAAGTCGCGTCTGCTGCGTAATTTTAAAGTGTCACAGCGACCTTTGCGCGTCATATTTGACGTGCGGCGCTGTAGTGCGGTATGGCAAATAGATGACAGAGATCAAGGACGGCATCAGATGAATCTTTTCGAAGGACATGGAAACCGCGAGGCGAAAGTTCGCTATCTCGACGGCGATTTCCAGATCCTGATGCCGGGCTCCTATGTCGTCTGCGCCATGACTGGCAAACATATCGCTCTCGATGAGCTGCGCTACTGGAGCGTTGCCCGGCAGGAACCCTATGCCGATGTCATCACCTCGCTCGAGGCCGAAAAGCGCGCTGGCGCCCTTCCCAATCAAAAGCGCTGACTTTTCGCCGCTGAATAGTCAGACCTGTTTTAAGCCGCCTTGCTGCCGCGCTTTTCCTTCAAGCGTCGCTCGCGCGCGGCGGCAATAGCCCTGTCGATGATCAGCGCCGGCGCTTGCGGATCGGCAAAGACCATGTCGATCTCGACCACCCTGCAGCGCTGCAGCAATTCCTCGGTGCGGCCATGATGGCCAATGAGGCGGACATAATCTTTCGAGGTTGTGACGATCTCGAGCCCTTCGCGCGAGGCGATGTCGAGCATGTCGGAGACGTCGTCTTCGCCAGGATGTTCGTGATCTCCGAAGCTGCGCCGGACGGCGATCTCAGCCCCTAGCGTCTCCACTGTGCGGAAGAACTTGGCGGGATCGGCGATGCCGGCGAAGGCAAGTACCTTGCGGCCGCGCATATCCTCCTGCCCGCGCACCCTGACGCTTGCGGAAAAGAAGGGCTTCCCCGCCCTTGCCGCAAGGCGAACGACGCGATCGGCGGCAGTACCCTCGCCGACTTTCAGCAGGCCGGATGCAAAGAGGAGTTGCGTGCGCAGCGGCGCGCGCACAGGACCGCCTGGAACGAGGTGCCCGTTGCCGATACCTCTGCCGGCATCGATCACCACAAGGGCATAGTCGATGGCGAGCTGCGCGCTCTGGAAACCGTCATCCATGATGATGATGTCGGCGCCCTCGCGCACCAGCCTTTCCGCGCCATCGGCCCGACGACGGGCAATGACCGTCAGCGCCTCGCGGGCAAGCAGCAGCGGCTCGTCGCCAACAGCCGTGGCATGATGGTGCGAGGGATCAACGATCGTGGTGACATCGAGCGAGCCGCCATAACCGCGGCTCAGGAAACCAGGCTTCAGCCCCTTCGCCTTCACTGCCTGGGCAAGTGCAAGCGCCGTCGGCGTCTTGCCGGCGCCGCCAACCGTGAAATTACCGACGCAGATAACAGGCACCGGCACGGAAGCCCGTTTGCCATTCACCATGCGATGCCCGGCGATACGGCCATACAGGAACGAAAAGGGTAAGAGCCCCCAGGCACGCCAATCCGGCTTTCGCCACCAGAAAGGTGGGGCTTCCGATACCATGCGTCTAATCCAGCCCTATTCTTGTGCCCGCGACAAAGCGGCAAGAAAGGCCAGATTGCGTGAAAAAGCAAGCCATTGCCAGGATCAGGCCGATTGTGCCACAGGCAGGAGCAGGCTTTCCAGCTCGGTAATGTCGTTGAGGCAATAGTCCGATGCCGCCGTCAGCGTTTCGCGCGAGCCGGTGCCCGTCAACACGCCGACGGTCAGGCCCACACCGGCATTGCGGCCCATGTGGAGATCATGATTATTGTCGCCGACGACGGCGACCTGTGCCGGCGAAAGGCCGGTCGCGGCGTAAAAGCCGAGTACCATTCCCGGCTCCGGCTTGGTGCCGAAGCCGCTGTCGTAGCCGGCGATATAATCGACATAGTCGATGAAGCCGAAGCGGCGCGCCGTCTGGCGGATGGAGCGCTCATTATCGCTGGAGGCAATGCCAAGCTTGTAGCCGCGCTTATGCAGGCGCCGGAAGAAGGCGGCGAGATCTGTCACCGGCGAAGAGAAATCGGCCGCATGCGCAAAAAGCGCATCGAGTTTTTCCACCAGTTCCGCGACATCCACTTTCGAGCCGGCGGTCACCAGCCCCTCGGAAATCTGCCTGGTATTGCCGGCGGCAAGCAGGCTGTCGGGCACAATGTGACCGGAAATCGGGTCCATGCCGCAGGCGGAGAGAAGGTGATCGGCGAGGATAGGATCGTCTTGAGCAGCGATGCGTGCGAGCTCACGATTGACCGGCAGCCAGCTCTGGTCATAGTCGAGCAACGTGCCGTCCTTGTCAAAAAGAATGCCCGCAATCGCTCCCAGCTTGGCCGCTGTCATGCCCTTCCCTTCTTATCCGTTCGCCATCGTCTTCGGCATCAGCCGTGCCTTGACCGAAAGCGGATTGATATAAGGCTCCAGCCCCTTCACCGTTGCTGCCAGTGCACCACGCATTTCATGCACGGCTGCGAAGCCGGCATCGATCATGCTGCGCCGTGCCGTGTCGTTGGTGAGCAAATAATGGACGCCGCGCGCCAGCATCTCGGTATCGCGCACCATGCGGGCGCTGCCGCGGCGGGCGAGCAGCTGATAGGAATCGCGGAAATTCTGGACATGACCGCCGGTCAGGATCGCGCAACCGAGCATGGCCGGCTCAAGCGGATTCTGGCCTCCTTCATTGAACAGCGACTTGCCCATGAAGGCGACTTCGGTCATCCGCAGATAAAGCCCCATCTCGCCGATGGTATCGCCAAGGAAGACATCGACATCGGACGAAAGGATATCGTTGCGAGTGCGGCGCGCCACTTTGAGACCCTGTTCAGCGAGCATAGCCTCGATCGCGTCGCTGCGCTCGGGATGGCGCGGCACGATGATGGTAAGCTGGCCGTTATGCTCCTTCAGCATCGAATGGACGGAGGCTGCAGCACCCTCCTCGCCCTCGAAAGTGGAGACCGCGGCCCAGGTCTTGCGGTCGCCGATTTGCTTCATGTAGCCGGCGAGCGTCGGTGCATCATAGGACGGCGCATCCGTATCCACTTTGAGATTGCCCGATTTCAGAACCTGCAAAGCGCCGAGATCGCGGAAGCGTTCGGCGTCGAGGTCGGACTGGGCCACGACCAGCGCCAGATTTTCAAACAACGCCTCGGCAAGCGAGAGATGCCGGCTCCAGCGTTCAAAGGATCGATCCGACATGCGGGCGTTGACGAGGATCTGCGGGATTCGCTTGCGGCCAAGCTCCATGATCGTCGTCGGCCAGATCTCGGATTCGGCAAAAATGGCGCAATCGGGCTGCCAGTAGTCGAGGAAGCGCTTGATGGCGGGCTTGAGATCGAGCGGCACGTATTGATGGATGACCTCTTCGCCAAGACGTTGCTGCGCAACCTTGGCGGAGGTGATCGTGCCCGTCGTCAGGATAACGTGAATATCGCGGCGACGGATCTCGCGGATCAACGGAATGACGGCCGAGGTTTCCCCCACGCTCGCGGCATGGAACCAGATCAACGGCCCCTGCGGGCGGTTGGCGCTCGCATAACCCGAGCGCTCCAGTTTGCGGGAACTATCTTCCTTGCCCTTGGCCGCGCGAACCGCGAGATAAGGCCCGATGAATGGATAGACTGCGATTCCGCCAAAGCGATAGGCGCTCAAGGCAAGACGCGCCCTGAGGCTACTCATTTCGTTCGCCTCCTATCCCAGCTGATCACCATCAATGCCAAATCCCGATTATCAACCGGCCGAATAAACAGCCGAATTTTCGTTCTTATTGTGTCAAAGATACTGCTTCATGACCGGATTTAAAGCGACGGGGCTGTACCGGATAGAGATATCAAATGCAAAATTCGGTGCGAGGCGCTTAGGATGCCGCTTTTTCCTGCGGATCGAGCAAACGATGCAGGTGGACAATGAAATAACGCATATGGGCATTGTCAACGGTCTGCTGCGCCTTGGACTTCCATGCCACCAGCGCGCTCGCATAGTCGGGATACATGCCGACGATATCGAGCTCGTTGAGATTGCGGAACTGGACCTCTTCGAGGTTTTCCAATTCACCGCCGAAGACAAGGTGCAGGAGCTGCTTTTTGCCGCTGGTATCAGTCATTTTCGTCTCTTTCTACTGTCGTCCCCCTCCGTCCTTCATCTGCGGGATTTTGACGGAAAGGTCAACCGTCTCGTCGGTTCGATAGTTGACGAAGAAACTCCGGTAATTGCGCTGCCGATGCACCGCAAAGCTCGTCATGCGATACTTCGGCGCGATTGTAGCTGAGGGTATTGCCCGAAAGGTCCACGAGCGCGCCGCCGGCCCGCTCCAGAATAAGATCGGCGGCGGCCAGATCCCAGTCATGCGAGTTGCGCTTGACGATCGTTCCTTCGAGGCGCCCGTCCGCCACCATGGCGAGGCGATAGGCGAGCGACGGCACGTGCTTCACCCGCTCGACCGTCTTGCGAAAATCCGGATCGACGCCCTTCAACATCTCCTCGCCGGTCGCCAGCCGATGGATGTCATCACCGACTCTCTGAGACACGCGGATCGGCTTGCCGTTCTTCAGGGCCTCCCCACCAGCCGTCGCCACGAAAAGCTCGTCAAGCGCCGGCGCGTAGAGCACGCCCGCCACAGGCCGCCCATCGGTGACGACGGCGACGCTGACGCACCAAAGATCCAGGCCCGCAAGAAATCCCCTTGTGCCGTCGATGGGGTCGACGACGAAGACGGTCGCGTGCTTCAACCGCTCGGCATCGTCGTCGGTTTCCTCGGAAAGCCAACCATAGTCCGGGCGCGCCGAGCGCAATGTGACGGCAAGGCTTTCGTTCGCCGCAAAATCGGCAGCACTGACCGGGGACTGGCCGTTGTTCTTCCACCAGACCTCCGGCGATTGCCGGAAGAAACCGAGAGCGATCTTGCCCGCCTCGAGCGCGGCACCCACGATCAGGTTCACGTCGCTCAATTGGCCGGCCTTGCTATCGATCATTGATTAATTCCAATCTCCGCTCGTTTCTCAGCGGCCTGCCAGCGTCATGCCCTCAATGGCAAGCGTCGGAGCAGCGATGCCGAAATCGCGGTCGATGTCGTTTGCCGGCGTCACGCGCATGAACATGTCCTTCAGGTTGGAGGCGATCGTCACCTCCGAAACCGGGAAGGTCAATTCGCCGTTCTCGATCCAGAAACCGGTGGCACCGCGGCTGTACTCGCCTGTTATCATGTTGACGCCCTGGCCGATCAGCTCGGTCACATAGAAGCCCGTACCGACGCTATGGATCAATTCCTCCGGCGAAATATCGCCCGGCTCCAGCGCCAGGTTGGTGGACGCGGGTGATACGGACGTACCGCCGCGCACGCCGCGGCCGTTGGTCTTCAGTCCGCCGCCGATTTCCCGCGCGGTTGCCGTGGACAGGAACCAGGACTGCAGCACGCCGTCCTCGATCATGACGAGCCGCTTGCCCGATACGCCCTCGCCGTCGAAGGGGCGCGAGGATGGGCCACGCACGATCAGCGGATCGTCCGTGATCGAGAGGCCCGATTTCAGCACCTGCTGGCCCATCTTGTCGCGCAGGAAGCTGGTCTTGCGGGCGACGGAAGCGCCATTGATCGCGCCGGCAATATGGCCGACGAAGCCGCGGGCGACGCGCGGGTCGAAAACGACGGTGACGTTCTTGCCCGTCGGAACCTGGCGCGGATTGAGCCGTTTGACGACTCGTTCGCCGGCGCGGCGGCCGATCTCTTCGGCCGCATCGAGATCGGCGAAATAGAGGCGGCTGTCGAAATCATAGTCGCGCTCCATGCCGGTGCCTTCGCCGGCAATGACGCTGACGGAGCGCCCGAAGCGCGAGCCCATATAGTGGCCGGCAAAACCATGTGAGGTGACGAGCACGAGGCCGCCCATGCCGGCCGAAGCGCCGGCACCGGAAGAATTGGTGACGCCAGGAACAGCGAGTGCCGCAGCTTCTGTCGCAAGGGCCGCTTCGCGCAGCTGCTCCGTGGAGACCTCGGTCGGATCGAACAGTTCGAGATCGGGATAGCTCTTGGCGAGATCCGCTTCGTCAGCGAGGCAGGCAAAGGGATCTTCCGGAGAAACCTTGGCCATGGCGACCGCGCGTTCGGCAAGAGCGTTGAGATCGAAGCCGGGATTGGCCGAAACGCTCGCCACGCGATTGCCGACGAAGACCCTCAGCGAGAAGTCGTCGCTCTCGGAGGATTCCGTGCCTTCGACCTTGCCGAGACGGACGCTGACGGAATGGGCCCTCGACCGCACCACGACGGCATCGGCGGCATCCGCACCGGCTTTCCGGGCGAGGTCGATCAACTGGCTGGCACGGGAAAGCAGAGTGGCGGAATCGATTTCAGAGGTCATGACTTGGCCTTTCCTTCGCGTTCCATTTATTGTGCACTACATAAAGCATCAAGGGCGGCAAAGCCGATTCTTGTTCTAATCCCTTCACGCATGGTTGTTTATCATGACCAAGCGTCGCAACACCGCCTGCCCCACGGAAAGAAACAGACGATGTCCGCCCCCAATACGCTTTTCACTGAAACCCTGCTGCTGCTCGGCGGTGCCGTCGTCACGGCGCCTATCTTCAAGAAACTGGGGCTTGGCACGGTGCTCGGCTATCTCGCCGCCGGCGTTGTGATCGGGCCGATTCTCCACAGCATCAGCGACAGCGAGGCCGTGCTGGCCGTGGCCGAACTCGGCGTCGTCTTCCTGCTCTTCATCATCGGCCTGGAACTGAAGCCGTCCCGCCTCTGGCAGATGCGTCGGGATATTTTCGGCCTCGGCACGGCACAGGTGGTTCTCAGCGGACTTGCGCTGATGGTGGCCGCCTATTTCGAGGGCATTGCCGGCTGGAAGGGCAGCATCATCATCGGTTTCGGCCTGGCGCTTTCCTCGACCGCCTTCGCGATGCAGATCCTCGAGCAACAGGGCGACGTCAACACGAAATACGGCCAGCGCTCCTTCTCGATGCTGCTGCTGCAGGATCTTGCCATCGTGCCGCTGCTGGCGCTGATCACCGTGCTCGACGGCGCGCAGGAAACCGCCAATCCACTGCCAAGTCTCGCCATTGCCATCGGCGCCGTCGCAGCGATGATCATCGCCGGCCGTTACCTGTTGACGCCGCTGTTTCAGGTGATCGCACGCACCGGCGCGCGCGAGGCGATGATTGCCGCAGCCCTATTCGTCGTCATGGGATCGGCAACGCTGATGCAGCTCGCCGGCCTCTCCATGGCGATGGGAGCCTTTCTCTCCGGCGTGATGCTGGCGGAATCCTCCTATCGGCATGAGCTGGAAGCGGATATCGAGCCCTTCCGCGGCGTATTGCTCGCCATTTTCTTCATCGCAGTCGGCCTATCGCTGAAACTCGACGTCATCCTCGACAACTGGGTGATGATCGTGCTCGCCGTCCCGGTAATGATGGTCATCAAGGCGGTCGTGATCTATGCGCTCTGCCGGGTCGCAGGCTCGCCGCACAATGATGCCGTCCGTATCGCGGGGCTGCTGCCGCAAGGCGGCGAATTCGGTTTCGTGCTCTTCAGCGCGGCCAGCGCCAGCGGCAATCTTTTCTCGGCGAACACGGCATCGATGCTGATCGCCATCGTGACGCTATCGATGGCGCTGACACCGCTCAGTTCCGCGCTGGCGAAACGGCTTGTGAAGGGCGATACGCAGGAAGAACTGGACGAGGATTTCGAGGGCGCCGGTTCCGATGTGCTGATGATCGGCTTTTCGCGTTTCGGCCAGATTGCCGCACAGATCCTGCTTGCCAGCGGCCGCGACGTGACCGTGATCGATTTCTCCGCCGACCGCATCCGCCAGGCATCGAGCTTCGGCTTCCGGATCTATTTCGGCGACGGCACTCGCAAGGACGTACTGCGCTCGGCCGGCATTGACCGCGCCAAGATCGTCGTCGTCAGCACGCATCTGCGCGAGGTGACGGACAAGATCGTCGAACTTGTGCAGACGGATTATCCGCATGCGCGCCTTTTCGTCCGCTCTTATGACCGTATTCACTCGATCGAGCTGCGTCACAAAGGCGTGGATTATGAGCTGCGCGAGACGCTGGAATCCGGCCTGCTCTTCGGCCGCCGCACCCTGGAAGCACTTGGCGTCAGCGAAGCCGAGGCCTATGAAATCGGCGAGGATATCCGCAAGCGCGACGAGCAAAGGCTCGTACTACAGGTGAGCGAGGGCCTGCAGGCCGGGACAGACATGCTCTATTCGCGCCCGGTCAAGCCCGAACCGCTGGTCAAGCCGAAGCGTGCCGCCGACACTTACAGCGACGCCGACGATCTGGTGGCATTGCCACAAGAAGAGCCGGAGCGGGTTTAGTCGCTTCGTTTGCATAATCCTGGCGAAACACAGCCAGCGGCTTATTGGCGGATACTAATTCTTCGCGGTCATCACCCGGTCGAGCGCGAATTTCAGCTCGTCCTTGATGCCGGCCGACATGGCGAGAATGTCGCGTGCCTTCAGGAAATCGAGGACGCCGGTGCGGCCGACGGCGGGGCGCAGGAAGATTTGAGGTGCCTGCAGGCGCAGCTTCAGGGCAATATTGGACTGCATGGTGAGCTGGCCGGCACCGAACAGGCTCTCGATACGGTTCGGAACCTGTCGACCGCTGCCTTCCGGCCCGCCGACGACGTCGATGCCGATGATGATATCGGCAAGACCGGCCAAATGTTCATAGGGAACCGGATTCATGATACCGCCATCGATCATTACGCGGTCTCCGAGCTTGACCGGCATGAACACGGCGGGAATGGCCGCAGAAGCGGCGAGCACGGGGAAGAGTTCGCCCTTCTCGATGACGACCTCCGCCTGGTCGTAATAATCGGTCGTGACCACCTTCAGCGGGATGTGCAGCTCGGAAAAGCTTTCCGGGATGGCCGGCGGCAGGAAGGTGCGCAGAATGCGTTCGAGATTGAATTGACCGAAGCGGATGCTGCGCATGCTGACCGGCCGCAGGCTCCAGATCTTGTTGAGAACGGCCGGGCGATTACCGACGGTTGCCAGGGTATAATCGCGGATCTCAGCACCGCTCATGCCGACGGCCATGGCCGCGCCCATAATCGAACCGATGGAGGAGCCTGCTATGGCGACGGGGCGAATGCCGAGTTCGTCCAGCGCCTCTATGATATGAATATGGGCGAGACCGCGCGCACCGCCGCAGCCGAAGGCGACTGCGACGCTCGGCGTGCCGGAGGCGGCGAGCGGATAGTCGCTGCCGACGAAATCAGCATAATCGCCCATAGTGTTCTCCTTCCTCCGTCAGGCCGCCAGCGGCTGGTAACGGAAGAAATGCATCTTGCTGTCGCCGAAGATTCGCTCCTCCAGAAACAGGAAATCAGACGGCGCGGCAACTGTGACATCGGCGCGCTCCTCGAGGATCGCCAGAGCGCCCGGTACCAGCCAGCCACCGGCGGCAGCGGCCGCGAAAGCCTTCTCGCCCAGCCCCTTGCCGTATGGCGGGTCGGCGAAGAGAAAATCGAAGGGTTCGAGATTGCCGACGCTGCCGAGGTCCGTCGCATCACGACGCAGCATGCGCGTGCGGCCATGCAGGCCGAGCGCATCGATGTTCTCCCAGAGAAGGCCCCTGCCCTCGACGCTGCTTTCCACGAAGAGCACGTGACGGCAGCCCCGCGAGGCTGCCTCCAGCCCGACGGCGCCGGTGCCGGCAAAAACGTCCATCATCCGCGTGCCATCGATGGCCTCGGGATAGGCGTGGTTCAGGATGTTGAACAGGCTTTCGCGCGTGCGATCCGCCGTCGGACGAATATCGTTCGACTTCGGCGTTGCAAGCGAGCGACCGCGAAACTCACCGCCGACGATCCTCACCGCGCGTCAGCCCCTGCCGCCCTTGGGGCCGCCCCTGCCGGGGCCACCCCGACCGGAACCGCCGCGCGGACCGCCGGATGGGCGACCTGCGCCACCCGGCTTGCCGCCAAAGCCACGCGAGCCACCGGGCTTTCCGCCCGGCTTACCGCCAAAGGATTTGCCGCCAGGCTTCTTGCCGAAGGGCTTGCCGGCCGGCCGATCGCCGAAGGGTCGGTCACCACGGGGCGGACGATCACCAAACGGGCGATCGCCGCGGGGGCGTTCGGAGCGCTGTTCACCGCCGAAAGACTTGTTGCGCGGACGCTCGTCTCCCTCGGCACGCGGACGCCGGTCGCCACGAGGCTTGTCGCCGAAAGGCCGGTCGCCGCGCGCAGGTCGATCTCCGAAGGACCGTTCGGAGCGGGCTTCACCCTGGAAGGACTTCGCACGAGGACGGTCACCACTCTCCGACCGAGAACTGCGTTCGCCGCGCGGACGATCGCCAAACGCCCGATCGCCGCGGGGACGATCACCAAACGGTCGTTCCCCACGGGCGGGACGATCACCCTGGGGGCGATCGCCGCGCGAGCGCTTGCGATCAAAGCCCTCGTCGTCGCCACGCGACCTGCGCGGCGCTTCCTCGCTCGAACGAATCCATTCGCCATCGCCTTCGTCGACGCGATTGATGCGGACGCGCGGGCCTTCATCCGCACGGTCGAAGCCGCTGCGCTGTGGGCGTTCAATCTCGCCACGGCGGAAGGCGGTCTTTGCATTCTTGGCGGCCTTCGCTGCCGCCTTTTCACCGAGCGGGCGGGCGCCTGGCGCCATCCAGACGTTGGCGCTGCGGCGCGGGCCGAGCGGCTGGCGCTTCGCCCGGTCGTCGTCCTTGTGGCCGCCTTCGCGGCGATCATCACGCTTGGCATCGCGCTTGGTGTCCAGACGGCTCAAGGCGCGCTCGCGCTTATCCTCGGGACGCTCGCGACGCGGGCGCTCTTCCTTGGCCGTGCGAGCCGGCTTCCCAGCATCCGCCTCTTCCGGCTCGGCCACGGCCGGGGCGTTATAGAGCGGCGCATCGAAATTCGCCTTGGCATCTTCGACTAGGCGCGGACCGAGCTGATCGCGCAGCGTGCGGCCGCGCACCTCGAGCACATGGCCTTCCGGCAACTCGCCGAGCTGGAACGGGCCATAGGAGATGCGGATCAGGCGATTGACCTCGAGGCCGAGCGCGCCGAGCACGTTCTTGATTTCGCGGTTCTTGCCTTCGCGCAGGCCCATGGTGATCCAGACGTTGGACCCCTGCGTGCGGTCGAGCGTTGCGTCGATCGAGCCGTAAAGCACGCCATCGACGGCAATGCCCTCCTTCAGCTTGTCGAGCGCTTCCTGATCGATCTCGCCATGGGCGCGCACGCGATAGCGGCGCAGCCAGCCGGTGGTCGGCAATTCCAGAACACGGGCAAGGCCGCCGTCATTGGTCAGCAGCAGCAAACCTTCGGTGTTGATGTCGAGACGGCCGATCGACATGACGCGCGGCAGCTCGTCCGGCAGGTTGTCGAAAACGGTCGGACGCCCTTCCGGATCGGCATTGGTGGTCACCAGGCCTGCCGGCTTGTGATAGAGCCACAGGCGGGTGCGCTCGATGCCACGGATCGGCACGCCGTCGACCTCGATCTTGTCGGCGAGCGTCACATTGACCACGGGCGTATCGAGGAGCACGCCGTTGAGCTTGACGCGGCCATCCAGGATCATGCGCTCGATATCGCGGCGAGACGCTACGCCGGCGCGCGCCATCACCTTGGAAATGCGCTCGGCCTTTCCATCCTCGACCGCGGTCGCTTCCGCAGCTTTGACGGCTGCTACCTTCGCAGGCTTCGCGCCATCCCGTTTTACCGTCTTCTTGTCGCCAGCAAAGGGTTTAGACCCAGGCCGCTTGGGCTTGTCATTCATCGTCATTTGTTGTTTGCCTGAATTTTTAACGCGTGTTCCTATCAGGTCACGCCCTTGCGGTTAAGTGGAAAAACTTGAATGGCGGCTACAAATCAATTCATGGAGCTTGCTTTGGTCGAAGCGCGCCGCGCTGGAGAACGTGGCGAAGTGCCGATCGGCGCCGTCGTCGTGCTCGACAACAAGGTCATCGCGGCGGCCGGCAACCGCACTCGCGAGTTCAATGACGTCACCGCGCATGCCGAAATCGTCGCCATCCGCCTGGCCTGCGAGGAACTGGGCCAGGAACGTCTTGCGGGCGCCGATCTCTATGTGACGCTGGAACCCTGCACCATGTGCGCCGCCGCCATTTCGTTCGCGCGCATCCGCCGTCTCTATTATGGTGCCGAAGATCCGAAGGGCGGCGGTGTCGACAATGGCGTCCGCTTCTATCGTCAACCAACCTGCCACCATGCGCCGGAGGTCTATTCCGGCCTCGGCGAAACCGCATCCGCCGACATCCTCCGAGCTTTCTTCCAAGCGAAACGCTCCGAAGACTGAAAAAGCGGCGCTGTAACACTTTAAAATTCTGCATTTTTTCCCTTAAATCGATTCCGATTCAAGGATTATGCAGCTGCCGCCGCCTTGAAATCTTTTTACTGGAAAGGCTTCCACCAGCTGCTGTTGTTGGTCTGCTGCGCAGCCTCGGCATCCTTCTTGCGCTTCTTTTCCTTCTTCGACTCGGGCGTGCCGAGATCGTTCAAAGCAGCCTGATCGGATACCTGGCGATATTGCTGCGGCGGGTCGATCAGATAGCGACGCTGATCGATATAGGTGCCGGCCTGGTCCTGACGGGCAGCGCGATAGGCAGCCGTCTGCTGCGCTTCGCTCAGATGGTTCTTGGCGCTGTCGGCCTGAGCCAGCGGCGAGCGATAGTTGACGTCGTTCTTCTTCTCGTCGGCTTCTGCGGCAAGGCGCTTGCGGGCATCTTCCGGCGATTCCAGCCAGGCCGGGTTGTCCTTGCTGGCCAGCGACTGCTGCGGCTGAGTCAGGGTGTTCTTGTCGCCACCAATAACCAGACCAGGTCTGTTCGGGTATTTTACACCCTTGTCCTTCGGCGTTGCGGCAGAAACGGAGGCGATATCGCCGAGGTCATCGAGGAGCTGGACGCCGGCCGTCTTGTCGGTGCCGTAAGTCGGGCTGCTAAGGCAACCGGACATGGCGCCGCAGCCAACCACAAGTGCCGCCAAGCTGACGCCGACACGAACCTTATGCATCGCTCTCATGAAAACCCTTCCCAGCCATGCCGGAATAAACGCAATAGGACCCCATTCAACGGCAACTGCCGTAAAATTCAGGCCATTTTCAGGCAGCTTTTACCGGATGAATGCCGCAAAGGCAATTCATCCGGCAACTTTCTTCAGTTGACAGCCATCAGCTCGCGCAGTGCCGCCGCATCGCGAGCCGACACATCCGGGTATTCCGGATCCGAGCCGACATCCGTGGTGATGCGCCACGAACGGGCGCATTTGCGGCCTTCGGCAAGCTTGGGCACGACGCTGACCTTCGCGGCGTCGTCGAGACGGAAGGCATCCGCAGGCCCCTGTTCGCCAAGGATGGTGATACCGGAGGTGATGCAGATTTCGGAGAAGTCCTGCCCTTCGAGCACCTTCAACAGCTCGGGATCGGCGACGTAGACCACCGGGGCAGCCTCCAGCGAGGAGCCGATGCGCTTGTCCTTGCGCTCGATTTCCAGCGCGCCGGTGACGACGCTGCGCACAGCGCGGATCTTCTTCCACTTCTCGGCCAGCGCCTCGTTCTTCCATTCGGCCGGAACGGTGACGAACTGCTCGAGATGAACGGAAACCGCCGACGGATTGCGCGAGAGCCAAGCCTCTTCCGTGGTGAATGGCAGCATCGGCGCCAGCCACGTCACCATGCAATCGAAGATCGTGCGGATAACGGCGAGAGCGGCACGGCGGCGCAGGCTCGACGGCGCATCACAGTAGAGCGCATCCTTGCGAACGTCGAAGTAGAAGGCCGACAGCTCGACATTGGCGAAATCGATCAAGGCGCGGGCGATGCGCTTGAAGTCGAAGGCGTCGTAGCTTTCGCGCACCAGCTCGTCGAGCTCGGCGAGACGGTGCAGCATCAGCTGCTCAAGCTCCGGCATGTCGGCATAGGCGATCACTTCGCCCTTATCGTGCGCCAGCGTGCCGAGCATCCAGCGGATGGTGTTGCGCAGCTTGCGATAGGCATCGACATTGGTCTGGATGATAGCCTTGCCAAGGCGCTGATCTTCCCAGTAGTCCGTGGTCATGACCCAGAGGCGCAGGATATCGGCGCCAGCGTCCTTCATCACGTCCTGCGGGGCAACGACGTTGCCGAGCGACTTCGACTGTTTGCGGCCCTGTTCGTCCATGGTGAAGCCATGCGTGACGACTGTATCGTAAGGCGCACGGCCGCGGGTCGCGGCACTTTCGAGCAGCGACGAGTGGAACCAGCCGCGATGCTGGTCGGAGCCTTCGAGATAGACATCCGCCGGCCACTTCAGGTCCGGGCGGTCTTCCAGCGTGAAGGTGTGGGTCGAACCGGAATCGAACCACACGTCGAGGATGTCCATGACCTGCGTCCAGGGCTCGTTGGCCTTCTCGCCAAGGAAGCGCTCGCGCGCACCTTCGGCAAACCAGGCATCAGCACCTTCCTGCTCGAAAGCCTCGAGGATGCGGGCGTTGACGCCGTCATCCTGCAGGATGTTGCCCTGCTCGTCGACGAAGATCGCGATCGGCACGCCCCAGGCCCGCTGGCGCGACAGCACCCAATCCGGGCGCTGCTCGATCATGGCGCGCAGACGGTTCTGGCCGGCAGCCGGCACGAAGCGGGTGTCGTCGATCGCCTTCAAGGCGCGCGAACGCAGCGTCGAACCATCCGCAAAGTCCTTGTCCATATAGACGAACCATTGCGGCGTGTTGCGGAAGATGACCGGCTTCTTCGAGCGCCAGGAATGCGGATAGGAATGCTTCAGCCTGCCGCGGGCGAAAAGCGTGTTCGTCTCGATCAGCGCCTTGATGACGAGATCGTTGGCATTGCCCTTCTTGCCGTTGTCGTCCATGACGCGGCCGCCTTCGAAGCCCGGGGCGTCGGCGGTGTAGAAGCCGGCATCATCGACCGGGAACGGGATGGCGGAGGAGATGCCACGCTTTTCAAGATCGCGTGCATGCGACATCCAGGCGTCAAAGTCTTCGCGGCCGTGGCTGGGTGCGGTGTGCACAAAGCCCGTACCGGCATCATCGGTGACGTGATCGCCATCGAGCAGCGGCACCTTGAAGCCATAACCGAGCGAGACAAGCGGGTGCGCGCAGGTGACTGCGGCCAGATCGGCAGCGGTCACATCCGCCAGTCGCTTGTATTGCAGCTTTGCCTTGGCGAAGGACTCTTCTGCCAGCTTGTCGGCGAAAACAAGCTTCTCGCCGGGACGCGGGCCGAAATCATTGGCGGCTTCCGTGACCTCATAGAGGCCATAGGAGACGCGCGAGGAGTATGCGATCGCGCGATTGCCGGGGATCGTCCAGGGGGTGGTCGTCCAGATGACGACGAAGGCACCTGCAAGATGCGCCGGGCCTTCAGCCACCGGGAACTTCACCCAGATCGTGTCACTCTCGACATCGGCATATTCGACTTCGGCTTCGGCAAGCGCCGTGCGCTCGACCACCGACCACATGACCGGCTTGGAGCCGCGATAAAGCTGACCGGTGCGGGCGATCTTCAACAGTTCGCCGGCGATGCGGGATTCCGCATGGAAATTCATGGTCAGATAGGGATTGTCGAAATCGCCCGTGATGCCCAAGCGCTTGAACTCCTCAGACTGGATCTTGATCCAGCCGGCGGCAAAGTCGCGGCATTCCTGGCGAAACTCGTTCACCGGGACCTCGTCCTTGTTCTTGCCCTTCTCGCGGTACTTTTCCTCGATCTTCCATTCGATCGGCAGACCGTGGCAATCCCAGCCGGGAACGTAGTTGCTGTCATAGCCGCGCATCTGGAACGAGCGGGTGATGACGTCCTTCAGGATCTTGTTCAGCGCATGGCCGATGTGGATATGGCCATTGGCGTAGGGCGGGCCGTCGTGCAGCACGAACTTTTCGCGGCCGGCGGCGGAAGCGCGCAGCTTCTTATAAAGGTTCATCTCCTCCCAGCGCTTCACCAGTTCCGGCTCCTTCTGCGGCAGCCCGGCGCGCATCGGAAAATCGGTTTCCGGCAGGTAAAGGGTCTTGGAGTAATCCATCTTTTCAGCGGTATCGGTCATAGTCGTGACAATTGCCTCGGTGTCTCGGGCGTCTTGCGCCTGAACTGGCGCAGCCATATGGGGATTTTTCGGCGGCGGAAAGCGCCTCTTGAACGAGACGCCAAAAACCCGGACCTTCCGGCAGCTTAGAGCGCGCGGAAGGCCGGGCCAATAATTCGTATCGATAGGCTCAGCCGAAATTGGGTCATGGTCGCCGGTTCATAGGCGTTTTTTCCAAGGAAAGGAAGAGGAAACAACGCAGCCGGCATAGAGAATGGCCGCGAACGTTTCCATCCGCGGCCATAAGGGCATTGTTCGGATCAGGCCCGTGCTTCCGCCCGCGCCGGCATCACCGCATTGACGATGATCGCCACGACGATATTGGCAAGAAGCGCCAGCAGTCCGGTGTAGACAGTGAAACCCGCTTCGCCGAGGGGGACCATATGCAGCGGCTTCCAGCCGGCATCCCAGACGAGATAGGTGCCGCCAAAGAAGCCGACGAACCAGCCGACAAGCAGAGCCGGCGCACGGAACCACTTGGTATAGAGGCCGAAGACCAGGGCCGGCAGCGTCTGCAATATCCAGATGCCGCCCAAAAGCTGCAGATCGAGCGCGAACTGCGTCGGCAGGAAAATGATGACGAGAAGCGCGCCGACCTTGACGACGAGCGAGGTCATCTTGGCAACCTTTGCCTCGCCGGCATCGGAAACCTGCGGATCGACATAGGCCTTCCAGAAGTTGCGGGTGAAGAGATTGGCAGCGCCAATGCTCATCACGGCCGCGGGAACGAGCGCGCCGATGGCGATGGCCGCGAAGGCGAAACCTGCAAACCAGCTCGAGAACAGCGTCTGGAATAGCGCCGGAACGACATCGTTCGGGCTATCCAGCTTCAGTTGCGCCGCATGGCCCATATAGCCGAGCAGTGCCAGGAGACCGAGCAGCAGCGTATAGGCCGGCAGCAGCACCGCATTCTTGCGGATGGTATTACCACTGTTGGAGGCGAAGATGCCGGTCAGCGTATGCGGATACATGAAGGCCGCCAGCGCGGAGCCGAGCGCCAAAGTCGCGTAGGCGACGTACTGGTTGCCACCGAGCAGGAGGCTGCCCGCGCCCTTGGCCTTGAAATCCGCATCGGCGGCCGCAAAGACATTGGCATAACCGCCGAGCTTGGCTGGAATAAGCGCAATCGCCGCGATCACCACGATATAAATCATGATGTCCTTGACGAAGGCGATCAGCGCCGGGGCGCGAAGGCCAGCCGAATAGGTATAGAGCGCCAGGATGATGAAGGCGACGGCAAGCGGCAATTCGCCATGAAGTCCGAGCGCCTTGAACACCGCCGTCATGCCGACGAGCTGCAGGGCAATGTAGGGCATGGTGGCGATGACGCCCGTCAGAGCGACCGCCAGTTCCAGCGCCCGCGAGCCATATTGCCCGTGGACGACATCGCCCGCCGTGACATAGCCGTGGTCCTTCGCACGCCTCCAGAGAAGCGGCATGACCATGAAGACGAACGGGTAGACGACGATCGTATAGGGCAACGCGAAGAAGCCATAGGCACCGACAGTGTAGACCAGGGCTGGAACTGCGATGACCGTATAGGCGGTGTAAAAGTCGCCGCCGACGAGGAACCAGGTGATCCAGGTGCCGAAGGTGCGGCCGCCAAGACCCCATTCATCAATATGGGCAAGAGTCTTCGGTCGGCGCCAGCGGGCAGCGACAAAGCCCATGACGGTCACGAGGGCCAGGAAGAAGATGAAGACGGCAAGAGCTGTCGGATCGATATCAGTCATCATGGCGCATGCTCCGATAGGCGATCCAGGTCAGGAAGGCGGTGATCGGCACCCAGGCCAGCTGATACCAGTAGAAGAAGGGGAAACCCAACAGCACCGGATCGTGGCTGTTGTAGAAGGGGACCCAAAGCAAGCCTATGTAGGGAATGACGAGCAGCCAGCAGGCCGCCGTCCCGAAACGTTTGTCCATGTCCGATACCTCTCACGCGGTGTCTGCGCGCCACCTTGTTGCAGTTGTCAGAGTGGAAGGGGTGCATCAGTCTGCGATTGCAATGTGCGCCCTAGGGCCGAAGCCGAGGAGCTTTGGCCATGCAGGGCCAGACCAACGAATGTGAATTCCTCCCAACGGCCCGCCTGCGGGCAGCCGCTGATAAAGTCCTACGGCGAGTCTACCGTCCGAACAAGATATTAGCTGATGCGAAATCGTCAAACCTACCCAGAAGTGGGTAGGCGGACGTCAGCCCGCCGCGGTTGCGATGCCGTGGTCAAGCGCGTAGCGGATCAGACCGGCGGTCGTTGCGATGCCAAGCTTCTTCTTCAAATTCTTGCGATGCGTTTCCGCCGTCGCGGGCGTGATCTGAAGTTCTTCGGCAATCTCGCGATTACTCCTGCCTGTAACGATCAAGCCCAGAATGCGCCGCTCGCGCGGGGTCAGAGGATCAGCCTCATTTTGCGCCGTGTCTGCCACCAGTATGTCGCGAACGCCGGACGAGAAATAAGTCCCGCCGGCCGCTACCGTCTCGATGGCGCAGACGACTTCATCCGTCGAGACATCCTTGAGGATATATCCGACCGCACCGCGCATGATCGACGAGGAGATGTATTCGCGGCTGTCATGCATGGACAGCATCACGATCCTCGTCTCCGGAAGCTCCCGGCGAAAGAGCTCGATCGCCTCGATACCGCTCAGCTTCGGCATATTGATATCCATCAAGGTAACCTGCGGGAGCGTCCGTCGCCCGACCTCCAGGCCGATCTGCGCAAGGTTTGCTGTCCCGACCACCTCTATGTGGTCAAACGTCTCCAGCACGGCTTTCAATCCGTCCAACACCACGGGATGATTGTCGATCAACAGAACACTGATCCTGTCGCTTTTCATGCCGCATCCACCTTTGCTCTTGGCGAGGCATTGGCCGATTTCGGCAGCATCGCAATCAGTGTCGTACCATCGGCCTTGCTCTGGACGAGAAGCAGGCCGCGGAAATGTGCCATCCGCTCCTGCATGTTCCTCAGCCCAAGTCCGCCTTTGCCGTCGCCAGTGCCGTCAAAACCAATGCCGTTGTCCGAAATTCTCAAGCGTGCACGCCCGCGATCACTCCAAAGTTTGATCGCAAGAACCGTCGCCCCGGAATGGCGCTCCACGTTGTTCAAGGCCTCCTGCGCGACACGGTAGAGCGCGGTATTGGCTTCCGGCTTCAGCATGCTGGTGAAGCCGGAAGCCTCGATCTCGGTTGCGATCCCGGTCCGCTCGGCGAAATTGTTCGCGAGCGCGGTCAGCGCCGCCGTCAAGCCAAGATCATCGAGCACGCGGGGACGCAGATCATGCGAGAGCCGCCTGATGTCCTTGATTGCGCTGTTCAGGGTATCGATACCCTTCTCGATCGTCGTGGCGGCATCATCGACCTGGTTTCGTACCTTGCGGTTGGCAAGGTCCATGACATAGCGCACGCCGAGGAGATTCTGCGACACGCCATCGTGCAGTTCACGCGCAAGGCGGGCGCGTTCCTCCTCCTGCGTATCAATCACTCTTTGCGTCAGCTCCTTCAGCCGACCATCGGCCATGCGTCGCTCACGGAAGGTCAAGAGCATGCAGGTCGTGAAGACGACCAGAACAGCAGGGACGGCAATGAGTGTAACGACGACAAAGGTTCCTTTTATGTTTGCCCGCATGGCGGCATTGGCCGCCGCAGTCTGGGTGAAAATATCATCCAGATAGACGCCGGTTCCGACAACCCAGTGCCATTTATCAAGGCCGACAGCGAATGAGAGCTTATCGGCGACGCGGCCGGTGGAAGGCTTCTCCCATTTGTACTGGTGCAGGCCCCCGCCGGCTTTTGCGGTCTTGATGAGCTCCGCGATGACCTTGTCGCCGTCCGGATCGGTCAAATCGATCCAATTGCGCCCGTTACGAAATCTCTCGCGCGGATGAACG
The DNA here is from genome assembly GCF_027109195.1 of Rhizobium sp. AG207R. Classification (NCBI taxonomy): domain Bacteria; kingdom Pseudomonadati; phylum Pseudomonadota; class Alphaproteobacteria; order Hyphomicrobiales; family Rhizobiaceae; genus Rhizobium; species Rhizobium sp. AG207R. The sequence continues at coordinate 442,484 of NZ_JAEPVT010000002.1, forward strand.
ATGTTGTTGCCATCATAGTCGTAGACGAAGAAGTATCCGTCCGGGCCATAATCAAGCGACGTCAGGATCGCGGCTACCTTGTCCTTAGCGGCTTGATCGTCCGGGGCTGCGTCCCGATAGATCGCCTGAATGGCCGACACGGCAAGATTTGTAAGGTTGACGATCTCCGTTTCCTTCGCCCTCAGCATGTTCTGTTCGAAGGTCTCGATATTGCTCTTGGTAAGATTGGTCGACTGCCAGGTAATGAAGGCAGTGATTGCCAGGATCGAGATGACGAGAGGCGCGAGCGCGAGCGCAATAATCTGGTTGCGTAGTGTCAACGATTGCTCCTCCCAAGAACCGGCGCGGAACAATGACCCTTGTCGGGCATGAATTCAACAGTCTCTTGGCGGCGTTGATGTCAGCCCGAAATCGGAGCAATGATACAAGGCGGAAAACCTTTTCCACCCCATCACTTCGCGAATATCAGTCGAAGGCGATGGCGCGATCAAGCTCGCTGAGCGGCTGGACGCCGGCAAGCAGCGCGCGTGCTTCGTCCTCATCCTTGCGGATCTGCGCGACCAGCGGGTCGAGACCTTCGAACTTCAGTTCGGGGCGGAGATAGCCAAAGAAGGAAACCGAACAGACCTGTCCGTAGAGATCGCCGCTGAAATCGAAGACAAAGGTCTCCAGCAGCGGCGCGCCGTTATCCGTCACCGTCGGGCGCCGGCCGTAGCTGGCGACGCCATCGCGGACGACACCATCGGCCGTTCGGAAGCGAACCGCATAGATGCCTGCCCTCAGCGATGACTCCGGCGGCAGCTGCATATTTGCCGTCGGGAAGCCGAGCGTGCGGCCGAGCTTCTCGCCGCCGATAACGGGCGCCTGAACGGTATAGCGATAGCCAAGCAGACCGGCGGCTTGGGCGACATCGCCTTCCGCGAGCAGCGCACGAATGCGGCTCGACGAGATGACCTCCGTGTTTTCGTCGCGGAAGGCATCGATCAGCGTCACGCCGAAACCATTGTGACTGCCAGCATTCATGAGGAAGGCGGGGCCTCCCTGGCGATCATGGCCGAAATGGAAATCGAAGCCAGTGACGACTTCCGACGCGTGCAACCAGTCGATCAGGATCGAGTGGACGAACTCGTCCGCCGAACGCTGCGAGAAGGTGCGATCGAAGGGATATTCGATGACGGCGTTGAAGCCGAGCGCTTCGAGGAGACGTGCTCGGAGCGGCGCAGGCGTCAGACGGAAAACAGGCTGATCGGGCTTGAAGACGGTGCGCGGATGCGGCTCGAAGGTGAGCACCAGCGCCGGCACGCCGCGCTCCCTGGCGATCTCCAGCGCACGTGTCAGCACAGACTGATGGCCGCGGTGCACACCGTCGAAATTGCCGATGGCGACCACCCCGCCCTTCAGGGCATCGGGAAGCGGCTCGCGGGTTTCGTTGCGATGGAAAACGGTCATCGACTGCCACTCTCCTCAGACAAGGCGCGGCATCCACCACTTCGGCGAGGCCTGCTCGCGCGCCAGGAAGGCGCCGAGCGCGGCCTCATCCGTATGCCCCTCGACGACATATTCGCGGGCGTGGATGCCATGGCTGATATAAAGAAGATCGAGGCCGTAATCGAGTGCGCCGCGCACGTCGGTCGGCATGCCGTCGCCGATCGCCACGACACGCGACAGCGGAAACTCGCTTTTCACCTCGCGGGCCGCCGCGATCGCGGCATCGTAGATCGGCTGGTGCGGCTTGCCGGCGATGCGCGTCTGGCCACCAAGCCGCTCATAATAGGCGGCCATAGCGCCGGCGCAGGGGATCATGCGGTGGCCGCGCTCGACCACAAGATCCGGATTGGCGCAGATCAGCGGCACCTTGCGAGCCGACCAGGCCGTCAGCATGTCGGTATAATCGTCAGGTGTTTCGGTCTCGTCGTCAAAGAAACCGGTGCAGACGATGCTTTCGGCCTCGCCAGCGTCGACGCGCTGAACGTCAAGGCCTTCCAGGATGCCGATGTCACGCTCGGGGCCGAGCAGAAACACCTTTTTCGGTCCCTCGGCAATCAGCCTGCGGGTGACATCGCCCGAGGTGATGATGCGATCGTAAACGCTGTCGGGAACCCCGATCGCACGCAGCTGCTCGACGACCTTCGGAGCGACGCGTGGAGAGTTGGTGATGAGGACGACAGCAAGGCCTTCGCCGCGGGCCGCTTCGAGCGCGATGGAGGCCTCCTTGTAGGCCGTGACGCCGTTATGGAGCACGCCCCAGACATCGCAGAGCGCAACATCATAAAGTCCGCCGATGTCGCGAAAGCTCTCGATCCGTTTGCCCATGCCATCCTCGCATCAAATAAATCACGGGCTGACATCGCAAACCGGCCGGCAAATTACAAGAGCGGCATGCAAGGTTTTTGCGCCGCACAAGGCCTGAGAAGCAGACATGTGCAAGCTCGGCGAGCGGCAAGATTGCGCAGCGGAAGCAACAGCATGACGCTCTCGAAAAGGTGCGACCTGACCCTTTCTGAAGAGGGGAAAATGAGAGGAACTTCGCAACGACGTGCTACACGCCACTGCCATGGGCGTTAATCATCCTCAAAACAAGCCGTTACGCGCCGCAAAAAATTCACAGTGCTGTCCTTGACTCGTCCGGAAGCCACCCCTAAATCACCGTCGCTAGCACTCTCCAAGGATGAGTGCTAACAAAATCCATACGGATCTCCGCTGATCCGTGAATGTCATTTGATCGAGGGATTAGACAATGGCAAGCACCAATTTCCGCCCCCTTCATGACCGCGTCGTCGTTCGCCGCGTCGAGTCGGAAGAAAAGACCAAGGGTGGCATCATCATTCCCGATACCGCCAAGGAAAAGCCGCAGGAAGGCGAAATCGTCGCCGTCGGCTCCGGCGCTCGCGATGAATCCGGCAAGGTCGTAGCACTCGACGTCAAGGTTGGCGATCGCGTTCTGTTCGGCAAGTGGTCCGGCACCGAAGTCAAGCTCAACGGCGAAGACCTTCTGATCATGAAGGAAGCCGATATCATGGGCATCATCGGCTAATCCGGCCGGTTCCCTTTTCCGATACAGCTGACGGGTCTTAAAGCCCGGAAAACGCGAATTCAGGAGTTTCAAACATGGCAGCTAAAGAAGTAAAATTCGGCCGCAGCGCCCGCGAAAAGATGCTTCGTGGCGTCGACATCCTCGCTGACGCAGTGAAGGTCACGCTCGGCCCGAAGGGTCGTAACGTCGTTATCGACAAGTCCTTCGGCGCTCCGCGCATCACCAAGGACGGCGTTTCCGTCGCCAAGGAAATCGAACTCGAAGACAAGTTCGAGAACATGGGCGCCCAGATGGTCCGCGAAGTCGCTTCGAAGACCAACGATGTTGCCGGTGACGGCACCACCACCGCAACCGTTCTTGCCCAGGCAATCGTACGCGAAGGCGCCAAGGCCGTTGCAGCCGGCATGAACCCGATGGACCTGAAGCGCGGCATCGACCTCGCTGTTGCAGAAGTCGTCAAGGACCTGCTCGCCAAGGCCAAGAAGATCAACACTTCGGAAGAAGTTGCCCAGGTCGGCACGATCTCCGCAAACGGCGAAAAGCAGATCGGTCTCGATATTGCTGAAGCCATGCAGAAGGTCGGCAACGAAGGCGTCATCACGGTTGAAGAAGCCAAGACCGCCGAAACCGAACTCGAAGTCGTCGAAGGCATGCAGTTCGACCGCGGCTACCTCAGCCCCTATTTCGTAACCAACCCGGAAAAGATGGTGGCCGACCTCGAAGACGCCTTCATCCTCCTGCACGAGAAGAAGCTCTCGAACCTGCAGGCCATGCTCCCGGTTCTCGAAGCCGTCGTTCAGACCGGCAAGCCGCTCCTCATCATCGCTGAAGACGTCGAAGGCGAAGCTCTTGCAACCCTCGTCGTCAACAAGCTGCGTGGTGGTCTGAAGATCGCTGCTGTCAAGGCTCCGGGCTTCGGTGACCGCCGCAAGGCCATGCTGGAAGACATCGCCATCCTGACGGGCGGCACTGTCATCTCCGAAGACCTCGGCATCAAGCTCGAGTCTGTCACCCTCGACATGCTCGGCCGTGCCAAGAAGGTTTCGATCTCCAAGGAAAACACCACGATCGTCGACGGCGCTGGCGCCAAGTCCGACATCGAAGGCCGCGTTGCCCAGATCAAGGCCCAGATCGAAGAAACCACCTCTGATTACGACCGCGAAAAGCTGCAGGAACGCCTTGCAAAGCTCGCTGGCGGCGTTGCCGTTATCCGCGTTGGCGGCTCGACGGAAATCGAAGTCAAGGAAAAGAAGGACCGCATCGACGACGCTCTGAACGCGACGCGCGCTGCCGTTCAGGAAGGCATCGTACCGGGCGGCGGTACCGCTCTGCTGCGTTCTTCCGTCAAGATCTCGGTCAAGGGCGAAAACGAAGACCAGGAAGCCGGCATCAACATTGTTCGCCGCGCTCTGCAGTCCCCGGCTCGCCAGATCGCTGAAAACGCTGGTGACGAAGCTTCGATCGTTGTCGGCAAGATCCTCGACAAGAACGAAGACAACTGGGGCTACAACGCTCAGACGGGTGTTTACGGCGACATGATCGCCATGGGCATCGTCGACCCGGTCAAGGTCGTTCGCACGGCTCTGCAGGACGCAGCTTCGGTTGCTTCGCTGCTGATCACCACTGAAGCCATGATCGCCGAACTGCCGAAGAAGGATGCCCCTGCTGGCATGCCGGGCGGCATGGGTGGCATGGGCGGCATGGACATGATGTGATAGGCCAACAGGCCTAATCGCAGGAATGTCCATAAAGCTTCGCCCATGCACTTTAGTGCTTCAGGCCGCCAAGCGGCCTGAAGTGGCGGCATGGACATGATGTGATGGGCCAACGGCCTGTTGCGATTGTTCAATCCGACATCCAGAATTGATGAAGGGCGGCCCTCGGGTCGCCCTTTTTAATTGTGCCGAAACTGCACAACTGCAATTCCTGCAAGATTCTATCGTGTTGCAAATTTTGCAACTTGCCCATTGCTGTTTTCGAAAAAGCCCCTATAACTCGCAGCGCAGCGATTTTGGAGAGTTAGCTGCAATACACGTAATTTTTACTTCTTTTGGACAGGCTTAACCTGCGGCTTGGCATGATCATAACCTTGCGCGCTGGCGCTGTCCTGATTTATTACTTGAAATGACTTCATAAACTGGAACGCCATCCCGAAAAGCATTGTCGACAGCGAAGCAGCGGAGGCACGCCTCGGCCATAAGCTGCGGCGCAAAATGCAGGGGGACCTTCCATCCGGGGAAATACGGAATTGAAGTGAGGCGCGGGAAACCATGCGCTCTTATGGGGATCATCTTGTTCAAGATTGCCAAAGCCAATTTTTCCGCACCGTTTGCTCCCGGCTCGCTGGAGTTCGAAGGCCATGACCCCGATCTTCTGGCACAATTCTGTGTTTCCGAGGGATGGACGGGCGATCTTTCAAGCGGCATCATCAAACTTGGGCAGTGGAGCACGATGCTGCACGGGCTGAGCTCCTCGGAATGTGGCTTGCTGAGCCTCATGCATTGCTATGATCCGCACGATCGAGCGCGTATCCTCGATCTCTTCGAGCAGGCGGCAACCGCAAACTCTTCTTTCTGTTATTCCACGACAACGCTCGGCACCGGCGGCCATCGCCAGCCGGTCTTGTGCGTTGGCGAATCCGTTGCTGCCGACAAGCAACGTGCCGGCAGCATGGTCGGCGTCTTCCTGTTTCCACGCTTCAAGCTGGAACCGGGCAGCCAGCTCGCCACCCGGCAGTAAACGGCTGTCGATGATGGTCGGGTGAGTTCACCTGACCAATTACTTGGTTCAACCTGATCAATCCCGCTTGGGAATGCTGAGACCACGCTGGCTTGCCGGGCGCGCAAGGGCTCGCTCCAGCCAGGCCATGACCGAGGGGAAACTTTCGAACTCCAGAACCTCGCGGCCGCCATAGAAGACGTCGACGCCGCGAACCCAGGGGAACGTGGTGATGTCGGCGATGGTGTATTCATCACCCATGATCCACTCGCGCCCCTGCAGGCGGCTCTCCAGCACGCCGAGAAGGCGCTTGGCCTCGTCGCGATAACGCTCGACCGGATAGGGGTTATTGGCGACCTTTTCGGCAGCGAATTTGAAGAAATGGCCGAACTGCCCGAACATCGGACCGACGCCGGCCATCTGGAAGAAAACCCATTCCAGCGTTTCGTAACGCCTAGCTGCGTCGCTTGGCATGAGCTTGCCGGTCTTCTCCGCCAGATAGACCAGGATCGCGCCGGATTCGAACAGACCGATCGGCTTGCCGCCGGGACCATTGGGATCGATGATTGCCGGAATGCGGCCATTCGGATTCAGCGAAACGAATTCAGGAGACTTCTGGTCGTTGGTGCCGAAGGAGATCAGATGCGGCTCATAGGGCAGACCAAGCTCTTCCAGCGCGATCGACACCTTGACGCCGTTCGGCGTCGGCAGCGAGTAGAGCTGGATAATATCCGGATTGCTGGCAGGCCAGCGTTTCGTGATCGGAAAGGACGACAGATCGGCCATGGGCTTGCTCCTGAAGGCTATGATTTGACAACTGATTTGCCGCCACAATAGCCGATAGGGCTTGTATGGGAAGTGTTATCTCAGCGGCCCATTGTTCAATGATTGTGAACTAATTGTGCGCAGTTGTTTATCTTTCCAACCTCCCAAAAATCACGAATATCTGTCTCCAGAAATTGTCGCCACCCGATCCCGAGTGAATTTACTGGAGACTGTCATGTCCAACACCAACAACATCATCATTCTTGTGGCGCGCATCCTGCTCGCCTTCATGTTCATCTTTGCCGGCTTCGGCAAGCTGACCGATCCTGCAGGTACCGCCGGCATGATCGCCGGCGCCGGTATGCCTGCCGCAACGCTGCTTACCTATCTTGCCGGCGCGTTTGAATTCGTCACCGGCGTCTGCGTCCTCATCGGCTTCCAGGTCCGTATCGTCGGCTGGCTTCTTGCCCTCTTCTGTGTCTTCACCGGCGTCGTCTTCCACCTGCCGACCGTCAATGTTCCGGACTTCCCGGCTGCCGCCAACGGCTGGATCAACGGCCTGAACTTCGTGAACTTCCTGAAGAACATCACGCTCGCCGGCGCCTACATCATGCTCGCCACCAACGGCGCAGGCGTCTACTCGGTCGACGCACGCCGCGGTGCCTACGTCGCCGCCTGATTGCCGCATGTTTCCCAAGACAAAAGGCCCGCCGGAGTTCCGGCGGGCCTTTTCGCATGACTAGGAAACAGGAAAGTCAGAGCGCGCTGCGCACGGCAGATATGATGCGGTCGACCATCGGATCGCCATTGTGGCTCTCCTTGCGGGCACGCACCAGACACGCCTCAGAGCGCAGGATGACGCCATCCGACAGAACCTTCAGATGGTTCGCCCTAAGCGTCGAGCCGGTGGAGGTGATGTCGACGATGATGTCGGCCGAGCCGGCAGCGGGTGCCCCTTCCGTCGCACCGAGGCTTTCGACGATGCGATAGAGCTGAATGCCATGCTGGCTGGAGAAGAACTGCTGCGTCAGCCGCCAATACTTCGTCGCGACCGTCAGCCTGTGCCCATGACGGGCACGAAAATCGGCGGCGACGTCACCAAGATCGGCCATGGTATCGACATCGAGCCAGATTTCCGGCACTGCTACGACGACATCGGCGTGACCGAAGCCGAGCCTCGCGCAGAATTCGACGCGGCGATCAGCCTCCGCCATGCCCTCGCGCACGAGGTCTTCGCCGGTAATGCCGAAATCGACACTGCCATTGCCGATCTCTCGCGAGATTTCCGAGGCCGATAGGAAGGCGATCTCGACGCCTTCAAAGCCTTCGACACGGCCGCGGTAGGAGCGGTCATTGCCGACGGCGACGATCGGCATGCCGGCGCGCTCGAAGATCGCGGCGCAATCGTCCTTCATCCGGCCCTTTGAAGGAATCGCTATCGTAATGGTCATCAGGCTGCCCTCACGGTTTCGATGCGATCGAGCCAAAGCGCGAAGCCGACAGCCGGGATATGGTCCTTGGCACCGAGCAGGGTCATCAACCGGTCGAAGCGGCCGCCGCCGGCCAGCACCGCGCTCGACCCTTCCACCGTCACCTCGAAGACGAGACCGGTATAGTAGTCGAGCGGGCGACCGAAGGCGGCACGATAGTCGATCTTGGAAGCATCGACACCGGCGCGCGCCAATGCCGCGACGCGGGCGTCGAAGCTTTCCAGGGCCTTCCCCAGCTTCAGACCTGCCGCGTCGGCAAAACCCGCCAGTGCGGCGGAAGCATCCGAGAGCAGTACGCTCAGGGACAAGAACTCCTCCAGCACGCGGAAGGCCGCATCGTCGAGCCGCGTTTCCGATAGGACCAGCTTCTCACGAAGGCGGCGAGCGATCTCCTGCGGCGAGCGGCTGGCATTGGTGGAATAGCCGGTTGCGTGCATGGTGGCATCGATATGCCTGACCAGCCCCTGTTCGTCGCCACGGCTCAGGAAATCGAGCACATGGGCATCGAGCCCGGTGACCGGCTGCGGGCTTGCAAGATGCGCCAGCAAGGTTTCGAGCTGCATCATGTTGCCAAAAGCGTGGATCAGGCGCTTCTGCCAGCCGGATGGCAGGCCGAGCGCCTGCACAACGGCCTCGAACACGGCCTGATCGCCAAGCGTCACGGAGAGCGGTTTACCGGGCACCACGCGATCGAGGATACCGATGGCATCGCTGATGGCGCGAGCATCGGCGCTCGCCGTATTGCCATCACCCAAATCCTCTATGCCGGCCTGATAGAACTCATGGCCGCCTTCGCGGCGCTGGCGAAAGATCTCGCCGAGATAGGAGTAACGCTTCGGGGTGCCGGTGGCGGTCTCGATATGGCGCAGACAGACGGGAATGGTGAACTCCGGGCGCAGGCAAAGGCTGGCACCGGTTTCGCTTTCGGTCATGAAGATGCGCCGGCGGAGATCCTCGCCGGCCATATCGAGAAAGGGCTCGGCCGGCTGGATGATGGGCGTATCCACCCTCTCCGTCCCACGAACGGAAAATTCGTCCAGCAGGTCGCTGGCAAAATTCGGGAGGTTGATCAGAGGCATGGGGCTATTCTCCCCTTCTCCCCGGCGGGGAGAAGGTGCCCGACAGGGCGGATGAGGGGGCCGAGGAACGAAGTGACGAGGATTCTGAGCGCCAACGTACGAATAGCTCGCGTGAGCCCAGAGCCCCCCTCATCCGACCCTTCGGGCCACCTTCTCCCCGAGGGGAGAAGGGGAAAGCGAGACTGCTCGATCCACTCAGACATTGCCGAGCGCCCTCTTCCGGTCTTCCGCCTGTGCCGCCAAGATAGCTTTGACCTTCTCGATCAGCTCGGCTTCCGGCACGGTTTCCTGGGCCACGCGGGCTTCGCGCCAGCTGGCATTGTCCTCGATCTCGCCGGAAAGGCGCTTGCCTTCAATCAGATCCTTGATCTGGACGACGCCCTGGGCACGCTCGTCGCCGCCCTGGATGATGGCGATCGGGCAGCCGCGGCGATCGGCATATTTCAGCTGATTGCCGAACTTCTTCCAGTTGCCCTGGAACATCTCAGCGCGGATGCCGGCGGCGCGCAGATGCTGCGTGAAGCGCTGGTAGCGTCCCATGGCATCGACATCGCCGTCCATGACGGTGACAAGCACGGGCTCGATCACCTCGTCCATGCCGAGCTTGCCGAGATTCTTCAGCGCCGTCATCAGGCGCGACACGCCGATGGAAAAGCCTGTGGCCGGCACCGGCTGGCCCATGAAGCGCGAGACGAGCCCGTCGTAACGACCGCCCCCACCCACCGAGCCGAAGACGACCTTCTCGCCCTTCTCGTTGGTGACGTCGAACAGCAACTCGGCTTCGTAGACGGGGCCGGTATAATATTCGAGACCACGCACGACGGACGGATCGATCTTGATGCGATCCGCTCCATAGCCGGCGCTTGTCACAAGGCTGCCGATGAAATTCAGCTCCTCGACGCCTTCGCCGCCTTTGGACGTGCCGGCGACAAGCGCGGCAAGCTGGGCGGCACTTTCGGCATAGTCCTTGATGCCAACAAAGAAGAGCACCTTCTCGATCTGGTCGCTGTTGAGGCCTGCACCCTTGGTGAAGTCGCCGGACTCATCCTTGCGGCCGGGGCCGAGCAGCAGCGCCACGCCTTCCGGACCGAACTTGTCGAGCTTGTCGATGGCGCGCAGCACGTTCAGCCGCTGGGCAGCCTTGTCATCGCCACCGAGGCCGATGGCTTCCAATACACCATCGAGAACCTTGCGGTTGTTGACGCGAACCACATAGTCGCCCCGCTTGATACCCAAGGCTTCCAGAGTGTCCGCCATCATCATGCACATTTCGGCATCGGCCTGTACGCCCGGCGCGCCGACGGTATCAGCGTCAAACTGCATGAACTGGCGGAAGCGGCCCGGGCCCGGCTTCTCGTTGCGGAAGACATAGCCGGCGCGATAGGTGCGGTAGGGAAGCTGGATCTCGTTGAAATTCTCAGCGACATGACGGGCGAGCGGCGCCGTCAGATCATAGCGCAGCGACATCCACTGTTCGTCGTCATCCTGTAGCGAGAAAACGCCCTCGTTCGGCCGGTCGCTATCGGGCAGGAACTTGCCCAGCGCATCGGTATATTCGAACAGCGGCGTTTCGACGGGATCGAAGCCATAATGCTCGTAAACTGCCCGGATCTTGGAGGTCATCTCGTTAACGGCGCGAATGTCGCTGGCCGAACGATCGACAAAGCCGCGCGGCAGGCGGGCCTTGAGCTTCTGCAGTTTCTTTTGTTTGTCGCTCATCTCTAGGGTAATCCGGTATGGGAACAGTCGCGGTTAACTAGCGGATTGGGCTGAATGCGGCAAGGATTGTTATATGTTAGCGGCCGACAAAACCGAGAAAAGCCGGAGAAGGCAGCATAGGGAACCATGCCACACGCAATCGTTTTGAAATGCACGGATAACAGCGCCGGTCCGGTTCTCGATCTCTGGCGGGAGGCGAGCCGGTTCGAAACCTCTCCATCGATGCTGGCACTCAACTATCCGCCGCATCTGACATTTGCAGTCTATGAAGACATTGCCGTTTCCTCCCTCGTCGCCGCCGCTCAAAAGGCCTTCGCGAACGTGCCGCCGCTATCGGTCGAGTTTTCGGGGATCAGCCATTTTCCGGACGAGATGCTGGTGCTTTGGGCGCGCCCAGCCGACGATCGCGTGCTGAGATGCATACACCGCGCCATTCACGACGAGATCGACCCTAGCCTTTGTCATGAGCATTCCCGCCCGGATCGCTGGCAGCCGCACTGCACCATTGCGATGAAGATCCCGGCGAACGCGGCGGAAGAGGCTCTGAGATGGTCGGCCGCAAGGCCAGCCCAGTTTACGCTCACCTTCGATGTGGTGGATTGCATCCGCTTTCCGCCGATCGAAATCATCAGGGAAGTCAAACTGCTGCCTTGATCGCCTTCCAGTGTCCGGGGAATGCAATTCATGCTTGCTTTCACGGATTGCACGGCTAGGTTTCTGTTTATGCGCGCGCTTGCGATCCTGACAATGCTGATTGCCTGGTTGCTTTACGGTGCCATGCCGGCGCTGGCGAATTGCCCTGTCTGCGCTTCCGCCATGTCCCTGTCGGCGACCATGAGCATACATGATGGCATCACCGATATGCCTGGCATGGCCGGTCACGGCAACATGGGCAAGCCCCAGCAAACGAAGCCGGAAAATCCTTGCGCCGGCGGCATGGCGCATGTGGCGTCTTGCGCTGCCTGCCTTGCCTTGATGCCGACCCTTGCAGTCGAAGACGGCAAACACGCCATCTCCTATCCAGTGCCGGCGCCCGGCCAGCGCCTTGCCGGTTCCCTGCCGCAGCCGACAGCGCCCCCTCCCCGTTTCACCTGACGATCTCCTGCATTCAATCGACGAGCGCTGCCGCTCAAATCCAGATACCGTTCAGAAACGGAGAGAATCCCTATGTCTACTTCAAAATCGCTGATGCTTGCCGGCGTATTCGCCTTTGCGATCGCCCTTCCTGCCCTTGCCGACGACATGAAGAGCATGGACATGAGCAAGCCGATGGGCGACCAGAGCGCTTCCAGCAAGGCGTTCAACGACGCCATGGGCAAGATGCACAAGGACATGATGATCCACTATAGCGGCGATGCCGATGCGGATTTCGTCCGCGGCATGATCCCGCACCATCAGGGCGCGATCGACATGGCGAAGATCGAGCTGAAATACGGCAAGGATCCCGAACTGCGCAAACTGGCGGAAGCCGTCATTACCGCGCAGGAAGCCGAGATCAAGGAAATGAAGGCCTGGCTGCAGAAGCACGGCAAGTAATTCACCCGATCACGAGAGGCGGCATCCCTGCCGCCTCTCTTACCGCTCCGAATGCGGACGGCGGAATATCCCATCCAACCAACCGGAAACGGCGCGAATGCGCACGAGTGGACGAAGCTCGGCATGCATCAGCAGCCACATCTCTCGCACCGGCAGATTGCTGTCGCCGCTATTGACGCGGCAAAGACCTCCCACATTCCCGGCCAGGATTTTCGGCAGCAGTGCGCGCCCCAATCCTGAAGCTGCGGCCTGCAGCAGAGCCTCGGCATCGTTGACCGCAAGCTGGCTGGAACGACCTGACTTTTCTGCCTGTGCGGCAATCCAGCGGGCATGCGGCAGATGCGCCATTGCCTCTTCATAGATGATCCACGGCAAATCTTCTGCATGCCTCTCCTGCCCGGCAGCGACGTAGACAGCATAGTCAAGCGTCGCGATCCGCCTGGCGACGACTTTGCCGTTTGTCATATCGGCAGGTCTTGCAAGGCGCAGCGCCATGTCTGCCTCGCGCCGCGTCAGGTTGAGATTTCTGGAATCGCCGATGAGTTCCAATTGCAGGCCGGAATGCTGCGCCAACAGGCTGGGTAGCGCGGGGATCAACAGCCGGCTGATGAAGGATGGCGCCGCCGTGAGGCGTACCTTGCCGAGTGCCATGGGATCGGCTGCATCCAACGCACCCGACAGCGCCATGACTTCGGCCTCGATCGTCTCGGCCTTCGCGACCGCGATCTCGCCCGCTGGTGTCGGCAATAGGGCGCCACCTCCATCGCGCGCAAACAGCGTCGTGCCGAGGCGTTTTTCCAGAATGCGCAGGCGGCGACCGACCGTCGTCGCATCAGTGCCAAGCACTCTGCCGGCGGCGGCAAAGGATCCACCCCGCGCGAGCGCCAGAATATGGCGCAGGTCATTCCAATCGACGTCGTGCAATTTTGCAGCTCCTTACGGCAAACTTACCGCGTGTATCGGCATTATTGCAGTCATAGACTGGAAATATCCAGTAAGGAGATAACGATGACCCTGTTCGCTGTCCTGTTCGAGGATGATCAACAAAACGCCGCCGCGATCCGCAAGGAATATCTGCCTCGTCACTTCGCTTTCCTGGAGGCGAATGCCGCTTCCATCAGGACGGCGGGACCACTCAGCCGGGAGGGCGATGCTTTTGCCGGCGGCCTGTGGCTCGTCGAAGTGGAGACCGCCGATGCCATCGATCGTCTGGTGAAGGAAGATCCATTCTGGGCGGCAGGCCTGCGCAAATCCGTCAAGGTCTTTCGTTGGAACCAGGTATTTGCGGAGGGCGCACTCCTTTAACCGGAGGCATCGTCACATGCTCAGTCCATGATTGCAGGCAGGCGCGCGGCGAGCAGGTCGATGACCACGCGCATCTTCAGCGAAAGCTGTGGCACCTGCGGCCAGACGGCATAGACGTTGACGGGCCGGCTGGAGACATTGAGCACCTGCATGAGCTTACCGGCGCGCACATAGTCCCGCACCAGCCAACAGGGCAGCCACGCAATGCCCATCCCCGCGGCAGCCGCATCCGCAATGACCTCCAGGTCATCGAGACGCAACCGCGTCTGCGGAAAATAGTCGACGGCCGCTCCATCTTCCTGCAGGAAGGTCCATCTCTTGGCTTCTCCCGATCTGGCATAGACGACGAGATCGTGGCTATCGAGATCGGCAATGGTCTGGGGCGTACCTCTGGCGACTAGATAATCCGGCGAGGCGCATAGCGTCATGCGATGGAGGGCGATCTTGCGCGCGGCAAGGCCGGCTTCGTCCCGCAACACGCCGTTGCGAATGGCGAGATCGAAACCCTCGTCGAAGAGATCGACCACGCGATCGCTGAAGGAAAGGTCGAGCTCAAGTTTGGGGTGGATACGCGCCAATTCCAGCAACAGCGGAGCAGCGCAGCGACGACCGAAAAGGACAGGCATGGAGATACGAAGACGTCCGGTAACCTCCCGCTTGCCCGATTCCAGCATAGCCTCGCCAGACTGTATCTCATCCAGCGCCCGGCGGCAGCGCTCATAAAAAGCTTGGCCTTCGTCCGTCAGGCTCTGCATGCGGGTGGTGCGGTGAAAGAGGCGCACATTCAGGCGCCGCTCCAGTCTGGCGATGGTCTTGCCGATCGCCGAGCGGGAGAGATTCATGCGCGCCGCCGCGGCCGAAAAGCCGCCGGCTTCGACCGCCTCCACGAATTCGGGAATGCCGTTGAGCATGTCATTCATGATGATTGCTTCCCTTAAGGAACCAGTAAGCGGAAATAATATCGCCACTGGCGATCAGAAAGCAACGATATGCTCGGTCCATTGCTTCCAATTTCTCTCAGGAGATCATGATGACGAAGACTATGAAGCGCTGGACTCTTGATACGATTGCCGTCGGTGCTCCCTTGAACCTCACGGAAACGGCAGTATCCAAACCCGCGCGCGGCGAAGTGCTTGTGCGAGTCAAAGCCGTTTCACTGAACTATCGCGACAAGCTCGTGCGTGAGACCGGCATGGGCCTACCGATCCAATTTCCCTTCGTGCCGGCCTCCGATATGGCGGGCGTCGTCGAAGCGGTGGGAGACGACGTAACCAGATTCTCCGTCGGCGACCGGGTCATTTCGACCTTCCACCCCGGCTGGATCGACGGCAAGCCGCTCGGCGATGCACGTACACCGCCCTACAAGACGCTTGGCGGCTTCTATCCCGGCGTGCTCTCCGAATATATCTCCATGCCGGAAGGATGGTTCGTATCGGCACCCAAGAGCCTCGATTATGCCGAGGCAAGCACCTTGCCCTGCGCCGGCCTTACGGCCTGGTTCGCGCTGGTGGAACGCGGCAAGGTCAAGCCCGGTGACAGCGTATTGGTGCAGGGAACGGGCGGCGTGGCGCTGTTTGGTCTGCAGATCGCCGCGGCCCAGGGCGCCGAGGTCTTCGTAACCTCCTCTGGACCGGAAAAGCTTGAGCGGGTCAAGGCTTTGGGCGCTCATCATGGCATCGACCGCAACAAAGCCGATTGGGTGGAAGAGGTCTATCGCCTCACCAACGATCGTGGCATCGACCATATCATCGAAATTGCCGGTGGCCCGAATTTCGGCCAGTCCCTGAAGGCGGTGGCGCCTCATGGCCAGATCTCCGTTATCGGTGTCCTCGAGGGCTTCGACATCTCCGGTCCGGTGGCACCGCTGCTGCTAAAGTCTCCCACCGTGCAGGGCATCGGCGTCGGCCATCGCCGCTCGCTTGAAGACTTCGTGCTCGCGGTCGACAGCATCGGCCTGAAGCCCGTCATCGGCCATCGCTATGCACTCAGCGAGGTGCCGGCCGCCTTCGACCAGCTCGATCGCGGCCCCTTCGGCAAGATCGTCATCGAGCTTTGACGTGGAGCCGGGCCGCCGCGAGAAGCTGCGGCCCGGCTTTGAACGATATCAGGCCTTCGGTTCGAAGGGCTGCGGCACGCGTTGGGCACCCTGACGGGCCAGCATCCAGCTGGGATATTCGGGCGCAAGCGCGCTGACCTCATCGAGCTTGGCCATATCGTCGGCATCGAGCTTCAGCTTGACGGCCGCCAAATTCTGATCGAGCTGATCGAGGCGCTTGGCGCCGATGATGATGCTCGTGACGAAGGGCTTCGCCAGGATCCAGGCAAGTGCCACCGTGGCGACGCTTGCACCATGCTTCTCGGCAACTTCGCGCATGGCGGCGACGCAGGCCCAGGCTCGATCCTTGTCGACGGGCGGGAAATCGAAGCTCGCACGCCGGCCCTCGCCGTTGCCCGGGGCGCCCGGGCCATACTTGCCCGAGAGCAGACCACCGGCGAGCGGCGACCAGACCATGAGCCCGAGCTTTTCCTCAGCCATGACAGGCACGATTTCACGCTCCAGATCGCGGCCGGCGATGGAATAATAGGCCTGCACCGTCTCGAAGCGGGCGAAACCGCAGCGCTCGGAAATGCCGAGCGCCTTCGCGATGCGCCAGGCCTGCCAGTTGGAGACGCCGACATAACGCACAAGACCGCGCGAAACGAGATCGTCCAGCGCCCGCAGCGTCTCGTCGATCGGTGTCACGATATCGGTGCCGTGGATCTGATAGAGATCGATATGATCGGTCTGCAGCCGGTCAAGACTTGCTTGCACCGAGTCCATGATATGGCCGCGCGAGGCGCCGCGATCGTTCGGTTTGTCGCCCATGACGCCATAGACCTTGGTGGCGATGACGACATCCTTGCGGGGAACGCCGAGATTCTTCAGGGCTTGGCCGAGCAGCTTTTCGGAATTGCCGAAGGAGTAGACGTCGGCGGTGTCGATGAAGTTGACGCCGGCGGCAAGCGAGCCTTCGACGATCTTGTCGGCCAGAGCCTGGTCGACATCTGCGATCGAGCCCCAGGGCGTGTTGGGATTGGCTTCACCGAAGGTCATCGTCCCCAGGCAGAGTTCGGAGACGAAAAGGCCGGTATTGCCGAGTTGATTGTAACGCATAGGAGAAATTCCCTTGTGGTCAGCCGGAAGACTCTTCCGGCCGGTGAACGCTATCTTTTCGCTATGAATTGGCCTCGGCACGGCAGCCGCTGTCGGCACTGCCCTGGGAGGTCATAAGACAGTCGTCGAGGCCGGGCTCTGGCTCCGCGGCGATCGAGACAACAAGGACATAATGCACCGGAAACCGATTTCAACGCGAGACCTCGGACCGATCACGATGCGGTGACCGACGCTTGCTCTTGCGTCCGACCGGGCGCGGATTAGACTCCAGCCTTCATATCATGCGCAGAACGGATAGATCGATGACGCAACGTCCCCTAACGACAATCGGCTTCGACGCCGATGACACGCTCTGGCAGAACGAACAATTCTATCGGCTGACGGAACTGCAGTTTACCGAGTTACTCGCCGATCACGCCGCAAGCGACGTCATTTCCGCGCGCCTGCTGGAGGCGGAAAAGCGCAATCTTCGTCACTACGGCTTCGGCATCAAAGGTTTCACCCTCTCGATGATCGAAACAGCCATCGAGATCACGGAGGGCGAAGTGCCATCGACCGTCATCGCCCAAATCCTCGATATCGGCCGCGATCTCCTCGCCCACCCGGTCGAGACATTGCCGCATGTGCGTCAAACGCTGGAGGCCCTCTCGGGAAAGTATCTGTTGGTGCTGATTACCAAGGGCGATCTTTTCGATCAGGAGCGCAAGCTTGCGCAATCCGGACTCGGCGACCTCTTCGATGCGGTCGAGATCGTCTCGGACAAGAATGCGTCCACCTATCGCCGCATCTTTTCCAAGGTGGGCGACGGGCCGGAACGGGCCATGATGATCGGCAATTCACTGAAATCGGACATCGTGCCGGCGCTTGCTGCCGGCAGCTACGGCGTCTTCGTGCCCCACGAACTTACATGGTCGTTCGAGCATGTCGAGGAACCGACCGACGCACCACGTTTCCGCAAGATCGGCCATCTCGGCGAATTGCATGGCGTGATCGAAGCGTTGCAATAACCCTTACTGTCCCTGCTTCGAACGCGGCGGAAACAGCATCGGTCCCTGATCCTTCTGCTGATCAGCCGGCGCCTGCTGCGCGGCCGGCGGATTGGGGTCGATGAGGATCTCGTATGGCGCACCGAGACCGCGCCGGCGCGTGACGCGCGAATAATAGGGCTTGATCAGCCAGGTCGTATCCTCATTGACGGTGACGTCGGCGGTGTTGCCGTCTTCATCCGTGCCGAAGAAGGATTCATCCTCGCTCGACGAGAGGTCGAAGATCGCCATATAGGCATATTTGCTCTTCGAGCTGAAGGTAATCCGCACATGCTGGCCCTTCTTCAGCGGCAGCATGTAGACCTTGCCCTTGCCGAATTTCGTCCAGCCCGTCAGCCGCTCGAGGACGGCCGGCAGGGCGATCTTTTCAAGCTTTTCGCCACGATCGAGCTGCGGCAGCTGCTGTTGCTGGGTATTGCTTTGCGCATGGGCCACTGCGGCGTTGAACAGCGCAACCATCGTCAGCGAAAGACCAAGAAGCACAGCTCTCACGGTCGCACCAATGCGCAACGCATCGCCTCCACCTCTTTCCGGCAATAGCAGCCCTCGATGTGGTCGTTGACCAGGCCCATGGCCTGCATGAAGGCATAAACTGTGGTCGGGCCGACAAAGGTCCAGCCGCGTTTCTTCAGATCCTTCGAAATCCGCACCGAAGCCGCTGTGGTCGGATTGGCGCGCAGATGGGCAAGGTCAAAGATCTCCGGGCGCTCGGCGGCGGTCGGCTCATGGCTCCAGAAATAGCGGGCGAGCGAACCGAATTCGTCGCGCATCTCAATGGCGCGGCGAGCATTGTTGATGGTGGAAACGATCTTGCCGCGATGGCGGATGATGCCGGCATCGCCGAGGCAGCGCTCGATATCAGCCTCGCCAAACTTGGCGACTTTCTCGAAATCGAAGCCCGCAAAAGCGGCGCGAAAATTCTCGCGCTTGCGCAGTATCGTCAGCCAGGACAGGCCCGACTGGAAGCCTTCGAGGCAGATCTTCTCGAAGAGTCTGATGTCATTGACAACAGGCCGACCCCATTCCTCGTCATGATAGCGCTGATATTCCGGCAGATTGCCGTGCCAGAAGCAGCGGTCCTTGCCATCTTCGCCGGTGATAATGCCTGTTTCGGCCATTTTCGCGTTTCGTCCCCTATTTCAGCAGGCGCTACCGGGAGCCGGTATGCAACTATCGGATAAATTGAGATCAATCAAACGCTTAAATTCATAGACTGACTTCGACGACCGCGCATTCCGATTCATGATTTACCACTTGCAAACCATCTTTCCAAACCAAGCGGTAACCCTGACAAAGCTTTATCGGCTTCGCGGCATTTTGATGAATAGATGTTTACCATTCGCTCGCGTGCAAGTGGCACCATGGTTTCGACCGGGTGCTTTCGCGCCCATCTTCGGCCCATGTGTAGAGAGTTTGTCCGATGATGAAACATGCCGTCCTGTTTGCCGCGGGCGCTCTAAGCCTGCTTGCCTCCACCGCCTTTGCCGACGATCGCTATCAGTCGCGCCCGCCCGTCATCGTCAGTCCCGATCTGACCGCCCCCTGGGTGATGCAGCTTGGCGGCGGCAACGTGCAGCCGGTCGTCTATCCCCGCCCGATGGCGCGCCGCGCCGCCGATCCCAGAATGGAGCAGCAGGCCAATCCGCAGGTGCGCCAAGTCGTGCAGCCGCGCGGGCTGTTTGCACGTCCCGCCGTGCAGCAGGTCGCCATGGCTCGTCCGCAATATCCGGCAATCCGTGGCCAGATCGATCCGCAGTTCCTGCCGCAGATCGTCGACTATCAGACGAAGGAAAAGCCCGGCAGCATCGTCATCGATACCAATAACCGTTTCCTTTATCTGGTGATGGATGGCGGCAAGGCGCGACGCTACGGCGTCGGCGTCGGCAAGCCGGGCTTCGAATGGGCCGGCGCTCACACCGTGACCCGCAAGCAGGAATGGCCGGACTGGACGCCGCCGGCCGAAATGATCTCCCGCGAAGCAGCCAAGGGCCATTATCTGCCGGCGCACATGGAAGGCGGTGAAGGCAATCCGCTCGGCGCCCGCGCCATGTATCTCGGCTCCACCCTCTATCGCATCCATGGCACCAACGCGCCCTGGACGATCGGCAGTGCCGTCTCCTCCGGCTGCATCCGGCTTCGCAACGAGGATGTCATCGACCTCTACAACCGCGTCAAGGTCGGCACCCGCGTCACCGTCATGTAATCTTGAACGACGGGGGACCTGTGCGGCGATACTATCCCATCGAAGGGGCAGTATTCGCCGCACCGGAAAGCCCTCCACTATAGTTCAGACTATAGTCTGATCCGCGATAGAAGAGAGGCCGGTTCTTCCAGGCCATTCTCCTCATCGGGCATTTTGATCTTGATCCCTTCGTCGGTTCCGGTAGTTTCCTAGCGAATTCAACGAGGGGAATGCCATTATGAAAGCAGCATTGTCGATCGTGACGACAGGTGTCGTTGCGGCGTGTCTTCTTGCAGCATCGAACGCAGCAGCCTTCACCGCTTCAGCACCCATTGCGACGTCGGCCACGCGCGCCGACGTAATCAAGGTGGCGATGGAACCACAGGGCCAGGTGAAGCCGCAGTTTCAGCGGCGCATGGTGCGGCTGGCAACGAACGAGGAGCCGGGCACAGTCATCGTCGACACCAACAACAAGTATCTCTACCTCGTCGAAGGCAATAATCGCGCAAGACGCTACGGCATCGGCGTCGGCCGCGATGGCTTCGGCTGGTCGGGCGTGGTCAAGGTCGGCCGCAAGGCGGAATGGCCCGGCTGGACTCCGCCGCCGGAAATGATCGTTCGCGAAGCCAAAAAGGGCCACAAGCTGCCGGCCTATCAGGAAGGCGGCGAAGATAACCCGCTCGGCGCGCGCGCCATGTACCTCTATCGCAACGGTAACGACACCGCCTTCCGAATCCATGGGACCAACCAGCCATGGAGCATCGGCCTCAACATGTCCTCCGGCTGCATCCGCATGATGAACAAGGATGTGATCGATCTCTATGACCGCGTTCCGGTCGGCACGAAGGTCATCGTCGTCGGTCCCGGCAACAAGCAGGGCGAGGTCAGCTACCAGGATCGCGGCGTCGATGTGCTGAGAACCCTGTTCGGCGGCTGATAGACTCCGCCCGAATCAGGCATCAAGATAACGGGCGTCCTTTCCTGGCATGGCATCATTCACGCCACGGAAGGATGCCCGTATCACTTGTAATAGCCTATTGCATGCAGGCGCGGATGGAGACACTGTTGCGCCGGTGTTACAGCCTGAAACTTATCACGCTGCACCGCTGAAAAACGGAGCGTCGCCTTCAGTTTGACGTCAGTTTTCCCGCCTAAGCCGTACTTGCCGACCCATGACTGCAATAGAAGTGTCATGGAAGCGCGTTTAGATGGCGGCACTTTGGCATTCGGGGATTTCATATGCATCGTGCATTTCGCATCAAGCAGCCGGCATTCGCCGCGCTTGCGACTTCCGCATTCGTATTTGCCGCAAGCTCTGCCTCGGCAGAGATGCAATTTTCCGCTTACGGCGGCATACAGGGCGCGACAGGCAGCAATGTGACCACGTCGGACGGCGCCGATTTCGACCCGAACTGGTCGGGCAAATCCTTCAAGATGCCGCCCTATTTCGGCTTCCGCGGCATCTGGTGGCTCGATGAGTTCGACAAGCCGAACTGGGGCGTGTCGCTCGATTATACCCATGCGAAGGTCTATGGCGATCTCGGCAATACGCCCGGCTGGTCGCATTTCGAATTCACAGACGGCCTGAACATGCTGACGCTGAACGCGCTCTACCGCTTCCAGGATCCGAGCCGCAACTGGACGCCCTATGTGGGCTTGGGTGCCGGTATCAACGTGCCGCACGTCGAAGTCACCCGCGCATCGGGCACAACCTTCGACTACCAGTTCGGCGGTGCTTCGCTGCAGGCACAGGCGGGCGTCAGCTATCAGTTCGCCAAGCACTGGTCGACCTTCGTCGAATATAAGGGCAACTACAACTTCGTGAACAACGTCTCGATCGACAGCGGCGATACGCTGAAGACCAGGGTCTTTACGCACGCGCTCGACTTCGGCGTTTCGTTCAACTTCTGACGTCCTTCCGGCTGAAGTCGCAATCGATCCCTTAAACCGGTTCAGGCTTGGGGGATCTTGTGCTATGTTTCAGCCATGAGCTTTTTCTACTACCGATGTGACTGGATCCATCCGGAAAGCGAGGAGCCAGTCATCGTTTATTATGAAGTCGATGTCGCCGGCGATGTTCCGCGACTGATCGACGTGTTCGCGGACGGCCGCCGGCATTGTATGTCGGTTGCCGACTATGCTGCATTGGGCCGTGAGAGGCCGCGAGTCACCAGCCTTGTGGAAGGCTCGTTCTATGACGGCATCGCCGGCCTGGTGGATGGCCTCTTCTTCGAGGAAGGACAGGATCGCATCAGCATGACGCAGATTGCCGCCGACCGGTTCGAGGTCGAATGGCAGGCTCATCGCCTGCCCACGCCGGACAAGCTGCATTAGGACGCAATTCCAGACGAAAAACCGCTCTGCACTTTTCCTGGAATTGCTCTAAGCAGCAGCCGGCTGCAGGCCCTTCAGTTTCGCCGGTATCTCGCCGCCATAGGCCCAATCCAGCAATTCCACCGTATGCAGGATGGGAATGCCGGTTCCGGTGGCGATCTGGGTGATGCAGCCGATGTTGCCCGTTGCGATGATATCGGCTTTCGTCGCCTCGATGTTCCTGACCTTGCGCGCTTTCAGCTCGGCCGAAATTTCCGGCTGCATGATGTTGTAGGTGCCGGCCGAGCCGCAACAAAGATGTCCCTCCGCCGGGTCGCGCACCGTGAAGCCGGCCGCCTTCAAAAGCAGCTTCGGCGCCATTGTGATCTTCTGCCCATGCTGCATGGAGCAGGCGGAATGATAGGCGACCGCGATGCCGCGCGGCATATGTGACGGAAGGTCGAGACTTGCGAGATATTCCGTGACGTCCTTGGCAAGCGCCGAGACCCTTGCCGCCTTGTCGGCATAGGCCGGATCGAGGCGCAGCATATGACCATAATCCTTAATCGTCGTGCCGCAACCTGAAGCGGTGACGATGATGGCATCAAGTCCTCCGGCCTCGATCTCGCGCAGCCACACATCGACATTGGCGCGGGCGGCGGCGAGCGCCTGTTCCTCGCGGCCCATGTGATGAACCAGCGAACCGCAGCACGCTTCCCCCTCCGGCACGACGACCTCGACACCGAGGCGCGTCAGCAGGCGGATGGTGGCCGCGTTGATTTCGGGATCGAGCACCGGCTGGGCGCAGCCCGTCAGGATCGCCACGCGACCGCGCCGCTCCGCTTGCGGCTCGTAGCGGGCGGGCTTGGCAAAGGCAGATGGCGCTGGGATGCTGCGCGGCGCAAGATCGAGCATGGCAGCGAAAGCCTTCAATGCTGGAACGCGCTTCAACAGCCCCTTGAACGGTCGGCCAAAGTTCGCAAGCTGCAGGGCCAGCCGGAAGCGGCGGGGATAGGGCAAAACAGCGGCCAGCACATTGCGGGTCAGCCGGTCCATCAGCGGACGTTTGTAGGTATTCTCGACATGGACGCGCGCGTGGTCGATCAGGCGCATGTAATCGACACCGGAAGGACAGGTCGTGGTGCAGGCAAGGCAGGAAAGGCAGCGGTCGATATGTGTCACCACTTCGGCATCGGCTGGCCGGCCGTTTTCCAGCATATCCTTGATGAGATAGATGCGGCCGCGCGGGCTGTCGAGCTCATTGCCGAGCGTCACGTAGGTCGGACAGGTGGCGGTGCAGAAGCCGCAATGGACGCATTTGCGCAGGATCGCCTCGGATTCGGCCACATGCGGATCGGCAAGCTGTTCGGGCGTGAAATTGGTTTGCATCAGCCGAGCCCTCGATTCTTGCCTACCAGAACAAAGGCGCCCATCATATCCCGTCGAGCCCCCTCATCCGCGCTGTCGGGCACCTTCTCCCCAGGGGGAGAAGGAGGAATCCATCTTCCTCCTCCCCTGCCGGAAAGAAAATCGTGGAATCGCGGCAAACAAGGTCATTCCCTCTCCGCCGCAGGGAGAGGGCTAGGGTGAGGGGGTAACCAGCCAAAGACTCCATCCGCATCACCCCATCTTCCCCGGATTGAAAATCCCGGCCGGATCAAATTTTTCCTTCACGCGCACAGACAGCAGCGCCACCGCTTCGGGCTGCGGCTGGAAAGCCGCTGTCGTCGCGCGGTGGGCCGGGGTGGCGCGCATCAAGGTGGCATGCCCACCGCCTAAAGCATGAATGTAGCGCCTGAGCATATCGCCTTCGGGTTCTGCTTCCATGCGCATCCAGACAAGACCACCCTGCCAGTCATAATAGGCATCCACGCCTTCTTCCAGACGAAGTGCCGCGACGAGCTGGTGGCCGATGCTGGGTGCCACGGACACACGCCAAACGGGGCGCGTCGTGCCATCCGCATAGGGCTTTACATCGCGGATCTCGCGCCAGAGCCTGCGGCTGTCATCTTCTGCAAGGCGCTTCACCGACCCGAGCCGGGCCATCGCGGCGGTAAGCTTTTCGCCGCGGACCGAGACGGAGCCCGGAAGCCCCTCAATGCGCAGCACAGTCGCCTCCCCTTGCGGCAGCTTGCCGTCGAGAAAGAACCAGGCGACGGTCAGCGGCAGATGGGCGGCGCCCGATACCTCGAGCGGCAGAGCCATGGCCGCAGCCATGGCATTGGCGGCTTCCGCATCGTTGAGGCCGGAGACGACGATCGTTTCCTCCGTCTTCGGCTTTGGCGGCACGCGGAACGTTACTTCGGTCAGAAGGCCGAGCGTACCGTGCGAGCCGGCCATCAGCTTGACCAGATCGAGGCCGGTGACATTCTTCATCACCCTCCCCCCGGCCTTGACGATTTCACCCCTGCCATTGACGAAGCGGACGCCGAGCAGGCTGTCGCGCGCGGCACCGCTGACGAAACGGCGCGGCCCGGAGACATTGGCCGCGAAGATGCCGCCGATCGTCGGCTCACCTTCAGTCGCCATCAGCGGCCTATGATCCATGGGCTCGAAGGCCATCATCTGGCCGGCCTCGGCAAGAGCGGCCTCGATCTCCGCGGCCGGGGTGCCGGCGCGAGCCGTCATCACCATCTCACCTGGATTGTAGGCGACAATACCGGTCAGGTCACTTGACGAGAGCACCGCTTCGGACGCGACCGCATTGCCGAAGCCGGATCGCGTGTTGCCGCCGACGACTGCAAGAGCCGCAGCGCGCGCGGCATGATCACTGATGATGGAGGCCGCTTCCTCCTCAGTCCTGGGGTGAAATTCCGTCATGCGGCATTGCGTCCATCGAGGGGGAAGACCTTGGATGGGTTGAGGATCCAGCCCGGGTCGAAAGCGGCGCGGACCGACATCATCTGGGCAAGATCGACATCGGCATATTGATGACGCATCAGGTCGCGCTTCTCGATGCCCACACCATGCTCGCCGGTGAGGCAACCGCCGGCATCGACGCAGAGCCGCAGGATATCGTTGCCGGCCGCTTCCGCCCTGGCTGCCTCATCGGGGTCATTGGCATTGAAGAGGATTAGCGGATGCATATTGCCATCGCCTGCGTGGAAAACATTGGCGACGCGCAGGCCATAGCGATCAACGATCTCCGTCGTCTTCTGCAGGACATAGGGGAGCTGGCTGAGCGGCACGGTACCATCCATGCAGATATAGTCGGCAATGCGGCCAGTGGCACCGAAGGCGGATTTCCGGCCTTTCCAGATCAACGCCGCCTCGGTCGCCGACTGGCATTCGCGCACGGTCTTGACCTTGTGGGTGCGGGCAATGGCGATAATGCTAGCCAGCATATCGTCCATTTCGGCTTCCGAGCCTTCAACCTCGACGATCAGTAAGGCCCCTACATCGAGGGGATAGCCGGCTTTGGCAAAGGCTTCACAGATCTCGATCGCCGGCTTGTCCATGAATTCAATGGCAACAGGGATGATCCCGGCGGCGATGACATCGGCCACGCAGGCGCCGGCCTCCTCGGAACTGTCGAAGCCGAAGAGCACCGGCCGGGCGCCTTCCGGCTTGGCGATGAGCCGCACCGTCGCCTCGGTGACGATGCCGAGCTGGCCTTCGGAGCCACAGACAAGGCCGAGCAGATCGTAGCCCGACGCATCCAGCGCCTTGCCGCCGAGATCGATGACGGTGCCGTCGGTCAACACCAGCTTGACGCCGAGCAGATTGTTCGTCGTGACACCGTATTTCAGACAGTGGGCGCCGCCGGAATTCATGCCGATATTGCCGCCGATGGTGCAGGCAAGCTGCGAACTCGGGTCGGGCGCATAGAAGAAGCCGTCGGCCGAGACGCTTTCGGAAACGAGCAGGTTCGTCACCCCCGCCTGCACCGTCGCGGTGCGATTGGCATAATCGATATCGAGGATGCGGTTCATCTTGGAGAGGCCGAGAACGACGGCATCCTCCTGCGGTATCGCGCCGCCGGAGAGCGATGTGCCAGCACCGCGCGGCACGACGGGAATGCCGTAGCGGTGACAATATTTCATGACGGCCGCCACTTCCGCCGTCGAGCGTGGCAAGGCGACGGCGAGCGGCAGGCGGCGATAGGACACGAAGGCATCGGTTTCGAAGGGCACGAGTTCGCGCTGCTCGTGGATCAGGCATTCCGGCGCGAGAAGATCCGCGAGGTCTGCAACGATCGCGCTGCGCCGCGCCAGAACATCCGCACGCGGCTCCAGAAATGAAATGGCCTCGGCCATGCGGTCCTCCTTCTGCATCCCATTACGGACGCAGCCCCTTTTAGCGCATTACAGGCTTAGCGCTTTCCCAAGTTTGGAGCAAATGATAAGCACTTATTCCAAAACAGGAAATAATTCTGCATGACCAATTTAGGGGATCTCGAAATCTTCGCCAGCGTAGTTGCGACCGGCAGCATGTCCCTGACAGGCCGCGCACTCGGCTTTTCGCCGGCCGTCATTTCCAAGCGGATCAAGCGCCTTGAAGACAGGCTCGGCACGCGGCTTCTGCAGCGTACCACGCGGCAGATTTCGCTGACGGAAGCGGGTCAGGGTTTCTACGATCGGGTGCTTGCCATTCTTGCCGGATTGGAAGAAGCGGAAGCCTATATTGCCGGGCGCTCTTCGCAGATGCACGGCACCCTGAAAATCTCCGCTCCAACATCCTTCGGCCGGATGCACATCGCGCCGCATCTGAAATCCTTCATGCAGGCGCATCCCGAACTGGCGCTCAATCTGGTGCTCAGCGACGAATTCGTCGATATCGTCGGCGGCGGCTTCGATCTTGCCATCCGCATTGCCGAGCTCACGGATTCCAGTCTCGTCGCGCGCCGGCTCGCGCCGGTGCGCCGCGTGCTCTGCGCCTCCCCTGCCTATATCGAGGCCCATGGCATGCCCGAGGATATCGACGATCTGCGCCGGCATATCTGCCTACCTGCGCACAATCTCGATCCGTGGCGGCTGGAGGGACCGAAAGGCAGCCTGATCTTCCGCCCCGAGGGCAGGCTCATCACCAATTCCAGCGAGGTCGTGCGCGAAGCCGTCATCGCCGGCCTCGGCATTGCGCTGCGTTCCACCTGGGATATCGGGCCGGAATTGCGGGACGGCCGCCTCGTTCAGGTGCTGCCGGCCTATGAAGGCTCGCACAATGTGACGCTATCGGCCGTTTACCCCAGCCGGCAGTTCCTGCCGGCGAAAGTGCGCGTCTTCATCGACTTTCTGGCGGAACTTTACGGCCCTGTTCCCTATTGGGAGCGATGAGAACCCTTATAGGATCGAGGAGACCGTCATGTCCGCGCCCGAGAGCATCCGTTCCGATCTCGCCCCAAATTCGGAGACCCGCTTCACGGTGGCGCTTGGCGATATTACAAAGCTCAAGGTCGATGCGATCGTCAATGCGGCCAACAGCAGCCTGCTCGGCGGTGGCGGTGTTGATGGCGCGATCCATCGCGCTGCGGGGCCTGAGCTTCTCGCGGAATGCCGGACGCTGAATGGTTGCAAGACCGGCCAGGCAAAGATGACCGGCGGATATCGCCTGCCGGCAACGCATGTGATCCACACGGTCGGCCCCGTCTGGAATGGCGGAAACCATGGCGAAGAGGAGCTGCTTGCCGACTGCTATCGCAACAGCCTCAACCTTGCCCGGCAACACGATCTGAAGACCATCGCCTTTCCTGCCATTTCCACCGGCGTCTATCGCTTTCCCGCCAAGCCGGCAGCGGGAATCGCGATCCGCACTACCCTTGCCGAAAGCGAGGATGGCGCCTTCGATGAGATCATCTTCTGCTGCTTCGGCGACGAAATGGCGGCACTCTACGACCGATTGCTGCCGCAGGCGCTGTCCGGAGCCTGATGCCTATCGCGCGAGGTTGAGATAGGCGGAGGCGACTAGGGCATCGATGTCAGTGGGAACGGGGATGACGCAGGCTTCCTTGCCAAGGCTGCCCTTGGCGACCCTCTCCAGGCATCGCGCCTGCAGGGCAAAGCCGAGATCCATGGATTCGACGGTATTCCCCAGCGGACGCGGGCCGGCCAGATTGGCCATGTGGCCGCCGCCGAGAATGTGGAAGGCACGGCCATCTCGCATGCGGACGGTCTCGATCTGCTCAGCTTCGTACTGATCGACGCCGGCGACATCGGGACTATCGCGGAAGCCTTCGACATCGATCTCATGCGGGAAGTGGCCGCCGTTCATCAGGATCGCGCCATCCTTGATCAAGGGCAGATCGGCAACCGTGATGATGCCTGGATAGCCTGTCACAGTGATCAGGATATCGGCAGAGCGGATCGCCGATTCATGCAGCGGCGTCGTGAAGCCGTCGAGATGTGCTTCAAGCGTCGTGACCGGATCGATATCGACAACGCTGACGGTGGAGAATGCATTGCGGAAGCATGTAGCGGTGCCCTTGCCACAGGCACCGTAACCAAAGACGGTCACATGTTTGCCATTGGTGGAGCGGTTGGTGAAGCGCAGATAGCTCTCGAACAGGCTTTGCCCGACAGCATGCCGGTTTTCGGCGAACTGCTTGATCGGGCTGTCGTTGATGACGAGGATCGGCATGTTGAGCTTGTCGCGCATCGGCATCAGCCGGGTGCGGCCGGATGTGGTTTCCTCGGTGCCGCCAAGCAGATTAGCATAGGGCCTGTCGGCCGCGCGGGCGAAGAGATCGCCACCATTGTCGAGCAGCAGGTCCGGCTTTTCCGCCAGGATCGCGTCGAGACGCGCACCATGCTCCTCCGCGTCGCGGGTCTGTGTCGCAAAGACCTTGATGCCCTGAGCGCGCAGATAGTCCACCGTTTCCGGCTGGGTGCTGTTGAGATTGCCGGTGCAGACGAGATCCGCGCCGCCGGCACGCAGCGTCATCAGCAGCGCAACGGTCTTCGGCTCGAGGTGAATGCCGGTGCCGATTGTGAGGCCGGCAAAGGGTTTTGTGTCACGAAATTCCGCTGTTGTGGCCGCCAGCAGACGGCAGCTGCGCGCCACCCAGTCGATACGCGAAAGAGAAGAAGGCTGATCCATGATGCGCTCCTGCCGGTTGGTTCGATGCCGCGATCTGGCATGATCGCAAAGGAGGTGTCGATGGACATTACATTGCGTTGCATGGCAGAAAATCTGCCATGTGAATGCGTCTTTCTGTGATGCTGTGCTAAGCCGGTTCGGCCCCCGCCTCGCTTAGCCAATCCGCCAATCGCACCAGCGCCGGGTCCCTCACATCGCTGCTGCGAATGCTGAGGCTATAGCCCGCCGGCCTACGGATGAAGCCGAATGGCGCGACCAAAGTACCGCGATCGAAATCCTCGCCAATGGCGGTGCGCGGGGCGATGGCGACCCCGAGGCCCGAGCGGGCGGCGCCGAGCGCAAGCAGCAGGTCTTCGAATTCGCGATTGCCGGCAAAGCGGATGGGGACATGACCGCTTTCGGCAAACCAATCCTCCCACAGGCTCGGGGCGGAACGGCTTGCAAGGGCAACAGCTCCGGCAAGTGCCGGAACACCGTTGGCAAGTCCGAGGCGATCGGCGACATCGGGCGTTGCGATGGGACCGAACTCATCCTCCATGAAGCGGATAGCGGTGATATCGCGCATCGGCCGGTATTCGCCGCCCATGATGACCGCTTCGAGGTCGGGGCGCTTGGCAAGCGGCTCGACTGTCGCCATCGGCACGATGTCGATATCGATATCCTGAAGTGCCGTCTGAAGCGCGGCGACGCGCGGCATCAGCCACCAGACGGCAAAAGCCGAGGGAACGCCGAGTCGAATCGACCGCGGTTCGCCAACGGAAAGTTCGGCGGAGGCCCGGGTGAGGATGCCAAAGGCGACACCAACGGAATCGGCGAATGCCCTGCCCTTCGCCGTCAGCACCAGCCTGCCGTTCTCCCGGTCGAACAGGGGTACGCCAAAATGTGCCTCCAGCAGGTTCAGCTGCTGCCTGATAGCCCCGCGCACGACGCCAAGCTCATCGGCCGCCTTCAGGACGCTGCCGCAGCGCGCAACCGCATCGAAAGCACGCAGCGCGTTCAAGGGCGGCAGGCGTCGAGGCGGGATGCGTTCGGACATAATAAGTTTTTCTTTCTTTCCAAAATGATAGCAGCCACATCCATGCGATTGCGCCATCTGCGGCACGAAAATGCTGTTGAATGTCGCTTTCAGCACAATCGCTGGCGAATATCAGAAGACAAATCTTTGCATTTTTCTCTACGCAACACTCAATAATTTTGTGGGGAAATACCATATAGCCTTATATGGAGCGCAAAATTTTTCCGCACCGTGATAATATAGATTCCAGCCTTCACTCCAACTCTCAAAGGTGAACCGACAATTGGCCTTTCTCAGCCGCATAGCAAATGATGTGCAACTCATGTTTCGGCGTCCGCCGCGACAGCAATATGCTGCGCTTTGTTATCGGGTGAAAAAGAAAACCGGTCATCTTGAGATGTTGTTGCTGACCAGCCGCGACACTGGTCGCTGGGTCATCCCCAAGGGATGGCCTATGCCCGGCAAGCTCTCCCATGAAGTCGCTGCCCGCGAAGCCTATGAAGAGGCAGGCGTGCGCGGCGTGGTGGAAACTGAGCCGCTCGGCTCGTTCGGCTACGACAAGGTGCTCAAGGACGGCATCCAGGTGCCATGCCGCGTGCAGGTCTACGCTCTCGAAGTCAACGAACTCGTCAAGAACTTCAAGGAAAAGGGCGAGCGCTCCATGGAGTGGGTCTCCTGCGAGGAAGCAGCCGAACGCGTTCGCGAACCGGAACTGCACGATCTCATTCTCGCCTTCGCGCGCCGGATGCCGGCCGCTCCGGTGGTTTCGCAGGCCGAATAAGCCACATTACTCACAAAAAACTGTGCCAGTATGCTTGGTGGATATTGCGCGCCTTATCGGTCAGCGCAATACGAGAGTTTTGATTCAGAGAATTGCATGCCCGACCGACCGGCCACACCTGTAAAAAGGACGCTCGACAAGGACCTCGACAAATTCACCTATGTCGAGGACGCGACGCATCACGTCACGAGGCGTCTGGTGGCGCCGGGTATCGGCCTGATCTTCCTCGGTCTCGCCATGGTCTTCGCCGGCATCTACGTTTTCAACCAGCCGCGCGCGACGCTGATCTTTGCCGCCGTAGCCCTTGCCGGCTACATGGCCATGAACATCGGCGCGAAAGACGTCGCCAACAATGTCGGTGCGGCGGTCGGTGCGCGCGCGATCACCATGACGCAGGCCCTCGTCATGGCCGCCATCTTCGAGATCCTCGGCGCGACGATTGCCGGCGGCCCGGTCATCAATACGATCTCGACCCATATCGTCGATACCAATCGCATCGTCAGCATCGGCAAACTTGCCTGGCTGATGATGGCGGCCCTGCTTGCCGCGGCACTCTGGATCAATTTCGCCACCTGGCTAAAAGCGCCGGTTTCGACGACACATACGATCGTTGGCGCCGTCGTCGGCGCAGGTGCAGCCGCCGTCGGCCCGGAGCTGGTGAACTGGAACACGCTGGCAGCCATTTCCGCAGGCTGGGTTGTCACACCCTTTCTGGGCGGCACCATCGCCGCCAGCATCCTCTACTTTATCGAGACATGCATCATCTATCGCGACGACAAGATTGCCGCCGCCAGATATTGGATTCCGATCCTGATCGGACTGATGGCCGGCGCCTTCTCGGGCTATCTCGTGGTCCAGCTCGAACCCAAAGGTACGATACCCAATATCCTCAATCTTGCGATCGGCCTCAGTGTCGGCATCATCGCGTGGCTCGGCGCATGGCCGCTTGTGGCGGCGCAATCGGCGGGATTGGAAAACAAGAACAGCTCGTTGCGCAAGCTTTTCCGCCTGCCGTTGATCTGCTCTGCAGCCCTGATGTCCTTCGCGCATGGCGCCAACGACGTCGCCAACGCCATCGGCCCGCTCGCTGCGATCGTTCGCGATGTCGGGCTTGGCGGCTCGCTCACCGTGCTGGCCGAGACAAGCACGCAGAAGGCGCCCTTCTGGGTCGTCATGATCGGCGGCTGCGGCATCTCCGTTGGCGTTCTGCTCTATGGGCCGCGGCTCATCCGTCTGCTTGGCGAACAGATCACCAAGCTCAATCCGATGCGTGCCTATTGCGTCGCCGTGTCTGCGGCCCTCACCGTCATCGTCGCCGCCTGGTTCGGTTTCCCCGTGAGTTCGACCCACATTACCGTTGGCGCGGTCTTCGGCGTCGGCTTCTTTCGCGAGTGGTCCACCGTCCGTTCCAAGCGGCGATTTGACTATATGCGTAAAAAGGCCGAGGCGGCGGGCATACCCTGGAGCGAGCCGGAAGCCACCGATGAGCGCAATCCCGATGAGGTTCATCGCCGCCGGCTCGTGCGCCGCTCGCATTTCATGACCATCATCGCCGCCTGGGCGATCACCGTGCCGGTCGCTGCCCTGCTTGCCGCCGCCGTATATTGGGTTATGGTCGCGCTCTTCATTTAGAGCGGTTCGGCTTCTCGCCGGATCTTCGAGCCGCTCCATCTCAGTGTTCCAGTTAATTCCGGGGGTAATCCATGCGCGCCAATTTCCGCATGCAGCGGCTGTACGTGACGGCAGACATCAAGGCTGGTACCGCCATCGAGGTTGACCAGGATCAGTTCAACTATCTCGCCAACGTGCTGCGCATGGAGGATGGTGCTGAACTTCTTGTCTTCAACGGCCGCGACGGAGAGTGGAAAGTCCGTGTCTCCTTCCCCACCCGCAAGCGCATCCTGCTGACGCCGGTCGAGGAGACACGCCCGCAGCCGGCCCCCTCCGACCTGCACTACCTTTTCGCGCCTCTGAAAGTCGGGCGATTGGATTATCTCGTGCAGAAGGCGGTCGAAATGGGCGCCGGCCTCTTGCAGCCGGTGATGACACAGCATGTGCAAGGCAAGATCACCAACCTCGACAAGGTCAGGGCCAATGTCATCGAGGCGGCAGAGCAGTGCGGCATCCTCGGCATTCCCGACGTAGCCGAACCTGTGAAGCTTGCCGATCTGCTCGCCCGCTGGCCGCGCGAGCGCCGCATCATCTATTGCGACGAGGGCGATGCCGGCCAAAATCCGCTGCCGCTTTTGACGCGGGTAAAGGAGAAGCATCTGGCGCTGCTGGTCGGCCCCGAAGGCGGTTTTTCCGAAGAAGAGCGCTCCCTCTTGCGCAGCCTCGATTTCGTCACCGCCATTCCGCTTGGCCCGCGTATCCTGCGTGCCGATACGGCGGCTGTTGCGGCCATGGCGGTGATCCAGGCCGCGATCGGCGACTGGAACTGAGACGTCACTCCAGTATAGCAGCGACGGTTGCAACGATCAGCAGGATTGCCAGCGAGATGTTGACGATCCGCGAGATCTTCGGATCTTGAAGGAAACGGGATAGTGAAGCACCAACGAGAAGCCAGGCCATATGGATGGCGACGATCATGGCTGTGAGCAGCGCGATCTTGGCGGCGGCGTCGAGCAGCCTCTGATCCTGAAACAGGCTGACACCGGCAAAGACGGCTGCGATCGCGAGATAGGCCTTGGGATTGGCGACGGCCAGCAGGAACCCACCGGAAAAGGCAGGCGCCGCGATCTGATCGTCGCGGCGAGACAGCGGCGGCGCGGTGGCGATCTTGAAGGCGAGATAAAGGATATAGAGCGCCGAGACCACAGTCAGCAGGAGGGCACCATGCGGCACCGACAGCAGGACGGCAACGACGCCAGCCGCTACCGCGAGCAGAACAGCCACGGTGCCCGCAATAAGGCCGGAGACGTAACCGAGCGACCGTCGGAAGCCGTAGGCCGCTCCCATCGCCGTCGCGCTGATGGTCGAGGGACCGGGACTTCCCATGATGACGAGCGAAGCCAGAAGCAGCGTCAGTATAGGATAGTAAAGGTCGTTCGGACCGTTCATCGATATGCTCCGCCTGATGTCAGTGGAAGCAAAGCTATCGGCGTGACTAGCGGGATGTCTTGAACGCTTGTGCAAATATGCCGGTGGCTGACACGGCTGTGATGCAGTTGCGAGACATAAAATCCTATTTTTTTGAACGACCCTTGAAAGAAATTCACTTGCACCGTACCTCAATCCGCGTCAATCACCCTCCTATTGACCTGCGGCTTGCGCGGGTTCTTCTCCGAGATCTAAGGTAATACCATGGCGCGCGATACTACCGACCAGACTCCGCTCTCCTCGGTCTCGGAAATGACGGCCTATCTGGCCGCAGGCTGCAAACCGCAGGAGAAATTTCGCATCGGCACCGAGCACGAGAAATTCGTGTTCTTCCGCGCCGACAACAGCCCTGTGCCCTATTTCGGCGAGGCCAGCATTTCCGCGCTCCTCACGGGGCTGCAGAAGAAGAGCGGCTGGGATCCCATCATGGACGGTGACAACATCATCGGGCTCGGTGAACCCTCGGGCATGGGCGCCATCTCGATCGAGCCGGGCGGGCAGTTCGAACTCTCCGGCGCGCCGCTCGAAACCATTCACCAAACCTGTAAAGAATCGAATGCCCATCTCGCGACGGTGCGCGAAATTGCCGAGCCGATGGGCATCCGCTTCCTCGGCATCGGCGGCAGCCCGAAATGGACGCTCGCCGAAACGCCGCGCATGCCGAAATCGCGTTATGAGATCATGACCCGCTACATGCCGAAGGTCGGCACCATGGGTCTCGACATGATGTACCGCACCTGCACCATCCAGGTGAACCTCGACTTTTCGTCGGAAGCCGACATGCGCCGCAAGATGCGCGTGTCGATGAAACTGCAGTCGCTGGCAACGGCGCTCTTCGCCTCCTCCCCTTTCACCGATGGCAAGCCAAACGGGCTTTCCTCCTGGCGCGGCGAAATATGGAAAGATACAGACAACCGCCGCGGCGGCCTGCTCGATTTCACCTTCAGGGATGATTTCGGCTTCGAAGACTATGTGAAGTGGGCGCTCGATGTGCCTATGTATTTCGTCGTTCGCGACGGCCGCTATCACGACTGTACGCACGTCACCTTCCGCCAGTTCATGGACGGTGCGCTGAAGGGTGAGATCGCCGATTGGGAGCCGACGATGGGCGACTGGACGAACCATCTCTCGACGCTGTTCCCCGATGTCCGCCTCAAGCGCTTCCTTGAGATGCGCGGCGCGGACGGCGGCCCCTGGCGCCGCATCTGTGCGCTGCCGGCCTTCTGGGTCGGCCTGCTCTATGACGACGAGGCACTGACAGCCGCCGACGAGCTGACCAAGGACTGGAACTTCCAAGAGGTCAATGCGCTGCGGAACGTCGTACCGGCACAGGGCCTGAAGGCGGCGATCAAGGGCCATGGCCTCCTCGAAATCGCTCGCGAAGTGGTCGGCATTTCCCGTCTCGGGCTGAAGAACCGCAATCGCTTGAATGGCGACGGGCAGGATGAAACCGTCTTCCTCGCACCGCTCGACGAAGTGCTCGCCAAGAAGGGCACGCTCGCCGACGATCTCTTGATGCTCTACAACGGCCGCTGGAACCAGTCGGTCGAGCCGATCTTCGAGGAATATCAGTACTGATAGGCGCTTATCTGCCGTCGCTGCCCGGCGACCCCACGGCAGAAACCGGTATGCGCCCTCCCTTTTCCGCTATACTATCGGAATCAAGCGCCGCCTGATTCCGAAGCGGCCTCCTAGAGCCGGATGATTTTAGGTCTGTTCGACCTAAAATCTGAATCCGCTCTAGAATCAAAGAAATAGAGCGTGATGTCATCCGAAAACCGCCTACACTTTTCGGCATCACGCTCTAGCGGGGAAAGGGACTTCGATGCTGCCACTCTTCGACATGATGATGCAGGCACAGAATGGCGCCGCCACGGACGCCATGGCCAAGCAGTTCAATCTGGCGCAGGAGCAGGCGACGAAGGCCATGGCCGCTCTGATGCCGGCCTTTTCCTCCGGCTTCAAGCGCAGCGCCACCGATCCCTATAATTTCGTCGGCGTGATGAGGGATATCTCGTCCGGCAATTATGCCAAATATTTCGAGGACATGACCAAGGCCTTTACGCCCGAGGGCATTGCCGACGGCAATGCCGTGCTCGGACGGCTGTTCGGCTCGAAGGAGGTTTCCCGCGCGGTCGCTGCCCAGGCCGCACAGATGACCGGCATCGGCCAGGAGATTTACAAGCGCATGCTGCCGGCCATGGCGGATACGCTGATGGGCGGTCTCTTCAAGGAAACCAGCGGCCAGATCCCGCAGATGGCCAATCCCTTCCTCAACACCGATATGGGCGAGATGATGCAGGGCTGGCTGCAGAGCATCGGCTTTGCGCCCAAGCAGCAGCCGACGCCGCAGGCGAGCATCTTCGACAATCCTTTCACCCAGGCAATGGAGCTGATGTTCGGCGCCGATTCGGTCAAGCGCGAGAAGCCGGCGCCGACCAATCCTTTCCTCGACAATCCCTTCGCCAAGGCGTTTCAGGACATGATGAAGAACTTCCCGATGCCGTCAGAGCCGCCGAAGGAAGAGCCGAAGGCCAAGCCCGCCGTCGGCGTCGACATGGCGGCCTATACCGAGATGTTCAACGCCATGTTCGACAGCGGCCTCGAAGTGCAGAAGACCTATCAGAAAAACATGGAAGCGATCTTCGACAGCTATTTGAAGAGCGAGGACAAGCCTGCTCCGAAACAGAAGTGATGCTTGGCTACTCGCTTTCGATTCCTGCTCACTGTTCACAATTCCGCACAGCCCGTACGCATTGCGCCCGGTTATCATACACTGCGACTGAGCCTATTTCTGTTTTCATCTTGAAAAGGAGATAGCCATGTCCAGCATCGATCAATCCGGAAGCTTCATCCTCGGCAACCTCAAGGTCAAACGGCTCGGCTACGGCGCCATGCAGCTTGCAGGCCCCGGCGTCTTCGGGCCGCCGAAGGACCACGAGACGGCACTCGCGGTTCTGCGCGAAGCCATCGCCTCCGGCGTCGACCATATCGATACCAGCGATTTCTACGGTCCGCATGTGACCAACCGGCTGATCCGGGAAGCGCTCCATCCCTATCGAGACGATCTCGTCATCGTCACAAAAATCGGCGCACGGCGCGGCACGGATGCCTCCTGGCTCCCGGCCTTCTCCGCCGATGAGCTGAAGCAGGCGGTGCACGATAATCTAAGCAATCTGGGGCTGGATGTACTCGACGTCGTCAATCTCCGCGTCATGATCAACCCGCATCATCCGACAGAGGGCTCCATCGAGGCGCCGCTGACCGCCCTTGCCGAGCTCAAGCGGCAGGGTCTGGTGCGCCATATCGGGCTCAGCAACGTCACGCGCAACCAGATCGCAGAGGGTCGCAAGATCACCGAGATCGTCTGCGTCCAGAACCTCTACAATCTGGCGCAGCGTACGGATGACGCGCTGGTTGATGAGCTTGAGCGCGACGGGATCGCCTATGTGCCCTTCTTCCCGCTCGGCGGCTTCACGCCGCTGCAGTCCTCAGCGCTTTCCGATGTCGCTGCCCGGCTGAACGCGACGCCCATGCAGGTGGCTCTTGCCTGGCTGCTGCAGCGTGCCCCCAATATCCTGCTCATTCCCGGTACGTCGTCGCTTACGCATCTCAAGCAGAATATCGCGGCTGCGGAACTCAAGCTGCCGGAGGATGCGATTGCCGAACTCGATCGCATCGCCAGCACCAGCCACGCCTGACGCCCCTTCACCGATCCGAGGGGAATCGAGCAGGCAACTCGAGCCGCCTCTCTATGCCGATATTGTCGAGAAACACCTCATCGTGGCTGACGACCAGAAGCGAGCCGTCATAGGCCCGCAGCCCGGCCTCGACCGCCGCGATCGAATCGATATCGAGATGGTTGGTCGGTTCGTCGAGGATCAACAGCGATGGCGGCACCGTGCCGCCGAGCACGCAGGCAAGCCCGGCGCGCAGAAGCTGGCCGCCGCTCAGACTGGAGGCGGTCTGCAACGCGGCATTAGCCCGGAACATGAAGCGCGCCAGGGCAGCCCGGCAGGCATTTTCATCCGCATCAGGGTTGATCCTGCGGAAATTGTCGCGGATCGAAATCGATGGATCGAGAAGGCTGACCCTTTGGTCCAGTAAAGCGGAATGGACGACCCGCACCGTGCCGCTCCAGGGTTTTAGCGCGCCGGAGACCAGCGCCAGCAGTGTCGTCTTGCCCGAGCCGTTCGGCCCGGTGACGGCAACGCGTTCCGGCCCCGTCATGATGAAATTGAAGTCGCGCAGGATTGGCCGCTCTGGCTCGTAGCCAGCAGTGACGCCTTCCATCTTGAGGACGATCCTGTTTGCTGGCAATCCTGATGTCGGCAGCTTCACGGTCAGCGGCTGTAGAACCTCTATCTTCTCGCGGGCGGCAGCGGCATCCTGCAGAGCCTGGGCGCGGCGGCGTTCGGCGAGCCGCGTATTCTCCGCGCTTGTCATTTCAGCCCGCTCCTTCAAGCCGCCGAGCATGATGCGCGGAATACCGCCCTTGGCCGCCATCTTCCGGCCCGCCTTGTCTCGCCGTGCCTGCCGTTCGACGGCCGCTTGGGCGCTTCTTTCTACTTCGGCTACACGCTTCTCTGCCTCGGTAAAATCATGTTCGGCGGCGGAAAGCTCCAGCGCCTTGCGTTCGCGATACTGCGTCCAGTTGCCGCCATAACGGGAGGCGCCGAGCGATGTCAGTTCGACAATCGCATCCATGGTGTCGAGCAACTCGCGATCGTGGCTGATGACGATGGCACCTGCCCTCCAGCCCGCAAGCAGATCGATGACAGCTGCGCGGCCGTCGCGATCGAGATTGTTTGTGGGTTCGTCGAGGATCAGGAAATCAGGATCGTCGACGATAAGGGCAGCAAGTCCACAACGAGTGCGCTGTCCCCCCGACAGGGTCGCCAGAGGCGTTTCCGGGACGACGTCCAGCCCGACATGATCAAGAGCCGCGGCGATGCGTGACTCGAGCGTCCAGTCAGCCAACGCGAGTTCATCATTGGTCGCCTCGCCGGCTTCCGCCCGCTTCAGGACAGCAAGGGCTTCGCTTGCACCGAAGAGATCGGCGACAGTTTCGTCCGCCTCCACCTGCACGCTCTGGCGCAGGATTCCCAATCGGCCGTTGAACGAGATGCTGCCGGATTGCGGCTGCAGCTCGCCGGAGATGAGCTTGATCAGTGTCGTCTTGCCGACGCCGTTGCGTCCGACAAGGCCGGTGCGTTCGGCACCGAAGCTGAGATCGAGATGGGAAAGAAGCGTCCGGCCGTCAGGCGTGGACCACGAAAGATTGGATAGAACGATGGATATAGGCATGAGCAAGAATGTCCTCGATGGCAAGGCTGAACGGCATTGCGGTCGAGGTGGAATCCATTGCTGCACACATCCTGTTGGTATCAACGATGCTCATAAATTAGGCGAGCAGTATCTTCAGTTCAAGCCCTGCGAGTAAAGATGCAGGCATTTCACGCATTGACGTCGATGGCATCGAGGAAGTCGATGACCCGCTTCCAGGTAAGATCGGCCGCCTTGGCGTCATAATCGGGCAGGCTTGCATCGGTGTAGAGATGACCGCCGCCCGGATATCGAAAAATCTCCGCAACGGTTCCGGAGCGCTCGGCAGCCTGTCGCCATGCCGCAACGTCTTCCTCCGGTTCGAACGGGTCCGGTTCAGCCAGATGAAGCTGCAGCGGCAGGCCCTTGCACGCATTCTCGGCGATCGGGGCAATGCCATGCAGAAACAGGATGCCGGCGGTCTTTTCCCGCTTCGGCCAGAGGCTAGAGATAACACCCGCCCCCATAGAGAAGCCGGCCAATACAGTCGAGGCCGGCAGGCCAGCCAGCGCCCATTCGGCGCGCTCGCAGATCGTTTCCCAGCCGATCTCGTCCTTGAATTCGAACCCTTCTTCGATCGACCGGGCGATCAGGCCGTCATAGAGATCCGGCGCGAAAGCCTTGTGGCCTGCCGCCTGCACACGCTCGACCGCCTCATGCTCGAGTGAGCGCAGACCATAGACGGAATGGAAGAAGATCACGGTTGCCATCGTTGCTTCCCTATTGTTCGGATCTGGTCGTTAGATAAGACGGTTGCCGCCGTAGGCAACTTGCCCGCGCATCATCTATGACAGAAACCGGTCTCCAGAAAGAAAAAACCCGGTGTTGGCCCTTGGGCCGAACACCGGGAAAGAGGCAGGGCTTATTGGCTATCACCCTGCGGGGAAACTATTGTCCGCCATCAGCCTCTTAAGCTGCTGGAGGCAGAGAGGCGCGTGCAGCGACGCGCGGAATTGGTGAGATGGCCGGACGGATCCCCGAAGAAGGTCGAGGTGGTCAGCGCAGCGTTCAGATCCTGCCTGGTGAGGCCGATATCGTGCAGCTGGCTGTCGTTCAGCTCATTCAGATATTCGATTTCCTTGCGATTTCGGATTGCGCGCCAGATCGATGCGACATTGCTCAAAGCAAGCATAACCCGTGCCGTCAGCGACAGCGATGGCGTTGCTAGGCCGAGGTCAAAGGTCCGATCTGTCGTGCGCATTTCCGTATTCCTTTTCTTTGGGCACACGCGAGCCCAGCCCCTTTTCGGCGATCCGGAAAAGGGGCGTAGGCCGGGAGGAGTTCGACAGGTGTTTCTGTTCGATTGGTATGCTGAATTACATTCAGAAGATGCCAAAGGCCTATTGATCAGTCCAACGAATGTTTCTAATGATAACTATCAAACTCCTTTATAGGTGAGCCCATGTCCGCGCCGCTTGATATCGATCAGTTGCAGACCTTCATCGCAATCGTGGATTCCGGAAGCTTCACCAAGGCGGCCGACCGGGTGTTCAAGACACAATCGGCCGTCTCCATGCAGATGCGCCGGCTGGAAGAGCGCGTCGGCAAGCAGCTTTTCATCAAGGATGGACGCGGCAACCGCCTGACGGCGGAAGGCGACAAGCTGCTGAACTATGCCCGCCGCATCATTCGCCTGAACAACGAGGCCATCGCCGCTTTCGATGACAACCGTCTCGAAGGCACGCTGCGCATCGGCACACCGGACGATTATGCCGATCGCTACATGCCCGAAATCATCGGCCGTTTTGCGAAGACGCATCCGAATGTCGAGCTCTACATCGTCTGCGAGCCCTCGGTCGACCTTGCCGAGCGCATGCATCGCGGCGAGCTCGATATCGCGCTCGTCACCCACAATCCGCGCGAACGCATGTCGGACGTCGTTCGAACGGAGCCGCTCTGCTGGGTCGGCTCGGCCAACCATCCGCTGCGCGATGATGCGCCCATTCCGCTCGCCGTCGGCCGTCGCGACTGTCAGTGGCGCCAGCTCGCCTGCTCGGCGCTTGATGCCGGCGGCCGCGACTATCAAATCCTGTTCACCAGCTGGTCCTGCACTGTCGTTGCCGCGGCCGTACTTGCTGGCATGGCGGTTTCGGTCATGCCGGAATCGGCGCTCAGGACCGGCATGAAGGTACTGACCCAAGCCGATGGCTTCCCACCGCTGCCGCCGGTGCAGATCGGCATCATGAAGCGGGCCGGCCTTTCCGTATCGCTGATGAACGCCATCACAGCGCATATCTCCGCCTGCCTCGACAACATCACGCCGGCTGCGGTGGATGACGATCTTGATGGCGAGGTGAAAACCTACACGCGCTTCTATCCGCGACTGCGCGCCGGGCACATTCTACCGGGCTGGTGAGCTCGAAGCGCACCAGCCTGTTACTTTCGAGTGGTTACTGCTCCGGCTCCGCCAGCAGGGTGGCGCGGATCACCTGCTTCCATTCGTGCAACATGCGCTTTGCCATCTCGTCGTCGCTCATGATGGCAAAGCGGACGGATGCGCCGATCAGATGGCTGAACAGCTGCGTGCGCGCCTCGAGGTCGATGCGGCTTTCAGCCGGCAGAAAAGGCCGAATGCTGTCCAGGAAAATTTCGGCGACACGATTGCTGTGTTGAATGTTGAGCTGAAGGATATCCCTGTCGATGTCCGTACCTAGCCAGACGCCGAGATAGGCGGGATCGCTGCGAAACTCGCGATAATACCAATCGATCATGGTGCAGACGAGCTCGATGGCGTGATCGAGCGATGTCACGAAGGCAAAAGCCTCTCCCACCTTTAGCCTGATGCGGCTGGAATGCCGTTCGAGCAAGGCACGGACGATCGCCGCCTTGTCCGGAAAATACTGATAGACGGAGCCGATCGGGATCGCGGCAACCGCAGCCAGCTCGGTCATCTTCATCGCGCTCACCCCCTTCTCGGCGATCAGCGCGGCCGCGACCGACAGAATGGCATCGACACGCTGGATGCTTCGCTCCTGCTGTGGCCTCTTTCGGAACGTAATGCGGTCGGGACTATCCGGATTCATGCTCTTCCCGTTTCATTCTCACACTGAACGGCGCTCAAGCGCGCAGACGCTATGACACCAGACGCGTTCAATGCGCGTAAACGGGAAAAGCTCAATTTTAATCATCACTTAGGAGCCGTAATCAGACTCCGGAAAACGAGGCCGAAACATGGTTTCGCCCTCGTAACCAACCGATCGCCGACACGTCAACGTCGGCGATTTGTGTCGTTCTAGGACACGTATTTCTTCAAGAATTCCACCGTCCTTCCCCAGGCGAGATCGGCTGCCTTCTTGTCGTAACGGGCGGCCGAGGTGTCATTGTTGAAAGCATGATTGACGCCTTCATAGACGAAGATTTCGAAGGTCTTACCGCCTGCCTGCAACTCCTTGCGATAGGCATCGATACCGGCGTTGATGCGATCGTCGAGGCCGGCATAGTGTAGCAATAGGGCCGCCTTGATTTTCGGAACCTCGCCCGCGGGCGGCTGCGCGCCGTAATAGGCAACGCCTGCCTTCAGCTCCGGCGAGATGGTCGCAAAACGGTTGACTAGGCCACCACCCCAGCAGAAGCCGACGGCACCGACCTTGCCGTTGGCGCCATCCGTCTTTGCGAGGTAAGTCAGGCTCGCTTCGGCATTGGCGGCCGTCAATGCCGGATCGAGATTGGTGAACATGTCGCGCGCCTTGTCCTCATCCTCGGGCGTGCCGCCCAGCGGAGACAAGAAATCCGGCGCCAGCGCCACGAAACCTTCCAGCGCTACGCGGCGGGCGACATCGCGGATATGCGGGTTGAGGCCTCGGTTCTCGTGGATGACGATGACACCACCGAGCTTGCCGGCCGCATCTTTCGGGCGGGCGAGATACCCCTTCATCTCGCCCTTGCTGCCGGCAAAGGTCACGTCCTTCGTGTCCAGCCTGCTATCGTCGGCGGCAATGATCTCGGCACTCGCCTTGTTGGCGGCAAGCAGCGGCGCGATGGCGGCGGCGGCCCCGGCCGAGCCTGCGAGCTTGGTCAGCTTTTCCATGAAACCCCGACGATCGAGCGTCAGATGCGTGTATTCGTCATAGGCGTTGATCATCGCCTGCGTCACAACCGGCTTTTCCGTGCTCATGATCCTGTTCTCCCTGTTTCCCCGGCAGCAGGCAACAAACGACCGGCCACCCGCTGACAAGATAGGTCAGCGGATCTCACCGCAATGGGAAAGGAAAAACACAAACGCGTTACCGCAGGTTGCGGCTGCGGTCGTCATCCTGCATCAGGAGAAGGTGAGCCAGATGCCGAGCCAGCCCCACATGCAGACCAGGGCTGCAAAACCAAGGGCGAAGAGCGGACTGCGATAGCGCAGATCGTTGCTGGTCACATGCACGAAGGCATGAGCG
This sequence comes from Rhizobium sp. AG207R, assembly GCF_027109195.1. Taxonomy (NCBI): domain Bacteria; kingdom Pseudomonadati; phylum Pseudomonadota; class Alphaproteobacteria; order Hyphomicrobiales; family Rhizobiaceae; genus Rhizobium; species Rhizobium sp. AG207R. The sequence goes on from NZ_JAEPVT010000002.1 coordinate 486,459, forward strand.
TAGCGTGCCGCGACAAAAATCCAGGCGAGGATCACGGCCGCCAGATTATCGGCCTGTGTGGTGTAGAGTACGATGCAGCAGGCATGGAAGAGCAAGGGAAGTTCGAACTGATTGGCGAGGCTGTTTCGCACTACCAAGCTTTCCGCTGGCTCATCGGCTGCATGATTTTCGCGGAATTGCTCTGGCTGAATGCGGCCGGCCTTCACCAGCACACGGCGGCGCCATCCCAGGAGCGCATAGAGGATGAAAACCAGTACCGCATGCGCCACCATGGGCCAGAACATTTCATAGCCTGTCACGCGGCCAACTCCTTTGGAACTTCCGAAAGCTATACAGTAGATCTGAAATGCTGCAGCGACCTTTGCGCGTCGCATATGACGCGCGGCACTGTAGTCGATCAGGACGGTTTGGAACTGTCGCGCGATAGGTAGCGAAAAATCGCAAAACGGACCAGCAGAATCACTGTCACAACCAGCGTCAGAAATTTCAGCCTGATGATGATGGGCAGGAGGGTCGCAAGCAGCGATACCGTGGCATCGGAGGGCATTGCCGGCGGATAGAGCATCAGGCCGGCGATATTCTCGGCATAATCGACAAGCGTATAAAAGATCGGCAGGCAGAAAATGACCGTGGTCCCACCCGGTGGGATCGGCCGGCCGAAGAAAAAACCGCCGGGGCCGACCAGCCGCATCAGGCAAAACAGCAACCCGCCCAGCACCAGCGGGAAGATCAGCTCCGGCCCGAGATACATAGAATGCAGGATCGCGGCCGGATCGGGATGCTCCCGGAGATAGCGCAGCATGGCGATGACATCTTCGCTCTCATAGCCGCCGATGCGCACATCGAGCATCGACTGGCCGGCGGCGGCATCGCTGAATGCTCTTGCGAAGCCGGCATAGATCCAGGCGAAGAGTGCCAGCGAAAGAGCCGCAAGGATCGCCGCCAGGCCCTGTAAGGACCTGGCGTTGCCCGAAGCGCGATCTGCCATCAATCAGCCGCCTGCGCCCGGATAGTTCGGGCTTTCGCGGGTGATCGTGACGTCATGGGCATGGCTTTCGCGCAGGCCCGCGCCGGAGATGCGCACGAAGGTCGCGCGCTCCTGGAAATCCTTGAGGTCGGCACCGCCGACATAGCCCATGGCCGCTTTGAGGCCGCCTGCGAGCTGATGCAGCACGCCGGAGACAGGCCCCTTATAGGGAACCTGGCCTTCGATGCCTTCCGGCACGAGCTTCAACGTGTCGCGGACCTCGGCCTGGAAGTAGCGGTCGGCCGAGCCGCGCGCCATGGCGCCGACGGAGCCCATGCCGCGATAGGCCTTGAAGGAGCGGCCCTGGTAGAGATAAACCTCGCCCGGGCTTTCATCCGTACCGGCAAGCAGCGAGCCGATCATCGCTGCGGAAGCGCCGGCGGCGATCGCCTTTGCCAGGTCGCCGGAGAACTTGATGCCGCCATCGGCGATGACGGGAATGTTCTGAGCCTGCGCAGCCTCGACCGCCGACATGATGGCTGCGAGCTGCGGCACACCAACACCAGCGACGATGCGGGTCGTGCAGATGGAGCCGGGGCCGATACCGACCTTGACGGCGTCAGCGCCGGCATCGATCAACGCCCGCGTGCCGTCATAGGTGGCGACATTGCCGGCCATGATGCGGACGGAGTTGGACAGCTTCTTGACGCGGGTGACGGCATCGAGAACGCGCTGCGAGTGACCATGGGCGGTATCGACGACCAGAAGGTCGACGCCAGCCTCAATCAGGCGTTCGGCACGTTCGAAACCGTCATCGCCGACGCTGATGGCGGCGGCAGCGCGCAGGCGGCCCTGAGCATCCTTCGAAGCGTTCGGGTTCAGCTGCGACTTCTCGATATCCTTGACGGTGATCAAACCGACCAGACGGCTGTCAGCGTCAACGACAAGCAGCTTTTCGATGCGGTGCTTGTGCAGCAGGCGCTTGGCTTCCTGTTGCTGGACGCTTTCTGCGACCGTGACCAGATTTTCGCGGGTCATCAGCTCGAAGATCTTCTGGGAGGGGTCGGAGGCGAAGCGGACGTCGCGATTGGTGAGGATGCCGACGAGGCGGTGCGACTTTTCGACGACCGGGATGCCGGAAATGCCGTGGGCCTTCATCAGAGCAAGCGCTTCGGCAAGCGTGGCGTCGGGGCCGATGGTGACCGGATTGACCACCATGCCGCTTTCGAACTTCTTGACCTGGCGGACCTCTTCGGCCTGCTGCACCGGTGTCAGATTGCGGTGGATAACACCCATGCCGCCGGCTTGGGCCATGGCGATCGCAAGACGGCTTTCCGTGACCGTATCCATGGCGGCGGAGAGGATCGGCAGGTTGAGCTCGATGTCCTGGGCGATGCGGGTGGCGATATTCGTCTGGCCCGGCATGACCTCCGAGTGTCCCGGCTGCAGGAGCACGTCGTCGAATGTGAGGGCATCCAACCCGGTTGACGTTTCAATAATGCGTGCCATGGCCAATTCCTTCGTCTGTGAAAAACAGGAAAGCCCGGAACGAATCGTCTACCGGGCGATCTTGCAAGTGTTGCTTGGAAGTTGGCGAGGGCTGGTAACACGTTCATGACAGGAAGGGAATAGCAAAAAGCGAGGGGCAGATATGCTAAGCCTTGGCTTCAGCGCGGGATTCGGCTCCACGTCATCGTCAGGCGCTTCCGACAGGGGCAACGGCGGCAGTCTATTCCGGAAAATTGTGCCATGACATATTGTGCCATGACATAAGGTATCACGGTCGGCCGGACGCAGGAGCCCTTGGGCCTGCTTGTTGAAGAAATGGTCTTTCAATGCTCAAAAGCCCGGTTACGTGCGAAGTTCGCTACCGCATCGATCACCATAGAATTTCGGAATTCGAAGCTTACAGCCGGATTTGGATCGAGCTCATCGAACGCCATGGCGGAACGCATCACGGCTACTTCATACCCAGAGACAAGCCGGCGGAGGCGGGAGTGAGCTTTCCGGGCATAGGTGAAGAAGGCCCCGGCGACATAGCGGTCGCACTATTTACATTTCCAGATGAGACAACCTACCTGCAATACCGCGAGCGTGTTGCAGCCGATCCGGACGGAATTGCCGCAAACGAACGCTTCGGTAGGAGTCCACCATTCATCAGCTACGAGCGAACTTTCTTGCGGCCGGTGCTACGGGTAAAGTCTTAAACAGAGGTGACACTCATGGGTTTCTGGATAGCAAGCGTCGCGGGATTGGCGATCGCCTATCTCTTGGGCTCCATACCCACGGGCTATCTGGCGGGGAGACTGCTCAAGGGCGTTGATATTCGGGACCTCGGTTCCAAATCGACTGGCGCAACGAACGTATTGCGGACCCTTGGGAAGTGGCCAGCCTTGGTGGTGCTCCTGGTCGATGTGCTGAAAGGAGCCGCGGCAATCGTCTTTGCCCGTTGGTTCTATCCTTGGCTCCAAACATTGCCATCCATATCGCCGCCGATTGCGCTTGATCAGCAAAACTTCGTTTTGTGGGCGGTTTGCTTAGCGGGACTCGCGGTTCTGCTGGGGCATAGCCGCCCGATCTGGCTGAATTTTAAGGGCGGCAAATCCGTCGCAACGGGACTTGGCCTGTTGCTGGCGATAGCCTGGCCGGTGGGATTAGGTGCAGTGACCGTTTTTGGCATTACGCTGGCTATTTTTCGGATTGTTTCTCTCGGCTCAATCCTGGCAGCTTTGACGGCGATTGCCCTTGTCTGCGGCTTGGAGCAGCCGTTGCCATATCGATTGCTGGTGATTGCCGGTAGCCTTTATGTGATCGTGCGCCATCGTATGAATATTCAGCGACTGCTGACAGGAACGGAACCTCGTCTCGGGCGAAGTGCCGTGATCCGGAATTGAATGCGCGGAGCTTTTGCGAATTTCGGTTGTGACCTGGAGCCGGTTTTGCCATGCTGAAATGCCTCTCGGATGCACCATTGATCGGTAGAGGAATGCCACATGAAGACAGTCACAGCCGGCGTTCTGGAAATCGCTTATCGGGAAAGCGGGCCGCCCGACGGCCAGCCGGTGATCCTTTTGCACGGCTTCCCGTATGACATTCATGCTTACGATCAGGTGGCCGAGCGACTCGCTGGAGATGGATGGCATTGCTTCGTGCCGTTCCTGCGTGGATTCGGCTCGACGCGATTCCTTTCCGACGAAACCTTCCGGTCAGGAGAGCAAGCCGCTCTCGGTTCGGACCTTCTGGCTTTCATGGACGCGCTTGGTATTTCTTCGGCGACGCTTGGCGGCTATGATTGGGGTGGCCGGGCAGCCTGTATTGTCGCTGCCCTTTGGCCCGAGCGTGTTCGCGGTTTGGTAAGCTGCGGGACGGGATACAACATCCAGAACATCACCGCCGCCGGCCAACCCGCGTCGCCCGAAGAGGAATATCGCTATTGGTATCAATATTACTTCCATTCGGAGCGTGGCCGAAGAGGACTGAGCGAGAAACGCTGCGAGCTTTGCCGTTTCATCTGGAAGCTATGGTCTCCCACATGGAGTTTTGTTGACGCAACTTACGAACAGAGCTTTGCGGCATTTGAAAATCCGGATTTTGTGGATGTCGTCATTCATTCCTATCGACATCGGTTCGGCGGTACTCCCGGAGATCCAGAGCTGCAGTCCATAGAGGCAGAACTAGCCAAGCAACCTGATATCGTCGTGCCAACCTTTGTTCTGCAAGGTGCCGACGACGGTGTCGATCCACCTGATGCAATCGACCATGCCGCGCCGCATTTCAAGGCCGCGTTTTACCAACGACGTATTATTGCAGGGGTTGGACACAATCTGCCGCAGGAGGCGCCTGCTGCTTTTGCAGGCGCCATCCGTGCCGTTATGCATCAAGATAATGGTCCCTTTCGCGACCGTTCTTGAGCTTACATCTCGCCATCAAGTCGCTGTCTTCAAACATCGAACTGGTAGCTTTTCGGAATGTAGCGAAAACCTTCCGACTGTTTTTCGACGAAGCCAACGGCGGGGAAAGGCATGTGGAAGCCGAGGAAGGGGATGCGGTCGGCGGCGATCATATCGAAGATGCGGCGGCGGGTTTTCGCGGCCTGCGCCTTGTCCGCATCGAAGCGGACTTCCCAATCCGGGCGGCCGAGCGATAGGACATAATGGTTGGCGGTATCGCCGGTCATGACGAGTTGGCTGCCGCCGGATTCTAGGTGGAAGACGAGATGGCCGGGCGTGTGGCCGGGCGCCAGCATGGCGGTTATGCCGCTGACGATCTGGTCGCCATCCCTAAGGAAGGTCATCTTTTCGGCGAAGGGCACGACATTGGCGAGGACGGCCTTATGGCCGCCTTCCGCCGGTGTTCCCTCACGCGCCGTATCGGTCCAGAACCCATATTCGATCTCGCCGGCAACGTAGCGAGCATTCGGAAAGGCCGGGCCATCCTCCTCCATCAATCCATTGATATGATCGCCGTGCAGATGCGTCAGAGCGACGACCGTGACCTGCTCAGGCGTGTAGCCGACCGCCTTCAGCCCTTCGCGAAAGCGGCCGAGGCCACGAGCGCGACCGGCGGCACCAAAGCCGGTATCGATGACGATCACGTCGGAGCCGGTGTCGATGATGGCGGGCGCATAGCTGTTGACGAATTTTTCCGTCGGCAGGAAATTCTGCTCCAGCAGTTTGCGAACGGTGTCCGGCGTCTGGTTCGAGCCGAAAGTCTCCCAGGGGTTGTCTATGATGTTAGCGCCGTCCTTGACGACGGTGACGGTGCAGGATCCCAATTTGAACCGATGCGTATCCGGGGGCAGGACGGCAGTCATGAACTCACTCCTTATGTTGATGCGCAGCGTAAGCTGCGCCTATCGCAGCCTCCGGTGACGGCGGCCTGGAAGTTGCGCGTCTACGACCGAAAATTTGGTCATGACAACACAATCCAAATCCGCTAATAGACCGGACGACGTTTTATGCGTTTAGCATTTCCATGCTCTTAGCATATGTCAAATCCTGCGTCCCACCCGATGCGACAGTGGATATCACGAAGACGTGATCCCCAGGCGCTGATGGAGCAAAATCCAGGATTGGCAGCAGCCTCGCATAGGACTACAGAGCGGCTGATCGCACCTGAGCGGCGGCTTTCCGAAGACAGACCTATCAAGGCGGATGCCCATGAATCGCATCGTTCCATTGATCCTCGCCGTAGCCCTTTTCATGGAACAGATGGATTCCACCGTCATCGCGACAGCGCTGCCGGCCATCGCCAATGATCTGCATGTCGGCCCGATCACGCTAAAGCTGGCGCTGACCTCCTACATGGTATCGCTGGCCGTCTTCATCCCGATCAGCGGCTGGATGGCGGATCGCTTCGGCGCGAAGAACATCTTCCGTGTTGCCATCTGTGTCTTCGTCATCGGCTCCATCATGTGCGCCTTCTCGGGCGGCCTCGTGGAATTCGTCTTCGCCCGCTTCCTGCAGGGTGTCGGCGGCTCGATGATGACGCCGGTCGGGCGCCTTGTGCTGGTGCGCACCACGCAGAAGAGCGATCTGGTGTCAGCGATGGCGCTGCTCTCCATTCCCGCGCTCGTCGGCCCGCTTGCCGGTCCTCCGCTCGGCGGTTTCATCACCACGTATGCCTCCTGGCACTGGATCTTCCTGATCAACGTGCCCGTCGGCATCCTCGGCGTGATCTTGGCGTCAATCTTCCTGCCCGACGTGGAAGCGACAATGCCGCCGAAGCTCGATGTCATCGGTTTCCTGCTGACCTCTTTCGCCGCATCCGGAATCGTCTTCGGCATGTCCGTCATCAGCCTGCCGGCGCTGCCGCCCTATATCGGCATCTCCGCCGTCGTCATCGGCTTCGTCTGCGGCTTTCTCTATATCGGCCATGCGCGCCGTCACCCGGCCCCGATCCTCGATCTCACGCTGCTGAAGAACGCCACCTTCCGCGCCTCGGTCACCGGCGGCACGCTGTTCCGCATCTGCATCGGCGCCATGCCCTTCCTGACACCCTTGATGCTGCAGCTCGGCTTCGGCCTCAATCCATTCCAGTCCGGCCTCATCACCTTTGCCGGTGCCATCGGCGCGATCTCGACGAAATTCATCGCCCGCCGGGTCTTTACCGCCGTGGGCTTCAAGACAGCGCTGCTTTCGGCCGCGGCCATCACCACCCTGACGACGATCTGCACCGGCTTCTTCCAGCCCTGGACGCCACACCTCATCATTGTCGGCATCCTGCTGATTGGCGGCTTCTCGCGCTCCTTCTTCTTCACCGGCATCAATGCGCTCGCCTTCGCCGATATCAACGACAAGCAGGCAAGCCAGGCGACATCGATGAGCTCCGTCATGCAGCAGATCAGCCTGGCGCTCGGTGTCGCCGTCGCCGCCATGATCCTGGAAACCTCGACCTTCTTCAGCGGAACGGAACTGCAGGTCCGCGATTTCCATATCGCCTTCTTCTGCATCTCGGTTCTGACCGTACTTGCGACCATCCCCTTCATCCGGATGGATCGCAGTGCCGGTGCCATGGTCTCCGGCCATAAGGCCGGTCTCAAGCGCGTCGCCGCCCTTCAGCCGCAGGTGCAGCAGCCGGCCGCAAAATGACAACACGATCCCTACGCTTGGGCAAAGCCGTAGCGTAATCGAGATCTCGCCGATTCATGGATCGAGAGCCGCCGAACTTAACGCACGGCGGCGGCTTCCGCCTCTTCTGTCTCGCCTTCCGGCTTCCGGCCCTTGAAGCCCTTCGCCAGCAGGAACATTTCCACCGACTCGGCTCTGGATGCGCCGGGCTTCACATGGATGACCTGACGGAAATTCTGCTTCAGGAAGGTCAAGAGGTCACGCTCGGTACCCCCCTGGAAGGTCTTGGCAAGGAAATGGCCACCTTCGGCCAGCACCTCGACGGCGAAATGCGCAGCCACTTCGCAAAGATGCATCGTGCGCAGATGGTCGGTGCGGTGATGGCCCGTCGTCGGCGCCGCCATATCGGATATCACGAGATCCGGTGTGCCGCCGACGGCATCGATCAGCCGCTGCGGCGCTGTCGGATCGAGGAAATCGAGCTGCAGGATACTGACGCCGGGTATCGGCGCCATTTCGAGGAAATCGATGGCGGCGACGCGGATATCCTCCTCGGTCGAGTCGGTCACCTTGGCGGCGATCTGTGACCAGCTGCCCGGAGCGGCACCCAGATCGATGATGCGTCGCGCGCCCTTGAGGATCTGATGCTTCTCGTCGATCTCCAGCAGCTTGAAAGCGGCGCGGGCACGATAGCCTTCCAGCTGGGCGCGCTGCACATAGGGATCGTTGATATGGCGCTGCAGCCACTGCCGCGACGAGGCCTTCAGCTTCTTTTTCTTGACGCGCTGACCGAGTTTGCGGCCCGTGCGGTTGCCGGCGATGGTTGGCTTGGTCACGTCTGCGGCCCCTTCATATCCCTCGGTCGATGACCCCGGCGCGAGCGGCCTCGCCGCCAAACGCCGTCGTCTGCCATCATGTCGGTCAGCAGTCCCTCGCGCAGGCCGCGATCAGCAACGCGCATGCGCGGGCTCGGCCAGCGGCGGCGGATCGCCTCTAGAATGGCGCAACCCGCCAGTACCAGATCGGCACGATCCGGCCCGATGCAGGGATTGGCGGCGCGGCCGGCAAAATCCCAGGACAGGAGCTTCGCCTGCATCGCACTCACTTCATCATCCGACAGCCAGACGCCATCGACCCGGCGCCGATCGTAGCGCGGCAGATCGAGATGGACGCCTGCAAGCGTCGTTACCGTGCCGGAAGTCCCGATCAGGTGGAAGTCGCCGCTGTCACGTGCGGCGCCATGAACCGGCGGGCAATCGAAACGCTCGAGCATGCGCTGAACCTCACACACCATCGTCTCGAACAGCTCCGGCGTCACGTCGCGACCGCCATGCCGCTCGGAGAGCGTGACGACACCGACGGGCAGCGAGGTCCAATGGGTGATGTGATTGGCCAGCCGGCTGGAGCGATTCTCGCCGATGCGGATGACGGCAATTTCCGAAGAGCCGCCGCCAATATCGAACAGCACGACCGAGCGCGCTTCCGGCCCCACAAGCGACGAGCAACCGGAAACGGCAAGCCGCGCCTCGGTTTCGCGGTCGATGATTTCGAGCTGCAATCCGGTCTCTTCGGTCACCCTTGCTAGAAACGCTTCGCCGTTGTCAGCGGCGCGGCAGGCTTCGGTCGCGATCAGCCGCATGCGCCGGATCTCGCGGGTCTTCAGCTTAGCCGCGCAGATGCGCAGCGCTTCCACGGCGCGGTCCATGGCATCGCTGGAGAGGCGGCCACTGGCGCCGAGCCCTTCGCCAAGACGCACGATGCGGGAAAATGCATCAACCACTCGGAACTGACCCGGACGAGTCGGCTGTGCGATCAGCAGACGGCAATTGTTGGTGCCGAGATCGAGAGCGGCATAGAGATCGAGCGGACGGGAATCAGCCTCGGCATAATGGTGCTGCCCCTGGCCTTCACGTCGCGGCTGAGGCTGCCGGTTCTGACGGTGATCGTCGTGGGTCGGAGCGTGGACATTCGCCTGCGTATTCGCTGGAGCGACGATCTGCGCCGTCTTCTCATGCACGAGAGGCCGACCCTGCAGGCCGCGCTTGCTGCGATGCTTGCGCCGATTCTTGCCGCTCTTATGCGAGGAGGGATGGCCATGCTCAGTCGAAGCGCGATGCTCCGCCTGTGATGAAAACTGCTGTGTTGACGAAGAAGGCTGCGCGCCACCCTGGGCTGCGCCGCGTGCACGGCGGCGGCGCTTGCGCTTTCTAGCCGGCGAGCCGGCCTCATCCTCTGCTGGGCGCTGCGCCACCTGGCTGGACTTACCTGCCTGGCTAGCCTCCGCAGAATGAGCGTTCGGGCGGCCATGACCGCGCTTACGCTTCGCGCGCCGGGAGGATTTACCCTTCCTGCGCTCTGCTGCCGGCGCCCCGTCTGCCTGCGGCGCTAGGCCGCTTTCGGGGTCACTCACGTATCTTTTCCACCGCACCGCGCAAGGCCTTGGGGGCATGCTGCTGGCGCTCGTTCGATTTTCGTTGGGCAAAGAATACCAGCAGGATGGGTTTTCGCCAAATTCTTTTTGATTCACGCCATTTTAGTCGCGCCGGAAACAGCCCTCAGGCGATGAGGTGCGCCCTAACATCAGCTGCAAGTTGCTGCATCCGATCGATCGGCGCGTGACCGATCAGCATGAAGGCGTGTGTGGCGCTCGACCAATAGACGACATTCATGCCGCGACGATTTTCCATGTCCGGAGCGGCCATACCCCTGGTGGACTGAACGATGCAGAGTGCCATCGGGCCGCTTTCCGGATCGAGATAGGCGATCTGGGCAAGTGGCTTGCTGTCATAATTCAGGATCTGAGCACGCTTGAACTCTATGCCCGGCATGGCAATCGCTTCGGGCGCCAGCGACAGATCCAACTTGGCACCGACCTCATTCAACTGCGCGACCTGCTGCGCATGGTCTCCGGCCGGAGCACTCAGTGTATCCGCCGTATAGAGCGAAAGATATTCCGCCACGACGGCACGCCATTCGGTATCCTCGTCCGGCTTCGAAAGCTTACGGCCGATGCCGATCACCGCGCGGTCGATGGCGATGGCGGCTACGAAACTCGCAGCCATTGCGGCCAGGAAACCGCGGCGGCCAATGCCAGCGGCGCGGACCTTGCTTTCCTTTGACGAGGCAATGGCGGCAAGCATGGCATCCAGCTTCGCAGCCGGCGCCTCGGCGAGCATCGGCTGAAACGCTTCAGAAAAGGGCAGCGTGCTGCGCGACAAAAAATCGAAACGCTCCGCCACGTGCTCGTCGCTGGCGATTAGCCCCTCGATCCTATCGCGGTCGGCAGCATCCAGCTCGCCATCGATGAAGGCGGTGAGCTGTTCGTCCGTAACCATCTGTCCTTTGTTCAATTCACTCATTTCCATTCCCCAGTCGCCCACCTCCGGACGCTTTTCCGTCAGCCGCCACCCCCATGCCATCAGCGAGCTTCGCCCGCGCTGCCGCCAACCGGCTCATGACGGTTCCGATCGGCACATCGAGAATTTCAGCCACTTCACGATAGGAAAGCCCCTCGACATAGGCCAGGAACACGGCAGTGCGCTGTGCTTCCGGCAATGCCTGCACGCGCTGCAAGACCTGCCCGGCGAGAACACGCGTTTCGGTTTCCTGTGCGCCGTCAAATACGAGCGTCTCGTCGGCATCGACGAAGCCCTGCCCCATACGCACACGGCGCGAACGGACCTCGTTCAGCCAGATCGAGTGGAGGATGGCAAACAGCCAGCGGTCGAGCCTCGTGCCGGCGGTAAACTGCGCCGCCCGCTCCAAAGCTCTGACGCAGGTCGCCTGCACGAGATCATCCGCCACGTCGCGCTGGCGCGACAGCACCACGCCGTAGCGCCACAACCGCGTCAGATGCTGGGACAGGCCTGCCCTGATATCCTCTTCGCTCGCTATGACATCCTCCGCGGCATTCGCAGGTCCGGAAACCGCCGACCTTTTCGGCGGCTCCGTTGCTGTCAGACTATAAGCAGAAATAGCACCACGAGCGACCGGCATCACTCCCATATCTCTCGCAAAGCTCCCCGCTTGCCGTCTTTATCACTGACCCGGATCTGCGATCACAGGCTGGACGGATTCATGATCGCGGCGTGGAGATCGCGATACTCCTCGCAGCTCGTATTGCCGCAGAGCGTCTTGATCGTGTTCAGCTGATCCTTGGCGAGGTCCATCTGGCCCTTGATGACGTAGGCTTCGCCGAGATATTCACGAACCAGCGTGTACTTCGGATCCATGGCGACGGACTTCTGGTAATAGGAAATGCCTTCGTCCGTACGGCCGAGCTTGCGGGTAACATAGCCGCGATAGTTCAGCGCTTCTGCCGTATTCGGGTTCTTCATCGTGTCGAGAACCGCCAGGGCTTCCTCGTAGCGATGATCCTTCTTGGCGAGCGAATAGGCGTAGTCGGCGCGGTTTTCGTCGGTGACATTGGCGCTCTGCTGCTTGACGCACTTCTTCGCCTTCTGATCGTAGATCTCGCCCTTCTTGCAGGTCGGCGTCGTGCTGGAATCGTCGCCGGCGGCGAAGACGGGAACGGCGAAAGCGCCGACGGTCAGGCCTGCACCGAGGGCGATGGAAGCCAGGCGAAATGCTTTGGTCGTCATGGAATGTCTCCTTGGCAAAATGAACGTTGCGAGGGGAGAACACACCGTCTGTATATTTTATTCGAACGACCCGAGAATTTTTTCGACGCATCCTATGTCGAGACGCCGTCACTCTTTCGTGACTGCTCCGGCATCGAATAGACCACCTCTATCGCGTGTTTCAACCGACATGCCCCTCAAGGGCACAGGAGAAACTCGTGACCGATACCGTCAAACTTCTAGGCCTTGCCGTCGCAACGCCCGACAACATCATCCTCCAGCCCGACGCTGCCGAGACGGCGGGCCGTCTGTTCTCGGACCGTTTTCAGGATTTCAAGTATCTCGCGCGCGTGTTCGAGAGCACCGGCATTCGCAAGCGTCATGTGGCGCGGCCCCTTTCCTGGTTCGAAGAGCCGCATGGCTGGCAGGATCGCATGGCTGCCTATACGAAGGTGGCCTCGGAGCTTTTCCGCCGTTCCGCAACAGCAGCGGTACAGCGGGCCGGTATCGAGGCCAGAGAGGTCGACTGCATCGTCACGGCTTCGTCCACAGGGCTTGCGACGCCGAGCCTCGAGGCACGGCTTGCCGGCGAAATGGGCTTCCGTAGCGATATCGAGCGCGTGCCGATCTTCGGGCTCGGCTGTGCCGCCGGCGTGTCCGGCCTTGCCGTTGCGACGAAAATGGCAAGAAGCCGGCCAGGCGCCGTCGTGCTCTTCGTCGCGATCGAACTCTGCTCGCTCGCCTTCCGCCTAGACGAACTGACACGGCCCAACATTATAGCCACCGCACTGTTCGGCGATGGAGCAGCAGCCTGTGTGCTGCGAGCCGGCGAAGGCGGCATTGCGGAAATCGAAGCGACAGGCGAACATCTTTTCCCCGACAGCCTCGGCATCATGGGCTGGAAGATCGACGATACCGGTTTTGGCATCATCCTCGAACAATCACTGCCGGTCTTCGCCGAAACGCATCTGAGGCGGGCGGTTGCCGGGATTCTGGAGCGATCCAGGCTTTTGATCTCCGATGTCGACCGCTTCATTTGCCATCCCGGCGGCGCCAAGGTGCTGTCGGCCCTCGAGAAGTCGCTCGGCCTTGAAGAAGGTTCGCTCGATATCGAGCGCGAGGTGATCGGCGACTATGGCAACATGTCCTCTCCCACCGTGCTGTTCGTGCTGGAGCGGGTGATTGCGGCCGGATTGCCAGAGCGTTCCGCCCTACTCGCCATGGGGCCGGGATTTTCGGCAAGCTGCATTACCCTGAGGAGGGTTGCGTGATGCTGTGGCCATCGATCGCGCTTCTGACCTTCGTGACGCTGCAGCGGCTGGCAGAGCTCGTCTATGCCAGGCACAATACCGCGGCGCTCCTTGCCCGCGGCGCTCGGGAACATGCGCCGGAGCATTATCCCTTCATGGTGGCGATGCATACGACATGGCTGATAGGATTGTGGTTGCTCGCCATCGGCCGGTCGGTCGATCCCGCCTGGTTTGTGCTCTTCATGGTGCTGCAGGGACTGCGTCTCTGGGTGCTGGTGACACTCAAGGATCGTTGGACGACACGCATCATCATCCTGCCCCGCGCGGCGCTGGTGACCAAAGGACCCTATCGCTTCCTCAGCCATCCGAACTATGCCGTTGTCGTCGGCGAGATCGCCGTCTTGCCGCTCGCTTTCGGCATGCCGCTTTATGCCGCGATCTTTTCTCTGCTCAACGGCATCATTCTTGCTATCCGCATCCGCGCCGAAAACGCCTGCCTGCGACAGACTGCAAGCTGATCCGCATTTTTCAATTGCGCCACTGAAATTTGGCAGGCATTTTCGATGCTTAGAGCGCGGTCAGGCAATGCGGAGCGACCGGGCGCAATGCGATGAGCATGCGGATAGCAGGGTGAGATGACAAAGAACGCAATCGTTCTCGGTGCTGGTATCGTCGGGGTTTCGACGGCAATCCATCTGCAGCGGCGGGGACGGCAAGTCGTCCTCGTCGATCGCCAGCCACCGGGTCAGGGAACGTCCTTCGGCAATGCCGGCCTCATCCAGCGCGAGGGCGTGGTGCCCTATGGCTTCCCCCAGCAGTTCGGCCTGCTGCTGCGCTATGCCTTCAATAACCGCATCGACGCGCATTACCATCTGCGCGCGCTGCCGGCGCAGATCGCCTTTCTTGCCCGCTATTGGTGGAACTCCAATACCAAGCGCCATGAGATGATTTCGCGCGCCTATGCGCCGCTCATCGAACATTCCGTCAGCGAACACAACGATCTCATCCAAGCCTCGCATGCCGAGGAGCTCATTCGCAAGAATGGCTGGATGGAGCTCTTCCGCTCGAACGAGAAGCGGGATGCCGAGTTTGCCGAAGCGGAGCGCCTCAGCCGCGAATTCGGCATCGGCTATGACGCGCTGAACAGCGCAGAGATCGCAAGTGCCGAGCCGCATCTGAGAGGCAGCTTTGCCGGAGCACTTCGCTGGCGCGATCCCTGGTCGGTGCTGGACCCGCACGGATTGACGGCCGCCTATCGGCGATATTTCGAAAGCATTGGCGGCCGTGTGACGACCGGAGACGCGGTTTCGCTCGGCATGGCAGGTTCGGCCTGGAGAATGGTGACGGCGGAGGGATCGATCGAGGCGGAGGATGTCGTCGTCGCACTCGGCCCCTGGGCTGATATCGTCACGAAACGCTTCGGCTATGCTTTCCCGCTCGGCGTCAAGCGCGGCTACCACATGCATTACGCCGCCGAGGGCAATGCCATCCTCAACAACTGGATGCTGGATGCCGAGCGTGGCTATCTGCTGGCGCCGATGAGCCGGGGCATCCGGCTGACGACCGGCGCCGAATTCGCCCTGCGCGATGCACCGAAGACCCCGGTGCAGCTCGATCGCGCGGAGGCCGTCGCCCGCACCGCCTTCCCGCTCGGCGAACGGCTCGATCCGGAACCCTGGATGGGTGCGCGGCCCTGCACGCCCGACATGATGCCGATCATCGGCAAGGCACCGCGCCACAACGGCCTATGGTTCGCCTTCGGCCATGCTCATCATGGATTGACGCTCGGGCCGGTGACCGGTCGCGTGCTTGCCGAGCTCATCACCGGCGAGACGCCGTTCATCGATATTTCGGCTTATGCTCCTAGCCGATTTGCGCCCTGAGCTTTTGATTTAGAGAATAGCCTTGAGACTTTTGACGGAGGCATCGACGATCTCCCCGATCGTGGCGTCGATATCGACGGTGACGACGCCGGGCTCGCTGGTCGGCACTTCCAAAGTCTGCAGCTGGCTTTCGAGCAGTGACGCCGGCATGAAATGCCCCTTGCGCTCGCCCATGCGCTTCGTCAGCAGCTCCTTCGAGCCTTCGAGATAGATGAAATAGAGATGGCCGCCGGCAGACGCCCGCAGGCGTTCGCGATAGACACGCTTGAGCGCCGAGCAGGTAACGACAACGCCCTCGTTTTTCGCGAGGCTTGCCGATATTTCCTGACCGATCTTTTCGAGCCAGGGCCAACGATCCTCGTCCGTCAGGGGGATGCCCTTGCTCATCTTCTCGACATTGGCGGCCGGATGCAGCGCGTCGCCTTCGATAAAATGGATGCCAAGCTTGGCCGCGACACCCTCACCGATTGAGGATTTGCCACTGCCGCTCACACCCATGACGATGATGGCAAGGGGAATGTCTTGATTATCGCGCATAAGGCCTGTCCGGAATGATTGACTTGAACGGGGCACGACTGGTCTCGCCAGCCGTGCCCGACTCACAACTTGGATCAATCCAGCGGAAAGAAACAGGAAAATTTATGCGTACCCTCGCCCGCGAGTTCCGGTTCGACCTGCCGGCACTTGTCCTGGGCACGCCAGCAGCGCGGATTGAAGTGACATCCCTTCGGCGGATTGAGCGGGGACGGCAATTCGCCCTGAAGGCGGATACGGTTCTTCTCGCGATCCGGATCGGCGATCGGCGTTGCCGACAGAAGGGCTGCGGTATAGGGATGGCGCGGCCGGCTGAAGACCTCGTCCGCCGTGCCGGTTTCCACCGGGCGTCCGAGATACATAACCATCACGTCGTCTGCGATGTGACGGACGACGGAAAGGCCATGCGAGATAAAGAGGTAGGCAAGGCCCATCTCTTTCTGCAGGTCCATCAGCAAGTTCAGGACCTGCGCCTGAATCGACAGATCGAGTGCGGACACCGGCTCATCGAGCACCAGCACCTTCGGCCGCAGCATCAGGGCGCGTGCGATGGCGATGCGCTGGCGCTGGCCGCCCGAGAACATATGCGGATAACGATCGTAGTGTTCCGGGCGCAGACCGACGCGCGCCATCATCTCCTCCACCTTGCGGCGGCGCGTCGCGGCATCATCATCCGTGTTGATCTTCAGTGGCTCTTCCAGGATGGAGCCGACCTTCTGACGCGGGTTCAGCGAGCCATAGGGGTTCTGAAACACGATCTGCACGGCGCTGCGCAGGCTGCGATCGCCGAGCCTGGCGGGCTTGCCGTCGATCAGCAATTCGCCGGCCGTCGGATTTTCGATCATCGTCACCAGGCGAGCGAGCGTCGACTTACCGCAGCCGGATTCGCCGACGACAGCGAGCGTGCGGCCCGACTGCAGGCTGAAGCTGACACCGTTCAGCGCCTTGACGGTCGCTTCCGGTTTGAAGGTGCCGCGCTTGACGGTGTAGAAACGGGCGAGATCGCGCCCTTCGAGAACAGCGCCGGTCATGCGGCACCTCCTGCTTTTTGCGTGGCGGCAATCCCGGGGTGGCCGAGCGGCTTGCCATGTTGCAGCGGATAATTGCATAGGGCTACGCCCAGTTCAGGCCCCTGACGCTTGACGCCCTTGTCGCATTCCGGCGTTGCAAAGGAGCAGCGCGGCGCAAAGAGACAGCCCCTGGGACGATCGTGCTGGCCGGGAACGACGCCGGCGATCGACGGCAGACGCTCGCCGACTTCGGCACGTTCCGGCAGAGCCGAAAGAAGGGCTGCCGTATAGGGATGATGCGGATCGCGGAACAGTTCCTTGACCGGCTGCTCCTCGACCTTCTGGCCGGCATATTGCACCTGGACGCGCTCCGCCGTTTCGGCGACGACGCCCATGTCATGGGTAATGAGCACGAGCGCCATGCCCTGCTCCCGCTGCAGGCGCACGAGCAGGTCGAGGATCTGCGCCTGGATCGTCACGTCGAGCGCGGTCGTGGGCTCATCGGCGATCAGAAGCTTCGGATTGCAGGCGAGCGCCATGGCGATCATGACGCGCTGGCTCATGCCACCAGACATCTGATGCGGAAAGTTCGACAGACGATCCTCGGGAGCTGGAATGCCGACGAGATTCAGCAGTTCGATCGAACGCTGGCGGCGCGCTTTACGGTCGAGGCCCATGTGGATGCGCAGTGTCTCGCCGAGCTGGAAGCCGACCGTGAAGCACGGATTGAGGCTCGACATGGGTTCCTGGAAGATCATTGCCATGTCCTTGCCGATGATCTTACGGCGCTGGCGCGAGGAGATGCCGCGCAGATCCTTGCCATCGAACATCATGCGGTCGGCGGTGATCTTCGCCGTCCAGGGCAGAAGGCCCATCATGGCCAGCATGGAGACGGATTTGCCGGAACCGGATTCGCCGACGATCGAGAGGATTTCTCCCTTGTCGCAGGTGAGCGAAACGCCATCGACCGCCCGGAACAGGCCGGACGAAGTCTGGAATTCAACGGATAGGTTTTCAATATCGAGGAGTGCCATTACGACCTCTTCAGCTTCGGGTCGAACGCATCGCGCAGGCCGTCGCCCATCAGGTTGATGGCGAGAACGGTAATCAGGATACAGAGACCGGGGAAAGTAACGAGCCAAGGGTTGCTCTGGAAGAATTCGCGCGAGTCGGCGAGCATCGTGCCCCATTCCGGCGTCGGCGGCTGGGCGCCCTGGCCGAGAAAGCCGAGGGCTGCGGCATCGAGAATGGCGGCCGAAAAGGCAAGCGTCGCCTGCACGATCAGCGGACCGAGGCAATTCGGCAGGATCGTCTTGAACATCAGCCGCAGAGGACCGGCGCCGGCAACACGCGAGGCGATGACATATTCCTTGTCGCGCTCGGCCA
This sequence comes from Rhizobium sp. AG207R, assembly GCF_027109195.1. NCBI lineage: Bacteria > Pseudomonadati > Pseudomonadota > Alphaproteobacteria > Hyphomicrobiales > Rhizobiaceae > Rhizobium > Rhizobium sp. AG207R. The sequence goes on from NZ_JAEPVT010000002.1 coordinate 504,638, forward strand.
TGACGGAAGCGCGGGTCAGACGAACGAAATGCGGCTGGTTGACGATGGAGATCGCGATCATCGCATTGGTCAGGCCCGGTCCGAGGATTGCCACCAGCACCAGGGCAAGCAGCAATGACGGGATGGCAAGAATGATGTCCATGATACGCATTATGATCGTATCGATGCGGCCACGGGCGTAGCCGGCGACAAGGCCGATCAAGATGCCGGCGATCGCCGAAAGCGAGGCAACGACGAGGCCGATAAACAGCGAGAAGCGCGTGCCGTAGATGAGGCGCGACAGAAGATCGCGACCATTGGCATCGGTGCCGAGCAGGAAACTGCTGTTGCTGCCCTCCGCCCAAGCTGGCGGCAGGCGCTGCATGTCGCTGCCGTAAGCGGCATCGGGATTGTGAGGCGCCACGACGCCGGCAAAGATTGCCAGAAACAGGACGAAGAGGAAGATCGCAAGGCCGATGACGGCGCCTTTGTTGCGAGAGAAATAATACCAGAACTCCGCAAGAGCGGAAGGACGGTCGGATTTGACACTAACCGTTTTGACGCTAACCGTGCTCATGGGGCCGCTCCTAGTGACGAATGCGTGGGTTGACGAAGCCGTAGAGCAGGTCGACAGCAAGATTGACGAGCATGACGATGCCAGCGATCAACAACAGGCCACCCTGCACCACCGGATAATCGCGCTTGAAGACGGCGTCGATCATCCATTTGCCGATACCGGGCCAGGAGAAGATGCTTTCCGTCAGGATGGCGCCGCCAAGCAGCACGCCGACCTGCAGGCCGATCGTGGTGACGACGGGGATCATCGCATTTCGCAACGCATGCACGGAAACGACGCGCAGCGGCGAAAGCCCCTTGGAGCGCGCCGTGCGCACATAATCCTCGCCCAGCACTTCCAGCATGGCGGAGCGCGTCTGGCGCGCAATGACGGCAAGCGGAATGGTGCCGAGCACGATGGTCGGCAGGATCAGCGAATTCAAAGCGGACCAGAAGGCGCCCTTCTGACCGGAGAGGAGGCTGTCGATCAGCATGAAGCCGGTGATCGGCTTGAAGAAATAGATGAGGCCGATGCGGCCCGAAACCGGCGTCCAGTGCAGATAGCCGTTGAAGACGATGATCAGCAGCAGGCCCCACCAGAAGATCGGCATGGAATAGCCGACAAGAGCCACGCCCATGACGCTTTGATCGAACCATGTGCCGCGCTTGACGGCGGCGAAAACGCCGGCCGGAATGCCAAGACAGATCGCAAGGATCATGGCGCAGATCGACAATTCGAGCGTTGCCGGGAAGAAGGTCAGGAAGTCGGTCAGCACGTCGCGCTTGGTGGTGATTGAGGTACCGAGGTCGCCATGCAGGGCGTTCCAGATATATCGGCCGTACTGTACCACCATCGGCTGGTCGTAGCCGAGATCGTGGGAGATTTGCGCATGACGTTCCGGCGACATGACGCGTTCGCCCGACAGCAGCATGACGGGATCGCCGGGAAGCAGGCGGATGAAGGAGAAGGCGACGATCGATACGCCGAGAAATGTCGGGATCAGCACCGCTAGCCGGCTGAGAAGAAATCGCAACATGGCAGATGTCCAAATTTTTCCGGCGGTCAGACAGGGTGTCTGACCGCCGGGTCGCCCGGTCTTAGCCGGGCATTCTCACAGATTTTTCGTTATTCGGCGATATCGACGCCGTCGAAGCGATGAACGCCGACCGGATCCTGGAAGTAACCGGAGACATTCTTCGTCATCGGAATGAACTCTTCCGAATGGTCGATGGTCATCCAGGGAGCCTCGCGCTTGAAGACGACCTGAGCCTGTTCGTAGAGCTTGGTGCGCTCCTTGACGTCGGCTGTCTGCTTGGCCTTCTTCACGAGATCGTCGAATTCCTTGTTGCACCACTGCGCGCGGTTGTTGCCGCCGACGGCATCGCAGCCGAGAAGCGTGTCAAGGAAGTTGTCCGGATCGCCGTTGTCACCGGTCCAGCCGAGGATGGCCGCACCGTCGCGGTCCTTGGCGGAGGAGAGCTTCAGGTACTGAGCCCAGTCATAGGTGACGATCTCGACCTTGACGCCGATCTTGGCCAGGTCTGCCTGCATGAGTTCGGCAGCGCGGCGGGCGTTCAGCATGTACGGACGCGAAACCGGCATTGCCCAGATCTTCATGCTCAGATCCTTGACACCAGCCTTTTCAAGCAGCTTCTTGGCTTCGTCCGGATTGTAGGCGTCGTCCTTCACGTCCTTGTTGTAGGACCACATGGTCGGCGGGATAGGGTTGGTCGCAACCTTGCCGGAACCCTGGAAGACGGCATCAACGATGGCCTGCTTGTTGACGGCCATGTTGATCGCCTTGCGAACTTCGACCTTGTCGAACGGCGCAACGAGCGTGTTGTAGGCAAGGTAGGAAACGTTCAGGCCGGCCTGTTCGAGAACCTTGAGATTCTTGTCAGCCTTCAGATCCTTGATGTCGGCGGCGTTCGGGTAAGGCATGAGGTTGCATTCGCCGGACTTCAGCTTCTGCGCGCGGACGGATGCATCCGGCGTAATCGCAAAGACGAGATCGTCGATCTTCTCCTTGCCCTTGAAGTAGGTTTCGTTCGCCTTGTAGCGGATGACGGCATCCGGCTGGTAGGCGACGAAGGTGAACGCGCCGGTGCCGAGCGGCTGCTGGTTCATCTGCTCCATCTTCTTGTCGGCCTGCAGCTTGTCTGCATATTCCTTCGACAGGATCGAGGCGAAGTCCATGGCGAGGTCGGCGAGGAACGGAGCTTCCGGACGGTTCAGAACGAACTTGACGGTGAGGTCATCGACCTTGTCGATCGACTTGATGAGCTTGGGGAAGCCCATGCCGTCGGCATATTCATAGGAACCGCCGGCAACATACTTGGCCCACGGATTGTCCGTACCGAGCTGACGGCCGATCGAGAAGATGACGTCGTCGGCATTGAGGTCACGCGTCGGCGTGAAGAAATCGGTCGTCTGGAACTTCACGCCCTTGCGAAGCTTGAAGGTGTATTCCTTGCCGTCGGGGGAAACGGTCCAGCTTTCGGCGAGGCCGGGTTCGATCTCGGTGCTGCCGTGCTTGAATTCGACAAGACGGCTATAAACCGTGCGCGAGGAAGCATCAAATGTGGTGCCGGCGGTATAGATGCCGGGATCGAAACCTTCCGGCGAACCTTCCGAGCAATAGACAAGCGTTTTCGACCAGGCGGACGTCGCCATGACCGAAGCCAAGGCTGTCACTGCCAGCAGGACAGAAATCTTTTTCATGATATCGTTTCCCAGATTTGTTATTCTTTTGAAGCCGTGGACACCACCAGAGGTTCCCATCCGGATCGCGCCGATGGAACTTTATTTTAAGTTTGAAAGCAACAAGCGCCGCCTAAAATTTTTCCAATTTCTATAGTTTGGAAATTTTTGGGCGAAAAAACCTTTGAATTGGTAATTTTCTGGCAAAAAATTACGTGCTTTTGGTTGATTCAGAATGATTTGCCGTTTTCCTCTTTCCATCGGCGAACGGCCTATTGCCCGGATAGGAGGCAATACAAACGAAAATCCGCAGCTACCGGCGGTAACTGCGGACCAAAACATGACCGAACTTCGGATAACCGATTAGGCGGCCGGGGCCGCGACCACCGGCTTCTTCGCAATCGCCTTGTGATCTTTGTCGGTGAGGCCGAGCAGGAAGTTGATCTGCGGGCGGGCCTTGACGAGGTCGTCGATGGAATATTCGGTCAGAACGTCGAAGAAAGCATTGAGCGCCTTGCGCAACGCCGAGTTGAGGCCGCAGCTATCGACCAGCGGGCATTCCACCACCCCATCCTCGAAGCACTCCGCCATGGCGAAACTGTCCTCGGTGACGCGGACAACGTCGAACAGGCTGATATCGGTCGCCGGCTTCGCAAGCCGCACACCGCCATTGCGGCCACGCACAGTTTCAACGAGACCTGCCTTGGTCAGCGGCTGCAGGATCTTGAAGAGGAACAGCTCGGACACGCTGTATGCCTTGGCGATCTCCGGGATGCGGCTGAGATGGCCTTCATTGGCGGCGCAATACATCAGCATGCGCACGGCGTAATTGGTCTGCTTGGTCAAGCGCATGCCGATCTCCTGGAATCAAGGCTGCTTAGGGGCTGACCCCGTATATAGTGGCTTTCTTAGTTTTGAACAATTCCAAAATATGAAATTCATATTCAGCTTATTTAGAAAGCCTGCCCTCCAGCCCCTGCCGATCTCCAATCGGCGATGTCCCGAAGCTCATGGCACGGAAATCCAGACCGCCATTTCGCAGCCGCCCGGCTCGCGGAAATGAAACCGACGGCCGCCGGGAAAATCGAAAGCGGGACGGGTGATGACGCCGCCGGCGAATTCGACGGCGCGCTGTGCGGCCTCCAGATCGGTGGTGCGCACGACGGGCAAAGGCGTGCCGGCCGCCTCTCCCGCATCTCCGTCAATGCCGGCATCTATTCCGGCCGCCTCGATGACATGGTAGGTCGGCCCATAGCTGACAAAGCTCCAGTCGAAGGCTTCCTCGAAGAAGCGGCGGGTCTTCAGGCCGTCTTTCGACGGAAATTCGAGATAGTCGATCTGATAGGTTATGGCCATCGCTCGGCCCTCCCGTTGTTCTTGTTTTGTTCTAAATGAAAACAGCGGCCATGACAAGATGACTCCATCGAAAACAAACGCAATAAAAAAGCCGCCGTCCGAAAAGTGTCGGACAGCGGCTGATACGAGCCAGCAATTGCGATGCTTACTTCATCGTCGGCATGACGAATTCCGCACCGTCCTTGATGCCGGACGGCCAGCGGGCAGTGATCGTCTTGGTGCGCGTCCAGAACTTGATCGAATCCGTGCCGTGCTGGTTGAGATCGCCGAAGCTCGATGCCTTCCAGCCGCCGAAGGAGTGGTAGGCAAGCGGGACTGGGATCGGAACGTTGACGCCGATCATGCCGATATTGATGCGCGAGGCGAAATCGCGGGCAGCATCGCCGTCGCGGGTGTAGATGGCGACGCCGTTGCCGTATTCATGCTTCATCGGCAGATCGAGCGCTTCTTCGTAGTTCTTGGCGCGAACGACCGAGAGAACCGGTCCGAAGATCTCGGTCTTGTAGATATCCATGTCCGGCTTGACGTGATCGAACAGCGTGCCGCCGACGAAATAGCCGTCCTCATAGCCCTGCAGCTTGAAGCCGCGACCGTCGACGACCAGCTTGGCACCTTCCTCGACGCCGCGGTCAATCAGGCCATTGACGCGGTTATAGGCATCCTTGGTGACGAGCGGGCCCATGTCGGCCTTGTCATCGGTATAGGGGCCGATGCGTAGGGATTCGATCTTCGGCACCAGCTTCTCGACGAGACGGTTAGCGGTCTCTTCGCCGACCGGAACTGCGACAGAGACCGCCATGCAGCGTTCGCCGGCAGACCCGTAGCCGGCGCCCATCAGGGCGTTGACGGCCTGGTCCATATCCGCGTCGGGCATGATGATCATGTGGTTCTTGGCGCCACCGAAGCACTGGGCGCGCTTGCCGTTCATCGCGGCCGTGCCATAGACGTAGCGGGCGATCGGCGTGGAGCCGACGAAGGAAACGGCAGCGATATCCGGATCGGTCAGGATGGCGTCGACAGCGGCCTTGTCGCCGTTGACGACGTTGAGGATGCCGGCAGGCAGGCCGGCTTCGATCATCAGTTCGGCCAGGCGGAGCGGCACGGACGGATCGCGCTCGGACGGCTTCAGGATGAAGGCGTTACCGCAGGCGATGGCCGGGGCGAACATCCACATCGGGATCATGGCCGGAAAGTTGAACGGCGTGATGCCGGCGCCGACGCCGACAGCTTGGCGGATGGAATACATGTCGATCGCCGGGCCGGCGCCTTCGGTGAACTCGCCCTTCTGCAGATGCGGAATGCCGCAGACGAATTCGCAGACTTCGAGGCCGCGGACGATATCGCCCTTGGAATCCTCGACCGTCTTGCCGTGCTCCTTCGAGAGAAGCGTCGCCAGCTCATCCATGTTCTGATTCAGAAGCTCGACGAATTTGAAGAAGACGCGGGCGCGGCGTTGCGGGTTGGTGGCAGCCCATTTCGGCTGAGCGGCCTTGGCATTTTCGACGGCTGCGCGCAGTTCCTCGACGCTGGCGAGCGCGACGGTTGCCTGCACTTCGCCGGTTGCCGGATTGTAGACGTTGCTCGTGCGTCCGCTCGTACCGGCGACGTGCTTGCCGCCGATGAAATGACCGATCTCACGCATGGATGTGCCTCCTCGTTTTCTTGGATGCTGACAGGATGGCACTTCAATTTGCACAAATCAATGAGCTGCTATAAGCAACCGTTGTGCAAAAATTGAAGTCCTTCTTGTGCAAGAGAGGGTATGTAAATGGATTGGGATGATGTCCGGATGTTTCTGGCCGTGGCACGCACGGGCCAGATCCTGGCCGCTTCGAAACGGCTGGGCGTCAACCACGCCACCCTCTCCCGTCGCGTGACGACGCTGGAAGAGCGCTTGAAGACACGGTTGCTCGTGCGCCGCACCAATGGCTGCGATCTGACCGCCGAAGGCGAGATCTTCCTGCATGCGGCGGAGCGCATGGAAACGGAGATGCTGCGCGCGCAGGCGAGCGTCGGCCACCTCGACAGCGCGATCACCGGGACGGTGCGCATCGGCGCGCCTGATGGCTTCGGCGTTTCCTTCCTCGCGCCGCGGCTCGGGCGGCTGATCGCCCGTTATCCGGAACTGCGCATCCAGCTCGTGCCCGTTCCCCGCTCCTTCTCGCTATCGCAGCGCGAGGCCGATATCGCGATTACCCTCGAACGTCCCGAGCAAGGTCGCCTGGTCTCATCGAAGCTGACGGATTACACGCTCGGGCTTTATGCCTCAAAAGCCTATCTGGAGCAGGCCGGATTGCCCGACAGCGTCGAGGCGCTGAAGCTGCATCCGCGCGTCGGCTATGTCGAAGACCTGATCTTTACGGCTTCGCTCAATTTTTCCGGCGAGATCATGCGCAGTTGGGATGCCTCCTTCGAGATTTCCACCGCCATCGGCCAGACCGAAGCGGTGCGCTCCGGCGCCGGCATCGGCATCCTGCATGATTACATCGCCAGGCAGTTTCCGGAGCTGACGCGCATCCTGCCCGATATCTCCATTAAGCGTGCCTATTGGACGACCTACCATGAAAGTGCCCGCGACCTGGTGCGTGTGCGCACCGTCGCGGACTTCCTGCAGGAGCTTGTCAGCGAGGAGCGGCGGATCTTCCTGTAAAATGATGCCGATGGACGCGCTTCCTGCTCGCAGGCAGAGGTCACGGCATCAAGCTACACCACCATGACGGCGCATGCGGCTGCTGAGTTTCCGCATGCTTCGGCGGCTCCTCATTCTCATCCGGATTGGGAACGGGAACCTCATCCGGCAGCCTGTCCGGATCCGGCTCCTCGACAGGCGGCTTCGGTGTCCAGCCGGGTTCGGGCATCGGAGGCGTCTCGGGGATCGGCTCGTTCGGTACAGACATGTCCGCTCCTTTCGTCTCGTTGCCGATATGGACACAACGACCAGCAATGCGGACGGTTCCAAGATATTTCGGCATGCGGCCCGCATTTGTGGCGTGGGCGGGTCCGGCACTCCTCCCCGTTCGTCCCTCGCCGCTGGACAAAGGCCGGACGAAGCCTAGTATTTTAGACAGAGATCAGGGAGCCAGGACGATGAGCGACAAGAAGCAGCAGAAACTGGACGAGAAAAAGCACAAGGAACAGGACGATTATCTGGAGGAAGCGCTGGAAGAGACGTTTCCGGCAAGCGATCCGATATCGCCAGGTCACGTGTCCAAGAAGCCTGAAGACAAGAAATAATCCCACAAGGCTAAAGGCGTCGGCATCTTGTAAAGGATGGATCGGGAGAGAATGGTACGGTTGAGTGGGGTCGAACCACTGACCTCAGGTGCCACAAACCTGCGCTCTAACCAACTGAGCTACAACCGCACATGATCGCGTTGCCGCGTCAACGGGGGTCACATACGAGGACTTTGAAATTATTTCAAGTCCTATCTCCCCGCAATATAAAAAAGCTTTGCAGATATCCAAATGATGATGCTGGGCCGGATATCGGCCAAGCCGGCTTGAGCTGCAAATGAAAAGTCCCGCCCCAGGGTTTTCACCTGGGAACGGGACATTCATGCCTTGGGAGGCTTATTGGAAATGATCAGGCCTTGAAGGAGGCCATTGCCTTTTCAGCGGCGTCCTTGGCGGGCTTTGCCAGCTTTTCGGCAACCTTCTTGGTGGTGTCCTGAATGGACTTGGCCTGCTCGACGGTGACTTCGGCCTGCTTGCGGATGAAGGCGGTCTGAAGTTCGAAGAGTTCTGCAACGGACTTGACGCGAAGCAGGGCTTCCATGTGAGCCAGCGAGCTTTCGGCATTGGTGCGCAGAACGTCGATGGCCTTGAGGCCGATTTCGACCGAGCCGGCCTGTGCGGTCTGCACGGTTGCTTCAACAGTCTTGCCTGCTTCTTCGGTGGCAGCCTTCAGCTTGGCAAAGGCTTCCTTGGACTGGGCAGCACCCTTTTCCGCGAAGTCGCGGAAGGATTCGGAGAACTTGGACGGATCGAATGCAGCCGTTGAAAAAACGTCGTCTTTCTTTACAGTAGCCATGATTACGCTCCTAAAAGGGCCCTCCCTGAGGCGCCCGTCGTGAACTTGTGTGAGGGGTATATAATATAAAATATTGTGCAGTGCAACATATTTGTGCGCCGCACAACACGTTAACCTTTCCGGCCGAAAAATGGGCCGCTCGCTGGACCGGAAAGCAGGGCGCCGTTATTAATAAACCGTTAAATCACGAGAGGCGATCACGCCCGCAAAACAGGTTGGAAAATGCCCGCAATTCAATATCCGTTCATTGACATTGCCGTGCATCCGCGCGTTCGGGAGCGTTTCGCGCGCGGTGAAGCCATGGTCATGTTCTCGACCGGCATGGATCGCGTGCTCTGGGCCAATGGCGCCGGCGCCAACCTTTTTGGCTATGATGTCATTTACGATTTCGTCGAACAGGGACCGAAGCCGGGCGACGTCTCGTTCCGCCAGATCGAGGCGACGGCGCGCGGCCTTGGTGCTATCGGCGATCAGCGCACATTCCTGATCCGCATGGCCTCCGGCTTCCAGCGGGCTGTCGTCAACGCCGCCGTCGAGCTGATCCGCATTCAGGCCGGCGAAGAAGCGGTGCTGTTCTCCTCTCCGGTCTCTTCGAAACCGCTCGCAGCAGCCGAATGCGCCAAGCGCATGATCGATGGGTTCGACGATCCCGATACCCATATGGCCGTCATCGGGCGCGATGGCGAAATCGTTACCGCGTCCGCCGGTTTCAGGACGCTCGGCGTGACATCGCAGACCGCGCGGATGCTGACGACCATGGCCGGTGCGCAGCCGGACCGGCTGATCAAGCGGCCGATCCCAACCGGTCGCGGCTATCTGCCTGCCGCCATCGGCAAGCTCTCCGAAATTCCGGCCCTGCACCTGCTGTTCGTGGTCGAAACGGTGCTTGGTCATCTCGACCCGACGGAAAGCCTTGCCGACGAAGCCCGCCCCGCTATGGCTAGCGAACCGCAGGCGGAGGACGTGCGCAAGGAGCTTGAGGCAGCAGCGCCGGACGAGGAACCAAGACCTGTTCCGACCGCCCCCTTCGGCGACATCATCGATGCGGTGGCCGGCATTGAGGAGCTGGACGAAACCCCGGAATATCGGGAGGACGAGCAAGCGGAGGCGGCTTCGGCCGCCGGAAACTCGAGCGAGGCCGAAACCGAAGCTCACGCCGATGAGCATCAGCCGGAAACCGAAACGGGCGGCGGAGACGCTGCTGCCGCAGAGGCGACGGCATCTGCGGAACCGACTTCCTCGGAAACGGTTGCCGATAGCGAAAACACGCCCTCGGAAGGCTTCATTTTCAAGCGCAACGGGCGTGCCACCCGTTTCGTCTGGAAGATCGATGCCTCTGGCCGTTTCAGCGAGGTTTCACGCGAATTTGCCGATGCAGTGGGGCCGCATGCCGCCCAGATTGCCGGCATCGCCTTTGCCGATGTCGCCCGCCGCTTCAATCTCGATCCGGACGGCAAGATCGCGGAACTGCTGGCGCGGCGCGACACATGGTCCGGCCGCACGATCTACTGGCCGGTGGAGGGTACGAGCCTGACCGTGCCGGTCGATCTCGCCGCTTTGCCGACCTATACCCGCAGCCGCGAATTCGATGGCTTCCGGGGCTTCGGCGTCGTCCGCCTGGCGGATGCCATCGAAGATCCGATGAAGCGCGGCATGACCCTCGGCACCCATGCAGTTGGAGACGCCGCGCCCATCGCCGAATTGCCCCCCGAAGTGGAAGCTGCATCCAACGAGCAATCACCCGCTACCGAAGCTGAACCATCCCCAGCGACGGAAGAGATTGAAAATCCCGCTCAGGATAGCGCAGAATCCGCCCCGATCTCGCATTACGAACCGCCGGCACTGCGGATTTCCGAGACGCCGAACCGTCGCGAGTCGGACAAGGTCGTTCGTCTGCACGAGCGTCGGACATTGACGCAGACTACCCTTTCGCTGAGCGAACAGGCAGCGTTCCGCGAAATCGCTCGACAGCTCGAGCCCTTCGGCAAGCGCACGGAACCGCCGGCGGAGCAGCCTCACGACGGGCAGCATGAGGCGGGTACGGATACTCCACAACCGAATGCGGCCGACGAAATCCTCTCCGAGGCATCCGAAACCACGGACGGACACGGCCATGCCGATGACCAGCCGCCAGCAGCGACAATTGCGGAAGAGAACGTCGCGACGCCAGTCGTGACATTCGTCGACGCTGCAGATGATAAGAGCGCGAAAGCGGCTGACGAGGCTGCAGCTGAAGCATCGCCGGCATCGGCCGAGCCGGAGGAGGATTTCGACCCGCTGGATGTGCTGAACAACGCGATTCCGCCGCGTGTGAAGATGCGCACCGGCCTGTCGCCGGACATCATCGACCAGCTGCCGCTCGCGATCCTCGTCCATGCTGGCGACCGCCTGATCCACGGCAATCCGGAATTCCTGCGGCTGACCGGCTATGACAGCCTTGATGAGCTCGAGCAGGTTGGCGGACTTGATGCGCTGCTGCAACGCAACGATCTCGAAGGCAAGACCGAGCAGCCCGGCACGATGATGGTCGTGCGCGCCGACGATGCACTGGTGCCGGTGACGGCTCGGCTGCAGTCGATCCGTTGGGAAGACGGCACAGCCTTGATGCTGGCGTTGATGCCGGTGGAAAGAAGCGAGCCGCCAGCACCGCCGCCACAACCAATTCCTGAAGAGGCCCGCCCGGAGCGCATCCTCGAAAAGGTCGCGAAGCTGCAGGTCGAGATCGAGGAACTGCGCTCGACGCTGGAAACGGCGACGGATGGCGTGATCATCATCGGCCAGGACGGCGAGATCCGCTCGATGAACCGCTCGGCGAGCGCCCTCTTCAACTATGACGACCAGGAGACCCGCGGCAAACCCTTCGTCATGCTGTTTGCGCATGAAAGCCAGAAGGCAGTGCTCGACTATCTCGGCGGCCTTTCGGGCCATGGCGTCGCCAGCGTGCTGAACGACGGCCGCGAAGTGATCGGCCGCGAGGCTTCCGGCGGTTTCGTGCCGCTGTTCATGACCATGGGTCGGCTGAATTCCTCGAACGGTTACTGCGCCGTCATCCGCGACATCACGCAATGGAAGCGCACCGAAGAAGAGCTGCGCAACGCCAAGCGTGCCGCCGAAACCGCCAACGCGCACAAGACCGACTTTCTGGCTCGCGTCAGCCATGAAATCCGCACGCCGCTCAACGCCATCATCGGCTTTTCCGACATGATGGCCGGTGAGCGTTTCGGGCCGATCGGCCATTCGCGCTATGTCGAATATGCGACCGATATCGGCCGCTCCGGTCGCCACGTGCTGGACATCGTGAACGACCTTCTCGACATCTCGAAGATTGAAGCCGGCGAGATGGACCTGGATTTCGCATCGGTCGGCCTGAACGAAGCGATCACCGAAGCGGTGTCGCTGGTGCAACCACAGGCTAACAGCCAGCGCGTCATCATCCGCACCGCACTTTCTCAGGCTGTGCCTAATGTCGTGGCCGATTTGCGCTCGATCAAGCAGATTGCGCTCAACATTCTCTCCAATGCCATCCGCTTCACGCCATCGGGCGGGCAGATCGTCGTGTCGACTGCGTATGAGGGCAATGGCAGCGTCGTGATGCGCATCCGGGATACCGGCGTCGGCATGACACGCTCGGAGCTGGAGCAGGCCATGAAGCCGTTCCGGCAGGTTTCCACCAATTCCCGCAAGCGCGGCGACGGCACCGGCCTCGGCCTGCCACTGACCAAGGCGATGGTCGATGCCAACCGCGCGACCTTCTCGATCAATTCCGCCCCGAACGAGGGCACGCTGGTCGAGATCACCTTCCCCTCGCCGCGGGTGCTGGCAAACTGAGACAATCTCGGCTCGCCGTCAAAACCAAAGATCGCGCACGCATCGTCCGTCGGAAGGAAGATCTTCGAACGTGTCGAGCCCATCGAAATGATCGATCGGCAGCTCGGCAACGAGATCCGGCGGCGCCAGCCGAACATTGACCGCCATACGCCGGCGACCATCCTTTTGCAGCCTTAAGCCCCGCCAGCTCACGACGCAGGCGCAGCACGGGCAGAACAGTATTTCGAGAGAAGGCTTGTTCTTGCCGACGCGGGTATAGGAGGCAGTCTGGCCCGTGACGGAGACCCGCTCCCCTTCGTAGTCATAGGCCCACAGCGTGCCGTAACGCCGGCAGAGCGTGCAGTTGCAGGCGGTGATCGAACCCGGATCGCCTTCAAGCGTCCAACCCGTCTTGCCGCAATGACAGGAGCCGATCAGCATGGGGGCACCACTCCATTCGCTGCCTGGTCGAAGGAGCGGCATTCTGCCTTAGTCATGAGATCCCTGCAAATGCGCGGGAGGACACGAATCTCCATTCCAGGCCACCGATGCGGCGAATGCCTCCGCCGTCAGGAAACGAAGACAGTCCAGCCAACGCCCAAAGCGGCAGATGCCAACAAGGTCGACATTACTGACATCTTCAGGCGAAAAATGGCCATCGCTGCCAACAGGGTCAGCACCAGTGAGGGTAATGAAAGCGACGTCAGGACGGGCACATCCATCGCCCAGGAGCCATAGGTGAAACTCGTGGTCTCACGAAACAGCACATGGAGCCCGAACCAAATAGCAAGGTTCAGGATGACGCCTACGACCGCTGCCGTTATTGCCGACATGGCGCCGGTCAGCGCGACATTCCCGCGCATCTTCTCGATGAATGGCGCGCCTGCGAAAATCCAAAGGAAGCTCGGCAGGAAGGTGACCCATGTTGTCAGCACCGCGGCAAAGGTTGCTGCCGCAAGAGGGCTGAGGGTACCGGGATTGCGATAGCCTGCCAGGAAACCAACGAACTGCGTGACCATGATCAGCGGTCCAGGCGTCGTTTCCGCCATCCCTAAACCATCGAGCATCTCGCCCGGCCGCAGCCAGCCCAGCTGCTGCACGGCCTCCTGCGCGACATAGGCCAGCACGGCATAGGCGCCGCCAAAGGTGACAACTGCCATCTCGCTGAAGAATATGCCGATTTTGGAAAAGACGTTATCGGGGCCGAGCGTAACCAGCAGGGCCGCGACTGGAATGAGCCACGCGGCCGCCAGCGCACCTGACGTCTTCAAAGACCAGGCGAGGTTCGGTCGCGCGTGCAAAGGGATCTCCTCGCCAAGAACGGAGTCCTTATCTTCCAGAATTGCCCCGGAGCCCGACTTGTGTCCGCCGCCCATCCTAAAGGCCGCGACCCCTGCCTGGGAGGCCAAGTAGCCGATAAGTCCGGCTCCAACGATGATGACGGGGAATGGAACATGCAGGAAGAAGATCGCCACAAAGGCAGCGGCGGCCAAAGCGACCATAGCCCTGCTTTTGAGGGCTCGACTCCCGATGCGAAAGACCGCCTGGACGACGACCGCCAGCACGGCGCATTTGAGCCCGAAGAACATCCCTTCGATAAAAGTAAGGTTTCCGAAGAGGACGTAGACATAACTGAGCGCAAGGATTGCAATGAAGCCCGGCAGGACGAATAGAATGCCGGCGATCATGCCGCCCAGCGTCCTGTTCAGTAACCAGCCGATATAGATGGCAAGCTGATGCGCTTCGGGGCCTGGCAGCAACATGCAGTAGTTCAGGGCATGAAGGAACCTGTGCTCCCCCACCCATTTCTTCTCATCGACGACGATGCGGTGCATGACGGCGATCTGCCCCGCCGGCCCGCCGAAGCTCAAGGCGGCAACGCGGGTCCAGACCTTGACGGCCTCATGGAGGGGGACGATGTCCCGATCAGCCGCGCTTGATCGCTCGGCTGTATTTTTTACGAGATCGGTCATAGCCGGTTATATCTTCCTTGGATTTGGCCAGTTGTGCGTCTCTTCTGTCGCGTCACGACACCAACGATAGAAGGCATCATAGAGCGTCATGCCGGCTTCCAGCTGCTGCAGGTCGTCGTTGAACATTCGCGAAAGGCCAAGCGAGGCCGCAAGCAACCCCGGCACTTCAGGCGCGAGCTCGGGCCGGGCGGTATCGGCTCCCCGGACGATGGTTGCAAGATGAAGGAGAGGTTCAGTGCCAAGACCGAACTCTTCGATCATGACATCGAAAGCGCATAACTCGCCACGATGGCTCCAGAAGACGTCTTCGATATCGAATGGTGTTGCCTTGAAGCGATCGGCAACAGGCGCAACTTCGGTTGCCGGAACGAACAGGAAGATCGCTGACGGATCGATAAAGCGCCGGATCAGCCATGGGCAGGCGATGCGATCGATCTTCGGTCGTGCCCTCGTTACCCATACGGTTCGCCCCTTGGCATCGCGGAGAGGCAGCTTTTCCTCGGCGACCAACATGTACTTCGCGCTGCGCCACGCTTCGAACCCACCTTCAAGGACCTCCGCCTCCTTTCCGACGACACGCAGATGGGCAGCAACTCCGTGAGCGAGTTTCTGTCCTTTCTGGCAGAGTATGATGGCAGGTCCCGCCAGTTCGTTCGCCCAGTCCGCTACCCTTCGATAGTCGCGGCGGATGGAGCCGGGAATAAGACGGGGATCGGCAGCGAAATCCTCGTCATTGCGGACATCGATAATCGTCGGCAAACCGGGCGTGCCGATAATACGATTAAGCTTGTCGGGTGTGATTTCCAGAAATGACGGCATGGCGCGTCCTCCGTTGGCTCGGTTTTAAGGACGCGATTCTTCAGCCGTAGCCTCGTGGGGTGATCGCAACCCCATAATTAATTTTCTGCCTGACGCGTTCCAAATGTCAAGCCGAATAACCGCGTGCTGCACCGGCAGGCATTTTTCGGCTTCTGCAGCCACTTACAGATTACCTATGACGTCGTGGTGTCGCGAAGTTCTGCGGCAACGATGAAAGACCGCGCTGCCGATCAAGAATATCTGATGTACCTCTGAAGTATTATCGACGACAAACTTAAAGTCCGTCGCCTTTTGTGAGATAATTCATCGTTGCGACCGACTATTCCGGTCGGTCATTGGGCACATAAGGGGGGATCCAATGTCAACGACGGCAGTAGAAGCAGACGTAGGCGAAGTTTCACCTAATCTAGTGGTCGATGCGATGTTTGCGTGCCGAAAGACGGCCGCCATCGTAGCCGCCATAGAACTCGATCTTTTTACTCTGATCGGTGACGGCAGCAATGCGGCATCCTTGGCGGCCGCAGCAAATGCAGCCGAAAGAGGCGTGCGCATTCTGTGCGACTATCTTGTTGTGAACGGCTTTCTCACGAAAACAGGCAATCAATACGCTCTGACACCATCCAGCCGGGTCTTCCTCGACCGGCATTCGCCAGCCTATATGGGCGCGGCCATCGAATTCCTGGCCGCACCGGAAATCCTCAAGCAGATCCTAGACAATCCGGCTTCCTATGTCCGCAACGGCGGATCCATTGGATTGGCAAATATGTCTCCGGACAATCCGGTTTGGGTGAAATTTGCTCGCGGCATGGGCTCGTTCACAGGCGGCAGCGCCATCAGCCTCGCTGCCGAAATGTCCAATTTGCCCATGCAGCCAAGGAAAATACTTGATATTGCCGCAGGGCACGGACTTTTCGGGATCGAGATGGCGAAGGCTTTTCCTTCGGCCGAGATCGTTGCGGTCGATTGGGGCTCCGTTCTGGAATTGGCCAAGCATAATGCGCAGCAATTTGGCGTCGCCAAACGCTACAAGGTCATTCCGGGCAGTGCATTCGAAGTCGACTGGGGCACGGATTATGATCTTATCCTGATGCCGAACTTCCTGCATCACTTCGACCTGGAAACCTGCGCAGGATTGCTGCGGAAGAGCCGAGCCAGCCTGAGCACCGAGGGTAAGGTGGTTGCGGTGGAATTCGTGCCGAACGACGATCTCGTATCCCCGCCCTTCCCCGCCGCTTTCTCATGGGAGATGCTGGCCAGTACGCCAAAAGGCGAGGCCTACCCGCAGAAGGACCTGGCTGAGATGGCTAGGCGTGCCGGTTTTCATAATGTGAGGATAAAGCCACTACCACCGTCGCCGGCAAGCCTGATCTTCTTCGAGTAGCGATGCCGGGAGTACCGGTCTCCTCTTGCCGGCAGATGCGGAGATAGCGCCGAGGGGGCCGCCGCCCCCTTGAACTCGCTGATAGAAGTTAATTCTCCTGCGCCCGCGCGGCCTTGCGCTTGGCCCTCGAATTCGGCTTGCCTGCTGGCGGGCCGTCGTTCTTGGCGAAGCCCGGTTTGCCGGGCTTTTTCGCCCAGGGCTTCTTGTCGGAACGCTCGGAAACGCCGCCCTCGCCTGCATGCGCCCGCTCCGGCTTGCGGTCGGACTTCCATTTCGGCTTCGGGCCGTCATTCGAACGCGGTCCCTTGTCAGCGAAGGGCTTCTTCTTTGCAAAGCCGCCTTCCCGCTTGGCCTGGAAATCCGGCGTGCCGGCAAGCGGCTTGACACGGATGCCGCGCTCGAGGGTCTTGTCGGGGCCGATGGCCGCGAGGAAGCGCTCGAAACTCTCCTGCGAGAGCTCGACGAAGGTCTCCTCGGGCTGCATCTTGATGGCGCCGATGTCGCGCTTGGTCAGATTGCCATTGCGGCAAAGCATGGGGATCAGCCAGCGCGGTTCGGCATTCTGCTTGCGTCCGACAGAGAGCGATACCCAGAGGCCATCGGTGAAGTCGTTGCGTCCCGCAGACGAGCCCTCATCGCGTGGCGTGACCGGAAAGTCATCCCGACGTGGCTTTCTGCGCTCGCCTTCGGCCGGCACGTCCTGCAGCTCCTCGGGCGCAGAATGGCCGGCGCGATATTGCCGCAGGAATGCAGCTGCCACCTGCTCGGCGCCATGGCGCTCCAGCAGCTGTTGAACGATCGACTGCTCGTCTTCGGCAAGCGGCGCTGTAAAGACCGGATCGGCGAGAAGACGCTCATCGTCCCGCTGGCTCACCTCGTCGGCTGACGGCGGCTTTGCCCAGGTGGCGCGGATACGGGCGGCTTCCAGCAGGCGCTCCGTGCGGCGACGGGCGCTCAGCGGCACGATCATGGCGCTGACGCCCTTGTTGCCGGCGCGGCCAGTGCGGCCGCTGCGATGCAGCAGCGTTTCCGGATTGGTCGGCAGATCGGCATGGATGACCAATTCCAGGCCCGGCAGATCGATGCCGCGGGCCGCGACGTCGGTTGCGATACAGACGCGGGCGCGGCCGTCGCGCATGGCCTGCAGGGCGTGCGTGCGCTCGTTCTGGCTGAGCTCGCCCGAGAGAGCGACAACCGAAAAGCCGCGATTGTTGAAGCGGGCCGTCAGATGATTGACGGCGGCGCGCGTCGAACAGAAGACGATGGCATTGCGCGCCTCATAGTAGCGCAGCACGTTGATGATGGCGTTTTCCCTGTCGCTCGGAACCACGGTCAGCGCGCGATAGTCGATATCGACATGCTGCTTGGCTTCGGAAGCCGTGGCGATGCGGACAGCGTCGCGCTGGTAGTTTTCGGCAAGCTTGGCGATCGAGCGCGGCACCGTGGCGGAAAACATCAGGGTGCGGCGCTCGGAGGGTGCTGCTTCCAGGATGAATTCCAGATCCTCGCGGAAACCGAGATCAAGCATCTCGTCCGCCTCGTCGAGCACAACGGCCTTGAGTTCGGAGATATCGAGCGAGTTGCGGCGGATGTGATCGCAGAGACGGCCGGGTGTGCCGACGACGATATGAGCGCCGCGCTCGAGCGTGCGTCGCTCCGTGCGCATGTCCATGCCGCCGACGCAGGACGCAATGGTCGCACCCGTCAGCCCATAGAGCCATTCCAGCTCGCGCTGCACCTGCAGCGCCAGTTCGCGGGTCGGTGCAATCGCCAGCGCCAGCGGAGCACCTGCGCGGCCAAACCGTTCCGCGCCGTCAAGGAGGCCGGGCGCCAGCGCCAAGCCGAAGGCAACCGTCTTGCCCGAGCCGGTCTGAGCCGAGACAAGCGCATCTTTGCCAGCGAGGCCGGGATCGAGCATGGCCTTTTGCACCGGCGTCAGCGTTTCATACCCGCGCTTCGCCAAAGCCTGGGCGATCGCAGGAGCGATGCCTTCGAATTCAGTCATCATCTGTCTTTCGGAATTCTTCGCACACCATCAGGCGGCGATCATCGTGGTTCGCACGTCGCGAACCTCTTCTTCAGGCGTGCACATACTTGCTCAATGCGTCAATGTACAGAGCAGACACGGATTCGTGACGAGGAAACGAAAAAAAGGCAGCGAACCGCGCTGCCTTTGAAGTTTATGCTGTCGAAAGCAAGCTCGAGTCGGGGAACTTCATGTCTCGGGAGCCGAGAGTGGCTCCAATCCGCTCCAGCTCATGCGAACGGCCTCAAGTTAGCCTTTACTTTTGACCAAGCTTTCTTAACGCGAGGTTAGCAAACGATGGTCATCGTTTGCCCCTCAATTTTAAGGCTGACCTTAACTTTTGAGTTCTTCCAGCCCGGCAAAGAGATCCAGCGCTTCCGGATTGGCGAGCGCCTCCTTGTTCTTGACCGGACGGCCATGCACCACCTCGCGCACCGCAAGCTCGACGATCTTGCCGGATTTCGTGCGGGGGATATCGGCAACGGCGATGATCTTGGCCGGCACATGGCGCGGTGAGGCGCCGGTGCGGATGCGGGTCTTCATCGCCTTGACGAGATCTTCGGTCAGGGAGACGCCGGCGGCAAGGCGAACGAAGAGCACGACGCGGACATCATCATCCCAATCCTGACCGATACAGAGCGCCTCGAGAACCTCGGGAATCTGCTCGACCTGGTTGTAGATCTCGGCCGTGCCGATGCGCACGCCGCCGGGATTGAGCGTGGCGTCGGAGCGGCCGTGAATGATGAGGCCGCCATGCTCTGTCCACTCTGCGAAATCCCCGTGGCACCAGATATTGTCGAAGCGCTCGAAATAGGCAGCCCGATATTTGGCGCGCTCCGGATCATTCCAGAACATGACCGGCATGGAGGGGAAGGCTTTGGTGCAGACAAGCTCGCCCTTCTCGCCGCGCACCGGCTTGCCTTCGTCGTTCCAGACATCGACGGCAAGTCCGAGGCCCGGCCCCTGGATCTCACCGCGCCAGACCGCTTGCAGCGGATTGCCGAGCACGAAACAGGAGACGATATCCGTGCCGCCGGAAATGGAGGCCAGCTGGATATCGTCCTTGATGCCCTCATAGACGAAGGTGAAGCCCTCGGGCGACAGCGGCGAGCCGGTGGAGGTCATCAGCCGCAGGCTCGAAAGATCATGCGAGGTCTTCGGCGTCAGGCCGCTCTTATGGACGGCGTCGATATATTTGGCCGAGGTGCCGAACAGCGCGAATTTCTCTTCCTGCGCATAGTCGAACAAAATGTTGCCATCGGGGGCGAAGGGCGAACCATCGTAAAGGCAAAGCGTCGCGCCGGCGGCAAGGCCCGTCGCCAGCCAGTTCCACATCATCCAGCCGCAGGTGGTGAAATAGAAGACCTTCTCACCAGGCACGACGCCGCAATGGAGGCGATGCTCCTTGAGGAGCTGCAGCAGCGCGCCTCCGGTGGAGTGCACGATGCATTTCGGAACGCCTGTGGTGCCTGAAGAAAACAGGATGAATAGCGGGTGGGAGAAGGACACGGGCACAAACTCGACCGGCTTCGCCTCGAAGGGCGCGACTAGATCACCAAGGGTCCTCGCGCCCGGTGTCGCTGCCACGACGGCTTCGGCATTGCCGGCATAGGGCACGATGATGGTAGGCGCTTTCAGGCGCTGGGCGATGGCGCTGACCTTTGCTGTGACGTCCTGCAGCTTGCCGCTGTACCAATAGCCGCTGCACGCGATGAAGAGCTTCGGCTCGATCTGGCCGAAACGATCCATGACGCCCTGCTCGCCGAAATCCGGCGAACAGGAGGACCAGATCGCACCGATCGACGCGGCCGCCAGCATGCAGGCGATGGTTTCGGGCATGTTCGGCATCATTGCAGCGATGCGGTCGCCCTTGCCGATACCCTCGGCGCGATAGGCCTGCTGCAGGCGGGAGACCATGGCGGCCAGCCGATCCCACGACCAGCGATCGCGCACCTTGTCCTCGCCCCAGAACACAAGCGCATCGCCCTCGCCGCTTCGCGAGAGCAGGTTTTCCGCGAAATTCAGCTCGGCATCGGGAAAGAAGCGGGCATCCAGCATGACATCGCCATGGATTAACGCCCGTTCACCGCGCTTGCCCTTCACACCGCAGAAATCCCAGACCGCCGACCAGAAGTTCTCACGGTCGGCGATGGACCAGGCGTGGAGGCTGGCAAAGTCGGACAGCGGGAGGTCGAAACGGCGGTTGCATTCCTGCATGAAAGCGAACATCGGACTCTGGCGGCGAAATGTTTCCGATGGTGTCCAGAGCGGCTGCTGATCCTGCATATTTCTCTCCCGCTTTTTGCACTATATAGCAATGCTGCAGCGCATTAATAAAATCACGGTGTTGTGGGTATTGCCAGTGCGTGACGTTTGCATCCGACAAACATTTCCTATATCCGGCAAACTCAGGCAGATTATCCCTATCAGTTCAAGAGTCTCCACGGGATCATGAGAGCTTCGAAAAACAACAAGTGGCGGTTGACGATGCGTTCGGCCTCGCGCTGGCTGCCTGCCGTTGCTCGCACGACCGGCATCATTCTTCTCACGATCCTCATCGTGTTCGCTGTCTTCAGAGCGACCGCGCCTTTCCTGATTTCAAGCGGTCTGGTGCGCTCCGGCATTGAGAAGGCATTGTCGGACTGGACGGGATATCGAGCCCAGATCGAGGGCGACCCGACGCTCGAATTCTGGCCGACCCCGCGCGTGACGCTCAATCAGGTCACCATCCGCGAGCCGTCGCGAAACGGTAAGGTCCTCGGCCATGTCGACAGCCTCTCCGCGGATTTCTCGCTATGGTCGGCGATCCGCGGGCATGCGCATTTTCACGAATTCCATTTCCTGCGCCCGATCCTTTATATCCGCCGCGACGAGAACGGCCTGATCGACTGGACGAACGAAGGCCGCCTTTCCAAGGCGATCGAACAGGCCGAAACCTCCTCCGGCCAGGGCATGCGGATGAGCAAGGAACAGGATGCCGCCATCGGCATGCTGACTATCGAGGACGGAAGCGTCGAAATGACCGACGAGCGCAGCGGCAGCATCTACAAGCTGAACGCCGTCAATGCCGACATCGCCTGGCCGCGGCTTTCCCAGTCGCTGAGCGCTGTCATTCTTGCCCGCTTCAACGGTCAGGACATCAAGCTGAACTTCGACTCGACGCAGCCCCTGCTCTTCTTCGCCGGCAAGAATGTGAACACCACGACCAGCTTCGTTTCGCCGCTGATCAGCTGGACCTATACAGGTATTACCAGCATATCGGATTTTTCGGCACTTTCGGGCAATCTGGATCTGAGTGTGCCGAACGTGCCCTCCTTCATCGCCTGGAGCGGGCAGCGCCTGCCGGCAGCCGACGCCCTCAAGAATATTTCGCTCAGCGCCAATATCGCAGCAATCGACAACGGCCTGCGCTTCAACAACCTCAGCTTCAAAGTCAACGATTCCGCCGCTTCCGGCATCATGGATCTGAACTATACGAAATCGGGCAAGCCGAAGATTTCCGGTACACTTGCCTTCGACCAGATGAACCTCAATCCGTTCCTGGCCGCCTTCTCCATGCGTCTGGCCGCGGAAACCGCGATTGATGCGCTGTTGAACGGCAATCCGCTGCAGCGGCTCGATCTCGATATGCGGCTGTCGTCGAGCAAGGCAGCTCTCGGCCCCTTCCAGTTCGAGAATATCGGCGCCAGCCTGCTGGTGGCAGGCGGCAAGGCGAAATTCGACATAGGCGACAGCAGCTTCGAGAGCGGTTCGCTGACCGCGCATCTGGAGGTCGCACCAGGCGATTTCGATGGCGGCGGCAAATTGCAGATATCGATCCGCAACGCCGATTTTGGTGGCCTCTTCACGCGCCTGAAGCTGGTAGGCCCGTTGCCGATGCCCTCATCGGCTTCACTGGATCTTTCGCTTAGCACCTCGAAGCCGATCTGGGTTGCCACGCTCAGCGACGTCGCCGGCACGCTGCACTTCACCTCGTCGGCAGGATCGTTTCGCCAATTCGATATCTCGACCTTCCGCACGCTCGCCGCCGAGAAGGCTTTCTTCCGGATGAGCGATATCGCCGATTCGTCTTTCGACTTCGATAGCATCAGCGTGGATGCCAGTTTTGCGAAGGGTTCCGCCGAGGTGCAGAACGCGGCCATTGCGGGCCGCAACGAAACGATCAGCTTCAACGGCGTCGTTCCGTTCCGCACCAACGGGCTGGCACTCTCCGGCGCGCTCGAGGCGACCTCGCCCTCCGACGCGGACGAACTGCCGATGCTGCCTTTCTTCATTGGCGGCAGCTGGCCGAATCCGGTGATTTCTCCGGTCGCAACGCTTCTGCAGAAGCCCATGCAACAGCCGTAGTTCTTTCACGCCGTTCAGCCGCAGCACTTCAAGCTGCTGCAGCCGCCTGCTCGTCCCTCTGCCGTTGGACCTCCCGGCGCTTCGTCGCGATGGAGGCGCAGATAACGCCCACGGCGACCACGCCGATCAGGATGGTGCAGATGGCGTTGATCTCCGGCGTCACGCCAAGCTTCACCTGACTGTAGATCAGCATCGGCAGGGTCTTGGCGCCGGCACCCGAAGCGAAAGTCGCAATGACCAGATCGTCGAGCGACAGGGTGAGTGCCAGCACCCAGCCGGAGAAGACCGCCGGTGCGATGATCGGCAGCGTCACCTCGAAGAAGGTGCGCACCGGCGGCGCACCGAGATCCATCGCCGCTTCCTCGATCGAGCGATCGAAGGTCAGCAGGCGCGACTGCACAACAACGGCGACGAAGCACATGGTGAGCGTCGTATGCGCCATGACGATCGTCCAGAAGCCGCGATCGACGCCTGACGTGACGAAGAGCAGCAACAGCGACAGGCCGGTGATGACATCTGGCATGACCAGTGGCGCATAGATCATGCCCGAAAACAGAATGCGGCCGCGGAAGCGCGTATAGCGTACCAGGGTAATGGCCGCGAGCGTGCCGAGCACCGTCGCAATCGTCGCCGAAAGCAGCGCGATGCGCACTGTAAGCCAGGCGGCGCTCAACATCGTGTCATTGCTGAAAAGATGCACGTACCATTGCGTCGAGAAGCCGCCCCAGACGGTGACGAGGCGCGAGCTGTTGAATGAATAGATGACCAGCAGCAGGATCGGCAGGTAGAGGAAGGCCAAACCGAGCGTGACCGAGACGATGTTGAAGTGGGACCAGCGGATCATAAGTTATCTCCCCTTCTCATCGGCCTTGGCCTGGAAATGCTGGAAGAAGACGATGGGCACCACCAGCACCAGAAGCAGGATGGTCGCCACCGCCGAGGCGAGCGGCCAGTCGGTATTGCTGTAGAATTCCGTCCAGAGCACCTTGCCGATCATCAGGGTTTGCGAGCCGCCGAGTAGGTCGGGGATGACGAACTCACCGACAGCTGGGATGAAGACCAGCATGCAGCCGGCGATAACACCAGGAAGCGAGAGCGGAAAGGTGACGCGCCAGAAGGCGCCGATCGGCGTGCAGCCGAGATCCTGCGCCGCCTCGATCAGCGTGCCGTCCATCTTTTCCAGCGCGGAATAGAGCGGCAGCACCATAAACGGCAGGTAGGAATAGACCATGCCGATATAGACGGCGGTATTGGTGTTCAGGATGACGAGCGGCTCATGGATGATGCCGAGCGCCATCAGAAGCTGGTTCAGCAGGCCCGTCGTGCTCAGGATCGACATCCAGGAATAGACGCGGATCAGAAAGCTCGTCCAGAAGGGCAGGATGACCAGCATCAGCAAGGTCGGCCGGATCGTGCGCGGCGCCTGCGCCATGCCATAAGCGATCGGATAGGCGATGATCAGCGTCAATAACGTGGAGATGCCGGCGATCTGCAGGCTCTCGATATAGGCGTTCATATAGAGCGGGTCGCCGGCAAGCCATGTGTAGTTGTCGAACGACATGGTCTGCAGCTTGTCCCACCAGTCGCTGAAACTGTCGCTCCAGGCGAAGGACGGGTCGTAGGGCGGCACCGACAAGGCCTTCGTCGACAGCGAGATGCGGAAGACGATGAGGAAGGGCGCGAAAAAGAAGATCAGCAACCAGGCATAGGGAACGATGATCACGAGGCGCTGATAGATTAGGGAACCGAGCGCTTTCATGATCAATCCTTCAGCAAGACGCCGGCATTTTCGTCGAAGGAGACCCAGACGTTCTGGTCGTAGGCGAATGGCTCTTCCACGGCGCGGACAGCGTTCAGCGACGAGGCCTTGACCACCTGCCCGCTCTTCAGCTTGACGTGGAAGACAGTCATGTCGCCGAGATAGGCGATATCCCATATCTCGCCTTCGGCCGCATTGACCGAGGCATTGGCCGGCGGGCGCGGCGTCACTCTGAGCTTCTCCGGACGGATGGCGAGGCTGGCTCGGCTTCCCGCCGAGGGCGTGTCTCCGGAAGCCGTGCGCACCGTGAAGCCCGATTCGACCGCTATCTCGACGATGCCGGATTGTGCCGAGGTGACGTTGCCGTCGAGGATGTTCACATCGCCGATGAAGTCTGCAACGAAGCGGCAATTGGGCGCCTCGTAGATCTCGGCCGGCGTTGCCACTTGCACCACCTTGCCGTGGCTCATGACCGCGATGCGGTCGGCCATGGTCATTGCTTCTTCCTGGTCGTGGGTGACGACGACGAAGGTCAGCCCCAGGCTCTGCTGCAGATCCATGAGTTCGAACTGCGTCTCTTCGCGCAGCTTCTTGTCGAGCGCGCCAAGGGGTTCGTCAAGCAGCAGCACTTTCGGGCGCTTTGCAAGCGAGCGGGCCAAGGCCACGCGCTGGCGCTGGCCGCCGGACAGCTGATTGGGCTTGCGCTTGGCGAATTGCTCCAGCTTGACAAGCTTCAGCATCTGCCCGACTCGATCGTCGATCTCAGCTTTCGGCATGCCATCCTGGCGCAAGCCAAAGGCTATGTTCTTTTCCACCGACATATGCGGAAACAGCGCGTAGGACTGGAACATCATGTTGACTGGGCGGCGATAGGGCGGCGTACCGGCGAGATCCTGACCATCGAGCACGATCTCGCCCGTCGTCGGCTGTTCGAAGCCCGCGAGCATGCGCAAAAGCGTAGATTTGCCGCAGCCGGATGCGCCGAGAAGGGCAAAGAATTCACGATTGTAGATATTCAGGGAGAGGTTATCGACGGCGGTGAAATCTCCGAACTTCTTGGTCACGTTCTTGAAGGAAATGTAAGGCTTGGCCGAAGGATCGATCCAAGGAGCAAAAGAACGCCGGATATTACCGAGTGACTTCATTATCTATCCCCAATTGAACGCCATTGTAGCGCGCGTCGCGCCGGCTCTTCCCCATCCCGGCACGTTCGTGATTCCTGACTTTATCCTCATAAGGAAAGGCCCGGACGTTGCCGTCCGGGCCGCTTCGATTTATTGGCCTGTCGTGACCTTTGTCCACAAGCGCGTCGCCAAGCGCTGCGTTTTAGAGTCCCAAGGGGTCAGCGTGTACAGTTTCTCGCGAACCGCATCCGTGGGATAAACGGCCGGATCATCGAGTACATCCTTGCTCACGAACTGCTGCGACGCCTTGTTGCCGTTGGCATAGGCAGTGAAGTTGCTGGCCTTGGCGATGACCTCAGGCTTCATGATGTAGTTGAGGAAGATATGCGCCTCCTCGACATGCGGCGCATCGGCAGGGATCGCCATGACGTCGAACCACATCTGCGCGCCCTTGGTGGGAATCGAATAGGCGATGTTGACGCCGTTCTTCGCTTCGGCGGCGCGGTTGCGGGCCTGCAGCACGTCGCCGGAATAACCAAACGCCAGGCAGATATCGCCATTGGCAAGCGCGTTAATGTATTCGGAGGAGTGGAACTTGCGCACGAAGGGACGGATCGCGGTCAGGAGATCCTCGGCCTTCTTGAAGTCCTCCTGCTTTGTCGAATTCGGGTCGAGGCCCAGATAGCGCAGCGCGGCCGGGATGACGTCGGTCGGTGAATCCAGCACGTAAATGCCGCAATCCTTGAACTTTGCGGCGAGCTTCGGATCGAAGATCACGTTGATATCGGGAGCGTCGTCGGTGCCGAGGATCTGCTTCACCTTGTCGACGTTGTAGCCGACACCGCTCGTGCCCCACATATAGTCGATGGCGTATTGGTTACCAGGATCATAGGTGGCGATGCGCTGCTGCACCGTATCCCACATGTTGGAGATGTTTGGCAGCTTGGACTTGTCGAGCTTCTGGAAGACGCCGGCCTTGATCTGGCGCTGCAGGAAATAGGCGGTCGGGACGACGATGTCGTAGCCGGTCTTGCCGGCCAGCAGCTTGGTTTCCAGCGTCTCGTTCTGGTCGAAGGTATCGTAGACGACCTTGATGCCGGTTTCCTTGGTGAAATCCTCCAGGATCGAATTGTCGATATAATCCGACCAGTTGTAGATATTGACGACCTTGTCTTCTGCCTGAGCGACCGTTGCCAGCGAAACGACGGCAAACGCCGTTGCTGCAAGCCGTGCGAACATGGACTTCATAGTCTCTCCTGTTTTGTTCAAGGGCATCCAGGCGATACCCAACCCTCTGTTTTTCCCGCTAGACTAGAAAGGAAATCGGAAGGCGACAAGGGAAAAAGCAAGCCGGCATAAGCTTTAGCCGTTTTCCCCGAAAACGACCGATCTCCAAGCAAAATTGCCCGCCAAGAGACAATGCCGTTCGCACGCAATTGTGAATGCAGGGCTTGCTTCGCACGTGAATGCGGAAGCAGGCTTTGCTAACATCGAGACGTTCTCGTCCACAAACATTCTCACGCCTGTTTCGCCATCCTGCCCAGCGGGCAAACTCAAACCCATCAGCGGGGACCTATCATGCAGTATCAAAAATTCGGCAATACCGGTCTCAGCGTCTCGCGCCTGTGTCTCGGCACGATGACCTTCGGCCTGCAGATCGAGCAGGAAGAGATCGCCCATGCCATTCTCGACAAGGCGGCCGATGCCGGAGTCAATTTCATCGACACCGCCGATGTCTACCCGCTCGGCGGCGGCGAGCAGCTTGCCGGCCGCACCGAGGAGATTGTCGGCCGCTGGCTGAAGGGCAAGCGCGACCGCTTCATCGTCGCGACGAAGGCTGTCGGAAAGGTCGGCCCGTCTCCTTGGGATCAGGGCGCGTCGCGCAAGCATCTTCTCGACGCCATCGACGCTTCGCTGCGGCGCCTGGGCACCGATTATGTCGACCTTTACCAGCTGCATTCGGACGATCGCGAGACGCCGATCGACGAGACGCTGGAGGCGCTCGATACCATCGTGCGCTCCGGCAAGGCCCGCTATGTCGGCGTGTCGAACTTCCTCGCCTACCGGCTGGCACTGGCGCTCGGCCGCGCCGATTTCCTGCGCACCGCGCGCTTCGTGTCGGTGCAGCCGCGCTACAATCTCTTGTTCCGCCAGATCGAGCGCGAGCTTCTGCCGCTTGCCGAAGAACAGCACCTCGCTGTCATTCCCTACAACCCGATCGCCGGCGGCCTCCTTACCGGCAAGCACAAGCACGATGTCGCGCCGACAGAAGGGCGTTTCAGCGCACAGCTTCGCAGCGCCGGCAGCAATTATCTGCAGCGCTATTGGCATGAACGCGAATTTGCCACGATCGAGAAGTTGCGCGGCATAGCCGAAGAGGCCGGGCAATCGCTGACCAAGCTTGCCGTCGCCTGGGTGGCCGCCAATCCGGTCATCACCTCAGCCATTATCGGCGCCAGCCGCCCCGAACAGCTCACGGACACGCTGGCCGCCATCGACCTGAAGCTCGATCCGGAACTGAAGGCGAAGCTTGACGAGGCCACGGTCGAATATCGCTGGGGCGACGCAGCTCGGTGAAGAAGCACGAACGGCGGTCAATTGCCGCCGGTTTCTTTACAGATAGGTCGGACGCTTGCCGGCAAAGAGCTCGGCGTGGCTTTTCAGCAATTTGGTCATGCGGTCGACCACGGTGCGGATTTCCCGGCGATGACGGTCGGCATTGTTCATGACGATCCACTGCCGATGGCGCAGCTCCGGAATTTCCTCGCCGACCCGCGCCAGCCACGGCTCCTGGTCGCCGACGAAGCAGGGCAGAACGGCAATGCCGGAGCCGGCAAGCACCAGATCGCGTAGCGAACGCGGCCGGCTGACCGTGAAAACGATTTCCTCGCGCTTGTTCTGGTGCGGCCAGCGCAGATAGGCCGAGATCGCCTCCTCCTCCGCTACCGCGATCCAGCGCTGCGGGCCGGAAAAGCGCATGTTGCGGGCCTGATAGGCAGCATAGGCGACATCGCCGATCTTGATGGCGGCGAGATTGGTCTCCTCCGGCTCGAAGGCACGGATGCCGATATCGCTTTCGCGATGGGCGAGGCTGGCGCGGCGTTCGCCGAGATGAAGGTCGATGCCAAACCCGTCACGTTCAGAGCAGATAGTCGGCATGTTCTGGCTGAGCAGCCAGCCGACCCAGGTGCCGGCAGCGATACGCACGATCGATGCACCCTGAGCATCGCGCTGCCAGCTATCGACCTTGCGGGCGGCGGCTTCCATCTCCAGTAGTTGGTCGAACAGGGCCTGGCCATTGCCGGTCAGCGTATAGCCCGCCTGGCTGCGCTCGAACAGCGGGCGACCGATCTTTCCCTCCAGCTCCAGCATGCGCCGGCCGATCGTCGCCGGGCTCAAGCCGCTGGAAGCAACCGCGCCGGTCAGGCCGCCACCACGGGCGACATCCAGAAAAAGCTGATAGGAATCCCATGTCGTGTTTTTCATAATTGAAAAACATAAGATGATCATGGCTGTTTATAAAGCAAATTCGTATGTGTAGTTGAAGGGATGCCTCACGGAAGGAGACATCTCATGATGGACAGCATGGCCCTGGCGAAAGCCATAGAAATACAGAGCCTGGCACGCGAAGAGCAATGGCGCTGCAACGAAGATTTATTCTACCTTGACTACGGGCTCGAGCCGCCGCGGCTCTTCATATGGATTGAGCGGATATTTGTCGCTTTGAGCACCCGACTCCAGGCAATGAAAAAGGCGGACCGGCCGGAAATGGGCCGATCCGCCTGCGATAGCAACGCCCGCTGCGGTCAGGCCGCCTGCTCGCGCATGTAGTTCGCGCTATAGCCGGTCTCGATCTTGAACTGCAGGATAAGGTGCAGCAGGGCATCGGCCTCGGTGGCGAGCTCGCGGCTCGCCGCCGTGGTTTCTTCTACCATGCCGGCATTCTGCTGGGTCATCTGATCCATGTGATTGACCGAGGAGTTAACCTCCTGCAGCGCGCTTGCCTGATCGTGGCTGGCGCGGGCGATCATTTCCACGTGGTGGCTGATCGTCACGATCTGGCTGCTGATCTGCGCGAGCACCGAACCGGCCTCCTGCACGTACTGCGAACCGGAATTGACCTCCTCGGTCGACTTGTTGATGAGCCCCTTGATCTCCTTGGCGGCAGCAGCCGAGCGCTGCGCCAGCTCGCGCACCTCCATGGCGACGACCGCGAAGCCCTTGCCCGCATCGCCTGCGCGGGCGGCTTCGATACCGGCATTGAGCGCAAGAAGGTTGGTTTGGAAAGCGATCTCGTCGATGACGCCGATGATCTGCTCGATTCGGCGCGAGGCCTCCTCGATACGCGACATGGCATCGATGGCGTTGCCGACGACGACAGAGCTGTCATCGGCACTGCGCTTGGCTTCGCGCACGATTGCATCCGCGTCCTTCGCGCGCTCGGCAGATGAACGGACCGTCGTGGTGATCTGGTCAACGGCAGCGGCGGTCTGCTCCAGCGAAGAGGCCTGCTGCTCGGTGCGCTTGGAGAGATCCTCGGCGGAAGCCGCCATCTGAGCGCCGTTGCTCTGGATCATCTCGACATTGCTGCGGACCTGGCTCAGCGTCTGTTGCAGGCGGGACAGCGAACTGTTGAAGTCCTGGCGCAGCTGCTCGAGGCGGCCGATGAAAGGCGTGTCGATCGTCGCCGAGATATCGCCCTGGGCAAGGCGCTCGAGACCGGCGGCAAGCTCGCTGACGGCATAGTCGATCTGACGGTCGAGCTCGCGCTTTTCGGCATCGTTGCGCTGGCGTTCGTGCTCTGCGGCAGCGCGCTCCTCGTCACTCTGCTCCTCGATACGGATCTTCGAAATGGCGTTTTCCTTGAAGATGCCGAGGGCTCTGGCCATGTCGCCGATTTCGTCCCGGCGCTGCTCGCCGGAGATCGAAGTCTCCAGCATACCATCAGCGATGCGGCGCATGGCAGCGGTGATCTGCCCGATCGGACGCTGCAGGGTCAGGACGAGTGCGATGCCACCGGCAACCGAGAGAATGATGCCGAGTGCGGTTGCCAGGATGGATATGGAATTTGCCTGGTTGCGCTCGCTGCCGGCGCTCTGCTTCTGCGTCTCGGCGAAAGCTGTCAGCTGGCCCCAGACCTGATCGAGCTGCTGGCGGGCACTGGCATATTCGCCGATCCGCTGATTGATGGTATCGACCAGCTTGCCGCCGGCCTCATCCATGGACTTGATGGCCGGACGAATGGCCGAGTCGATGTCGCCGGCGAAATCCATGCTCTTCGCGCTCTGGTTCAGCGTATCGATATCGCCACCGAGCTTGGAGACTTCCTGGCGCAGGCGGACGAGATTGTCCTTGTTCGTATTGGCGTTGAAATCGGCCAGCACGAGCTGCAGCGAATAGATCGAATCTTCAAGGCGGCGCGTGTCCTGCAGGACCGAATTGGTCTGTGCGACTCGGGCATCGAGGGAAACGAAGGTCGTGGTCGCCTGGCGCATCATCTGCGTCGCCGTCAGCTGCGTATAGGTCGAGGTCTGGCGGAAGCGCGAAAGCAGCCGGCTGATATTGGTGATCGTATCGTCGGTCGGAACATCCGTGCTTTCGGTGAAGGCAGCAAGATCCTTGATGGTACCCACGAGCGACTGGACAACGCTCTTCTGGTTCTGCGGCAAGGCAAGGTCGATGGAGCGCTGCGCCTTGTTCAGGTCCGGCAGCCGGTCCTTCAGTACCTTGACCTTGTCGGCCGGTGTCGCGGCCTTGTTGAAGTCTTCGGCAACAGAGGCCAGCATATCGCCGCCCTTCAGCAGGCGGTCGGCGGAGCGCAACGTGGAGGTCGCGTCCGCCTGGTCCTGGCGCATCCGGTCTTCCAGCTGCTGGCTGTTGAAATTGACGTTGAAGCGGGCACTGATCAAGGCGCGCTGGGCGTCGTCGATCGTCTTGCGCAGCGAGAGTTCCTGTTCGTGCAGAGACCACAGCCTGCCGACGAGGTTGGACATGTCGGCGGTCTTTGCCATCGCGTCGGTCAGATTGTCGCGACCATCCGCATCCGCACCGAGCTGGCCGAGAGTCGCATTCAGCACGCCCTGCTGCGACTTGATGTCCTCATAGAGCTTGTCGCGCTGCTGTGTGTTCGTGATGCGCAGGAAGTCATCCATGGAACCATAGAGGTTCTTGAACCCGGTCAGGGACTGCAGGACGCTGTTGGAGATCTCCATGCGGCCCTGAAGCAGGCCCGACGCATAAAGCCCGGTAAGGCCCACGGCGGAAATGCTGATGACGAACGGCAGGACGAATATCAGAACTTTCGTCTTGATGTTGAAACGCGACAATATCTTGTCAATGAACATTTTGGCCCAGACCTCTCACACACCGCTCCCCCGTCGACGCCGCCTCGGCGCTGACCGGATGTATAATCATCATTCTTGAAATATCAGCAGGCGGGGTTCCCGAGTATAAGTCGGGAAGCAATCATTGCTTCGGCTCCAGCTTGCAGTAGAGCGCCCCAAGAAATCGACAGGGATTGTCGGCGTGATTAATTAATTTTCAGATAAGGATGTAGTGTGACCCGCAGCATACAATCGAACGCTGAAAAGCGGAGGGAGAGATCTATCTCTGTGCGCGAGCCAAGGCTGCCGTTCGACGACGGCCAAGAGCAATGTGGCGGCTGAAATCAGAAGCCGCGTACGGTAAGGTAGGCGATGCAAGCGGCAGTAACGCCGGTCGCCAACATCAACAGTCTTGCCGCCAAAAGCTTGGCATTGTCACGGGTCTGAGCGATTGCAATGGCGCGAGCGCGACGATGTGTTCTGTTCATGAGTATATTCCCATTTTCGCACTGACACGATAACCGGCAAATGGTGCTTTCGGCAACTGCCAATGTATTCACTAATAATGTAGGAAAGGAAAACGCGAGAAACAGAGGCCGGTTCCATTTTCTCAAGGCGCCGACAAGGCCTTGAAACGGCAGTTCAAGCCGCTTCGCCGGCTACATGCCCGGAGGCCCACGCCCATTGGAAATTATAGCCGCCGAGCCAGCCGGTCACGTCGACGCATTCGCCGATGAAGAACAGGCCGGGATTGGTTTTCGCCTGCATCGTCCGCGAATCGAGGCAAGCCGTGTCGATGCCGCCGAGGGTCACTTCGGCGGTGCGATAGCCTTCCGATCCGGAAGGTTTGACCGGCCAGGACTGGATAGAAGCCGCGAGCTGCTGCAGGCGTTTGTCCGACAGATCGGCCATGTTGCCGGAAATGCCCTCGCTCTCGACAATGTGCTGAGCCAACCGTTTCGGCAGGATTTCCGCAAGCGCCGTCTGCGCAGATTGCCGGCCATTGACCTGCTTGGCCTTCTTCAGCAGTGCGAAAATGTCGATATCGGGCTCGATCGCGACGGTGATGTCCTCGCCTTCCCGCCAATAGGAGGAAATCTGCAGAATGGCGGGGCCGCTGAGGCCGCGATGGGTGAAGAGCAGGGCCTCGCGGAATGCCGTCTTGCCGTGGCGGATCTCGGCGGGGGCAGCAATGCCCGACAACGGAGCCAGACGCTGAAGCAATTGCGGATCGAGCGTCAGCGGCACAAGGCCCGGCCGCGTTTCGACGACAGGCACGCCGAATTGCTCGGCAATGCGATAGGCAAAACCTGTCGCGCCCATCTTCGGGATCGACTTGCCGCCCGTGGCGACGACCAGCGAGGATGCTTCGAAGGCGCCTTCGGATGTGCTGACACGATAGCCGCCCGCCTTCTGCTCGATGCCGCTGATCTCCGTTCGCAGTCGCAGTTGCGCACCGGCCACGCGCATCTCGTCGGTCAGCATGCGGATGATATCCTTGGCGCTATCATCGCAGAAGAGTTGGCCGAGCGTCTTTTCATGCCAGCCGATGCCATGGCGCTCGACCATGGCCAGAAAATCGGCAGGCGTGAAACGCGCCAGCGCCGATTTGGCGAAATGCGGATTGGCGGACAGGAAGTTCTTCGGACCGGCATGGATATTGGTGAAATTGCAGCGGCCGCCGCCGGAAATGCGGATCTTTTCGCCGGGTGCGGCGGCATGATCGAGCACGAGAACGGACCGACCGCGCTGGCCGGCGCGGATGGCGCACATCATGCCGGCAGCGCCTGCGCCAAGGACGATCACATCATATCTGCCGGTCACGCTTCAGCCCTTTATTCTTCGCCGCGCTCTCTCGTCATTTTTCCATCATACGGCGAAAGTCCCAGCGGTTTTCCCCCTCGCCAATTGGCAAACTGCAGTTATGATGCACTCACCGATCAACCCAAATACGGTGTTTTATGCCCGCGAGAAAGACCCCGCTGAAAGCTTCCATACCCGTCTCGAAAGCACCAATAGTACCCCCCAGTCTGAGATCGGCACGCGGCGTGGCAAACTGGAAGGAAGCGGCGCAATGGTTACGGGCACGCGGGATCGAGGACATAGAATGCATCACGCCGGACCTTGCCGGCGTGCCGCGCGGCAAGATGATGCCGACATCGAAATTCACCTCCAACACATCGCTGGCACTGCCCTCGGCGATCTATCGACACACGATCTCCGGCGAATATCCGGAAGAGACCGAAAGCTTCCGCTACGAGCCGCGCGACAATGACCTGAAGCTGGTCCCCGACCTGTCGACGCTGTCGGTCGTGCCCTGGGAAACGGATCCGACCGCGCAGGTCATCTGCGATATCGTCAATTCCGAGGGACAGGAAGTCTCCTATACGCCGCGCAACGTGCTGAAGCGCATCATGGGGCTCTATCGTGATCGCGGCTGGAAGCCGGTGGTGGCGCCGGAAATCGAATTCTATCTCGTCGCCAAGAATGACGATCCGGATTATCCGCTGCACCCGCCGAAGGGTCGTTCCGGCCGCTCGATCCTCGGCGGCCAAGGCTATTCGATCGCCGGCATCAACGAGTTCGACGAGCTGATCGACGACATCTATCACTTCTCCGAGAAGCAGGGCCTTGAGATCGATACGCTGATCCATGAAGAAGGGCCGGCGCAGCTGGAAATCAACCTGCGCCATGGCGACCCGATCGAGCTTGCCGACCAGGTGTTCATGTTCAAGCGCACGATCCGCGAGGCGGCGCTGAAGCACGGCATCTACGCGACCTTCATGGCCAAACCGATGCAGAGCCAGCCGGGCTCGGCGATGCACATCCATCAGTCTGTCGTGAACATCGAGACGGGCAAGAACGTCTTCACCAATCCGGATGGCACTCCCTCGCCCGAATTCTTCCATTTCATCGGCGGCATGCAGCGCTTCGTGCCGAATGCGCTCGCCATGCTGGCGCCCTATGTGAACTCCTATCGCCGGCTGGCGCCGAACATGTCCTGCCCTGTCAACAATGCCTGGGGCTACGACAACCGTACCACGGCTTTCCGCGTGCCAATCTCCGATCCGCAGGCGAGACGTGTGGAAAACCGGCTGCCGAGCTCGGATGCCAATCCCTATCTGGCGCTCGCCGCTTCGCTTGCGTCGGGCCTTCTCGGCATTATGAAGCAGGTGGAGCCGACGGCGCCGACCGAGGATTCTGCCAACGAAGGCTCCATCGACCTGCCGCGCGGTCTCCTCGAAGCCATCGCACTGATGGAAGACGAGCCGGCCTTCGAAGAGGTCTTCGGCCAGGATTTCATCGGTATCTATGCCGGCGTGAAACGCGGCGAGTTCGAGACTTTCATGCAGGTGATCAGCCCGTGGGAGCGGGAATTCCTTCTGCTCAACGTGTGAGGGAGATCGCCCATGACATTGCAGGAAACTTGGCAGAGCCCGATTGCTCCAGGCCTTTCCTTCTACCAGGCGACCGTCGGCCAGCGTCCGATCTATCCGAAGCTCGACGGCTCGCGCCGCGCAGATGTCGCGATCATCGGCGGTGGCTATACCGGCCTTCAGGCCGCCTACAACCTCGCCAAAGGCGGTGTCGACATCACTCTGATCGACGCCAACCGCTTCGGCGACGGCGCCTCCGGCCGTAACGGCGGCCAGCTCGGCACCGGCCAGCGCTGGTGGCCCGAAGAGCTCGAAGAGAAGATTGGCTATGAACGCTCCAAGGCCCTCTTCGATCTGGCCGAAGATTCCAAGCGGCATCTTCTCGATTTCGCGTCCGAGCATGGCATCGACATCGATTTCCTGCCCGGCCAGATGAATGTCACGCATAAGCGCAGCTACAAGCGCGACTATATGGACAGTGCGGAGATCGCGGCGACCCGCTACGGCTATCCGCATATGACCTTCATGGATCAGGCCGAAACCCAGGAGAGGTTGGGTTCGCAATTCTATCTCTATGGCGTCCGGGATATGGGCACGGGTCATATCCACCCGCTGAAGCTGCTAATCGGCCTTGCCCGCGTCGCGGCTGAGGCCGGTGCGTCTCTCTTCGAAATGACCAAGGCGAAGGGTTTTCGGCAGGCCGGCGCCAAGACGATCATCGAAACGGATGGCGGCGAGATCACCGCCGACCGCGTGCTGATCGCCTGCAACGGCTACATTGGCAATCTGGAGCCGGTGACGGCAAGTCACGTCATGCCGATCCGCTCCTTCATCGGCGCGACCGAACCGCTCGACCGCTTTCCGCAGGTTCTTCCCGGCAACGAGGCGGTGGCCGATTCGCGATTCGTCGTGCGCTATTTCCGCAAATCGAGGGATGGACGCCTGCTGTTCGGCGGGCGCGAGGCTTATACATCAGACAATCCGCGCGACATAACGCAGCACATCCGCCGGCAAATCACCGAAATCTATCCAGCTCTCGGCGATATCAGGATCGATTATGCCTGGGGCGGTTCGGTCGGCATCACCATGCCGCGCCAGCCCTTCGTGCGCGAAGTCATGCCGGGCGTGACCTCGATCGGCGGCTATTCCGGCCATGGGGTGATGCTGTCAAATTATTGCGGTAAACTCTATGCGAAAACGGTTCTCGGGAATGCGGACGAGCTTCATCTCTTCAAGGAGCTGAACATTCCGCCCTTCCCCGGCGGTGCGCGCATGCGGGCGCCTCTGTTGTTCCTGGCGCTCTCGTGGTTTGCGTTGCGCGACAGGTTTTGAAAACCGGAAGATGATTTCTTCCGCCGGCAATCCGCTCTAAAAAGCGCATCTGAATTTTGCGATGCACACTGGCCTTTTTAAATCGATTAGATTAAAAGGGGCCTCAACCAAGACCGATTGAGAGATAGCTCATGAGCAGCCAGATCATTCCCGTTGAACCATTTGATTATGTCGTTTTCGGCGGCAGCGGCGACCTTGCCGAACGCAAGCTCCTGCCCGCTCTTTACCATCGTCAGGTCGAAGGTCAGTTTTCCGAGCCAACCCGCATCATCGGCGCTTCACGCAGCGCGCTTTCCAATGAGGAATACCGCAAATTTGCCGACGCCGCCCTCAAGGAGCACCTGAAGAAGGGCGAATATGACGACGCCGAGGTCAAGAAGTTCCTCGCTCGTCTGTTCTACGTACCGGTCGACGCGCGCAGCGACGCCGGCTGGGATCAGCTCAAGAAGATACTGGACGAAGGCAAGGAGCGCGTGCGCGCCTTCTACCTCGCCGTCGCGCCTGGCATCTTCGGCGACATCTCGCAGAAGATCCACGATCACAAGCTGATCACCAAGCAGACCCGTATCGTCGTCGAAAAGCCGATCGGTCGCGACCTTGCATCCGCCCTGCAGCTGAACGACACGATCGGCAAGGTCTTCAAGGAAGAGCAGATCTTCCGCATCGACCACTATCTCGGCAAGGAAACCGTGCAGAACCTGATGGCGCTGCGCTTTGCCAACGCGCTCTACGAGCCGCTATGGAACGCCAATCATATCGACCACGTCCAGATCACCGTCGCTGAATCGGTCGGTCTCGAAGGCCGCGCCGGCTACTACGACACCGCCGGCGCCCTGCGCGACATGGTACAGAACCACATCCTGCAGCTGCTTTGCCTGACCGCGATGGAAATCCCCTCCTCGATGGATTCGGAAGCCGTTCGCGACGAGAAGCTGAAGGTGCTGCGCGCGCTGAAGCCGATCGACGCTTCCAACGTCGAGCAAGCAACGGTTCGCGGTCAGTACCGCGCCGGCGCCTCGGCAGGCGGTCCGGTCAAGGGCTACCTCGACGAACTGGAAGGCGGCGTTTCCAACACCGAAACCTTCGTCGCCATCAAGGCCGAAATCGGCAACTGGCGCTGGGCTGGCGTTCCCTTCTACATCCGCACCGGCAAGCGCCTTGCCGGCCGCATGTCGGAGATCGTCATCACCTTCAAGCACATTCCCCACACCATCTTCGATCAGGCTGCCGGCCGCATCGTCGCCAACCAGCTCATCATCCGCCTGCAGCCGGACGAAGGCGTCAAGCAGTCGCTGATGATCAAGGACCCAGGCCCGGGCGGCATGCGCCTGCGCAACGTCTCGCTCGACATGAGCTTCGCGTCTGCCTTCAACGTCCGCAATCCGGATGCCTACGAGCGCCTGCTGATGGACGTCATCCGCTCCAACCAGACGCTGTTCATGCGCCGCGACGAAGTCGAAGCCGCATGGGAATGGGTCGACCCGATCCTCAAGGGTTGGGAAGAAGCCAGCCAGCAGGTGCAGGGCTACACGGCAGGCACCTGGGGTCCGAGCCAGGCTATTGCGCTTATCGAGCGTGACGGCCGCACCTGGCATGACGATATCTAATCTGGGACGATGACGATGACAGCGAATATGCATGCTTTTGCCAATGGTGCCGAACTCGCCGGCAAGCTCGCGGACAAGGTGGCCGAGACCCTCTCGGTCGCCGTCGCGACGCGCGGCTCCGCAAGCATCGCGGTCTCCGGTGGCTCGACGCCGAAGGCCTTCTTCCAGGCGCTGTCATCGCGCTCGATCGAATGGGGCAAGGTGACGATCACCCTCGTCGACGAACGCTTCGTGCCGGCGGACAATCCGCGTTCGAACCACCTGCTCGTTCAGGAAAACCTGCTGAAGGACAAGGCGGCAGCCGCCAAGTTCCTTCCGCTCTATCAGGCTGCGGCCTCTGTCGAAGAGGCTGCAGTTATCGCCACGGAAGAAACCAAGGCTATCGGCCATCCCTTCGATGTCGCCATTCTCGGCATGGGCAATGACGGCCACACCGCCTCCTTCTTTCCCGGCGGCAGCAATCTCAAGACCGCACTCGATCCGAACACCCCGCGCGGCATCATCACGATGGAAGCGGAAGGTGCCGGTGAGCCGCGGCTGACATTCACTTTCTCCAGCCTTCAGGATGCCCGATTGCTGGTGCTCCATATCGAGGGAGAAGGAAAGAAAGAGGTTCTCGCCAAAGCCGAAGCGGCGGGCGAGGAAACCGAGATGCCGATCCGCTCCATGCTGCGGCGGGCGGCTTCCCCGGTCGAGATTTATTGGGCTCCCTGACACGGCCGACAGGCCTCGTCATCGAACCTTGAATGACACAGCAACCTATGCTGCGCCATGTGCCCTTGCGGGCGCAGCGACAAAGCATTGACTTTTGGACCCCCCGCGCCACGCCCCCACCGAGATAGATCTTCGGGCATTGCGCAGAACAGACGGAGGCAGATCGACCATGGCCGCTGACGCCCGCATTTCCAAGATCACCGCACGCATCGTCGAGCGCTCGAAGCCGACGCGCGAACGCTATCTGGACCGCCTGCGCAATGCCGCAACGAAGGGCGCGCAGCGCTCCGTGCTTGGCTGCGCCAATCTTGCGCATGGCTTCGCCATCTGTTCCCCCTCCGAGAAGGATGCGCTGGCCGGAGACCGCGTGCCCAATCTCGGGATCATCACTTCCTACAACGATATGCTCTCGGCACATCAGCCCTTTGAGACTTATCCTGCGATCATCCGCGAGGCGGCGGCGCAAGCGGGCGGTATCGCCCAGGTGGCTGGCGGCGTGCCGGCCATGTGCGACGGCGTCACGCAGGGCCAGCCCGGCATGGAGCTCTCGCTCTTCTCGCGGGACCTGATTGCCATGTCGGCTGCCGTCGGCCTGTCGCACAATATGTTCGATGCGGCCGTCTTCCTCGGCGTCTGCGACAAGATCGTTCCCGGCCTCGTCATCGCCGCTCTCTCCTTCGGCCATCTGCCTGCCGTCTTCATCCCGGCCGGCCCGATGACCTCGGGGCTGCCGAACGACGAGAAGTCACGCGTGCGCCAGCTCTATGCCGAAGGTAAGGTCGGCCGCGCCGAACTCCTCGAAGCGGAATCGAAATCTTATCACGGCCCCGGCACCTGCACCTTCTACGGCACGGCCAATTCCAATCAGATGCTGATGGAGATCATGGGCTTCCACATGCCAGGCGCCTCCTTTATCAATCCCGGCACGCCGCTGCGCGAGGCTCTGACGCGCGAGGCGACCAAGCGCGCACTCGCCATCACCGCCATGGGCAATGAATTCACGCCGGCCGGCGAGATGATCGACGAGCGCTCGATCGTCAACGGCGTCGTCGGCCTGCATGCGACCGGCGGCTCGACGAACCACACAATGCACATCGTCGCCATGGCTCGCGCGGCCGGCATCGTGCTCACCTGGCAGGATATTTCCGAGCTTTCCGACATCATCCCGCTGCTTGCCCGCGTCTATCCGAACGGGCTTGCCGACGTGAACCATTTCCATGCTGCCGGCGGTATGGGCTTCCTCATCAAGGAACTTCTGAAGAAGGGGCTGCTGCACGACGACGTGCGCACCGTCTACGGCCACGGCCTCGAGAGCTACTCCATCGACGTCAAGCTCGGTGCTGACGGCAATGTGGTGCGCGAGCCAGCCCCGGACAAAAGCCACGACCCGAAAGTGCTGGCAAGCATCGACACGCCCTTCCAGAGCAATGGCGGCCTGAAGATGCTGCGCGGCAATATCGGCAAGGCGGTCATCAAGATTTCTGCCGTCAAGCCGGAGCGCCACATCATCGAAGCGCCGGCCGTGATCTTCCACGACCAGCTCGAGATGCAGCAGGCCTTCAAGGACGGCAAGCTGAACCGCGATTTCGTCGCCGTCGTCCGCTTCCAGGGACCGAAGGCCAATGGCATGCCCGAGCTGCACAAGCTGACGCCGGCACTCGGCGTGCTGCAGGATCGCGGTTTCCGCGTGGCTCTGTTGACCGACGGCCGCATGTCTGGCGCATCGGGCAAGGTCCCGGCCGCCATTCATGTGACGCCGGAGGCCGTCGACGGCGGCCCGATCGCCCGCATCCGGGAAGGCGACATCATCCGCATCGATGCGATCGCCGGCACGCTGGAAGTCCTCGTCGATGCCGCCGATATGGCGGAGCGGGAGCCCGTGGTCGCCGATCTCTCGGAGAATGAATTCGGCATGGGCCGCGAGCTCTTCGTACCGTTCCGCCACGCCGCGGGGCCGGCGGATCAGGGCGCAAGCGTCCTGTTCCGCCACTGAGATTATCCGCTGGATTTCGGCAGGGCGGCATTGAAGGCTGATCAAGGAGCTTTCGATGCCATATTTCCTGCTTCCGGCGGAGCCTTGTCCGTCCATGCCGGCGGAAGGCCGAGGCGTGCTCCCACAAAGCCCGTTACGCCCGGTGACTTCCCGAACGCCTTGCAGGCCTCATACTTGGGCGCGCGGCCGACGAGGGCCGCCAATTTCGCCTTGGAAGGGAACGAGGGCGCCGCGCCGAACGGCGTCTTGCCCTTGACCAGCATCTTGCTGAAATCGCCGCCGAATTTGGCGGCGAGGCTATAGGCATCCCCTTCCTTGGCGATGGTGCCCGAATCAAAAAATGCGTTCGCGCCACGTCCCCAGATCATGACAGCCTTCTGTACGCCTTGGGGATTGAAAGCCTCTGCCTCGAGCGAGAGGCTGCCCATGCCGATCGGAATACGCGGAACCGGAACCGGTACACCCGGCAGCAATACGCTCTTGCCCACAGACGCAACTTTCGAGACTCCGACGGCGGTGGCATTCGTTGCCCTGACCTGTGTCACGACGGCGCGGACGGTCAAATCCGCTGGCTCGGACAGACCGACGACGGCAAAGCGTTCGCTCAATCCGGAACAAAGCGCCCTGTCGACGGCATTGGTGACGAGATCGCGCTGTTTGGGTGTAAAGGCGGCGTTTTCGGCGCGCATGGAAAAAGCCGTGGGAATGATCTTCACGGTTTTGGCCGCAAGAACATCGTCCTTGCTCACCCTCAGAAGCGAGTGTGCGACCAGCCCGTCCGATCGGGCCAGGCCATCATAGGATCGCAGGGATCCCGCCCGATCCAGCGGCGCGGCGGCACAGCCTCCTAGCACGCTCAACAGCAGAGCCATCGAGCAAATATCGCGCCTCCGACGGCTTTCGGCGGCATATGGACCATACGTCTTACTTCCATCGTGATTTGAGATTGCATTGGCTGCCATGGATGTTTGTGCTCCTGCACCGGGTTATGAACATCAGCATCAACATTAAATATCGCACTGAGTGTAATATTAATATCGGCCGATTTGCGGCAATCGGGGAGCGAAGCGGAGAATTTATTTCACCAGAGATTGAGACCACAGAGAAGGAGCCACGGGGCATGCGCCAGATTTGAGCGGCGTTGCGACTCATGCCAAAATGATCCAATGCACGATGCACCATCCAAGCCGGAAGGCCTGCGCCAACAGAAGCGCCGCGTGACCTTTCAACGCATAGCGGACGTCGGAATGAAATCCTTTCTTGAGAAAGGTTATCAGGAAACGACAATCGAGGAGATTGCGGCAGCAGCCGGGATTTCCCGCCGGACTTTCTTTTATTACTTCAAGAGCAAGGACGATATTCTTCTGGCGCATCAACGCCGATATATGGATGCGCTGCGGACTGGCATCATGGAGAGTGCCTCAGCCGGGCGCCCCCTAGAGGTCGTCCATCAAGCCACCCTGGGACTTGTGGTCCGTATCGAGGCGGAAGCGCCTCGGCTTCTGGAGACTGCCAAGCTTTTACGTCAAAGCGAGATCTTGCGCGCCCGCGCACGAGGCAACTCTTTGGAGCTCGAGCAAATCGCCTACCAAGCCCTGTGTGAATTGTTTCCGACGAAGGACCCAGACGGTCTGCGGCTGGTTTCGATGATCGCAGTCAGTCCGCTGCGCCTGTCGGTCGACAAATGGTTGCGGGAAAATGGCAGACTGCCGCTGATCAAATATCTTGAGGATGCGCTCGAAAAATGGCGGACGGAAATCTGAACCGTCTGCCGTACGGATCGCTATGCCCGTTTCTTGTGGCCGTCGATCAGGCGCGGATATCGAGCACGCGGTTCTTATGGGCCGGATGCGTGCTGTAGACGAAGATCTTGTTCATTTCCTTCTCGGTGAGAAGACGCAGGAAACGAACTTCGACGGTGTTGTTGGAGAAGACCTTCATCAACACGCAGCCGATCTTGGTAATGCGCGCGTCGGGGATATCCAGATAGAATTGCTTCGGCAGATTATACTGGGTGAGGATCGCGAGAACCGCACTGCTCTGCGAGATACGAATAATATCGCAGCGGCGGGACGCAAGGTTCATCACACCCTTTTCGGTGTATTCGAGGCGCGCCGCATTCATCGTATCTTCCATGCGGAACCGCACCTCGCGGTCATACATGAAGGATTCTTCTTTGTTGAGGAAATGCTGACCCGAATTAGCTCTGCCGAACGCGGCCATCTTAGTAGACCCCTGAAGTATATTATGGAGGGAGACTATCAGCCGGTCTTTAACAGAAGGTTTGAACGCGCCGGCCCAAGATGAATTTTGTTATTCACCTTTGTTTGAGCCGGCGACGCTCCCGTAAGCCACTACTTGCGATAGGAATGGCCGCTGGCATCGAACAGATGCAGCTTCTGCCGGTCGGCCGTAAAGCGCATCTTCTGCCCGCGATGAATATCGGCAATGCCGGGAATCTTGACGATAATCGGCTCGCCATCGACCAGACCTTCGAGATAGAGCTGGGTCACTTCGCCAAGCGCCTCGACGATGGAAACCTCGCCTTCGAAGAGATAGTCGTCACCGGTTGCGACGCGCAGGTCTTCCGGACGCACACCGAAGCTCGCCGTCTTGCCCTTCTCGTCGGCCGTCGTCGGAACATCCAGCGTCACGGCCTTGCCGCCCGTCAGCGTCACGGTGGTCGTCGAGCCGGTTTCGGTTACCGTCGCCGGGATGATGTTCATGGCGGGCGAGCCGATGAACTTGGCGACGAACAGATTGGCCGGGCGCTC
Source organism: Rhizobium sp. AG207R (assembly GCF_027109195.1). Taxonomy (NCBI): domain Bacteria; kingdom Pseudomonadati; phylum Pseudomonadota; class Alphaproteobacteria; order Hyphomicrobiales; family Rhizobiaceae; genus Rhizobium; species Rhizobium sp. AG207R. The sequence goes on from NZ_JAEPVT010000002.1 coordinate 548,615, forward strand.
GTAAAGCTCGAGCGGTGCACCGACCTGTTCGACGCGGCCGGCTGACAGCACCACGATGCGATCGGCCAGCGTCATGGCCTCCACCTGGTCGTGGGTGACGTAAATCATCGTCGTCTCTGGCATCGACTGGCTGAGCTTGGCGATCTCGATGCGGGTCGCGACACGGAGCGCGGCGTCGAGGTTCGACAGCGGCTCGTCGAACAGGAAGACCTTCGGATTGCGGCAGATGGCGCGGCCGATGGCGACGCGCTGGCGCTGACCACCCGAAAGTGCCTTCGGCAGACGCTCCAGATATTGCGTGAGTTGCAGGCTCGCTGCCGCCGCCCTCACGCGACGGTCGATCTCCTGCTTGCTTTCGCCGGCGATGCGCATGCCGAAGGCCATGTTGTCGTAGACCGTCATATGCGGGTAGAGCGCGTAGGACTGGAAGACCATGGCAATGCCGCGCCGCGACGGCGGCACCTCATTCACCTTCTGCCCGGCGATCATCATATCCCCGGCCGTGATGCTCTCCAGGCCGGCGATCATCCTGAGCAAGGTGGACTTGCCGCAGCCGGAGGGGCCGACGAAGACGATGAATTCGCCTTCGTTGATCTCCAGATCGATGCCGTGCAGCACATGCACGCTGCCGTAGGATTTCTTGATATCCTTCAGAACAAGTCCCGTCATTATGCTTCCTCCTCCCAAAGGTCAGGCAAGACGCGCGAAGTAGGCGCCCCAGGCCGGAATATCGATCTTGTTGCCGTAGTTGTTGCTGGTAAATCCGTGTCCCGTCAACGCCTGCCAATTGCCATCAGGCAGGGCTGCCAGCGTTTCGACAGGGCTCATGTTGAAGACGCAGAGAATGGTCTCACCGGCATAAGTGCGGGTGTAGATCAGCACGTCGCCCTGCGGCTCCGAAAAGGCAATCTCGCCCTTGGCGAAGGCCGGATGCTGCTTCCGGAAGGCGAGGAAGCGACGGTACTGCTCCAGCACCGAATTTTCATCGCCCTGCTGGACGCTGACGGCGCGCAGAATATGCTCGACCGGCACCGGCAGCCAAGGTTTGACGGTGGAAAAGCCTCCCTGCGCCACCTGGCTGTCCCAGACCATCGGCGTACGGCAACCATCTCGCCCCTTGAATTCCGGCCAGAACTGGATGCCATAGGGGTCCTGCAGGTCCTGATAGGCGAGATCGGCTTCCGTCAGCGCCAGTTCCTCACCCTGATAGAGGCAGACGGAGCCGCGCAGGGTCAGCAGCAGCGCCGCATAGAGCTTGGCGAAAGCATCGCGGTCCGCCACCAGATTGCCCCAGCGGCTGACATGGCGCACGACGTCGTGGTTGGAGAAGGCCCAGCACGCCCAGCCTTCTGGAGCAGCCGTGTCGAAGTCGTTCATCACCTCTTCGACGCGATCCGGCGACAGTGCATCCGGCGCCAGGAATTCGAAGGCGTAGCACATATGCATCTTGTCGCCGCCGGAGGTGTATTCGCCGACGATTTCGAGGCCACGCTGGCTGTCGCCCACTTCGCCGACGGCGGCAATCGCCGGATATTCGTCGAGGACGGCACGGAAGCGCTTCAGGAATTCCAGGTTCTCGGGACGATTCTTGTCGTAGAGATGCTCCTGGAAGTTATAGGGATTGACCGCCGGCGCGGTGGAGGCGTTGCGGCGCGAGGGCTCCAGCGCCGGGTTGTCGCGCAATTCCTTGTCGTGGAAGTAAAAATTGATGGTGTCAAGGCGGAAGCCATCGACGCCGCGATCGAGCCAGAAACGTACGACGTCAAGCAAGCGATCCTGCACCTCGGGATTATGCAGGTTCATATCCGGCTGCGAGGTCAGGAAGTTGTGCAGGTAATATTGCATGCGGGTCGGATCCCACGCCCAGGCCGAGCCGCCGAAGATCGACAGCCAGTTGTTGGGCGGCGTGCCGTCCGGCTTGGCATCGGCCCAGACGTACCAGTCGGCCTTGGGGTTATTCTTGCTCGAACGGCTCTCGACGAACCAGGGATGGCGATCCGAGCTGTGCGACAGCACCAGATCGATCATCACCTTGATGCCGAGACGATGAGCTTCCGTCACCATCGCATCGAAATCGGCGAGCGAACCGAAGATCGGATCGACGTCCTCGTAATTGGAGACGTCATAGCCGAAATCGCGCATCGGCGACGTGAAGAACGGCGAAATCCAGATCGCATCGACGCCAAGCGATGCGACATGCAGCAGGCGGACGGCGATGCCCTTGAGATCGCCGATGCCGTCGCCGTTGGAGTCCTGATAGGAACGCGGATAGATCTGATAGATCACGGCGCCGCGCCACCAGTCCTTGTCAACTTCCGAAGCCGATTGAAGAGCAATGCTCATGCTGAATGGGTCCTGTAGTAAGTACGTGTTTTTGAATCAGCCCCCCTTCACCGACCCGGCAAGCAGACCGCGCACGAGATAGCGCTGCAGACCAAAGAAGACGAGGAGTGGGATAAGGATGGTGACGAAGGCCGAGGCCGTCAGGATTTCCCAGTTGCCGCCGCGCGAGCCGAGCAGCGCGTTGAGGGCGGCCGTGAGCACGAGGTGATCCTTGTCGGTGCCGAGGAAGACCATCGCGATCAGAAGGTCGTTCCACACCCAGAGAAACTGGAAGATCGCGAAGGAGGCCAGTGCCGGGAATGACAGCGGCAAGATAATCTTGACAAAAATGTCGAAATCGCTGGCGCCATCGACGCGGGCGGATTCGATGATTTCCTTCGGCAGGCCGGCAATGTAATTGCGCAGGAGATAGATGGCGAGCGGCAGACCGAAGGCCGTGTGCGCCAGCCAGATGCCTGGATAGGTCTTCGACGGCACGCCGAACATCTGGCCGATCTCGTTATAGATGCGCAGGAGCGGAATCAGCGACATCTGCAGCGGCACGACGATCAGGCCGACGACGAGCGCAATCAGAATCGCGCGACCTGGAAACTCCATCCAGGCAAGCGCATAGGCCGCAAAGGCAGCGATCAGGATCGGAATGACCGTCGCGGGAATCGTTACCGTCAGCGAGTTGATGAAGGACTGGCCGATACCCTCGCCGCCCAGCACGTTGCGATAGTTGTCGAGCGTGAATTGCGGCGGCGTGGCGACCGTCAAATAGACGCGCTTCGCCCGCGCATCAGCTTCGAACGGGCCATTCTTCTGATAGCGATAGCTTCCGTCAGAGTTGATCGTCAGCGTCTCACCATTTTCCAGTGCGGCGGGAGCGCCAGCCTTGTAGGCTGCCGGCTCCTGTACGCGCAGGCCGAAGGCCTGGATCTTGCCGCCGCCTTCGACGGCGAGCGTGCCTGATATCACGAAATTTGCGCCGTCCGGCTTTGCCTTATCCGGACCGTCGAGGCGGGCTGCCGTGGTGCGCGACGAGCCGGCAAAGGCCGTCCACCAGCCGGAAGCGACGATCTGATCCTTGTCGCGCAGTGCCGTGACGAAGATGCCGAGCGTCGGCAACAGCCAGATAAGGACGATGAGCAATACCGCGGCGTGAACGAAGATGCGGGCGGGGCCGATGCGACCGAGATTTCCAATCATGTCAGCGCCCCTTCGTTTCTGCGTTTGCACGGCGAATGTTCCAGATCATGATCGGCGTGACCGCGATCATGATGACCAACGCGATGACGGCGCTTCGACCACTGTCGCCGCCGCCGCGGAACATCCAGTTGAACATCAGGTTGGCGAGCACCATCGTGTTCCATTGACCGTTGGTCATGGTGAGCACGATGTCGAACACCTTGAGGACAAGGATGGTGATCGTGGTCCAAACCGTGGCAATCGTGCCCCAGACCTGTGGCACCATGATCTTCCAGAAGATCTGCCAGCCATTGGCGCCATCGATGACGGCCGCTTCGATCGTCTCCTCCGGAATGCCGCGCAGGGCCGCCGAAAGGATGACCATGGCAAAGCCGGTCTGGATCCAGATCAGCATGACCATCAGGAAGAAGTTGTTCCAGAACGGAATGGTGATCCAGACCTCCGGCGTGCCGCCGAACAACTGGACGATGGCATTCAGTAGGCCGATCTGCGCGTCGGTGCCGCCACGATATTCATAGATGAATTTCCAGATGACCGAGGCGCCGACGAAGGAAATCGCCATCGGCATGAAGATGACGGCCTTGGCGATGTTGCCCCACCAGATGCGGTCGGTCATGACGGCGATGACGAGGCCGAAGAAGGTGCAGGCGGCCGGAACCACGGCCAACCAGAGAATGTTGTTGAAGATCGACTGGCGGAATTCGGTGTCGTTGAGCGCCCAGAGATAGTTGGCGCCGCCGACGAATTTGCTGCCGTCCGGCCCGTAGAAGGACAGGATGAAGGTCGCGACGACCGGATAGACGAGATAGACGATGAGTAGGAGCAGTGCCGGCCCCAAAAACAGCCAGGGGCGGATGAGGCCACGGCGGCGAAGATTGACAGCCGCCTGATGGACGTCGTCACCCTCCCGCGCCGGGAAAATCACGTCCAGAAACTTGTTGGAGAACCAAAAATAAGCGGCGCAAATGGCAACGCCGAATATCATGGCGCCAATCGCCGATACGATCTGCGAAAACATCCCTTCCCTCCCCGAATTCTTTGCTTTTGTCCATCAGTCGGGCATCGGCCGCGCTGAAGGGCGCGTCGTTATATGCAGTATGGCGCCGCCGGCGAAATGCCGGCGACGGCAGGGCTATGATGTCTTACTTGATGGCGTCCCAGGACTTCTGGATACCGTCGGCTACATCCTGAGCGGACTTGCCGCCGACGAAATCCACCATGCCCGTCCAGAACGAGCCTGCGCCGATCTTACCCGGCATCAGGTCGGAACCGTCGAAGCGGAAGGTGGTCGCCGTGGTCAGAATTTCGCCTTCCTTACGCAGCGTGTCGTTGGCGTAGGCAGCCGTGTTGACGGACTTGTAGGGCGTCAGGAAGCCGGACTGGGCCATCCAGACTTCCTGGGCGATCGGCGTCTGCAGGAACTGGATAAAGGCGCGAGCGGCCTTCGAATCCTTGGTGATGGCTGCCAGCGTGCCGGCACCGAGAACCGGCTTACCGAGTTCAGGATGCGCGGCGCTGGGCGGGAAGTAGAAGAAGTCCGCATCCTGGCCGAGCTTGGTGCCTTCCGGGAAGAAGGACGGGATGAAGGATGCCTGCTTGTGAAGGTAGCACTTCGGTGGGACCGTGAAGAGGCCCTTCGGGCTGTCACGGAAGTCGGTCGAGGCAACGGCCGCAACACCGCCGGCAACATATTTCGGATTCTTTGCAAACTTGCCGAATTCATCGATCGCCGCAACGACCTTCGGATCATTGAACTTCAGCGAGTTATCGACCCAGTGATCATAATCCTGCGGCGTATTCAGACGCAGCATCAGATCTTCCACCCAGTCGGTTGCCGGCCAGCCGGTCGCACCGCCAGAACCGAGGCCGATGCACCAGGGGGTACCGCCATCCTTGACGATCTGATCCGAAAGCTTGATCAGGTCCTCCATGGTCGTCGGAACCTTGTAGCCGGCTTCCTCGAAATTCTCAGGCACATACCAGACCAGCGACTTCAGGTCGGCCTTGTAGGGGAAGGCATAGAAGGCGTCCTTGCCGTCCTTGCCCTTGTAGGTGCCGTAGCCGACCCAGCTGTCGCCGGCGCCGTAATTGGTCTTGACCCAGGACGAGAGATCATCACCGAGCGGCGTTAGATAGCCCTTGCTGGCAAGGTTGGCGAGCAGGCCCGGTTGCGGGAGAATGGCGACATTCGGCGGCGACCCCGCCTGCGTGTCGATGACGATCTGCTGCTCGTAGTTTTCCGAGGACGAATATTTGGCGTTTACGCCGGTCGCTTCGGTGAAGTAGTTCAGGACGCTGGTGAAGAGAGCCTCGTCCTCGCCGCGCCAGGGGCCGAAGATGGTCAGCGTCTCGCCCTTCAGGTCGGCATGCGCCGCCTTGAAGTCGTCATAGCTCTTCCAGTTGAACTTGGAGTCCTGGCCCGGCTGGAACTTCAGATCGGCAGCCATCGCCGTACCGGCCACCAGAGCGGCGGCAGCGACGGTCATCAGAAACATTTTCTTCATGCGGTTGTCCTCCCTAATAACGAAACCCATGAGCCCGGCACAGTTTTGTGCTGCGCGCCCCATTCCTCAAAGCGCTTTGGCTACTCCTGTCATCCATTGAGAGCGGGATAAAGTCAAGCGATTTTCAGATTTCAGCCAGTATACACAGCAATTCTCGCGTTGCAGCATAGAATGCATGTCGATTTTTCACTAATTATCTTGTTTCCCACGCTTCTGCTGCTACATAATTGAAAGCGCTTTGAAAGCCTGAGACTTTTCGGGAGGTTGTCTCGGCATCGTGGCGGCATGCAGTTGGAGGAGCCGAAATACCGTGAATCTGAAACAGCTATCGCACATGCTCGGGCTGTCGCAGACGACAGTCAGCCGGGCATTGAACGGATATCCGGAGGTCAATCGCGAGACTCGCGAGCGCGTTCTCAAAGCGGTTCGAGAAACCGGCTACCGACCGAACAAGGCGGCCCAGAGACTAGCGACCGGCAAAGCCGGCTCAATCGGGCTCGTCATGCCGACCTCACCCGGAAATTCCTCGGATGTGCACTTCTCGGAGTTTCTGACCGGCCTTGGCGAGGAAGCCTTGCGGCACGACTTCCATTTCGTATTGACGCCGGCGGATCCGAACGATGAGGTCGGCGCCTTGCGGCGGCTGGCGGCCAGCGGCAATGTCGACGCGCTGTTCGTCAACTATATGCGCGGCCACGACCCCCGCCTGGAAATGCTGAAGTCGCTCTCCATGCCCTTCCTCGTGCATGGACGATCGATCGGCTCCGAGCCGGACTATCCCTTCCTGGATCTCGACAACGAAGCCGCTTTCTACGATGCCACGAAGCTGCTGCTGCAGCTCGGCCATCGGCGCTTTGCTCTTCTGAACGGCCCGATCTACCTCGATTTCGCCATTCGCCGGAAGAACGGCGTGGATGCGGCCCTCGCCGAACGTGGCTTGGCGCTCGAGGAGGCCTGCACCAGCCATACGCCGATGACGGACGAACAGGGCCTGCTCGTCATGGAACGCATTCTGCAGATGGAGAAAGACAAACGCCCGACGGCCGTGCTTTGCTCGAGTACGGTGCTGGCGCTCGGTGCCGTTCGCGCCATCAATCAGGCAAAGCTCAGGCTTGGCGAGGACATCTCGATGATTGCCCATGACGACGTGTTGACCTTGCTCAAGCCGGAAAACTTCACCGTGCCGCTGACGACCACGCGCTCATCACTGCGAGCCGCCGGCGTGCGCATCGCCGAACGGCTCATCGGGGAAATCAAGCATACCGAAACATTTCCTGCGCAGGAATTGTGGAAGGCGGAACTGATCGTACGCGCATCGACCGGCGTTGCGCCGGCCGACTGATATCTGTTTAGAATTTCGGCGGCTTCTTACCCGCGGCGCGATGGGCAGTGATGACGGTATTGGCCATCAGCATGGCGATCGTCATCGGTCCGACGCCGCCGGGAACTGGCGTGATCGCGGCAGCGACTTCGGATGCTTCACCATAGGCGACATCGCCCACCAGCCGGCTCTTGCCTTCGCCGCGCTCCGGTGCATCGATCCGGTTGATGCCGACATCGATGACAGTGGCGCCGGGCTTCACCCAATCGGCCTTCACCATCTCGGGACGGCCGACGGCTGCCACCAGAATATCGGCACCTCTGGCGACCGAGGCGAGATCCCTCGTGCGCGAATGCGCCGTCGTGACAGTCGCATTGGCAGACAGCAGCAATTGCGCCATCGGCTTACCGAACAGGTTGGAGCGGCCGATGACGACGGCATTCAGCCCCGACAGGTCCTCGCCATGGATGGAGCGTACCAAAAGCATGGCGCCGGCCGGCGTGCACGAGATCAGCCCGGTTTCGAGATCGCCGGTCGCAAGCTTGCCTGCATTGACAACATGTAGGCCATCGACATCCTTCTCAGGACGGATCGACTGAATGATCGCATCGGAATTCAGATGCTTCGGCAGCGGCAGCTGCACGAGAATGCCGTGGATAGAGGGATCGTCGTTCAGGGAAGCCACGAGCTTCGCTAGTTCTTCCTGCGTCGTTTCCGCCGGCAGCGTGTGCTGAACCGACTTGAAGCCGCACTCCTTGGCCATCTTGCTCTTGGAGTTCACATAGGCGTGGCTGGCCGGATCGTCGCCGACGATGACGACCGCAAGCCCGGTCTTCACCCCGGCCTCCGCCTCAAGTTCCGCCGCCGCAGCCTTCACGGCCTCGATCACCGAAGCCGCGGCTTGTTTCCCGTCGATCACTGTCGTCACGCTCGTCTCCCGATCATGAATTCGCTGGCAATCTACAGGCCATCCGCCCGAGGGAGTTGCCTGCCAACGCCCTATGGTGTCTGAAAGCGGTAATTGCAAGGGAAAACGATGGGGCGTTCAGCCGCGATCCTGATGCCGGCGCACCGCGTAGGTTTCGACTTTGGCACGCAGGGATGCAAGCTCCTGCTGGATGCGGACCCACTCGTCCGCCATATCGAGCTGATCTGCACCATCGGAAACAAGAGCAGCCGATGGTTCCGGCGTGATCGCCGGCAATGATGGGAGCTCCATATCATCGTCATGATGCAAAGCTTGAGCCATCGGCATGATGCTCTCATCGTCCGCTTGTTCTTCTGCCAGCTCCGCGCCGGCCAGCCACTTGCGCAGGAATATGGCGCAAAGTGCCAGGCCAAGCCCTGCGAGGAAGCCAGCAGCCTGATTGCTCGCAAGATGATCATCCAGCGGCGCGGCGGAAGCGACCGCCTGGGACAATACCGTCAGCGGTGGCTTGGCTTCCGACACCGTCATGGCGGCATTCTGCTGGTCCGCCTCATAGCGGCTCTGCGCCATCGCGACGGCATCCTGGAGCTGTGCGAGACGGCCGAGATCGACATCACTCCCCGCCTGGCTGGCGGCAGTCATTTGCGAAGAGAGAGAGGCCTGTTTCTCAAGGGCCGCTTTCACGTCCGCGTCACTGCTGACGGCCAGACGCTGCAGCTGGCTGCGCATATTGGCGGCAAGATCATCGACGGTGGCCTGCTGTGCAAGCAGGCGAGGATGGCGCGGGCCGAGCTGCACCGAGAGCTGGGTCAGCTGTGATTTGGCGGCGTTGTAGCGGCTGCGCAGATCATCAAGTCCCGGCGCCGAAAGATCGCCTGACAATGCACCGGTCAGCACCGATGCCAGCGTGGCCGATTTGACGGCCGCGAGACGGGCCTTGGCGGTGCGTACCGCCAGATCGGCTGCCTTTATCTGCACATCCAGCTGCTGACGCTGCTGCCGGAGCGCTTCCGCCGCAGCAATCCTGTCTTCGCCATAGCGCGCCTTGAATTCGGCAAGGGCGGCGGAGGCGCGATCGAGCTCCTTTCGGCTGCGATCAGCCGCCGTTTCGGCCCCAAGTGACGTACCGGCCGCCTTTGCAACGGCGGGATCATAAAGGGAAGCGATAACAAGCCGGTTGGCAATATCGGCCGATCTGGCGGGATCGCCCGACGTAACGCTCAGGCGCAGCAGACCGGTCTGATTATCGATATCGACGGCAATGTCTTTGCGCAGCGTTGCCTGCGCGCGTGACGGCGCGTCGGACGCGTTGCCGCTGCCGGAAAGCAGCTCGACGGCAACCCCGAGAGCGCCTACGCGACTGCCGGTAAATTCCGGATCGCGGTCAAGCTTCATCCTGGCGACAATGTCGGACAATACGGATGGAGCGACGAGACGCGTCGCCGCGACATCCAGCAGGGCCTGACGCCCGCGACCTTCGCCCTCCGCATGCAGAACAGCCTGCGACACATAGAGCGGCGGCGGGGCAAGCAGGGTGGGAATAGCCGCTCCCATCAGCGCGGCCGCGGCAATGAAACAGAGAGCGCCAAAGCCGAGGGACCAGCGTCCGGCACGAGATACTTGTTCAACGACAACCGGAGCGGGGGCGACCTGCCGCGGAAGCTCCCCTATGCCTTCAAGCAGATCGGGCACGAATTCCAGCAAATCGGGCGTAGGCTCCGATGCCAGCTCTGATATTTCGCGGCGTTCCGGGCGGTAGGCGTGCGAGACATCTTCCGTCTGCTCAGCCGCCGTTCCGATCTCCGGCGATCTTCGTCGACCGGACACCGGATAGGGATCGCCATTCAACCGTCTGCGCAGGATGGCGCGCAGTTCCGCATCGCGCGGGTCGTCGGAGTTGGCAGCGCGTAAGTTCACCGCGCTACCCAAGCCATGATCTTCATCGTAAGGGGAGATATGCCGGACGGATCGCCGCGAAACCTTTTGGGTTTCCGCATCGTCGGGGTGGAATCCGGTCCTGGCTTTGCTTTCAAACATGGCGGGTTATCTCGCGCACATGGTCCGAGACCAATGCAAATGGTTAACCCACTCTAAAATTTCATGCCAAAAAAAGAGTTAACGCCAAGCCCGCAAATACTAGCTTGCTAATTTATTCGGCGGGGCAATACGCCGCTGCGGCAAAGGATGCGGCTCTGCGCGAAGGACGCGCTCCTTGCGACCGAACTGATGCCTGACAACCTGATAGAAGAATAACGGTATGCCCAGCATGTAACGCCGCCAGAGCCTATTCGGCTCCAACACCAGACGAAACAGCCACTCGCTGCGCATCGCACGCACGAGCCTCGGCGCCCGCGGCACCGTCTCGGAAATGAAATCGAACAAGGCGCCGACGGTCAGGACGAGGCGTGCATGCTGCGGCCCGACATGTTCGGCAACCCATTTTTCCTGCAGCGGCGTGCCCATTCCGACGATCAGGATATCGATCTTCTGTCGGCTGATTTCCGCGGTCACGGCGTTACTTCGCGCCGGATCGAAGAAACCGTCCGATACGACGATGAACTGGTGCCACGGGGCGTGCTGGCGAAATTTCTCCGCCGCCTTCTCGACGACGGAGCGCTTGCCGCCCAAGAGGCCGATCCGCCTCGGCCGCTCCATGAATGTCAGCAGCGCGGGCACGAAATCCGTGCCGTTCAGATTGGCCGGGAAAGGTTCGCCATGAGCGACGCGCGATGCGATGTCGAGGCCAACGCCATCGGGAAGAACCAGATTATGCTCAAGGACATTGCGGTAGCTGTCATCGCGTAGCATGACCAGCATGTTATGAGCATTGACGAAGGAGATCGAGGTCTGCCCGACCGGCAGGGATGCAAGCTCGTTGACGAACGTCAGCGCGTCATCCCAGCCCAGATCGCATACCGGCAGATCGAAGATCATGCGGCGCGACGCGACGACGGCAAAATCGGCTACCTGGTTCAATCCAACACCCTCCTGCCCGGCATCGTTAATGCGCATGATGCCGGTACGCATAAAGCCCATGCCCCTCACCGTTCATCGGTGCGGCGACTGGGAGGCATGGCTTGGAGGAGTTTATAGCAAGACAAATCCAACTTTCCGTTAGGAAGGAAGGTTGGATTTGCCGGAAATCAGCAGGGATCTGTTAAGCATATCTGCAGAATGTAAGACATTGCTTACATTCTTGCGTGAATCGACATCTTGCGGCCGGGAAATATCACTCGACCGGCACCTTGTCCTTGGCCGCATCCTGCACGATCTTGACAGGCTTGACCGTTCTCTTGCCCACGCTTTCCCCACCGTGGGTTTCTTCCTTGGAGAGATAGTCAAGCTGTTCGATCAGCACGTCGGCGACGTAATCACCGCCGAGCCGCTCGTTCATCCGCTTCTTCAGATCGGCGCGGAAGGCGGCAACGTCGAAATTCTGTGCATGCGAAATATCGATCGTCTTGTTGCCGATCAACAGCGAAAAGAGCTCATCGGTCGTCAACTCCGGCAGAGGTATCTGAAACGCATTCGCCTTGCCCTTCTCCATCATGAAGGAAATGCGCGTCAGGAAATAGCCGGTCACCTGGCCGTTGGAGATAACGGGGACGTTGATCGACTCGCCCTTGACGAGTTCCTGCTGCGCCTTCTTGGCGTCATCAGGACTGATCGCGGGCGCCGTCGCCACCTGCACCGAAAAATAGACCGAGGCCAATGTTACGACGCAGACCCACAGGCCGGTGATAACGAGCTTGATCATCCGGCCTCACGGACGCGGAATTGCTCCTGCGAATAGGTGCCGTCCGCATCGGCATTCTGCACGGCATTCTTCAAAATCTCGGCGACGGCGCGCACGGCCTCGAGATGAGCCTCGACGCGGCGGGCGTTCAGAACCAGCTTCTTCTTCAGATCATGCAGCTGCTCGATATGGGCGGCGGCGAGATCGGCCGGATCGGTATCGCGAAACAGCATCGACAATTCGTAAAGGCAGCGGCTCTTGTGAGCGTTCGATACCTTGAGATCGAATTCCGGGTCGGTGCCGATCCGGTTGTTCTCATTGTCGATGATCATCTCCAGGCGGCCAAGGACAGACTTGATCCGATAGTCCTGCGACATCATTTCCATGTTTGTTTCCTCGCTCATGCTTTCTGGGACGTCAACGAATTCTGATTGGTGATGCTGTTGTTGCCGTCATTATCGGCATCGGCGGCGGCCAGCGTCTTGCGCTGAAAATCGGTAATCGCACTAAGCGCCATCTTCTTGTCATTCTCATCGGTCGCGGAGTGGATGGCGCCGGTATTGCGCATCTTGTCGACCTGCTCCTTGTACATTTTCTCAGCGATGCCCACGCCGCCATTCTTGGAGATCGTGTCGCCCAACTGCTCGGCCATCATGCCCTTCCAGATTTCGCCGGCGGAACCCTTGCCGTAGAGCGTCTCGCTGCTCGGCAGCATGTTCTTCACGAAGTTCTGCAGCACCATGGACTCGAACTTGCGATAGGCCTGCGGGACCTTGGTCCCAGCCACATGCGTATTGGCGTTGGCGAGGCCCGCCTGGGTGGCGGCGCTGTTCATCGCATCCACCGTCGCGCCGAAACCATTGCCGCTTTCGGCCAGGCTGGTGGCGGCGAAAGCGGCCCGATTGGCAGCAAGCTTGGCCTGCGCGGCCTCGACATCGGCGGGATTTGCCGCCTTGACGACATCGAGGACCAAATCACTCGGAGGCGAAATAGCCACGTCACGTCTCCTTCTGCTCTCGCATATCCTGAAAATGCGCGGCTCAGCGCCCATCTCAGGACATGTCGAATCAAATTGTCAGAGCAGGTCGGCAACCCAACGATGCGAATCCCGCTCCATGATCGCGACGATTATTATTTTTGAACCTTGCTGGAGGCTGGCGTTGCGCCGGCGAAACGCTGATCGATGATATCGTAGACGGCATTGTCGTCCGATTCTCGCAATTCGAGCTCGCGCGCATCCTTCATGTGCTCTTCCAGCCTGTCGGCCTTGGTGCGCTCCTGCTGGACCTTCATCTGAATGAGCGTCTGGATGCTTTCCAGCTGCTGATCCCGGATCATCAGGCGGCCGTAACGTTCGGCGTAATGGATCGAGAACGCCATGTGCACCGGATCGACCGAACCGATGGCAACCATGACCCGCTCCATCGCTTCCGTCACTTCGGCGCGCTGCCGGGTCGTATCGGCAAGCTCGTTTTCCGCCATCCGTTCCAGATGTCGCTGCACCGCGACCAGGCGCTTCAGTTTTTCGGAGCGGTTTTTCTCCGCCATCGTCTACCTACCCGCCGGCTGCTTTTGCCGGCCCTGCCCGAATCGGGCTTCTTCATCTGTCCGCCTACGGGCTAATGCCCGTTAAAGACGGTGAGGAACGCACTGGAAAACTGACTGACCAAGGCCGCGATGCTGAGATAGAGCATGAACAGCCCTCCCATCAGCAGATACGGCGTGGAAATGAAATAGATCGGTATCTGCGGTGCCAGCTTGTTGATGAAACCGATCGAAATCTGGAACATCAGGCCATAGAGCACGAAGGGGCTTGCCAGCCGCAGCATGATGAAAAAGGTCGTCTCCAGCGTATCCGTAATCGAGATCAGCGCGGCGCGCGGCTCAATGTGGCCACCGAAGGGGATGACCGAATAGGAATCGACCAGCGCCTGCAAAACATAATGGTGAAAATCCATAATGAAGAGAATCATCAGCCCGCAAAAGCTGACGAGGCTGGTGAGCGATGTTTCGGTCGATTCCTCGATGATGTCGGCGCCGCCGGGCGCGTTGAAGCCGATCATCATCGATATGACGGTGCCGGTGAATTGCAGGCCCAGCGTATAGATCCTGGCCATCATTCCATACATCAATCCAATGACGGTTTCGGTAAAGATGAGGCCGATATAGTTCGCATCGCCCTTCGACACCTGCGGATAGATCGTGTTCCAGAGCAGCGGCAGGATCGCCATCGTCAGTGCTGCGGAAAGAAGCAGTCTGATCTGCGGGGGAACGCGACCGGAGGAAAATCCCGGGAGGACCATCATGCAGCCGCCGATGCGGCAGAAGGCGACGAACAGCGCCAGAATGGTCCCCTGCGGGTCTGAAATCATGAAATCGAACCTAGAATCTTGATCTCGATCCCCTTGGCCAATTCCACATGCGACAGAACCGGAAGCGTCGCGAACAGGCGTTCGATGATCATGCGTACATAGGAGCGCGTTTCCGGCGACGTGACAAGAACGAAGGGCATGCCCCGGTCCATGTATTCACGGATAACTTTACCGGCCTGCTCGCTGAACTCTTCCAAGCTGCGCGGGTCGATGTCGAATTCGACGATTTCGCCCTTCTGGTCGCGCTTCAGCGCCTGGTGGAAAATCAGATCCCATTTGCTGCCGAGTCTGAGGACGCGCAGCACGCCGTTATCGGCCAGATCGCCGCAGAGTTGCTGCGCCATGCGTACGCGCACGTGCTCGACGATCTGCTCGGTCTTGCGCACATGCGGCGCGAGTTCGGCGACCGCTTCGAGAATGAGATGCAGGTTGCGGATCGAGACGCGTTCGGCAAGCAACAGCTTCAGCACGGCCTGCAGGCCGGAATAGGACATGTGCGACGAGCAGATTTCGTCGGCGAGCTTCTTGTATTCCGGATCGAGACGTTCGATCAGGATCTTGACGTCCTTGTAGGACAGCAATGCCGGCAGGTTGTTGCGGATGACTTCGCTCATATGGGTGAGCACGACGGAGACGTTGTCGATCGGCTGGAAACCCTCGCGCTTCAGATCCTCGGTAAAGGCTTCGAGAACGGAGACGGCGGGCATGCCGAAAGCGGGTTCGCGAATCTCGTCGCCCGGAACGGTCGGCTTGCGACCAGAACCGGTGACGACAAGCACTTCGCCGACACGCAGCATGTTGGAGGCGATCGTCGTGCCGTGGATGCGAATCTGATACGACTTGTCGGCAATCGCCATGTCGTCGATCACCTTGATCTCCGGCACGACGAAGCCGTATTGCGTCGCGAACTTCTTACGCATCTTGCCGACGCGGAAGGCGAGCTCCTGGTGAGCGCCGAGCAGGCGGGTGGAGACGATCTTGCCGAGCGCCAGTTCGATTTCGGCAGTCTTCAGAACCGACTTGACCGAATCCTTTTCCATTTCCTTCGTCTGCATCACCTTCTGCTCTTCAGCATCGCGGCGAAGCTTGTTCTCGGCTTCGATCTGGCGCGGAATAAACCAGGCGCCGGCGGCCATCAGGCCGCCAAGGAAAACGAAGGGAAGGAAGGGCATGCCAGGCATGATGGCCAGGATGCCCATGAGAACCGCCGAGACGGCGAGCGCGCGCGGATAGCCGCTCAGCTGATTGACGACGGCCTGGTCGGTAGAGCCGGAGGTGCCGCCGCGCGAAACGAGAAGGCCGGCCGCGAGAGAGACGATGAGCGCCGGCATCTGCGAAACCAGACCGTCGCCGACGGAGAGCTTCACGAAAACGTCGGCCGCCTGTCCGATCGGCATGCCATGACGGAAATAGCCGATAATGATGCCGCCGAAGACGTTGATGCAGGTAATCAGAAGGCCGGCAACCGCGTCACCGCGTACGAATTTGGAGGCACCGTCCATCGCGCCGAAGAAGGAGCTTTCCTCTTCCAGTTCGCGGCGGCGGCGCTGCGCTTCCTTCTCATCGATGAGGCCGGCGGAAAGATCGGCGTCGATCGCCATCTGCTTGCCGGGGATGGCATCGAGAGTGAAGCGGGCGCCCACTTCGGCGATACGGGTCGCACCCTTGGTGATGACGATGAAGTTGATGGTGATGAGGATCAGGAAGACGATCAGACCGATGACGAAATCGCCGGACATGACCAGGCTGGAAAAGCCGGCGATGACGCCGCCGGCGGCATCGTGCCCTTCATAGCCGTGCGAAAGGATGACGCGGGTCGTGGCGATGTTCAGCGCCAGACGCGTCATCGTCGCGATCAGCAGGATCGTCGGGAAAGACGAGAATTCCAGCGGCTTCTTGATCCAGAGCGCCACCATGAGGATCAGCACGGAGAACGCGATCGAGAAAGCCAGTCCAAGGTCGATCAGAAACGGCGGGATCGGCAGGAACAGCACGCACAGGATGACCATGATACCGAGGGCAAACCCGATATCGCGTATGCTGGGATTGGCTTTGGGAAGTGCTATTGCGGGTGGTTGTGCCATCGACCGGTTCCGTCTCTTCATGAGAGGTGGCAAACGGCTGACCCGCCTGCCCTATTGGAACCGACCTCTAAAGGTCGAAGCTTGCGCGAGCATGGCCGTTGCCATTGATGCGCGCGATCCGGAGGCCGAAATGGCCTTCAGACTTATCTTAGAAACCCGATTGGATGCGGGAGAAGACGAGATTGGTGAAGATCGAAATCTGCGCGCCGACGAACGGTGCCGAGATGCCGATCGTGACCATGACGGCGACGATCTTCGGCACGAAGGTCAAGGTCGCTTCCTGCACCTGGGTGAGCGCCTGGATCAGGGCGATCACCAGACCGACGACCATGGCGGCGACGACAGCCGGACCGGAAGCCACAAGTACCGTCCAGATCGCAGCCTGGAAAATATCCAAGGCATCGGCTTCATTCATGGCATGTCCACTCCCGGTTCAGCGGCTCCTCATGAGCTGCTGGTCGAATCCGTGCTCGACGAATCGCTGCTGTTGCTACTATCGCTCGACGTGGCCGGCGGATCAATGGTCGTGCCTGCCGGAGCGATCGTAACGCCGGCCTGGATCAGGATCTTGTCGCCGGCATCGGTCTGGGCGATGATGCCGTCCGTGTAGACGGTCACTTCCTTGATCGTGCCCGTCGTCTTACCATCGGCGCTCATGATCTGCTTGCCGATATAGTCCGACGCCTGCGAGATCCATTGGTTCTGCAACACCGTTTCCAGATGCGAGTTCGTCTGGATCTGTTGTTCGACCTGAGAGAAGCTCGCCAGCTGAGAAATCTGCTGGCTGGCATCCATCGGGTCGGTCGGATCCTGGTTCTGCATCTGCGCGATGAGAAGCTGCAGGAAGTCGTTATAATTCAGGTTGGCGCTCGCCGATGCGGCAGCAGCAGTCTTCGAGGAGCTGCTGCTCGTGCTGCTGTTGACGGCGTCTACCGTTGCCATGGAGCAATCTCCCGACGGATGTGCTCGATCGTCGCCGCCGGCATTTCCTGATTGTTCAGAATATTGTCTTCGACCGGGTAGAGACCGCGGATCGCCTTCAGCGCATCGAAGGCGCGGCCGGTGGCAACGAGGCCGTCGATGCGCTTCAGCTCGGCCAGCACTTCCTCATTGTGGAAGCACGACAGCAGCATGACGATCGACTTGCGGAACATCGCCGTCGACTGTTCCTTGCCTTCCGGATTGATGAGAATCATCTGCGCGATGAAATAGAGCTGACGCAAGGGCGTCGTTGCGTCCTCCGGCTGGAGCACGTGGTTCTCGAGCAGGAATGTCACATCATTCAGGAATTCCAGAGCAACCTTGCGATCGACGCGCAGGACGGCCCCGTTGATAAAGATCTTTTCCCCGGCTTTAAGCGATATGCGAAGCGTACTTTTCATTTAAGTCCATCCCTGATGATGGTGGTGACATCGATGATGCCTTGATAGTTTTCCGACTGGCGCCGCCTGATCCGTTCGCATTCCTTTAATATCCAGATGGCGATCGAAATCAGATTGGCACGCAGCTCGACATTGAGCTGGTTCTCCGGGCTTTTGAGGTCCTCGACAAAGCTTACCCATAGGCGTCGCGTATAGAAGAGAGCCTCGATCGCTTCACGGCCGTATTTCCCCGCATCACGGGCCGCAGAGAGAAGAGCTATCGACCGGTCCAGAACTTGTCGTTCTCGTTCCTTGGCGTCGGCCACTGCATCCTGCATGACTTCCGCATATGAGAACTGATACATTCATGCATCCTTCCTGGTCATTACTTCCCTTTGATCATCAAAGGTAATTTACAAGGCTTAACTGCTGGATCTTTGAAACAATCGTGTAAGCCGTTTCGAGCTGGGTCTCGAGACTGTTGACCTTGGTCGATGCCTCATAAGGATCGACTCCGGTTAAGTCACCGATACTGGTGTTGAGAATAGTCTTCTGGGCATTCAGCGTCGTATTCGCGTCCGACAGTCGTGACTGCGAGAGACCGAGCTGACTTGCCTGGCTGTTCAACCCGTCGATCGACTGGCGCGTATAGCTGATGGCCTGCTGTGTGACGGCATTCACCGCACTTTGATTGAGGCCCGGCGGCGTACCCATCAGCGCATTGGTCACGCTGGTCGCGAGTGCCAGATACCGCATGCCGGACGAATTCGAGTTCGTCGAAGTTTCGATGACTTCCGAATTATTGATGCGGCTCGTCATATTCTGATCGGACGCACTCGACCAGCTCGACCAGCTGCTGTCTGATGTGAACATCGGCGCGACAGTATTGGTGATGAAATCCGTTATCTGGTCGGCTGATATGGTATCTGCAGTTACCGGCGGTGACTGATTTGCCATGTAAGTCGCAAGCTGCGCCTGAATATCCGCGTTCGTTGCCGAGGAATTATCCGTCATCGGCTGGACGTCGGTATTGGTTCCGGCAAAGAGATACTCGCCATTCACCATCGTATTGGCCGATGCAATGACGCTCGACAGCGTCGAGCTCGCCGTCTGCTGCGCCAGGGCGACGCTGCTGCCATCGGTGTTGCCGCTCAGCGCCACAAGCTGGTCCATCAGGTTCTGTGCCTGCGTGCCCATGCCGGTCAAGGCGGTTTGCGACGTCGTCATACGCTGGTTCGCAATGGAATTGCTGCTGAGAATGGAATCGATGCGCGACACTTCCCGCGTCAGATTCACATTGAGCGACGTGCTGCTGCCAAGCGCCACGCCGATGTCGGCATAGACGCCCGTGGTCGCCTCGGTCGATGCACTCGTCATCTCATTCTGCGCCTGACGAATCGTCTGACGCATGGCGTTCTGAATGGCCGTGCTCGAAATGAAAGAAAGTTTCATGGCTTAGCTCGCAATATCCAGTACAGATTGAAGCATTTCATTGACTGCGTTCAATATCTTCGTTCCAGCCTTGTAGGACTGTTCGATATCCATCATCAGCGTCAGTTCTTCATCGAGATTGACGCCCGTCGCATTCGAATAGGCGCTCGAGGAGCGCGATAGAGCAGCAGAGGTATTTTCCCCCGCCGTCGTTGCCGTGCTGCGCTGGCCCTCGAGCCAACCGATGGAGCTCGCCGAATAATCCATGAGCGTGGCATTGGTGTCGGAGCCAGCGGCAGGATCGAACGCCATCTTCGTATTCATGGCAGTGATAAAGCCATCAAGCTGGGTGGAATATCCACTGTCGCCGCTGGTATTCTTGGTATAACCGGTTTCACCAGTAGTACTATCGTTATTAATACCACCATCACGTAGCAACGTCGGGTCACCACCTTGAGACGTGATTAATTTCGAATTAACGGTTATCGAGCCCGCCAAGCCCGTGACTGCCGTACCGCTGGCCGGAACGGTGCCACCGCTCCAGGTGAACAGGCCAGGCAGAGTCGGTTTTGAAGAATCGCTGTTCGTTTCCGCAAAGACCGTAACCAGCCCTCGAGCCATTTCATCAAGCTGCTTCTGATAGGTCGGCGCAACATCATCGCGAATCTGAAGTGCCGCCTGAAGCGTGCCTTGTGCCGTCGTATTCGCGCCCTGGCCTGGAGTCAGCGCAACCCCATCGATGTAAACGCTGTTGCCTGTCGTGTCTGCCGTGTAGGTACTCGTCGGCTGGAACGTCACCGAGCGCGGAATGGTCTCGAACAGGGTCGTTCCGCTCGTGGTGTAAAGCGCCATGTCGTTGTTGCCGCGCGTCACGGTTGTCACGCCGACGATCTTCGAAATCTGGTTCAGGATCGAATCGCGCTGGTCCATCGCGTCGGCAAGGGCGCTCGATGTCGGGCCAGCCGTGGTCGTTGCCGATTTCACCGCGTCGTTGGCGGTCTGGAACTGCTTCAGCAGGCTGTTCAGCGTATCGACGTCGGAGCTGATCTGCTTGTCGGCGTCGGTACGGGCGCTCTGCACTGCCGCCGTGGCATTGTTGAGCGATGTCGCCAGGCTCTGGGCCGCATTGATCGCAGATTGCGCCGCCGTCGCGTTGGATGGTGATCCCGCATAGTTCTGCATCGCATCCTGAAATGCCGACAGATAAGTCGACGGCGCGATCTCGTTATCGTTGCCGCCAAGCGTGGCCGACTGAAGGTTGCTGTATGCATTCAGCAGCAGCTGCTGTGCCGAATCCGACGAGGCCGAGCTGAGATAGGCCTTCTGTAATGCCGGTTCGCTGCTGCGGGCAATCTGCACCACCTGAGCACCAGCCATATTGGTCGTCACCACCGCCTGACGACGCGAATAATTCGTGTTGTTGGCATTGGCGATATTGTTCGACACGACGCTGCTCTGCGTGCCGGTATTGTTGAATATTGCCTGCGCGTTATTGAGAGCTGTTGTGAGCGACATGACTGACTCGATACCCTATTCGTTTTAGCGCGGCAGATTGGCCGAAGGCGCGCAGGAAGTGTCGGAATAGCCTGTCAGAGCAAGGCCGGCGAAATAGACCAGATTTTCATTGGCAGATGGACGACCACCGGAACGAACCGGAGCCACCCTCCCGCAAACATGGCGCAAGACGAGAGCACCGTCGCCTGCAGAGATAGCACGGCGAACCGGCGTCACACCGACACAGCCGCCAAAATTGGCGCCGAGGCAAAGCGCCTGCGCATCCGCTTCCGCAAGTGCAGTCTTCATGCTGCCGAAATTCCTCATCTGGAATCCTCGTTATCCTTCATACGACTGAGAGTAGGTGGCGGGCCTTGCGTGAAGCTGTCTGAGAGGACGAAAAACCGATCATCGCGAAAAGCTTCGTCAACAGCGCCATCGGGCGATCATGCTACGGACTGCTGTGCATCGAAATGGTAAGGAACAACGTACCTTCCGGCGCCGTGCCGATCAGGCAACCGAAAAGGAACAGGCCCGAGAATCAGCTGATTCTCGGGCCTGTTCATGAGTTTAGTACCGGAATGTGCGACCCGAGCATCAGCTCCAGTCGATGCAGTAGCCGAGGAAGCGCTTCGAATCGACGGGGTCGAAGCCGAGCTTCTTGCGCAGCTTCTTGCGCAGCTTCGAAATATGGCTTTCGACGACGTTCTCTTCGACTTCCTCGTCGAAGATGCCGTAGATGGCGTTGAAGATCTGGGTCTTCGTCACACGGCGACCGCGATTGGCGATCAAATATTCGAGGATGCGGCGCTCGCGGCGCGGCAAGGCGAATACGGAACCGTTGATTTCCGGATCGCGGCCATCTGCGAAGACGCGAATGGGGCCAATATCGGTATAGTTGCTGATCGCCTTCAAGCGGCGGCGGATCGCCGCGGCCCTGGCAAGAATTTCGCGAGGATGCACCGGCTTGCGCACGACATCGTCGACGCCACAATCGAAAAGTGCAAGCGTGGCTTCCAGCGAGGGCTGGTCGCTCACCGCGATAACAGGTGCTGCCGTCCGGTCGCGAATCGCCCTTGGAAGCTCATGCACCTGCTGACCCTGTCCGATCAGAAAGGCTTCCACCGCAGCAATATCGCCCTCTGCTGCCGTCGTCACCCATTCGCCGAATTCACGCGGATCAAATCCCGTCGAAGGGATGCCCTCGCGTCCAAACAGTGATGTATATCCGTCCTTAACGAGCTCTCGCTCATCAACCACTACGATCATTCGTCCGCCTCCGAATCAGTGTGGTGTTTCGATGATCTATGGGTACGAATCGGGCGAATCACGAACAACTGTCGGAAATGAGTGACGGAAATTAATAATTGATTAACTATACGGGTGCGATTTGCACTAGATATAGTAGGTGCTCGGCGTTTTAGACCGATAAAAAAGTTGTTAGCGGACGTATTATTAACATGCGCATTTTAGGCAAATCGACGGCAGTCAATCACTTCGATTGGGTTAGCGCCGGCTAACCGGAGAACATATGCAACCTGTAATTGCTTACTCCCGGCAGAACGTCGCCGCATTGGGCGTCCATTTTCCGTAGCCTGTGGCGACCAGATTGGCGATCACGCGGCAGACATAGACCTTCTGGGCGGGGTCATTGTTCGGGCCGGCATGGTATCTTGCTACCGCCATGGTCCAGGTCTCATGCCTGTCATGCAGATTGCGGAGAAACTTTGCGGCATACTCGACATTGCTACGCGGGTCGAACATGGCGGTGACGGATGTAAAGTTTTCGCCGTGGAAATACTGATTGATCTGCATGCAGCCGACATCGATAAGCTTTGCCCCGTTCTGCCGTGCGGCGGCGAATATCTGCAGGGCGGCGTCCTCGGATGGTGGAAAGATCGGACGCCCCTCAACATTGAGAGCGTAGGGATAGAGCGATCCTTTGCGACCCGTTTCCGTCAGACCCACTGAATAAAGAATCCCTTCCGGTATTCCGTATTTCGCGGCGGCAGACTGGATTTCGCGTTCGCAAAGACCGGCTGCGCCATTGTCAGGCGGCGCCGGATTGCCCGAGGCATGCGCCTCAGAGGTAAACCGCCCCAGAGCGAGAACGCTGCACGCCACCAGCAGCCCCGTCCTCAACACCGCGCTCACCCGAACTGCGATTGCCATCGTTTCCATTTGCCTGCTGCCCTGAATAGTTCTGGCCTCTGGGGCGTGCGTCGCCCCCCTGTCCCTGGTTCAAAAGGGACTGCTGCTGTGGCTGGTTCGATCCGGAATTGCGCCCGCTATCCGACTGCTGGTCGGCATTGGACGCCATGGAGACGGTGATATTGTCGACCTGATAGCCTTGTGCGCGCAATGCATCGACCATGCGGCTTTGATCGGCGTGAAGCTGCCTGTAGGCCTCGCTCGTCTGAACCTTCAGATCGACGCTCAGCTGGTCTCCGGAGAGCCGCATGGTTGCTGTCACGTCGCCGAGATTGTCGGGGCGCAGCTGGATCTTCAGCGTATTGACGACCTTGCCGGTGCTGGTCAGGTTCGCGGCATTGGAGAGCGCCGAGCCTGGCTGCATCGCCGCCGACCATTCGTGGTCGCCCGCCAGGGTTCCAGCAACGAGTGCCGAGTTGGAATTGGCGGCAAGCCCGAGATAGCGGCGCGAATCCAGCACGGTGACCGCCACCGCATCGCCGCCCGCAGCAGCACCGACTTTGACATCGGCAACGTCATCGCCGCTCTTGCTGATCGACAGGTCGAGCGCGCTGCCACGGCCATCCGCCCGCGTCAGGCGGAATGTTTGCGCAGCATCCGCTCCCTTGCCGTCGTCCGGCAGCGTCAAGGCCGTGTCCGAGGCGTCCGCGAGGGCAGCTTTGCCTGATGGCAATGTCTGGACCTTGGCATTGTCTGTTGTCTTGCCCGCCAGCGTCGTGCTGACCTGGGTTGTGCTGGCCTGGGTCGTGCTAACCTGCGTCACCACGATGGGCTGCGCAACGTTCAGCAGCGACAATGCATCGGAAATCGTATTGGCCGGCTGGCTGCCTTGCGTCGATGCAGACTTACCGTCATCCGTGGGCTGGACATCCTTTCCATCCTTCACGGCGGGCATCTTACCGTCGCCCTTGACCGGCGCCGTCTGACCGTCAGTTGTCGCGACATCGGCCAGTTGCTGCGCGATCTCGGCCAGCTGATCGAGCGCAGTCGGGGGCACTTGCACCTTGCCGGTGTCAATCGTCGGCGTGGTGGGATCGGCGGCTGCGGCCGGCTGATCGCCATCGATAGGGGTAGCCTCGCCTTCGCCAGCCGCGGAGGCTGCCTTCTGCAACTCGATCAGCGATTTCGAGAGTGAGGCGACACCGGCGGGCTGCGAAGCTTTGGTGCCCTTGGCAAGGCCGGCGGGATTGGCGAGATTGGCTCCGGACGTATCGATCATTCCAACTCCGGCATTGGCGCTGTCATCGACGGTAAGGGTTATCGCGGCAAAATTGCTCGCTGCCGTCTTCACCGCGCCAGTGTCGTCATCCGCATTGTCGCCGGTTGTCGTGTTCGCGTCCGTCGCCACATCGGTTCCGGTATTCGAACCGGCAGATTTGCGTCCATTGCCGAGCGAACTGGTCAGAGCATCGATAAAACCCTTGCCGTCATCCTGCTTTGTTGAGCGAGTGCCTTTGGCAACAGCAAGAATATCCGCCCCCGATGAGGCGCCAGACACACCGATGTCGTTCATATCAATGACTTTCCTGCTTCAACAGGCCGTCGATGGCATCCAGCTTCGAGCGGCTCGTCGTGACGAATGCGTTGAACGAAGAGTCGGCCTCCTGCCGCCCTCCTTTCGGGGCGGGAGCCGCGTTTGGCGGGGCTCCCTGCTCAACACCCGCCGTGCCGGGAGATTGGCCTCCCGATTGATTCGTCACAGCAGCATCGTGTTCAGTCTTCTGTTGGTTGGGCAAGTTAGGAACATTGCCTTGCCCGAGGCTTGCAGCGTCGGGCGTGCGCAGTATCTCTGCCGCCACAGCCTTTGCGGCGTCGCGCAAAGCCCGGTCGCGCGCATTCAGTTCGCCAGCCGGCATCTGGTTCACATCGTTGATCGCCGACTTCCATTCAGGCGTGGATATGCCCGCCACGCCGCCATAGAAGTTCGCCAGCGCGCCAAAGGCATCGCCACCGTTATTGGAGATTGCCTGGGCGCGGTTGGCTGCGAGCGCGGCAAGATCGGCTTTGCCGGCGATCGCGGCACGGCGTGCCATGCGCAGATAGATCTCCCGCTGTCTCGGCGGATCCATGAAGGACAGGATGTCAATGATGTCCTGTTGCTTGACATCGGAATCGTGATCCACCACCAGCTGCACAAAAAGATCCGCAAACTGGCTGGCGTAAGGCGAATGCAGGAAGCGCCGCGTATAACGCTGCGCATAATCGAGTCCTTGCGGCACCATGCCCGCATCGGCGCAGAGAGCCAGCGAGCGGCGTAGCGCCGATTCCTCGACGATCGTGCCGGGCGCCATCAGCCGCGCCCAGTCGTAAAGCGGCAAGGCGGCCTTGGCGTTCTTGCCCGACATGACATTGCCGGCAACCAACGAGAGGTAGGGACCGATCGGCTTGTCGCGATATTCCTTGGAGATATCGACAAGCGTGTTGACGACCAGCAGACCCTTGCCGTTCAGGTATTTCCGCAGAAGATCCGCAACGCGATTGTCGAAATTGCCATTGACGTCACGCGACATCAGATATTCGAGCGTTTCGGGATTACCGCCGCTCATGGTGTAGATCAGTGCCGCATCGACGTTACGGTTGTCCTCGAATATGGATTTGTCCGCATTGCGCAAGCGCTCGTCTATGGTGGCGAGCAGAAAGCGCTGCATCTCTCCGGCGGAACTATCGCCGGCAACAACGGAATCCTGGACGAATTCGAGCGAGCGCAGCATCTTGTAGAGCGGCAGGGTGTCCTGCCCCTCAGCGCTTGCTGCCCCCGGCATCAACATGCCGAGGGTGAGCGTGAGCGCAAGGTGATGACGATGCTGTTTGCGCGCCATGGACTATCCCTGCTTGCCTTGGCTCGACTTGCCCTTGCCCGAAGCGGGCTTCGCGGGAGCCTGCGTTCCCGAAGCCGCGGGATCCGTCGCTGCCTGGTTCGAGGGGTTAGCGATCAGGATCTCGATACGGCGGTTGGCATCGTTGAAGGGATCGTTGGGCAGTTTCAGACGCCTGTCCGCAAAACCGGACACTTGAACGATCCGCTTCTCGTCCAGCCCGCCGCTCGTCAGCATGTAATAGGCGCTCTGGGCACGATCGAGCGACAGGCGCCAGTTGTCATTGCGACCGCCGACCATATAAGGGCGTCCGTCGGTATGGCCGCGGATCAGGATCGATCCATTGCGTTCCGCCAGGATCTTTCCGATCTTTTCCATCGCCAGCACCATCTCGCGCCGGGGAACCGCCGAACCGATATTGAACATCGGATCGTTTGTCTGATCGGAGATCGTTACGAGCACGCCGCCTTCCGCGGCGCTGACCTGCAGCCCTTCGGCCAGCTGACCGGCAACACCCTTGATCTCGGCCTGAATCGCCTGCTGCAGATCCTTGGCCTCCTGCTGCTGCGCCTTCGTCGGCTGAACATCCTTGTTCTCCGGCAAAGCGGCATTGTCCTCAGGCGCGGAGGCGTCGCTCTGCATAGTGGCTTTGGCAACCTGCTGAGCCTGCGTCGGCTTTTCCGGCGCCTTGCCGGCCGCTTGCTGCTCGCTCACCGTCGGCTGTTGTTCAGGCATTTGCGGTTGATCGGCCGGCTGACCCGTATCCGCAGCTGTCGCCCTCGACAGAGCGATGACCTCACCCTTGGGCGATTGATCCGACTTGGCGGACTGTTCCTCGTTCGCCTTCTTCGAAGCGCTGGAAACCTGCACCTGCTTGGTCCAGAAATCCGGATCGAACGGATCGCGATAGGCCTGGCCGCCATCGGCACCGGTCGCTGGACCCGACTGAGCCGCGCCACCCTCGCCCTTGGCGCTGACATTGGCCTGCTGCCCGACTTCCTGTGCGATCTCGGCCAGGACCGAATAGGGATTCTCGAAGAAATCCGCTTCGGAATAGTTCGTCTGGTCGCCCGATGTCGAGGTCAGGTCCTCGCCGGTCTTAGCCGATTTGCCGTCATTCGGCTTTTCCTGCGGCTTGTCGGACTTCTGCTGATTCTTTTCGCCCTGAGCCTGATCGACGGGCTTCTTGAGGCCCTTTTCCGTCGGTTTCTCGTCGGCAAGCTTGATGGGATTGAAATAGGAGGCGACCGAGGCCTTCGTCTCTTCATTGGCAGCGTTCACCAGCCACATGACCAGGAAGAAGGCCATCATGGCCGTCATGAAGTCGGCATAGGCGATTTTCCACGCGCCGCCATGGCCGCCTTCGTGATCACCGCCGCCGTGGCGCTTGACGATGATGATCTCGTGCTTGCCGTGATTTTGATCGCCGTCGCTCATTTCAGGATCTCTTTCAGGCTAGCGGCCCAGGCGGACATACGGGTCACGAGAACGCTCTCGCCGATCGTAACGGTGAGATCGACATCATCAGCCTCGACGTGGCGCAGCAACGCGCCGTCATCGCCGAGATGATCATGAAGGACCTCGAAAAGATGACGCGGACCGCTGACCGAGATCGGCCCGGCGCTGCCGTCGAGGATCGCGGCCCTGACCAGTTCGGCAAGATCGGCGACGGCCTTGGCCGTCAGCGTCTCGGTCATGACCGGCGCAAGAATGGCGGCGGCTTCGGTGCTGATCGCCTGCCCGAGCATCGTGGCGATGCGCGTCATATCCGCAGCGATCTTGTCCGCCGCCTGCTCTTCGTAGCGTATCCGCAGCGCATCCATTTCGGCGCGAAACGACTGGGCCATGGCATCGATCTCGGCCTGATGCCTTTGCGTCAGTTCCTGCGTCGCCGCCTCATGCCCTTCCGCATAGGCGACACGGCGCTCGGCCTCGACATCAACAGGCGGCTCGAGCGGGCTTTCGGCAAACTCGACCGGTTCCGCAAACGCCATATCCTCGACATGGGGCAGCGGGGCCTGTTCGGCGCTGAAATCCTTGAGATATCGGGACAGTGTCAAGCTCACGCGCGCATCTCCCCATTCGCGCCGCAGAGACGCTGCAAGTCGATGCCGACAGCCGGCCGATCCATTCCCATTCTCAAAACGTCGATCATCACGCTTCCGGTTTCCGTCCTCAGGCAGCACCTTCCGGGACCAATGTCACCGGCACATTGTGCAGCCAAGCCACTGCGAAGGACCGTAGGCAGCCAAACTTGTGCGAGGATGAATGCGATGCGGTATTGCCGATCGGACGGCGGCACCCGGCAATCATTTCGACTGGAGAATAATCAGCACCTTGCTCGCCATGCTATTGGCGATCGACAATGCCTGCACACCCATCTGCTGCGCCGTCTGCAGGGCGCTCTGCCGCGCAGAGGCCTCTTCCATATTCGTATCGACGAGATCGCCGACGCTGCTCTTGATGGCATCGCTGAGCTTGGAAATATAATCCGACTGATCGTCGATGTTCGACTTCATCAGGCCCAATGTCGAATCCGCCGATGTTGCCGACTTCAGGAGCGAGTTGGTAACATTGATCATATCGGTCAGTTCGTCATCGGTCGTGCTGCTCGATAGGGCGATCTCGGTTCCGCCCGTCGGCGTCGTGCCGCCGGTGGCGGAGAGGAGGTAATAATTGCGAGGCGTGCTGCTGCCGCTGCCCGAAGCATCGAAGGTGCTTGCATCAACATTCTTCGTCAACAAACCCCGCTCGGGTTTGACAGTATCGACCATCAAGGTCTGGGAACTGTCATAGCTGATCGTCGTGAAGCTGATCTGGCCGCCCGTTCCACGCGTGAAGTTGCTGATCACCGACTGCTGGGTGGAGGGTTGCTGCTCCGTATTATAGAGCCAGTTCTCGCCGGAAAAGGATGCCGACTGGGTGACGGATTGCAGCTGGTTCTTGAGCTGCTGGATGTCGGAGTTGATAGCGTTCTTGTCGGTGCCTGGCTCCTTTGCCGAAACCAGCTTGGACTGAATCTGGGTCAGAAGGCTGACGACCGTATCCATGGCGGTGGATGCGGTATCGACCTTGGACGCACCGAGGCCCAGCGCGTCCGTAATCGTGGAAAGGCTGCTCTGGTCCGAGCGCATGGTGGTCGCCATAGACCAATAGGTGGGATCATCGCTCGCCGTCTGGATGCGGTAACCGGACGAAACCTGCTGCTGCACGACATCGAGATCTTTGTTGATACCGCGCAACACGGTCAGCGCCGCCGACGTGGTGGGATTCGTCGTCACATTGCTCATCTGAAAATCCGTAGTTCCATTGGGACTGGCAAGCCGGACCGATCCGGCAGCAACGATTGGCCTCATGCCCACCAGCGGGAGATATCCCAGCGCGGCCCGTCGCTAAAGCGCGATCCGGCAATCGCTTGGAAGGAGAACGGAGCCGGATCTGCGCAGAGACTGCAAATCAATTAGCGGCAACGTTAACAAAAGCTTATACGCGGCGACAAGAGGGAAAAGCCGCCGCGCCATTTCAACGCAAGCTCCAGTCAAGGCTCACTTGAAGAGAGCAAGAACATTCTGCGCGCTCGTGTTGGCAATCTGCAGCGACTGGATGGCCAGCTGCTGCTGGGTCTGCAGCGCCGAGAGCCTGCTCGATTCTTCTTCCATATCCGCGTCGACGAGCTTGCCGACGCCGGAATCGATGGTATCGCGCAGGGTGGAGACGAAGCTCGTCTGCAGATCGATGCGGGTCGAGAGAGAGCCGAGCTGCGACGCCGTGCTGTTCATGGCGTTAAGGGCGCCCTGCACCAGGTTCATCGCCAAGCCGATATCGCCGCTCGTCATGTTGGTGATATCGAGGCTGAAGACGGAATAGTCGTTGCCGTTGATGGTCTGCTTGCTGCCGAGGATGCCCGAGCTCGTATCGATCGTCCCGCTGCTGTTCGCGCCGAAGAGGACGTTGCCCTGCGAGCTGGTATCGAAGGCGTAGCTGGTGCTGTTGACGGAAACCGTACCGTCATTGTTGCGCACGAAGGAGGAGACGACGGAGGCCGAGGCGCCATTGACCGCATACATCCAGTTCTGCCCGGAGAAGGATGCGGATTGCGCAATGCTCTCCAGCTGCTGTTGCAGCTGCGTGACCTCTTCCTGGACGTCGGCCTTCGACACGCTGTTTTCCGTTGCCGCGACGAGCTTGTCCTTGATCTGCTGAACGACCGTGATGGCGTTGTCCATCGCCGTATAGGCAGTGTCGACCTTTGCCGCGCCCAGGCCCAATGCGTCCGAGACGGCTGAAAGCGCGCTATTGTCGGACCGCATGGTCGTTGCGATCGACCAATAGGCGGCATTGTCAGCTGCCTTGGCTACCTTGTAGCCCGAGGAAACGCGGCTCTGCGTATCCTGCAGGTTCGTGTTGATGGAGCGCAGGGTCTGGAGGGCGGACATCGCCGCGTCGTTGGTGAGAATGCTGGTCATCGAAAAGTGCCCCTTATGGCTGAATTTGGAAGGGACATTCCGGTCTGCGGCCGGGAACGGCAATCAGCCTCATGCTTGTTAACCGCCTCTTAGGGGAGGTTAACCAACCGTTGCGCTAGCTGCAACTGACAGGAATAGGGTTAATAAAAGATTAATGCCGACCATAAAAGTTAATGGAATCATCCTTTCCGTTATATGGCCGTCAGGTATCGTGGCATCGCCTGCGCTACCTTTCATTGAACCCGAGGGAGGCCTATCCGCGCAGCGCGTGTCGACATGCCGCTTTCCAGCCGGATATCATCGTTTGACGCGCAGCAAGTACCGCAAGTCAGCCTCGCGCCACCTTCGGCATCGTAGATAGCCGCTATCAGTCCAATGTCGGACGAAGACGGCCGTCTTCTGCAGCGTCCCGGCGATGATGCCGGCACCAGCGGCCATATGTGAGGTTGAGATGTTCAGTTTGCAGGACGCCGGATGGGCGGCGGTTGATCGCCAAGAGCGAACAAGCCTCGACCCCGACGACTGGCAGGCTCTGCGCAGGCAGGGTCACCAGATGCTCGACGACATGTTCGATCATCTCCAGACGCTCGGAACAAAGCCGGTCTGGCAACACGCCCCCTCCTCCGCCCGCGCCCTGTTCGATGCGCCTCTGCCGGTCGAAGCCAGCGAGCTGGCCGAAGTCCACGCCATTTTTCGGGAAAATATCCTCCCCTATGGCAGCGGCAATATTCACCCGGGTTTCATGGGCTGGGTCCAGGGCGGCGGCACGGTTACCGGCATGCTGGCCGAAATGCTCGCCGGCGGGTTGAATGCCAATCTCGGCGGACGCGACCATATGCCGATCGAAGTCGAGCGCCAGATCATCCGCTGGGCGCGCGAGATCTTCTCCTTTCCGGAGACGGCAGGCGGTATTTTCCTCACCGGCGCATCGCAGGCCAATTTCGTCGCGGTGCAGATCGCCAGATGCCGGAAGCTCGGCCGCGATGTGCGCGCAACCGGTCTGTCCGACGAATCCCGGCTCGTCGCCTATGCATCGAACGAGGTTCATGGCTGTGTTCCCCGCGCGTTCGAAATGTCCGGTATCGGCAGCGCTCAGCTCCGGCGCATTGCCGTCAATGACCTTGGCCAGATCGATATCGGCGCGCTGGAAGAGGCGATCCTTCGCGACAAACGGGAAGGTCTTGTGCCGTTCCTCGTCATCGGCAGTGCGGGAACGGTCAATACCGGTGCCGTCGATGACCTCGCCGGTTTGCGGCATATCGCCGACAGTTACGATCTTCATTTTCACGTCGACGGCGCGCTGGGCGCCCTCGGCGTGTTGAGCCCCGACCTTGCGCATCTGTTCGCAGGGATCGACAGTTGCGATTCGCTCGCTTTCGATTTCCACAAATGGGGCCAGGTGCCATACGATGCCGGCTTCCTGCTCGTGCGCGACAGTGAATGGCAGCGGCAGACCTTTGCCTCGGACGCCGCCTATCTCAGCCGCGCAGCCACCGGGCTTGCAGGCGGAGACTGGTGGCCCTGCGACTACGGTCCGGATCTGTCGCGCGGTTTCAGGGCGCTGAAGACCTGGTTCACGCTGAA
The DNA here is from genome assembly GCF_027109195.1 of Rhizobium sp. AG207R. Taxonomy (NCBI): domain Bacteria; kingdom Pseudomonadati; phylum Pseudomonadota; class Alphaproteobacteria; order Hyphomicrobiales; family Rhizobiaceae; genus Rhizobium; species Rhizobium sp. AG207R. Next base: position 580,457 of record NZ_JAEPVT010000002.1, read on the forward strand.
AACCTACGGCGTCAAAGCTCTCGGAGACGCCATAAGCGCCAACTGCCGGCTGGCCCGCAGGCTGGCCGAGAGCATCGAACAGGAACCTCGGCTGACATTGCTCGCACCGGTCGCGCTCAATATCGTCTGCTTCGCCTATGTCGGCGAGGATGGAACTGTACCTGCATCCGTCAACTCCCAGATCGTCGAGCGGCTGCACGCCGAAGGCCGCGTCGCTCCATCCCTGACCCATCTGAACGGACAACCGGCAATCCGCGCCGCGATCGTGAACCATCGCACGCGACGGGCGGATATCGACGAGCTCGTTCATAGCGTTTTGACAATCGGCCCCCGACAGGATTTCCCCCAATGCTGATGACCAAAGCCCCAGGCATCGAACCGGCTTCGACCAATATGCCGGACGCCTCCCGAATTCTCGGCATGCAGAGAATCGTCTCGCTCGTCTATGCCGGCCGCGACGTAACGCCGCTATGGAACGAGCTCATGCAACGCGTGACGGCCGATTCGGCCGATGCGGCCGCACTCATGGACCTGGCGATCATCCTGCAAACGCTCGGCCGCACCGAAGAGGCACGCCAGATCCTGAAGAACGCCGTGCAGCTGCGGCGGGACTTCCGCGTCGTCCACGGCAACGGAACCGGACCGCGCCTCTTGGCCTTCGTCACCGAAGGCGATTTCATGGCCAACACGCCGCTGGATTTTCTGCTGGCGGGCAGCGATTGCGTACTATGGCTGCGCTATGTCGACCTGCAAACCTCTGCACTCATCGGTCTGCCGGAGCATGACGTCGCCTTCATGGCAATCGGAGAGTCAACTGAAAACGCGCCCCTGCTCGCCCATATGCGGGGGCTTCTTGCGAAGTTCGACGGTCTCGTGATGAACCGCAACCCGGAACTGATCGCGAGGCTTACGCGCGACGGAGTGAGCGGAATGCTGGCAAACGAACCGTCGATCCTCTCCCCTACCACCCATCGCGTATCGCGCGACGATCTCGCAGCCGTCGGCGCTGGCACCAAGCAGCTGAAAGACTGCGCCCCAGGCCTGGCCTTCCCGCTGGTCGTGCGCCCGCTCAGCACACATGCCGGTAATGGAATGGAGCGCGTCTCCGATCCGGCTGAACTGGCAGCCTTTCTCGCAGCACAGCCGGCATCCGAGCTTTACGTGGCACCCTTCATCGATTTCCGCGGGGCCGACGGCTATTACAACAAGCAGCGCGTCGTATTCATCGACGGCAAGGCCTTCGCCAGCCACATGGCGCTCTCGGACCACTGGATCGTGCACTATCTGAGTGCCGGGATGGGTCAGAGTGCCGCAAAACGAGCTGTCGAACAGGCATGGATGGAAGATTTCGACTGCGATTTCGCCGTCCGCCACGAAGAGAGTTTTGCAGCACTCTGCCGTCATATCAAACTCGACTATTTCGGCATCGACTGCGCGGAGCTTCCTGACGGTCGTCTGTTGGTATTCGAGCTCGATGTGGCAATGGTGGTCCACAATATGGATGACCCTGTCGTCTATCCCTACAAGCAGGTTGCCATGCGCAAGCTGTTCGATGGCTTCGTCGATGCCATCAGGCGAAGGGCGAATAGTGCGCTTTAGGCTGTGGTGACGATTTAACTATCGCAGCCAAATGATTATGGTAGCGATGATGACGAAGCCTCTGAAATTGGCGAGCAACTTGTCATATCGGGTGGCAACACGGCGGAACTGCTTGAGCTTTGCAAAGAAGCGTTCGATGAGGTTGCGCTCTTTATAGAGCCGCCAGTCGCAGCGGTGCGGGCGGCGGCGCTCCGGCCGCGGCGGAATGACGGGGGTGGCACCAGCGTCCAGAATGGTGTCGTGGAAGTGTTCGGCATCATAGGCTCTATCGGCGATGACGTGGCCGGGGGTGAGGCCATGGAGCAATTCCTTGCCATAAATCACATCGCCACGGTGTCCCGGTGCAAGGACGAAGCGCACCGGTAGCCCCAAAGCATCGACGACGGCGTGGATCTTGGTGCCTAGCCCGCCGCGTGAGCGGCCAAGGCCCTGGGCGTCCGCTCCCCCCTTTTTCGCCGGGCGCCAGCGGCTTGAGGCTGGGCACGGATGGAGGTGGAATCGATCGAGACCCAGTCAAGGTCCGCTTCTCGCGCTAACGCCTCGAACAAACTTTCGAGGACACCCATCTCGATCCAGCGGTAATAGCGCCGCTTGACGGTCTGGTAGTCGCCATAGCGTTCGGGCAAATCACGCCAACGTCCACCAGAGCGGGCCATCCAGACTAGCGCCTCGACGAACCGTCTGTTGTTGGAGCGTGGACCCCGGCGCCCCTTGCGCCCGCCTGGCACAAACGGCTCGATCCGAGACCACTGTTCCGCACTGAGCCTATCGATATCCATGACCGACCTCCAAAAGTCAGCCTTGAATCTGATTTGCTCCTAATTGGGAATCCCAAACCCTTAATTCGTCACTACAGCCTAGAGCAATTCCAGGAAAAGTGCGCAGCGGTTTTCCGTCCGGAATTGCGAGACAACAAAGAGATAGAGCGGCTCAGAGATTCTGTGAAAAACTGAACCGCTCCAGGCTCGCAGCCGGATTGCGACGTCGCGCAAAACGAAAACCGCGCCTTCCGGAGAAGGCGCGGCAAGGTCGTATCCTGTTTGGCCAACGTGTGCTGGCGCTTCCTATTAACGGAAGAGCGACAGGATCTGCTGGGTCGAGGAGTTGGCGATCGACAGGGACTGAACAGCCAGCTGCTGCTGCGTCTGCAGAGCAGACAGCTTGCTCGATTCTTCTTCCATGTCGGCGTCAACCAGCTTGCCAACGCCCGACTGGATCGAGTCGGAGAGCGAGGAAGCGAAGCTCGTCTGCAGGTCGATACGGCTGGAGATGGAGCCGAGCTTCGAACCCAGGCTGGTGAGCGAGTTCAGAGCGGTCTGAACCATGTTGAGCGCGCTGGAGATCTGGCCGCCCGTCATGTTGGTGATGTCGAGGCTGAAGACCGAAGCGCCGACGGTGCTGTCCTGCGTGCCGAGGATGCCCGAAGCCGTGTCGATCGTGCCGGCTGCATTGGCGCCGAACAGAACGTTGCCGGTTGCGCCGGTGTTGAAGGCGTAGGAGGTCGAGCTGACCGAAACGGTGCCGTTGGTGCCGCGGATGAACGAGGAAACAACCGAAGCCGAGTCGTTGTTTGCGGCCATGACCCAGTTTTCGCCGTTGAACGAAGCCGACTGGGCAACGCTCTGAAGCTGCTGCTGCAGCTGCGTGATTTCTTCCTGAACAGACTTCTTGTCGACCGACGGTTCCATCGCGGTTGCAAGCTTGTCCTTGATCTGGCCGACGACGTCGATCGCGCTGGTGACGGCCGTCGATGCGGTGTCAACCTTGGCAGCGCCGAGGCCGAGAGCGTCGGAAACGGCGCCGATGGCGCTGTTGTCGGACTTCATGCTCGTGGCGATCGACCAGTAGGCAGCGTTGTCGGAAGCCTTGGAGATGCGCAGGCCAGAAGAAACGGCGTTCTGCGTGTCCTGCAGGTTCGAGCCGATGGTACGCAGCGTCTGGAGAGCAGCCATTGCGGCGTTGTTGGTAAGAATGCTCGTCATGATATTTGCCCCTTTGGCAGTGGTTGAATAAGGGACATTCCGGACCTAAAACCGGTAACGGCATTCAGCATCATGCCTATTAACCAAATTCGTTAAGGTTAACTCGCCGCTTCGATGGTCCTAAGAAACAGCAATATAGTTAAGAAAAGCTGAACCGCGTTTGGCCAAAAAATATAAAAAAAACCGCGCCTTAGATAGGCGCGGTTAACTTGTTGTTTAGGATTTTCGACCAACGCGCCGCGTTGGCGCTTCCTATTAACGGAAGAGCGACAGGATCGACTGGGTCGAGGAGTTGGCGATCGACAGGGACTGGATAGCCAGCTGCTGCTGCGTCTGCAGAGCAGACAGCTTGCTGGATTCCTGTTCCATGTCGGCGTCAACCAGCTTGCCAACGCCCGACTGGATCGAGTCGGACAGCGACGAAGCGAAGCTCGTCTGCAGGTCGATACGGCTGGAGATGGAGCCGAGCTTCGAACCCAGGCTGGTCATGGAGTTCAGAGCAGTCTGAACCATGTTGAGCGCGCTGGAGATCTGGCCGGAAGTCATGCTGCTGATGTCGAGGCTGAAGACCGAAGCGCCGACGGTGGTGTCCTTCGTGCCGAGGATGCCCGAAGCCGTGTCGATCGTGCCGGCTGCATTGGCGCCGAACAGAACGTTGCCGGTTGCGCCGGTGTTGAAGGCGTAGGAGGTCGTGCTGACCGAAACGGTGCCGTTGGTGCCGCGGATGAACGAGGAAACAACCGAAGCCGAGCCGTTGTTTGCAGCCATGACCCAGTTTTCGCCGTTGAACGAAGCCGACTGGGCAACGCTCTGAAGCTGCTGCTGCAGCTGGCCGATTTCTTCCTGAACGGACTTCTTGTCGACCGAGCCTTCCATGGCGGTTGCAAGCTTGTCCTTGATCTGGCCGACGATGTCGATCGCGCTGGTGACGGCCGTCGATGCGGTGTCAACCTTGGCAGCGCCGAGGCCGAGAGCGTCGGAAACGGCGCCGATGGCGCTGTTGTCGGACTTCATGCTCGTGGCGATCGACCAGTAAGCAGCGTTGTCGGAAGCCTTGGAGATGCGCAAGCCGGAAGAAACGGCGTTCTGCGTGTCCTGCAGGTTGCTGCTGATGTTCTGCAGCGTCTGGAGGGCGGCCATTGCGGAATTGTTGGTGATAATGCTGGTCATAGGAGTGTCCCCTGGAAACTGGATACAAAAGGAGGACATACCGGACTGGAAATACCGGCGATGACGGAGCAGCTTCATGCCCCTCGATCCATTTTCCTAGAGGACCAAACCCGTCATGTCGCGAGAAAGTTCGCATCCATTGCTTGCCAATTTCTTAAATCCGGGACCAGTGGACACCGCCTCTCTGGAACGTGGCTAAGAATCCGTAAAGGCAATTTCGACCGGTGCTTCGGTTTCAGGCAAGCTCCGTGAGGGATCATGAAGCGAATCCATGATGCCGGCCCTCGCCCTTCGGCGGGAGCCAGTCAACATATCGCTCGGAGTTCTCGCTCGTGAATACAAAAAATGCCTTTGTGACAGCGTCCGGCTTCTACCAGAAGGGCCAATATACACGCGCACTCGAAACGCTGAACGAGCTGCTGAACGTCGACAGATCGCCCAAGACCTATGCGCTGCTGGCAAAGACGCTGCTGAAACTCGGCTTCCGATCGGATGCGGCGAGCGCCTACGAGCTAGCCGGCCGGCAAAAGCCCCAGCGCGACGACTATCTTCGGGAAGCTCTGCTGCTGCACGGCGATTGCGGCAACGACGATCAGGCTCTCGCGATCGGAAGCCTGATTCTGCCCCTGGCATTCAAGGATCCGGACCTTGCCTTCGTCCTCAGCCGCATCTTTCTCGCCCGTCAGCAAAAGGATTTGCTGACGGGCTTCAAAACGGTGCTCGTCGAAGGACCGGAACTCAAGCATCGCCAGATGGCCGCAAGGCTGCTGACCGACGATCTCTATGACGAAAGCAACCGGCACATCGTCACGACCCTGTTCAAGAAGCATCCCGACCATGTCATTTTCCGCGCGCTCTACCTGATCTTCGCGCGCGAGGTGTCCGATCTGGCCGCCGTCGAAAAACATATGGCCCCGGTCCTGGCATCGCTTGCACAGGGCAAGCTCGAGCATGTCATTCCGGACAATCCCTTCTTCCATCTCCACTGGTGCGGCGACGAGGCGCTTAACAAGCTCGCGGTCCACGACACCGATCCATTGCCGGCGGGCCATGCGGAAGCCCGCCGCAAGCTGCCGCATACATGGGGCGGCAAGATCCGCATCGGCTATCTCTCCTCCGATTTCTGGCCGGGACACGCGACGATGAAGCTAATGCAGCGCGTCCTCGAGTTGCACGACAAGGATCGGTTCGAAATCACCCTTTTCGACCACTCGGAGGCGGCTCACCAGAAAGAGGAGGCTTTCGACTATTCGGCAATGGGGACCACGGTCGACATTCGCGGCCTTTCCAACCAGGCTGCAGCAGAAGCGATCCGCGCCCGCGGAATCGACATTCTCGTCGATCTCAAGGGGCATACAAAGGGAAGTCGCGCTTTTATCCTCAACTACATGCCGGCTCCGATCCATGTCGCCTGGCTGGGCTTTCCGGGCACGACCGTCAACATCGACCTCGACTACATCGTCGGCGACCATTACGTCCTGCCGGATCAGTCGAAGGCGCATTTCTACGAAAAATATTGTCGCCTGCCCGAATGCTACCAGCCGAACGATCCGCTCAACCGCCCGAAGCCGCGGCCGACAACGCGCGCGGAGCACGGTCTGCCCGAGGACGCTTTCGTTTACGCTTCCTTCAACGGCAACCGCAAGATCACACCGCAGATGGTCGACGTATGGTGCAATATTCTCAAGCGCAGCAAGAACAGCGTGCTCTGGCTGCTGTGCAACGGCCCTCGCGCGGAGGCCAATATCTGGTCGCGCCTGGAAGCCCGCGGCGTCAACCGCAAGCGGGTCATCTTTACCAGCCGCATTCGCTACGAGGACCATATCGACCGCCAGCAGCTTGCCGATCTCGGCCTCGATACCTTCCCCGTCAACGGCCATACGACGACCTCGGAACAGCTCTGGGGCGGCCTGCCGGTTCTCACCATCAAGGGTACCAATTTCGCTTCGCGCGTCAGCGAAAGCCTGCTGAATGCCATCGGCCTGCCGGAATTGGTGGCCGACGACGTCCAGGCCTATGAAGACATGGCCGTGCAGCTCGCCGGCCAGCCGGAGCGGATTGCCCAGTTCAAGGAAACGCTAGCGGCCAATCGCTACATCAAGCCGCTCTTCGATGCCGAACGCTTCACGCATCATCTGGAGACGGCCTTCGAGATGATGGCAGCGCGGGCCAAGCAGGGGCTTGCACCCGATCACATGGACGTACCGGCACTGCCGGCGCGGGCGGAACCCTTCATGGAAGACGACCGGAATTCAGCGGCAATCGCGGCCGAATAAGTTTCAGCGATCATCAGGGCAAGAGCTCCGGTGATCGCCTTCCGCTCATAATATCAGTGGAAAGAGCGGACCAGGCTGCCGACCAGAAGGTTCCAGCCGTCGATCAGCACAAAAAAGAGAATCTTGAACGGCAGAGAGATCGAGGTTGGCGGCAGCATCATCATGCCCATCGCCATGACGATGGTCGAAACGATCAGGTCGATGACCAGAAACGGCAGGACCACAAGGAAACCGATTTCGAAGCCTCGGCGAATTTCCGAGATCATGAAGGCCGGGATCAGCACGCGATAATCGATCTTGTTGTCGACCACCGTCGTCTGGCCGCGTTCCTGTGCGAGGTCGACGAAAAGCTTCAGGTCCTTGTCGCGCGTATTGTTGGACATGAAGGTGCGGAAGGGCTCGGCGATGCGCTGCACTGCGTCCGCTTCCGAAATCTGATTGGCCAGCAGCGGCTGCACGCCATCCTTCCAGGCCTGATCGAAGGTCGGCGACATGACGTAGAAAGTCATGAAAAGGGCGAGGCTCAGCAGGATCATGTTCGACGGCGTCGTCGCAAGGCCCATGCCGGTGCGCAGGATCGAAAAGGCGATGATGAAGCGCGGAAAGCTCGTCACCATGATCAGGATACCCGGCGCGATCGACAGGATCGTCAGAAGCCCGAAGGTACGGATGATCCAGGCGGCAACCGAGCCGTTGACCGGCGCGTTCAGAAGATCGGTCGGAAGCTGCTGCGACAATTGCTGCGCCGCCGCCAGCTCAGGCGACAAGACAGCAATCACGAATATAAATAGAGCAAGTGCTGGTCGACTCATTCGATCACGAAAGTTCTGAAGATAACTTTCGATACTCGTCCTTCCGAGCGCAGGTCAACACGCTCCTGAATGTCATCCCTAAGATATTGCAGGCCCCGTGCACCTTCGATCTGCTGCAAGGAAACCGTGCGGATATAAGCCAGGATATCCTGATGGATCGCCTGGGCGAGCTGTGCGTCCGGCGGCCCCTTGAAAACCAGCGCAAGCTCCAGCCTGATCCAGCTCTGCGAGGGATAAGCGAGATTGGTGGTGATCGGATCGAGCGCAACGATGCCGTTTGCCTGGGCGGCTGCCGCAGCCTGCTTGCTGTCGCCGCCGGCCTTTGCAATCGCCTGCACGGCCGCAGTGGCCTCCTTGATCCGCGGCGCCACCATGGTTCCCAGGACCCAGCCGCCGCCGCCGCCGAGCACGGTCAGCACCAGTAGCCCGACAATCATCATGATCATCGGCGATCCCTTGCCCTTTGCCGGTTCGTCTGCGGCTGCTGCCATATTCCCTATCCGTTCACTGTCAAATCAGAGCGGCGAGAGCAGGTCGACGGCCTGCTGCCCCCTCGGCGGCTGCTGTATTTCCGTCAGGCGGCCACGGCCGCCATAGGAGATGCGCGCCTCGGCGATCTTGTCGTAGGAAATGGTATTCTCGGAGGTGACGTCTTGCGGCCGGACGATGCCGGCGACGTTGAGAATGCGGATTTCCTGGTTCATGCGCACTTCCTGCGAACCGCTGATCATCAGGTTGCCGTTTTCGAGAATGCCCGTTACGACAGCTGCGACCAGAAGGTTGATCTGCTCGGAACGCTGCATCTTGCCTTTGCTGTCGGTGCTGGTGTCAGAGCCTGAAGTCGCGTCAGCATTGGTGCTTGGCTGCCAGCCAAAGATCTTGGCGGTGATGTTCCAGTTCATATCGCTCTTGTTCGTGCGATTGCGATTGGTCTCGTTATCCCAATTCGCCTTGTCATTGATCTGGATCGTAACAGTCAGGATGTCGCCGACATTGAGTGCACGCGCATCCTTGAACAGGGCGGCCTGCGAATCATTCCAGAGCGAATAGCCCTGCGCGACTTGATGGGGCCGCTTCGGATACTGCGACATCTGCGGCGTCTGCGCATATTGCAGGCCGCTGCCGATCGGACTCATGGCAGGCGCCCTGCCGATTTCCTTGAGGGCCTGCGACTGGCAACCGGCGAGGAAGACGACGATTGCGCAGGCGGCCGTAAGACGCGTGTTCATGAGGGGTCCTTCGACTTCGATGTATTCGGGTCGGATGCGCTGGCGATGATATTGGTGATCATGGCCGCCTTCTTCGCATCCATTTCCGCCAGGATCAGGCTCGACTGGCGCGCAGAAAGCTTCATGATGATGGCTGCGGCAGTTACGGTCCTGACATCGTTGAGGCTTGCCGCTGCGGCATCCGGCTTCATGTTCTTGTAGATATCGACCAGGCCGAGATCGGCCGTCTTGAGGAAGTCGTCGCGCTTTTTCAGCCAATCCTCATATTCGGCCTTGCGCTTGTCCATGGTGGCAATGCGCTGATCGACATCCGCCTGCAGCTTTTCCAATTCCTGCTTTTGCAGCAGATAGCGCTGGTCTCGAGCCGGATCGGCGATATTGGTGCAGAACTGGCGGATCTCGTCCTGGCTCGAAGCTGGATCGGCGACCGGCTTCGGCGCCTCTTGCGCCGCGGCCGTCGTCAGCGACAACAGCGCGGCGAGGCTGGCGGTGATCAGCATTTTTCTGGCAATGGCGGTCGAGATCATTGCAATACGAGCTCCGCTTGCAGGGCGCCGGCCGACTTGATGCCTTGCAGGATGGCGATGATGCCGTCCGGCTTGACGCCGATATTGTTGAGGCCGGAGACCAGCGTCTTCAGATCAGGCCCTTCCAGCACGGCCACGCGGCCGCCGCTCTTGGTGGCAGTGATATCGGTCTGATCCTGGATCGCCGTCTGGCCGTCCGAGAAGGGTTCCGGCTGGATCACCTGCGGGTTCTCGCTCACCTGCACGGTCAGCGTTCCGTAGCTGACGGCGACCGGCGAGACGCGGACATCGGCACCAATGACGATCGTTCCGGTGCGCTCGTTGATGACGACCTTGGCCGGCGTATCGGTCTGAACGTTGAGATTTTCGATGTCGGCCATCAGCCGCGTCAGATCCGCCATCTTCGGCTTGGCGATCGTCACCTCCTGTGAATCCTTGGCTTCTGCGATCGGCGCACCGAAACGCGAGGTCGCCCAGGTATTGACCGTATCGGCGATGCGAATCGAGGTGGAGAAGTCCGGATTGCGCAGTTGCAGGACCAGGTTAACGGAATCCTTGAAGCGCGACGGCAGTTCGCGCTCGATGATGGCGCCGCCGGGCACGCGGCCAGCCGTCGTGACACCTTCGGTCACCGTGGCGGCGGCGCCCTGCGCCTGGAAACCGGATACGATGACCGAGCCCTGCGCCACGGCATAGATCTGCCCGTCGGCGCCGCTCAGAGAAGTCATGATCAGCGTGCCGCCGCGCAGCGACGTCGCATCGCCGAGCGAGCTGACCGTCACGTCGATGCGACTGCCCGGGCTTGCAAAGGGCGGCAGGTTCGCCGTCACCATGACGGCGGCGGTGTTCTTGGCGGCAGACTGGCCACCCTGCGTCGAGATGCCGAGGTTCTGCAGCATCGCGCGCATAGACTGTTCGGTGAATGGCGAGGAACGCAGACCGTCGCCGGTCCCCTGGAGACCGACGATCAGGCCGTAGCCGATCAGCTGATTGTCGCGGCCGGATTGCAGCGAGGCAATATCCTTGATGCGCGATTGCATCGCGAGAGCCGGATCGGCCGCGATCAGGCTCGGCAATGCGAACAGGATTGCGAGTAGTTGACGAAGCCGTTTCATTTCGCGACCACGCGGATCGTACCGTTTTGCAGGACCGTGCCGTTGACGATGATGCCGGAGTCCATGTTGCGGGCGCGGACGTTATCGCCGACGGCGCCATCATCCAGCGGCGTGCCGGCCGCCGTGATCGTCATGGTACCCATGCTCATCACCAGACGGACATTGGAGCCGCGCGTTACCGCATAGGGCTGGCGCAGCGCGGAGATGGAAATCGTGCGGCCGGGAAGAAGCGTGCGCTTCGACACCAGACCGGTGACCTCGCGGAGCCGCTTGGCATAGTCGCCGCTCAGGTTTGGATTGGTGACCTCGACCTCCTCGAGCTGGCCGCTGCTGATGATATCGCCCGGATAGATCGTCTCGGTCGGCACCACGGCAGTTCCGAGGCTGGAGCCGTCGGCACTCATTGCGCCGGCCGGCGCAGCCGACGCGAATACGACGGAGAGGCTCGCTGCGGCGAACCATGCCATTGCCAAGCTTTTCATCCGGCGAAACCTCATGTTCGGCCCGTCCCTCTTGCTACTTCAGGTTCTTGCTGACGATCTGCGCCATTTCGTCGGCCGTCGTAATGACCTTCGAATTCATCTCGTAGGCGCGTTGCGCAGTGATCAGATCGGTGATTTCCTTGACCGGATCGACATTCGACGATTCCAGATAGTTTTGCTTCAGATAGGCAAAGCCGTTCTGGTTCGGATCGGAGACGACGGGATCGCCGGAGGCAGGCGTCTGCGTGAAGAGGTTGCTGCCCATCGGCTGCAGGCCGGCTTCATTGACGAAATTGGCGATCTGCAGCTGGCCGAGTACAGTCGGCGTGGTCGCCGTGCCGATGATCGCCGACACCTGGCCGGATTGGCTGATGGTGAGGCTGCTGGCATTGTTCGGGATCGTGATGCCAGGCTCCAATACGTTGCCATCGGGGGTGACGATCTGGCCGGTGTCGCTCTTGTTGAAGGAGCCGGCGCGGGTATATGCGGTCGTGCCGTCGGGCATCTGGATCTGGAACCAGCCGCGACCGACGAGGGCTACGTCGAGCTCGTTCTGGGTCTGCGACAGCTCGCCCTGCACCTGGATGTTGCGCACGGCTACGGTCTGAACGCCGAGGCCGATGTTAGCGCCTTCCGGCACGACTGCCTGGTTCGGCCTGTTGGCGATGCCCTTGGCGCGCTCGGTCTGGTAGAGAAGGTCGGAAAACTCGGCGCGCGAGCGCTTGTAACCCGTCGTATTGATGTTCGCGATGTTGTTCGCGATCACTTCGAGATTGGTCTGCTGGGCGTCCATGCCCGTCGCGGCAATTGCGAGCGCTCTCATGCTTTCGTCCTTCGAGCCAGGGCGGAACCTTCGAAACCGCGAAGCGGCCTGCGAACAACTCACGCCAAATCAATTAATTAGAGCGGGAAACCCCGCGCTAGATCTGCATCTTCGTAATATCGAGGAACGCCGAGACCACCTTGTCGCGCAGTGCGATCGCGGTCTGCAGGGTCTGATCGGCCTGCATGACCTTGTCGACGACTTCGCGGGTACTCATCGTGCCCTTGATGCCGGCGAAGGAGGCGTTTTCGGCGTCCTTCAGCGAGTTGATGGAATCCTTCGCGACATTCGACATGACCGACGCGAAGCTCATTCCGGCATCCGCGCCCGCAGCGACGGCCGGCGAGGCATTCAGGGCGCTGGAAGCGGCGGAGGTCAGATCCGTGGCGATGCTGCCGAGGCCGCGGGTCGCCGAAAGAGAGGCTACATTCTTAACCGAGTCGATCATTGGTTCTTCAGCAGATCAATAGTGGAGGAAATGAGATCACGGGCCTGTCTGACCGTCTGCAGATTGGCCTCGTAGGAACGGTTGGCCTCCCGCATATCGGCCATCTCGACGAGAATGTTGACGTTGGGCATCTTGACGTAGCCCTTTTGGTCGGCGGCCGGATTACTGGGATCGTATTCTTCGACGAATTTGCCCGTGTCCTCGCCGAGCTTCTTGACGCCGACCGTGGTGACGCCGTTAGCGCGATCCATCTCGGCGCCGAAGGTCACGGTCTTGCGCCGATAGGGATCGGCACCCGGCGTATCGCCCGTCGAACGGGCGTTGGCGATATTTTCGGAGACAATGCGCAGACGAGTCGATTGAGCCTCCAGGCCGGAGCCCGCAATCTTCAATGCGGCTGATAAAGGGTCCATGACATCTTCACTTCATCTATTGTTTTACGGTCATCAACATCATGCGATGAAAGGAGCCGACGAGAGCGGTGTTCAAGCTGTACTGGCGCTTGATTTCACCGGCCTTGGCGAGCTCGTCTTCCAGGCCGACGGTGTTACCCGACTCCTGGACACCAATTTCCTGATTGAGCGGCGCTTCCTCCACGTTGACGTTGCCGCTCGTGCTGAATTCGCTGCCCGAAAGATGCGCGGGATTGGTCCGGACCATACCGACGTTCTGGTTGTCCAGAACGGCCTGGAATGGCGTGACATCCTTGGCGTGAAACTTCGGCGTATTGGCATTGGCGATATTGCCGGCAACAACCTGCTGACGTACCTGGAGCCACTCGGCTTGCCGCGAGGCCAGGTCAAAGAGCTGAATGGGTTGCATGGGCTTCTCTCCGTTCTTACACTGTGAATCTAGCGGGATAATCTTGCGTGGGACTTGCGAGAAATGCGTTCCTGTAAAGTCTTCGAAGTGCCTGAAATCCAGGCGATTCCGGGTTTTCCTCAATTGTTGCCGTAGACATCGCCCGTCGAGGTGACGATGACCCATTTTCCCTCTCGCTGTTCGATCGAGGCCAACCGGCTGTTGTCGGGCAAAAGCGATCCGACGCGCACGACATACATGCCGGTGCCGTCCTCGATCAGCGCGCGGCCATTGGCGACATGCAGCAGCTGGAAGGCGGACTTGCCGGGGAACGGCTGCTGATCGGCCGGCGGCCCCTTGTCCTCCTCACGGCCGGCATTGCTGACCGTCGCCGTCGTCAGCGGATCGGGAATCAAATCTTTCGGCTCGGAGGGATTCTTGTTCACCATGGCGAGCGGCGACACGCTGACGATGGTGCGGCCAGGCCAGTTCGGAAGATCGCGGGTGCGATCGCCTTCGGCCACCTGAATGCCGAATTTGTCCGGGTTCAGAAAGACGTACCAGGGGAAGAAGGCAGAGGCACCGGCAAGCGCCAGTCCAGTAAAGGCCAGAGCCTTGTCCGTAACGGTTCGCCTTCTCGCCGATTTCGGCGGGGCGACCGGTTCGTCAGCGTCGGATTCTTTCACTTCTGGTCCCTTTTTAGGCATGACATTCGGCGATATCCGGCAGATTGCGGACAAGGAAAAATCGAGGTAGTGCTGTGCCCAACCATCACTTGGCTCTGGCGGGGACACCGCTCGAAGCGTTTCTGAGAGCCGTCGCAAGATCGGTGAAGGCATCCACCGACGGCTCTTCACCCGGGGTCTGCTTCAGTATGTCGTAGATGATCGGTACCTGACGCACGGCGATGTCGAGATCGGCGTCGCTGCCCTGGCGATAGCCGCCGATCAGGCGCAGATCGCGCGTCTCCTCGTAGCGGTGCACCAGCGCCTTCAGGCGGGACACCAGTTTTTCCTGATCGGAAGTCCAGGCCTTGCGGGCAAGACGCGATACGGATGCCAATGGATCGATCGGCGGGTAACGCCCTTCTTCGGCAAGGCTGCGCTGCAGGACGATGTGACCGTCGAGAATGCCGCGGGTGGAATCGGCGATCGGATCGTTGTGGTTGTCGCCATCGACGAGGATGGAGATGATCGCGGTGATGGTGCCGGTGCCTTCCGGTCCGGGGCCTGCCCGCTCGAGAAGGCGCGGCAATTCGGTGAAGACGGACGCTGGATATCCGCGTGCGATCGGCGGCTCGCCGGAGGCAGTGGCCACTTCGCGGATGGCATGGGCGAAACGGGTGACGCTGTCGACGATCAGGAGAACGTTGTCGCCCTTGTCGCGGAAATGTTCGGCGATTGTGATGGCCGAAAGCGGCGCCATCTTGCGCAGCATCGGGCTCTCGTCGCTGGTCGCAACGACGGCGACCGACTTCTGCATGTGGGAACCGAGCGTATCCTCGATAAACTCACGCACTTCGCGGCCGCGTTCGCCGACGAGCGCAATCACCACCTTGTCGAAGGCTTCGGCCCTCGCCAGCATCGACAGCAGCGTCGACTTGCCGACGCCGGAGCCGGCAAAGATGCCGAGGCGTTGTCCCAGGCAGAGCGGCGAGAAGATATCGATGGCACGCACGCCGGTCTTGAAGCCGGTTTCGACGCGCTTTCGCGTCATCGAAGGCGGAGCCGTATTGGAGATTGGGCGTGCTTCCAGACCCGTTGTCAGCGGCCCCAACCCATCGATCGGCTCGCCGAGCGAGTTGATCGTGCGGCCGCACCAGCTGTCATCGGGTGCGATACGGAAGGCGCCCTTGCGGATGATGGTATCCTGGATGCCGATCGGCTCGCCGGGTTCGATCGGACAGACATAGGTGAGATCCGGTTCGACGCGGACGACCTCGCCGAGGTGGATGCCCGTCTGCGACCGATGCGCAACGAAATCGCCGAGACGCACCTGCCTGGAAAGGCCGGCAACCGTATAGTGTCCGGCAGCGATGGTGCGCACATGACCACCATGGGCCACGGCATTCTC
Organism: Rhizobium sp. AG207R; assembly: GCF_027109195.1. NCBI lineage: Bacteria > Pseudomonadati > Pseudomonadota > Alphaproteobacteria > Hyphomicrobiales > Rhizobiaceae > Rhizobium > Rhizobium sp. AG207R. The sequence continues at coordinate 595,794 of NZ_JAEPVT010000002.1, forward strand.
CGCCATCGCATATTGGCCCGCCAGAAGGGCCATATGCGAAAGCTTCGGCGATATTGCGCCCTCCGGCAACCGATCCTCGACCATGACAAGCCCTCTTTACTGGCTGCCGCCGAGGGTCTTGATGGCATCGGTGAGCGTGCCTTCACTGCTGCTGGTGAGCGTGCTGATATTGTCGAAGGCGCGGCTGACCTCGATCAGATTGGTCATTTCCCGCATGCCGTTGACGTTGGAATTTTCGAGATAGCCCTGGGCGATGCCGATGTTCGAGCGGTCGATGACCGCCTGTGGCGCATCGGTCGGCAGGATGCCGCTGTTTTCATAGCGCAGGAAGCCCTTGCTGACATCGGCACTATAGAGACCGATCTGGCCCATGCTGCGGCCGTTCTGCATGATGGTCCCGTTCGACGCGACACTCGGCGGGCCACCGGCGGGGTCGAGCTGGATCGGCGCACCGCCAGGATCGAGGACCGGGAAGCCACGCGTGGAAACCAGCGCGCCGCTTTCAGTCATGGTGAAGCGGCCGTCGCGCGTCAGCACCAGGCCAGCCGGCGTGTTCATGCCGAAATAGGCATCGCCCTTGACGGCGAAATCGAAGAGATTGCCGGTGTTCTGAAGTTCGCCATTGTCAGTGGAGAGATAGTCGTTGCCTTGCGAGACGAAGGCGACCTTGGCGTTGAGCTTGTTTTGCGTATTGCTGAGGACCTGATCGAACTTGACCTCGGTACCGCGGAAGCCCGTCGTATTCACGTTGGCCAAATTGTCGGCGATCGTCGTCAGACGCCGCTCGAGCGCCATCTGGGACGACAGCGCGACATAAATACCAGACTGCATTTTCAACGCCCTCCGGACATTGGAGAATAACGGGAAAGGAAACGCCGCCGGCGCTCCTACATTTCGTTAGCGGGGCATGGATGCCCTTACCCGCCATCCTGCAGGGCTTGGCTTGTGCGAAGCTGACAAGGCAAAAAGGATGTTCGGAGACCCATCGAACAGCCTCACGCAAGGCAGGTCCCCTAGTTCATCGTATGAAGCAACGTTCAGGTGTGGACCGACGATGAATATTATTATCGGATTTGTAGTGACCTGCGGCTGCATCATAGGCAGCTTTATGGCTATGGGCGGAGACGTAGGCGCGCTGTTCCAGCCCTTCGAATTTGTCATTATCGCAGGCGCCGGTCTCGGCGGCTTCATCATGGCCAATCCGATGAAGGTGGTGAAGGATTCGGGCAAGGCGCTCGGAGAGGCCTTCCGTCATGCGGTTCCCAAGGAGCGCGACTACCTCGACACGCTCGGCGTGCTCTATGCCCTGATGCGCGATCTGCGCACCAAGTCGCGCAACGAGATCGAAGCCCATATCGACAATCCCGACGAATCGACGATCTTCAAGGCCGCTCCGACGGTTCTGAAGAACAAGGATCTGACCGCCTTCATCTGCGACTATGTCCGCCTCATCATCATCGGCAACGCCCGCTCGCACGAGATCGAGGCGCTGATGGACGAAGAGCTCGACACGATGCAGCACGACAAGATGAAGCCCTATCATTCGATCACGATCATGGGCGATTCCTTCCCGGCGATCGGTATCGTCGCCGCCGTTCTCGGCGTCATCAAGGCGATGAGCCACATCAACGAATCACCGGAAGTGCTCGGCCACCTCATCGGCTCGGCGCTGGTCGGCACCTTCCTCGGCATCATCCTGTCCTATTCCGTTTGCGCACCGCTGGTTTCCCAGATCAAGGTCGTGCGCAACAAGCAGCATCGCCTCTACGTCATCGTGAAGCAGACGCTGCTTGCCTACATGAACGGATCGGTGCCGCAGGTCGCACTCGAATACGGCCGCAAGACCATCTCCTCCTATGAGCGCCCCTCGATCGACGCCGTCGAGCAGGAAATGATGAACCCCGGCGGTGAAAGCAAGGCAGCCTGACGATCATGAGCCAGCAATCCGCGCATAGGGCACAGACGATGGACCGCACCCTTTTTGCCAAGCTCACAGGCAATCTCGGCGATCAGGCGACGCTTGCGAAACTCGGCACCGCCTTCGCCCAGGTCTATGCCGAATTCCTGCCCGACATCATCAAGACCGAGACAGGCCTGGATATCAACGTCGCCTATGACGGCTGCCAGTCCGGCTCGATGAACGAGCTGATCGCCAAGCTGGGCGGCAACCACGCACTGGTCAACGGTTCGCTGCGCAACTGGGCCCCGAACTTCATTCTCGGCTGCGGCGCCGGCTTCATCATGACGCTGATGGAGCATATGCTTGGCGCGCGCGCCGAAGATATGGAAGCGCCGGTCGCGCGCCCGCTTTCGGTGATCGAACTCGATCTTTCCGTCATGGTGTTCGAAAAGATCGCCAAAGTGCTTCGCTCGGCGGTGAATGCTGCCGGCGGTTTCGAGCCCTACCTCGATCCGCCCTACAATATCGAGGATCGCCCGGTTGCCATCGGTGACAACGGTAACGACTTTGCCGCTGCGATCACGATGACGATCTCGCTCGGCAAATCGATTTCCCATATCGTCATCATCATACCGCAACGGGATCTGCTGCGCACCGTCGTCAGCACGCCTCGCGCCAAGAACCCGACCGCCGCTTCCCAGGCATGGTCGGAGCAGCTCAACGAGCAGGTCCGCCGCTCCCAGGTGACGCTTGAGGCGCGAATTCGGCTCGAATCGCTGACGCTCGACACCATTTCCAAGCTTGCGGTCGGCGATATCATTCCTTTCATGGACACGGGCGATGTCCGCGTCGAAGTCAGCGCCAACAGCAAAGACCTTTACATCTGCGAATTCGGCCGCTCTGGCGAAAATTATACGGTGCGCGTCAAGGACAACGTCAATTCCGACGACGAGCTTCTCAGACACTTGATGAATTGATCGGCTGGCGCGTGGCCCCGCACACGGCAGCTTGAGGCAAGTTTCAACTGGAATAGTGATTTCATGGCTACGAAGACGACACAGCAAAGCAGCGAGGAATCGCTGGAGATTTCAAACAGCGACGCCGCCTTGGATGAGGCCATCGATGGTCTGCGCGGCGTCCTGAAGAAAGACAATGAAGGCGGTCTGCCCGATTTCGAGGCCGACGCATTCGGCGCGCAAACAGGCACGGATCTCTCCACCTTCGGCGATTTCGGGGACGACAACTCCGCTCCAGCCTTCGATGACGGCGAGTTCGGCGGCGTGTCTGCGGCACCGGCTGCCCCCGGCAGCGCGCTCACTGCGAATATGGACCTGATCATGGATATCCCGATCGACGTCCAGATCGTGCTCGGCAGCAGCCGCATGCCGGTGTCCGGCCTGATGAACCTGGCCGAGGGCGCAATCATCGCACTGGACAAGAAGATCGGCGAACCGGTCGAAATTACCGTGAACGGCCGCAAGATCGGCCGGGGCGAGATTACCGTTCTGGAACATGACGACACCAGATTCGGCATCAAGCTCACTGAAATTTATAACGCGAAGAAAAGCTGAACCCGGCTCAGGATGAGCCCACTCCCCCTGGCGGGACGGAGACGAAGACCATGATGGACTTTGACGATTTCAGCGGCGCGATCGCCGAGAAACCGTTATCTCAGACTGAAAAGGCAGCCGCCGTCCTTCTCGCCATGGGCAAGCAAGTGGCGGGACGGCTGCTGAAATACTTCACGCAGGCCGAGCTGCAGATGATCATCGCCTCAGCGCAATCACTGCGGGTTATTCCGCCGGACGAGCTGGCACAGCTCGTCGCGGAATTCGAAGACCTCTTCACCGAGGGCGCCGGCCTCATGGACAACGCCAAGGCCATCGAGAGCATTCTCGAAGAGGGCCTGACACCGGACGAGGTCGACAGCCTGCTTGGCCGTCGCACGGCGTTCCAGGCCTACGAGACATCCATCTGGGATCGCCTGGGCGAGGCCGATCCGGTCTTCGTCGCCAAGTTCTTCCTGCGCGAGCATCCTCAGACGATCGCCTATGTGCTTTCCATGATGCCTTCGGCCTTCGGCGCGAAGATCCTGCTGCAGCTCCCCGAAGCCCAGCGCGCCGACATCATGAACCGCACCGTCAATATCAAGGACGTCAGCCCCAAGGCTGCCCAGATCATCGAAAACCGCGTTCTCGGGCTGATGGCCGAGATCGACGCCGAACGCAACGCCTCCGGTTCCACGAAGGTTGCCGATCTGATGAACGAACTCGACAAGCCGGTGGTCGACACCCTGCTGAGTTCGCTGGAATCGATCAACAAGGAATCGGTCGAAAAGGTTCGCCCGAAGATCTTCCTCTTCGACGATCTCACCCGTATGCCGCAGCCGAGCCGCGTCCTGCTGCTCAACGACATCGCCGCCGACATCCTGACGATGGCGCTGCGGGGATCCGGCAACGAGATCCGCGAGATCGTGCTGTCCTCGATCAGCCCGCGTCAGCGCCGCATGATCGAATCCGACCTGCAGATGGGCAATGCCGGCATAAACCCGCGCGAAATCGCGATTGCCCGGCGTGCCATCGCCCAGGAAGCCATTCGTCTGGCCAACTCCGGTCAGATCGAGCTCAAGACCAAGGAAAATACGCCTGTGGAAGAAGCGGCGTAAACGCGGCGCGACTCAGCTAAAACATCATAGACTGACAAGCTATGGGCCGCGCATGATGCGCGGCCTCTTTCCGTTTCGCAGAGGGCGGCTGCTTTGGCTGACGAAGACAAGGACAGTAAAACAGAAAAACCGACGGAGAAAAAACTCCGCGATACGATCGAGAAGGGCAATGTCCCTCACTCCAGGGAAGCAACGCTCTTTGCTTCCATGCTCGCGACCGTCATCTACGTCACCTTCTTTCTCCCCGAACGCATGGGCCGCATGGGCGAGGTTCTGCGCGATCTCTTCGAAAAGCCGGATCAATGGCAGCTGGAGACGGGCCCAGACGCCATCTCGCTGTTTACGCGCATAGGCTGGGAAGTCGGCAACATGGTGCTGCCGGCGGTCGTGCTCTTCTTCGTCTTCGGGATCGGCGCCTCGATCTTCCAGAACCTGCCCACCCCCGTTCTCGAACGAATCAGGCCACAGTTTTCGCGCATATCGCCGGCGAAAGGCTTCACGCGCATCTTCAGCGCGACCGGCATGGTGGAATTCGGCAAATCCCTCGCAAAAATCGTGCTGGTCAGCATCGTCATGTTTTTCGTGCTGCGCAGCCAGTACTTCCATGCGATGGATTCGATGGTGTCCGACCCGCAGACCATCTTCGTGCGTCTGTCGACGATCGTTCAGCGCATCCTGATCATCGTGCTGATGGCGACCGTCGTCGTCGGTGTTGCCGACCTGTTGTGGAGCCGGCATCACTGGTTCGACCAATTGAAGATGACGAAGCAGGAGGTCAAGGACGAGCACAAGCAGTCGCAGGGTGACCCGATCGTCAAGTCTCGCCAGCGCTCGATCGCGCGCGACCGCGCCCGCCGCCGCATGATGAAGCAGGTGCCGCGCGCCACCCTCGTCATCGCCAACCCGACTCACTTCGCCGTCGCACTTCGCTATGTGCGCGAGGAAAACGACGCCCCTGTCGTCGTCGCCAAAGGCCAGGACCTGATTGCTCTGAAAATCAGGGAGATAGCCGAGGCCAACAATATTCCCGTTTTCGAAGACCCGCCGCTCGCGCGCTCCATGTTTGCGCAAGTCTCGGTTGATAGCGTCATACCGTCAGTATTTTACAAGGCTGTCGCAGAACTCATCCATCGGATCTATGCCGCGCAGTCGAATAGAAAACGGGTACGATAAACCAAATGAAAAAATGCCCCTACTCTGCCCAGCGTGAACAAATACTAGCCGAAGCCATCAGCCCGGTCGCAAGCGAGCTGCGCCTCCTCGATGCCGCCGATCTGATCTCGCTGCTGCGCTTCGAACGATATGGCAACCTCGCTGACCTCGTCGCCTCGGCCGCAGAGCTCTATTTTCTTCCCGGCACGGTCAATTTCGGGCTCGGCGGCGACTACAAGCTCGATTGGGGCGGGCCGGCGGAAGTGACGCTCGATCTGGAGATCAAGCCGCGGGGCGTTACCATCTATGCCAAGCTTTCGCTGGCAGAGCACCATGCGGGCATCGAGATCAACCACATTGCCTTCGACAAGGCCTCCGTCGATCCCGACGAGAACACGGCGCTGCTCGCCCGCAGCCTAAGGGACGCGCGTTACGTCGTTCGCGGCGAGGCCGCACACGCATTCTGAGGAAGTCCTTTTTCAAAAATCGGCAAAGTGATTCGCGAGAGCGGCGTGCATCCGGCGGAAACCGGGGCGCCGCTCTATTCATTTGCTCAGCAAGGTGTCGCAGGTGATTTCGTCTTGCGGCAGTGCCCCAAGGCGGCACTATCTCAGCTTATATAGCCGAAGCGGATCGCCTTCGCGATGGCCTGGATGCGGTTGACGCTGTCGAGCTTGATCGTCGCCGATCCGAGATAAGCGTTGACGGTATGCACCGACAATCCAAGCTTGTCGGCAATCTCTTCGCTGATGCGCCCGTCGCCGGCAAGCTGCAGGCAGGCGATTTCGCGCTCGCTCAGCGCTTCGGCCGCCTGTGAACGGCGCTCATCCAGCGACAGGAGCTGCATCATGATCTGGCAGCTGCGGCCGTGCAGCTCGACGATCATATCGCTCGAGAGATCCATGAACTTGGCCGTGAAGACAGTGTAGCCGTTGCCGACGGCGCCGAGCCGCACGGGAAAGGCGGCGCCGGCAAAAGGCAGGAGATGCGGCTTCAGGCGCTGCGTGAAGACGGCAAAATCCGGCGTCTCGGCGGTGCTGTCGCTGTCGCGCCCGTTCCACATCAGCGGCAGCAGCGATTTGTCGATATGCTCGATCAGTGCTTCGCCATAGGCCTCCACAAAGGATTTGCCGACGACGGAGTTGGCCGAGCCCCAATTATCGAGTTCGCATACCAGGCGCTGCTTATGCGGCAGGCCGGAGCCGTGCAGGCGATAAACGGCAAAATGCTGCGCGTCGATCAGCTTTTGCATCGATACCAGCTTCGGGAACAGATCGGAGCGGCCGGAGATCCGTCCGGAACGGGTAAGCCGTGATTCGCCCGGCATATCCGTCGTCCTGTCTGGCTGATAGCGCATCCGGTCGGCCCTTAAACGAGATTATTGCGCACTGCAAAGGCGATAGCCTCCGAGCGGGTCTTGGTGGCGGTCTTGCGCATGACGCTGGTAATATAGTTGTTGATGGTATTGCGCGAGATCCCGAGGATCATCGCGATCTCATCGCTCGTCTTGCCTTCGGCGATCCAGAACAGGCATTCCAGCTCGCGCTCGGTCAGATCGAAATCGCGCTCCAGCTTGCCCTCGAAGCAACGCGTGGAACTGGCGAGATAGCCGGCCAGGAGGCCGACATCCCTCAACCGCTCGGGCAGAAGCACTGCTGCTTCGCTCGCCAGCAGCAGCAGGGAGAAGCGGGTGCGACCGACATTGAACGTCAAGGCATGATATTGCCGGCCCACACCGTCAGGCAGCGAGACATCATCGGGAAGCAGCGCCAGGCTTGGCTGAAACAGCGCCATGCACTTTTCAAGCTCGCCGATGCGGCCATAACCGCTTGTCAGCTCCGTCGCCAGACGCCGGACGAGATCGAAGGGCCAATCGGAGGAAATCACGAAGTCGAGCCCGCTTTCCTGGATGAGATCGGACCTGACAAGAAGATAATGGGAGGCGCCGGCGTAACTCGCCAAGGCGTGAAGGCCGGCTTGAAGATAGGCAGGGCCTGAAACGGCATTCAGCTGCAGAATGAGCTGCTCGCGCGACATAGCTCCGGCGGACGCGATCGATCGCGCATCCCTATCGCCTTTGCTCATCTGCGATATCTGCATGTCCATACTTGCATTTCCTGCCGCTGTTGGACGATCGGCCGTCAACGAGAGCATTGTTCCGTCAGAACCCAATCCCTTCACCTCAGAGAATCGGCAGCGAATCTCGACGAGGCATCGAAGCCGGATCTTTCTCTACCGCGACCCAACACTTCCGGCGGATACGGATGGATGGGCGCATGTCTCATCCCTGAATTCGACACCCGCAATCGCACCGGCGCGCACTGCCGCAAGCACGATCTACGAATCATGAGCTAATTTCCCGCTCCGGAATCTACAAACTTAAAACATGCGAAACGCGGAAAACGATGGTCGATTCGCTCGGAATACACAGTTGTTACGCAATAGATACAGTATTTGTAAGTCGATTCTTTATACCCAGCAACCGTATATCCATTGAAATTCCATCTTACGAACACGTCAATTCGGCTAGCCGCGACTAATTGATCACAGGTGGCATCGACAATGATGCAAGTTCAAATGTCATCCCCTGGATAGAAAAAGGACCGGGAATTTCCCGGTCCTTTTGTCAGGCGGCCTGGTCGACGGCCCATTTTCTGAGGATCTTTGCAGCGCGTTCTTCGCTGATTTCCACCATGCGGGACAGGCGGCGCTCCGGCCCTTCCTTGACGCGGCGGTTGAAGGTTCCGCCATCGTCGCCCATCGTCAGCAGGTCGTCGGTGCTGTCGAAGCCGAAGTCCGAGCCGAAGCCGTCCATCAGTGCCGCGCCGGGGCCGCCGACCGCCGGCGCGAAATCCGGCAATTCCAGGCCCGCTGCTTCCGGAAGAGCCGTGCTACTGGACGAGCCGCCGAGCGAGCGGATCAGCGGACGGAAGCCCATCCAGACGATCAGGAAGGCGACCGCGACGAAGGCCAGCGAGTTGATGATGCCAGCCATGTTGCGGCTCAACATATCGGTAATGCTGAAGCTGGAGGATGTGTCTTCAAGCAGCTGGTTGTCGAGGAAGTCCATGGCATTGACGGTAACGATGTCGCCGCGGGCCGGATCAACGCCTGCAGCGGTGGCGACGATCTTCTGCATTTCCGCAATATAGGCGTCGATCTTGGCCTGATCAGCGCCCTGGCCGACCATTTGCGCGATGCGGCCCTTATTGACCACCACGGCGACGGACAGTTTTTCGATCTTGTAGCTGGTGCGGGTCGTGGCCGTCGTCTTGCTGTTGATTTCGTAGTTGGTCTGCTCCTCGCGCTTGTCGGACTGATCGTTCGACGTCGGCGTGTTGCCGCCGGATTGCGGGGCCGCCTGCGGAATATTCTGCTCCACGGTCGCGGCGCTGTCGGGCTGGCTCTGCTGCGACTTCTGCGCTTCCTTCACGGTGCGGACGGAGCGTTCGACCTTCGAGTCCGGATCGTATGTGGTTTCCTGCACCTGCTGGCTGTCGGTATTCAGCTGTGCCGTCACACTGGAGCGGAAATTATCCATGCCGAGGAAGGGCGCCAAGGCCTTATCGATGTTGGATTCGACTTCGCTCTGCACGTTCTGCACGATGCCGAGATTGCGGCTGAGAGCGCCGTTGCCGGGATCGTCGCCCGATGCGAGCAACTGGCCCGTGGAGTCGAGGATCGTTACATCATCGACCTCCAGGCCAGGAACGGCTGACGCGACGAGGTGGCGGATAGCCGAAGCCGATTTGCGGGCAGCTTCCGCACTCGCGCGGATCATGACGGATGCCGTCGGCTTCTGATCCGCCTTCCGGAAATTGCCGACATCCTGCATGACGATATGGACGCGGGCGGCGCTGATGCCGGCGATCGAGGTGATGGTGCGGCTGATTTCGCCCTCGAGGGCACGGACGCGGGTGACTTCCTGCATGAAGGAGGTTAGACCGAGCGAACCGACATTGTCGAAGAGCTCATAGCCGGCCTTGCCGCTGGTGGGCAGGCCGCGTTCAGCAAGAAGCGCGCGGGCCTTGCCGGTCATGCCCGCCGGAACGGTCAGGCTGGAGCCATCCGTACCGACCTGGAAATTGATCTTGGCTTCCGCGAGCGCGATGCTGATCTGGTTGAGATCCGTCGCATCCAGGCCGACATACAATGTCTCCTGTGCGGGCTTATTGACATAGAGGGCTGCAAAAAGGATCAGCAGCATGGACACGGCGCCCACGCCCCCCAGGATCATCAGCCGCGTTCTCCCGAGATTCTGAAGATTCCGAAGCAGGGGAACTAATTGATTTAACAGATTCATTCTGTTCTCGCACGATTCGTCAAAGACCTGATGGCTTTGTGCTATGCGGCGAAAATAGAAATCGAAACTTGTGCGAACGTTTCGTCCGGCCAGAAGAGCCTAGGAAAAAGCCGGGAAGAAATGCAGGAGATTATATAAGAAAAATAGTATCTATTGCTGACGACGCAGTCAGAAGAAATCGAAATCGCCGGCAGCCTTTGCCATGGGTTGGGCCATGGTCTGCGAATGCCCGTGAAAACCGCCGCCGCCGAGCGCCTTTTGCATCTCCGTCAGCTTGACCAGGCTCAGCGCCGTCGCGAGATCCACCGTCCAGCCCTCGGGCATGGTGCCGGCAATGGTATCGATGAATTCGGCGATGCCGCGCGTCTTCTGCACGGCGAGATCAATACCCTGGACGACCTTCATGGCCTCCGGCGAGGCCAGTATATTGGCGTCGCTGATGTCAAGCAGCTGGGGCTCGATGCGTTCGATCAGATAGGCGATGTCATGCAATTCGGAAACGATGCGCAGAAGGATAGCCGGAAGCGTCTCCTCGATGGCGGCCGTCTCAACGCGCTGGAAGGGGGTCATGCGCTTGCCTCGTTGATCAGAAAAATTCGATCGTGTTGTCGACCGGCTTCGGAGCAACGACCGGACGCTGCTCCAGCGCCACGGTCTTCTGCGTCTCGGCGCCGGTCAGCGGATATTGCCTGGCCCTTCCGGAGATTGGCCAATATTCGATCTTGCGCCCGTGTTCGCCGCCCGTGCTGGAGCTGACGACCGGGATGCCTTCGTCTTTCAGAAATTGCATGGCAAAGACCGCGTTCTGCTCGCCGACATTGGAGAAGGTCGCGATCGTCTTGGCGCCACCGAAAACTTTCGCCTCGAGCCGGTCACGCCTTGCGCCCTTCTTCAGGAGGCCGTTGATCAGAAGTTCCATCAGGTGCACGCCGTAACGCGTCGCATCGCCGCCGCTCATCGGCGAGTTCGCCATTCCCGGAAGGAGGAAATGGTTCATCCCGCCAACGCCGGCGATGGGATCGCGCAGGCAAGCCGCCACGCAAGAGCCGAGAATGGTCGTCAGCACCACTTCGGGATCGCTGATGACCTTGTACTCGCCCTGAATAATATGCACGCGGCGGGCAGCACCTTCGACGATCATTTTAGAGCTCCGAAGACGGCCTCGATGGCAGCTTTCATCTTTTCGATGGTAAAGGGCTTGGCGAGCACGTTGTTGGCACCGAGCTGCGCCGCCTTCTGAACCAGCGCACGGTCGCCCTGCGCCGTCAGGATGATGAAGGCCGCCTTCTTGGTCGTCGGGTTGGTGCGCACCGCCTGCAGGAGGCCGAGCCCGTCCATCTTCGGCATGTTGAAATCGGAGATGACGAGATGATGCGGCTGCTGCTGCATGATCTTCATCCCCTGCTCACCGTCGCCGGCAGCCGTGATCTGCTTGAATCCGAGCTGCGTCAGCGCATCGCTCAGCAGCAGGCGGCTGGTGACCTGATCGTCAACGATCAGAACTTTGATTTTCTCCGCTAGAGACATTATTCGCTCCCTTCCTTTCGGGCGGCTGTGGCTTTCAAAATTTCCTCGCCAATGGCGTTCAGCGGAAACTGCTGTTCGACTGCACCAAGCTCGTGGGCGACCCTCGGCATACCGTAGACCACGCAGGTCTTCTCGTTCTGCCCGATGGTGCGCGCGCCGGCATGGCGCATTTTGAGGAGACCGGCGGCGCCGTCGCGCCCCATGCCGGTCAGGATCACGCCGACGGCATTGCGGCCTGCCAGTTCGGCAACCGAATCAAAGAGCACGTCGACGGAAGGGCGATGGCCGTTCACCGGCCCGCCGTCCACCAGACGGCAATGGGGTGCCGCGGAATTGGCGACCCTGAGGTGCCTTTCGCCGCCCGGCGCCAGATAGATCTTGCCGATTTCGAGCCGCGCACCATCGGTCGCCTCCTGGACGACCGGGGCGCAGAGGCGGTTCAGGCGCTCGGCAAAGCTGCGCGTGAAGGTCGGCGGCATATGCTGCGTGATGACCGTCGGCGGACAATTGGCCGGGAACTTCTGCAAGACGTTGATCAGCGCCTCGACGCCGCCGGTGGAGGAACCGATCGCGACGATCTTGCGGCCCACACGGAAATCCGCGACGGCCGGCGGCGGCACCCGCTGGGCGGCGGGCTTCACATATTGACGTTGAGAGCGGGCAGCCGCCTTTACCTTCTCTGCCAAATCGCCGAAAGGATGCGGCTCGCCAGGCGAAGGCTTTCCGACGCAATCGAACGCACCGATCTCGAGAGCGGCAAGCGTCGCGTCAGCGCCGCGATGCGTCATCGTGGAGACCATGATGACGGGCATCGGCCTGAGCGTCATGATCTTTTCCAGGAATTCGAGGCCGTTCATGTTCGGCATCTCGATATCGAGGGTGACGACATCCGGATTGAGCGCCTTGATGGCGGCGCGCGCTTCCATCGCATCGCCGGCCTGGCCGATGACATCGACTTCTGGATCGGCACGCAGGACGGCGGTGATCAGGCCGCGCATCGTCGGGGAGTCATCGACCACGAGAACACGAGCAGGAGAATTCATGGCTTCCTCCCCGCGGTCTTGCCGAGATAGCGATAGGTGGTGATGCCGATATTGTCGAAGACGTGCTTGGCCTCGCCGGCGACCCGCTCGGAGTGGCCGATATAGAGATGGCCGGCATCCTGCAGCTGGCCGGCAAAGCGCGTCCAGATCTTCGTCTGCGTCGGCTCGTCGAAGTAGATGACGACGTTGCGGCAGAAGATGACGTCGAACAGGCCCTTGAAGGGCCATTGCCCGAGCAGGTTCAGCTCGTTGAAGGTAATGAGCCGCTTGACGCGATCGTCGATCTGGAATTTGCGGCGGCCCTGGACATTGACTTCCTGGAACCACTGCTTGCGCATGGCCGGAGAAACCGTTTCGAGAGAAGACTCGTCATAGGCACCAGCGCGGGCAAGCCCGAGGATCTTGGGGTCGATATCCGTTGCCAGGATCTTGAAATCGAAATCGGCGACATTCGGCATCAAGGCAAGCACCGTCAGCGCGATCGAGTAAGGCTCCTGCCCGTCAGAACAGGCGGCCGACCAGATGCGCACCCGGCCGCCAGCCTTGGCGCGCGCCAGGAGACCCGGCAGAACCTCGTCGCGCAGATGATCGAAATGATGGTTTTCGCGGAAGAAGCGGGTGAAATTGGTCGTCAGATGCGACAGCATCTCGCGACGCGCCGCACTTCCCGCGGGCGAAGACACCAGCTGGCAGTAGTCGCGGAAGCCGGAGAGCCCCAGCGCGCGGATATGCTTCGACAGCCTGGAATAGACGAGCGATGCCTTGCTCTCATTGAGAGAAATGCCCGCATCCGAATAGATCATGGCGGCGATTTCCGAGAGGTCGCGGCGCGTCAGCGGATATTCGCCGCTCGCCAGCACCTCATCGGGAGACGCCTTGAAATCCATTGCTCCCATCACGCTCATGCAGCCTCGCTTTCGCTTTCAGGGAACAGGGCTTCCAGTTCGATCAGACAGATCATGCGGCGGTCGATCGCCACGATGCCGCGGGCAAACTGCCGCTCGTGATCGGAGGAGACTTCCGGCGTTGGCTGGATGCTGTCGTCGGTGATCGTCAGAATGTCCGATACGGCGTCAACAAGAAGACCGACCACCTTGCGCTTCACTTGCGCGACGATGATCACATGCCGAGCCGTCGGTTCCGCACGCTTCATGCCGAGCCGGGCGGAGAGATCGATGATCGGCAGCACGGCGCCGCGCAGGTTGATGACGCCGAGCATGTAACCGGGCGCATGCGGCATGGCCGTTGCCGGGGTCCAGCCGCGGATTTCACGAACCGACATGATGTCGACGCAGAATTCCTGGTCGCCGATGCGGAAGGCGATCAGCTCGCGATTGCCCTGGCTCAGGCTCTTGACGGCATAGGACATCAATTCACCCCACCGCCGCATAAGACATTTCAGGCTTCAGCGACTGGCCGCGCGAAGCGCCGACCACTGCATCGACGTCAAGGATCAGCGCCACCCGGCCATCGCCGAGGATGGTTGCCGCCGCAATGCCCGGGACATGCGTGTAGTTGGCCTCGAGGCTCTTGATGACGACTTGGCGCTGGCCCTGAATGGCATCGACCATGAGGGCGCGCTGACCGCCGCCTTCCGATTCCACCAGCAGCGCGACGCCTTCGACCGGATTGGCCTGCGTGGCACGGAAATTCAGGATACGGCCGACATCGACCAGCGGGCAGAAGCTGTTGCGGATCGAGATCAGACGATGGTTCGCACCGAAGGAGTGGATAGCGGACGCTTCGGGCTGCAGCGTTTCGACGATCGCCGTCAGCGGCACGACGAGCGTCTGGCCGGCAACGGTGACCACCATGCCGTCGAGGACTGCGAGCGTCAGCGGCAGGCTCATCGTGAAGACAGAACCCTGCCCCGGCTTGGAGCTGATGTTGATGCGGCCGCCGAGCGCCTGGATCGAGCGCTTGACCACGTCCATGCCGACGCCGCGGCCTGAGATGTCGGAGATCTTGTCGGCGGTCGAGAAGCCGGGCAGGAAAATCAGGTTGTCGACTTCCTCATCCGAAAGATTGGCATCGGCCGCGATCAGGTCGTTATCGATCGCCTTCTGGCGGACTTTCTCGCGGTTGATGCCGGCGCCATCGTCGGCAAGCTCGATGAGGATGCGGCCGGAGCGATGCTTTGCCGTCAGGCGAACGGTGCCTTCCGGGTTCTTGCCGAGTGCCGCGCGTTTTTCCGGCGTTTCGACGCCATGGTCGACCGCATTGCGGATCATGTGGGTGAGCGGCTCGGCAAGCTTGTCGATGACGGTCTTGTCGACTTCGGTGTTCTCGCCCTCGGTGATCAGGCGGATCGACTTGCCGGTCATGTCGGCGATTTCGCGGACGATACGCGACATACGCTGGAAGACCGGCTTCACCGGCTGGGCGCGGATCGCCATGACGCTGTCCTGAATCTCGCGGGTGAGCTGCTGCAGCTCTTCGAGACCCATGTTGATGGAGGATGCGCCGTTGTTGTCGTTCTCGATGACGCTCTGGGAGAGCATCGCCTGATTGATGACAAGCTCGCCGACAAGGTTGATCAGGCGGTCGACACGATCGAGATCGACACGGATGGTCTGGCCGGCGGCGGCAGCGGCGGCACTGTTCTGCGCCGCGGCTGCATTGGAAGCGGCAGCGGCGGCAAGGGCGGCTTCCTTCTTCTCGACGCGTGCGGCAGCGGAGGCGAGCTGCGTGACGTTGCTTGCGGTTTCCGCAGCAGCCACGGCGGCAGCGACGTCGTTTCTCGGCGCGGATGTCTCCTCTATGGTTTCGGCAGTCGGTGCGGCGCCGTCATCGAGGATCGAGAGATCGAAGGGCACCGGTATCATCGGCAATTCTTCGCCGCTCGAAGACCCGCCGCTTCCAGCCAGCTGGACATCGAGATCGCAGTCCCATTCAGCAAATTCGAAGACGGTGCGAATGGCGTCTTCGCCCTTGTCCGTCTTGATGGAGATCGCCCATTTGAAATAGGCGCCTTCGGGATCGAGGTCGATAAGACCCGGCAGCGCATCCATATCGCAGAAGATATTCATCTCGCCGAGCCGCGAGAGATCGCGCAGCAGCAGCGTCGCATCGTTGCCCTTGGCGTAGAGATCGGAGCGGGGCTTGAAATTGACTTCATATTCCGGCCTGGCATCGACGGCCGGCTCATCGCTGCCGAAATCGTCGTCGAAGCTGAAGGGAATCGGCTGGAAACCGCTTTCGTCCGTTGGCGCAGGCGCGGCCACGACGGGCTTCGAAGCAACATCGGCAACCGCCGCTGCCGACGGCGCGGGAATATCGCCATTTGCCAGCGCTTCCAGTTCCTTGACGAGGCCGCGGCTGCGCGCCGGATCGACACTGCCGCCATCACGGGCGGCGTTGGTGAGATCCGCCAGCACGTCGGCCGCCTTGAGCATGACCTTCAGGACATCCTGAGTCGGCTCCAGCTTGTTGGATCGAACGCAATCGAGTGTGGTCTCGAAGACGTGGGCGAATGCGACCAGGTCGTCCAGACCGAAGGCACCTGCCCCACCCTTGATGGAATGAACGGCGCGGAACACGGCATTGACGGTTTCCGGGTCGCGGTCGCCATCATTCAATTTCAGGAGACCGGATTCCAGTTCGGCGAGCTGCTCTTCGCACTCCTGGAAGAAAATCTCTTTGATTTCGTTCATATCCATAAGGGGCGGATCCTGTTTAGGCGGTTACGCGCTCGATGGCATCGATCAGCTTGGCGGGATCGAACGGCTTGACGATCCAGCCGGTCGCACCGGCCTGGCGGGCACGGTTCTTCTTTTCCGCATCACTTTCGGTCGTCAGAACGAGGATCGGAACGGCGCGGTATCTGTCGTTGCGGCGAACGCCCTCGATGAAGCCGAAGCCGTCAAGCCGCGGCATGTTGATATCCGTGACGATGACGTCGGGATTGGCTTCTTCCAGGATTTCCAGGCCCTCGACACCGTCTTCGGCCTGAATGGTCTCGAAACCCGCATTGTTGAGGGTCACGAGAAGCATGTTTCGAATGGTCCGTGAATCATCCACGGTCAGCACTTTTTTCTTCATTGCCGGATCTCCTTGGCAAGCAGATGGGAGATATCCACCCCGATCACCTGCATCGTTTTTTGAAATGCATCCGACACCTTGGAGAAGGTGAAGGAGAGCTTGTCCTCATCCCAGGTCTTGGCGGCGGCCATGATGACCTGCACGCACAAGGTCCCGATCCTTTCGACGCCGGACGCATCGATCGCGACATTGCTGCCGCGCAACCCCATCAACGTGCCGCGAAGGGCGGAGGCCTCGTTGAGGTCCAGCACCGCGGCCAGACTGATTGTCTTTTCGCCTTTCCTGCTCGGCATCGCTTTATTCCTTGTTGTCTGAAATCAGGCCCGTCGGCCGCATATGCATGAAACTGAAAGATCAATAGGCATTGCGATCGCCTCCCGCTGCGGTCCTGCGAAGCGGGAAGCCGAAATCGGCCATCTCCTCGTCATTCTGCGCAGTGCCGAATTCCTCGCGGGCGGGGAGCTGTCGCTGCTGCGCGGCTCTGACCGGCACGCCAGCGACGGCATGCCGCCGCTCGCGCTCGATGCGGAACTCGCGGATGGTTCGGCCGAGCTCGACGACGACGGTATGCAGGTGATCGGCATCTTGCTCGGAGCGGCTGGCATTGCTGCCGGCGGCGGCCGCCCGCTCGCTGTGGCCGCCGATATCCGATGTCAGCGCCTGAAGGCCGGCGACCTGTTCGTCGCTCGCAGCCGCAATTCCGGAAATGGCTTCGTTGATATCCGTCACCTGGCGCACAATGCTGCCGATCGCGTCCTGGGTGCGGCCGACCATCTGGACGCCTGCATCTACCTGCGCCTTTGTTCCCGTCACCAGCACCTTGATCTCGCGGGCCGCATCGGCGGAACGCTGGGCAAGCGCGCGAACTTCCTGCGCGACGACGGCAAAGCCGCGGCCACTGTCGCCGGCGCGGGCTGCCTCGATGCCAGCATTGAGTGCGAGAAGATTGGTCTGGAAGGCAATCTCATCGATGACGCCGATGATCTGGCCGATCTTTTCGGCTGACGTTTCGATATCGGCCATAGCGGAGATCGCCTGCCCGACGATTCGGCCGCTGTCTTCCGCGGCTGTACGCGTCGATGCGGCGACGAGCTCGGCCGAACGCGTATTGGCCGCATTGCCGCGGACCTGTTCGGCAAGCTCCGCAAGCTGCCGGGCGGAGGCCGCAAGGCCCTGCGACTGCTCCGATGAGGTTTCCGCCAGAGATTTCGAGGCGCGGGCGATGGTCTCGGCCGTCGTCTCAGCCGCCAGCACGCCGCCGGATAGAACCGAAAACTGCTGCTGGATATCCGCCAGCGCCGCATTCAAGGCTTCCGCAACCTCGGCATAGGCCTCGGGACAATCCATCGGCAGGCGCGTCGTCAGATCGCGATTGGCAAGGCCATTGGCGAGATCGACGATAATGGCGGCCGCCTCGGCGCGATCAGCCGTCCGCTGTTCCGCGAGCGCGCGCTGGTGGCCGACCCGCAATTCGTTGAACCGCAACGATACGGCAATCTCGACATCGACCATGACGAGCCGAACGATCGCTGTGACAAGTTCGCTCAGTTCACGGGCACGACGCTTGGCTCCCGGAAGAATGGTACGGCCGCCCATGTCTTCGAGCAGGCCGGCAAGAAGATGCTCCAGCACGACCCCATGGCCCGCAACGTGCCAGCGTGGATCGAGCCCCATCTTGCTTTCGCTGTCGGACAGAACCTTGACGCGCTCGGCATAAAGGCTGTCGAAGCGTGCATCCGTCAGCACATCCCAATGGGAGGATTGCAGATCCTGAAGGCGTTCGAGCTGGCTTTCGCTCGAAAAATTGCGCGCGGCGTCCGGATAGGCCTGAAAGCGGTGGAAAAGATCGCGCAGGCCGGCTTTCAGATGCGCTTCGAGCATTGGCCGGTGACGGCGCAAGGTTTCGCATTGCCCGGCATCGAGACCAGCAAAACGCAAACGGTCGCGAAGGCTGCCAGCCTGCGCCCTGCGTGCCTGATCTGACGGCGAATCCTGCGCCAAAGTCGTCCCTGCCGAACTGCCGCGCATTCAAGCGCCGGCGAAACCGCTGATGATCCGCGCCAGGCGCAATGAGGAGGCGAGGAAAGGCAGCCGTAGCCGTCGATCATGTGATCGAGGCACCGAAGCTCGCTCGTTCATCAAAGTCTATTGCGGACCTGTTTGATGACATGGATACCGGATCGGACCCGGTACGACGGGGCGGCTTCATGCCTGCTGAGAACGAGTCACAATTTTCCCATTCCGACGTTCAGGCTCAATATTTATGGTTAATTCCTTGCCCGAAGGTTAATGACGGAAGAAGGCATGTCTCCTACTGATCTATACTAAATTAGCGATTACTTTCAGATATAGTTTGTCGCCGTGGAAGAACATCGATCGCAAGTCACGAGCAAGCTTCATCCCTTACTACCCAAGGGATAGACACTTCCGATGTCGCTACGGAGAGAGCAATGATTGTTCTTGGTTTGACCGCCTCGCTGATGGCCAGCTTGACGCTTGCGGCCTTCATGCTTCTGTCCCGCATCGAAGCGGCGCGCGGCAAAGCTACCCCTCGCATTCTCTAGGAGCTTTAACGGACATCTGATATCCGAAATCGGACATATGGCACTTCGCGGCCACACGATGCGAGCGCTGTAGTTCCCGCGGATGGCAGGAGCTAGCTTTGGCCTCAATAGTTCCGTATTAAGCCTCACGATCAGGCACCGAGACCCATCCTTTAATGCTCGACACGACCCATTCCCGAACAAATGCCCAGAAACTTTCGCTGGGCCTCGCCCTTGCGATCATCTTCGGAGTAACGCTCTGGCGCGTGCTCATGTTGCTCCTCAACAGGACGGACCTCTTCGTCGATGAGGCACAATATTGGTTCTGGGGCCAGAATCTGGATTTCGGCTATTATTCCAAGCCGCCGATGATTGCCTGGGTCATCCGCTTCTTCAATACGATCTCCGGCTCGGATTCGACCTTCTGGATCCGCATATCGGCGCCGCTCTTCCATCTTGCCACCGCCCTGATGCTGATGTGCACGACGCGGCGGCTGATCGACGACGAGACCGGACGCGAGATCGCGCCATGGGTCGGCGTCATCTTCATCACGCTGCCGGCTGCCTCGCTTTCCGCCGTGCTGGTATCGACGGACACGATCCAGATCCTGTTCGTAACCATCGCCATCTGGGCTTTTATCGGGCTGACCAGGCGTTCCTCGGTGCTGGAAGCTGTCATCCTCGGTGCCAGCCTCGGCATCGCCTTCCTGACGAAATATTCGGTGCTCTTCCTTCTGCCCGGTGTCGGCATTGCCATGCTGACGATGCGTTCGGCGCGTATCGCCTGGCGGGACGTTGCCATTGCCGCCATTATCGGGGCCATCGTCGTTTCCCCCAATCTCTGGTGGAATCTCACCCATGATGCGACGACCATAAAGCACACCGAAAACATCGCCCAATGGAGCAAGAGCGGCGGCGGCAACACCCTGCTGAAGCACATACTCAACGGGCTCAGCTTCTTCGGTGCCCAGTTCGGCGTCGTCGGCCCGGTCGTCTTCTACGCGCTTTTGTGGGCGACGTGGCGATTGATCCGCGGGCAGAGCGACGACCGGGAAAAGCTGCTGTTCTGGCTCTCTGTGCCTGTCGTGGCGCTGATCACGCTGCAGGCCCTCCTCGCCAAGGCCTATGCCAACTGGGCCGTCTCGGCTTATGCCGCAGGCACCATTCTCGCCGTCTGGCTGCTCTATCGCCTGACGAAAAAGGGGCTGAGCACCTCGCTTATCATAGGCGCCGTCGTCGCCTTCGTGATCCCGGTGCTGACGGTGTTTGCCTATGACATCAAGCTGCCGAACGGCGATCTTGTCATGAAGCGCTATGTCGGCCGCAGCGTCATCAGTGAAGAAATCGCCAATATCGCCACGGAGGCGAAACTGACTGAAATCGTTGCCCAGGACCGCGATATCCTCGCCGATCTCTACTACACGCTGAAAGGCAAGCCGTTCCACATCTATGCCCGCCACTTCGGCGGCTTCCCCGCGAATTATTACGAGCAGGATTTCTCCCTGCCGGTCAGCGTGACCGGTCCGGTCTTGTTCGTCGACAACGATCCGATCGATTGCCCGGAAGGCCAGGCCGAACTCATCAAGAGCTGGTCGCCACCCTATGGCGAGATGAAGGGCAAGACGCTTTATGCCTATCGCGTCCCGGCATCCTGCCTGGCGCCTAAATCGTCGGCAGCGGGTGCGACGGAAAATTAAGAAATCGAGCCGGGACTGTTGACCGGCTCGTGCAACTGCATCATGACAGGCCACACTAGGAAGACGCCAAGCGTCCTGTTATCATGACCGAACCGCTGGAGTTCGCTCCGGCAAAGGAATGAAGGCATTTTGGACCGTTGAGCCCGCTTGAATTCGGCGCCGCCGACAGCGAAGATAGAGACGACAGGACGCACCGCGCCGGAGCGCGCGTGATCGCCTCGCTGTTCGTCGCATTCTTCGCCTATATCGGATTGGCGCTTGGCGGTGGCATCAACCTTGCCGCGCGCGCCGATGCGGACGCGCTCTCCTCGGGCAAAGACACCCAGCCTCTCTATCTATCACTGCGTGACCCGGTCCGCGGAATCGTCGTTGCCGATCGGCTGGTGACGCCGAAAGCTACATGGCACGATATAGGGCCTGCAACGCTTGCTGCCCTCCCTACCCTCGGATATCCGGCAACCTCATGGCAATCGTACCGCCCGGATGATGCCACACGGTTCGAATCCCTGGCGTTTCACGCCTATCTCGCACGTGCGCCTCCAGGCGCGCTCGCCTAAGCGTTTGGCGCAGACGCGCTGAATTTCCGACACGACCTCAAGTCCGCCTGCGGCCAGACCGTCGGCATAAGCCTATTTTCAAGGATAATACCCATGCGTACCTCACCATGGCTCGTGGCACTCTATACGGTGATCATCGTCATTGGCTTTCTGATCGCACTGCCGAACGCGCTGCCGCCGTCGGTTCTCAGCAAGATCCCATCCTGGCTGCCTCATAGCCAGGTTTCGCTCGGCCTCGACCTTCGCGGCGGCTCCTATCTCGTTCTCGAAGTCGACGAGAAGGACCTGACGAACGGCCGGCTGCAATCGCTGCAGCAGGACGCGCGCCGCGTGCTGCGCGACAAGAACATCCAGACCCGCTCGATCGTCCGCAATGGCGACCAGATCGTCGTGACGCTCAGCGACGCCTCGCAGAGCAGCGATGCCGTGACGCAGCTGCAGACGCTGGCCAATACGATCACGTCGGGCCTCTCGGCCGGCCAGTCCGATCTCAACATCAAGCCGAATGGCGCGACGATCGCGATGTCCTTCTCGCCGGCCGGTATTTCGGCCAACGTCGATTCCGCCGTTCAGCAGAGCCTTGAAGTTATCCGCAAGCGCGTCGACCAGGTGGGCGTTGCCGAGCCAACCATTCAGCGCGTCGGTCCGAACCGCGTTCTCGTCCAGCTTCCCGGCGCACAGGATCCGTCGCACCTGCGCGAGCTTCTCGGCTCGACCGCGAAGATGTCCTTCCATCTGCTGGCCGATAACGTCGACCCGAACAATCCCGGCCCCGGCGTCACCATCATGAAGGACGAGCAGGGCAACAGCTATCCGGTTCTCGACCGCATCGAACTGTCCGGCGACCGCCTGACGGATGCCCGCGTCAGCTTCGATCCGAACACGCACGAGCCGCTCGTCACCTTCCGCTTCGACAGCGCCGGCGCCAACCGGTTTGCCGAAATCACCCGCGAAAATGTCGGCAAGCCCTTCGCCATCGTCCTCGACAACAAGGTTCTGAGTGCGCCTAATATCCGCGAGCCGATCACCGGCGGCTCGGGCCAGATCTCCGGCAACTTCACCGCAGACAGCGCCACCACGCTTGCAGCCTTGCTGCGCGCCGGTGCCCTGCCGGCCAAGCTCACCGTCATCGAGGAGCGCACCGTCGGCGCCGACCTTGGTAGCGACGCGATCCAGAAGGGCATCTATAGCGGCCTGGTCGGCTTCGTTCTGGTTGCCGCCTTCATCTTCGTGCTCTATGGCGCCTGGGGGATTCTGGCGAATGTTGCCCTGCTCATCCACACGGTCCTGACCTTCTCGGCCCTGACGCTTGTCGGCGCCACGCTGACGCTGCCCGGCATCGCCGGCGTCGTCCTTGGTATCGGCCTCGCGGTTGATGCCAACGTTCTCATCAACGAGCGCATCCGCGAAGAAACCCGGAAGGGCCGCGGCGCCTTCGCCGCCATCGATAACGGTTTCAAGAAGGCTTATTCGACGATCATCGACGGCAACATGACGGCGCTGATTGCCGCCGCCATCCTGTTCTACTTCGGCTCCGGCCCGGTTCGCGGCTTTGCCGTGACCATGGGTCTCGGCCTCATCATCTCAATGTTCACCTCCGTCGCCTTCGTGCGTGTCGTGATGATCGCCATCACCCGTCGCCGCAAGCTGAAGGTGATCAACATCAGGCCGCTGATCCCCTTCAGCCCCTATGACAAGCACATCCAGTTCATGAAGGCCCGCTTCTTCGGCGTCACCGTCTCGGCGATCCTGTCGCTCGCCTCGGTGGTCCTGTTCATCCATCCGGGCCTCAACTACGGCGTTGATTTCCGCGGCGGTATCCAGATGTCGGTCAAGACCAAGGACGCGGCCGATCTGGCGACGTTCCGCGAGGGTCTGAACACGCTCGGCCTCGGCGAAATCGCACTGCAGTCCTTCGGCGACAATAACAGCCTCCTTGTCCGCGCCCAGCGCCAGGACGGCGGCGAAGAGGCGCAGACGGCGGCAGTGACCAAGCTTAAAGCCGAAATCGTCAAGATCGACCCGAGCGCGACCATCGAAGGCACCGATGTCATCGGTCCGAAGGTTTCGGGCGAGCTTGCCTGGGCCGGCATCCTGTCGGTCGTGATCGCCAGCCTGGCGATGCTGTTCTACATCTGGTATCGCTTCGAATGGCCGTTCGCGGTCGGCGCCATCGTGACGCTGGTGCTCGACGTCACCAAGGCGATCGGCTTCTTCGCGATCACCGGCCTCGATTTCAACCTGACGGCCATCGCCGCGATCCTGACGCTTGTGGGATATTCGGTGAACGACAAGGTCGTGGTCTATGACCGCATGCGTGAAAACATGCGGCTCTACAAGTCGATGCCGCTGCGCGACATCATCGACAAATCGATCAACGAGACCCTGGCGCGAAGCCTCTATACCAACGCCACTGCCTTCCTGGCGCTGGTGCCGATGGCAATCTGGGGCGGCAGCGCCGTCTCCAGCTTCGCGATCCCGATGGTGTTCGGCATCCTCGTTGCCGGCGCCTCGTCGGTCTTCATCGCCGCACCGATCCTGCTGTTCCTCGGCGACTGGCGCCGCCGTCATGCCAAGCCGGTTGCCAATGATACGGCATCGACAGACGGCAAATCCGGTAAGGACAACAAGCAGATTCCTGCGGCATAATAAATGAAAAGAGGACATGCCCGGCTTCGGGGCATGTCCTTCGCCGCCCTACGAAATCGGCGGCATATGCAAAGGCAAGCCCGGACGCGGCGCCGTAATCTTTTCCACGACACCGTTTTCCTGTTCGCTGACGAGCAGATGTTTGCCGTCGACGGTAAAAGCAATATTAGCTGGGCGCGCGCCGTCCGTGCGGATATGACCGGCCATTTTTCCCTCGGCGTCCACCATGGAAATTTCACCCAGGCCGTACATGGCGCAGTAAAGCATGCCGCTGCGATCAAAGGCGAGGCCGGCCGGCCCGCGCAGCGCGTTCACGGCGGGCGATGTCATCGACTGGACAAACATTTCCTGCCTGCCGCCAACGACCTGCCGATAGATTTTTCCAGTCAGTGTTTCACTATAATAGAGCAATCCATCGGCATCGAAGGCAATGCCGCTCGCAAAGAGCAGACCGGCTGCGAGGACACGGATGACCCGTCCCTCAGCCGGATCGATCTGATAGACGCAGCCATTGTAAGCCGCCTTGAAGAAATCGGGATGGATGTGGCCGCCTTCGAGAAGATTGGCAAGACGGATGCCAGAATCAGTCATGTAAAGCAGGCCGTCGGGTCCGAAAGCGAGTGCATTCGGATGCAGAAAGGGACCATCCGCGCTACCCTCGATGACTTGCAGGACGCGGCCTTGCGCCGATAATCTGACAAGAGAATTCTCCGGGCCGTTGGCTACCCAGAAACATCCGTCGCCATCGACCGCAATCCCCATCGGCCGGCCGCCGACCCGGCAAAGTTCCTGCGGTACGCCGCTTGTGTCGAAAAGTTTCAGACAGCGGCGACTGGCATCCATTTCCACGACCGCCAGGCGGCCGTCCGGCAAAGCCACGAGGCCGCTAGGCAGACGCAGCCCGGTGGCAATCGTTTCGTTCATGTTTTGAAACCTTCATTCTACGCATTACGAAGCCCCAAAAACTCAAAATGCTGCGCCGGAATGATACATAAGCACGAAGAAGATCCTTTTCGAGCCGGACGAGTGCAAATCCGGATAAGATTCTTGCGCCGGAGGTCACATCCGCGTGCAGGCCCTGTTCATCTTGACAGGCTTTGGCGATTCGGAACATCCATAGAACGTCCCTATATTTTCGCGCTTGCGATTCGCCGCATGCCGCGCTCCGCCTGCCGCCGGAGGTACTCAGGAGAGTCGATGACCGCCGCCTATCTGGAAAAGCTGAACCCGGAGCAACGGCTGGCGGTGGAACATGGCACGACGGCAGGCGACGGTCATATTGCCGGGCCGCTGCTCGTCATCGCCGGGGCCGGCTCCGGCAAGACGAATACGCTTGCCCATCGCGTCGCGCATCTAATCGTTAGAGGTGCGGACCCGCGCCGCATCCTGCTGATGACCTTTTCGCGCCGCGCTGCCGCCGAGATGGGCCGTCGCGTCGAGCGGATCTGCCGCGAGGTGCTGGGTGCGAATGCCGGCATTAACGCCGACGCGCTGGCATGGAGCGGCACGTTCCACGGCATCGGCGCACGTCTGCTCAGGGACTATGCCGAGCAGATCGGCATCGATCCGGCCTTCACGATCCACGACCGGGAAGATAGCGCCGACCTGATGAATCTTGCGCGCCATGATCTCGGCTTCTCGAAGACGGAGAACCGCTTCCCGACGAAGGCGACATGCCTTGCGATCTATTCACGCTCCGTCAATGCGGAAGCGCCGCTCGACGGCGTGCTGCGGGATTACTTCCCGTGGTGCGCCACGTGGGAGCAGCAGCTGCGTGATCTCTTCGCCTCTTATGTCGAGGCGAAACAGGCGCAGAACGTGCTCGATTACGACGACTTGCTGCTCTATTGGGCGCATATGCTGCAAGAGCCGCTGATCGCCGAGGATATCGGCAGCCGCTTCGACCATGTGCTTGTCGACGAATATCAGGACACCAACCGGCTGCAGTCCTCCATTCTGCTGGCTCTCAAGCCCGATGGCCGCGGACTGACCGTCGTCGGTGACGATGCGCAGTCGATCTATTCCTTCCGCGCCGCGACCGTGCGCAACATTCTAGACTTCCCCAAGGCTTTCACGCCCTCGGCCGATATCGTGACGCTCGACCGCAACTACCGTTCGACGAAGCCGATCCTTGCTGCCGCCAACGCTGTAATCGATCTCGCCTCGGAGCGCTTCACCAAGAACCTGCGCACCGAACGGCAAAGCACGGAACGGCCGCGGCTGGTGACGGTGCGCGACGAGGCCGATCAGGCGCGCTACATCGCCGATCAGATACTGGAAAATCGTGAGGGCGGCGTAAGGCTGAAGCAACAGGCAGTGCTATTCCGCACCTCCAGCCATAGCGGCCCGCTGGAAGTGGAACTCACCCGGCGCAACATTCCCTTCGTCAAGTTCGGTGGGCTGAAGTTCCTCGATAGCGCTCATGTCAAGGATATGCTGGCGGCGCTTCGCTTCGCCCAGAACCCGCGCGATCGCGTCGCCGGCTTCCGCCTGATGCAGCTCTTGCCCGGCGTCGGCCCCTCCACGGCGCAGCGCGTGCTCGACCAGATCGGCGAAGAGGCAAGCCCGATTACCGCACTCACCGAACTGCCGCCACCGCCGCGCACGGGCGACGACTGGACCGCCTTTGTCGAGACGATGCGGGAGGTCAAAAGCGGCAAGGCCGGCTGGCCGGGGGAAATCGGCCTGGTTCGCCAATGGTACGAGCCGCATCTGGAACGCGCGCATGAGGATGCCGCGACCCGCCAGGCGGATCTCGTCCAGCTCGAACAGATCGCCGCGGGCTACGGCTCGCGCGAGCGCTTCCTCACGGAATTGACGCTTGATCCGCCTGACGCCACCAGCGATCAGGCCGGCGTGCCGCTGCTGGACGAGGACTACCTGATCTTGTCGACTATCCATTCCGCCAAGGGCCAGGAATGGACGAAGGTTTTCATCCTCAACGCCGTCGACGGCTGCATCCCCGCCGATCTCGCGGTCGGATCATCGGCCGAGATCGAGGAGGAACGGCGGCTGCTCTACGTCGCGATGACGCGGGCGAAGGACAATCTCGACCTCGTCATTCCGCAGCGCTTCTTCGTGCACGGCCAGCATGCGCAGGGCGACAAACATGTCTTTGCCTCGCGCACCCGCTTCATTCCCGCGACCTTGCTGCAGTTCTTCGAGGTTTGCGGCTGGCCGCAGGCACGGGCCGAAAGTGCTGCCGCGATCCGGGCGCGGGAGGTACGCGTCGATGTGGGCGCGCGGATGCGGGGCATGTGGCGGTGAATTTGGCGGTTGTGAGCAGCAGGTCAGGCATGTTTTGTGATGCCGCCTCTTTGTGCGTGGCCCCTCACCCTAGCCCTCTCCCCGCAAGCGGGGCGAGGGGACGACCTCATCAAGCGGTAGGCCTCTCCTCAAAGTGAAGCCGCTTGGGGCACCAATCCCCCTCTCTCCGCCTGCGGGAAGAGGGCCGGGGGTGAGGGGCAATCCGAGCTTTCAACTCACTCGATTGTCGCGAGTCATCCTCACTTCGCCTCGCGAAACATCTCGATAATGGCCGAAAAATCGCGGCTGCCATTTCCGAGCTTTTCGAAGAGCGCATAAAGCTGCGCCGCCTCCGCGCCCAGGGGCGTCGATGCGCCACTGGAGAGCGCCGCCTCCTGCGACAAGCGCAGGTCCTTCAGCATCAAGGCTGCTGCGAAGCCGGGCTTGTAATCATGATTGGCCGGTGAAGTCGGCACAGGACCGGGCACCGGGCAATAAGTATTGATCGACCAGCACTGACCAGAGGAAGTCGAGGCGACATCGAAGAGAGCCTGATGCGAGAGGCCGAGCTTTTCGCCAAGCACGAAGGCCTCGCAGACGCCGATCATCGAGATACCGAGGATCATGTTGTTGCAGATCTTCGCCGCCTGGCCGGCGCCGGCATCGCCGCAATGAACGATCTTCTTGCCCATCACCTCGAGCAACGGCTTGGCGGCAGCAAAGCTCTCCGTCGAGCCGCCCGCCATGAAAGTCAGCGTTCCCGCTGCGGCGCCGCCTGTGCCGCCGGAAACGGGCGCATCGAGCGAGAGGCAACCAGCATCACCGGCCATCGCATGCGCCTTGCGGGCGCTATCGACATCGATGGTGGAGCTGTCGATCAACAGGGTCCCCTTGGGCACGGAGCGCAGCACGTCGGTCCAGACGGTGAGGACATGCTGGCCCTTCGGCAGCATGGTCACGACCACCTCTGCATCCGCCAGGGCTTCGGTGAGCACGCTGGCAGGCTTTACCCCCGATGCTTCGGCTGCCTTCAGCACATCATGCGAAAGGTCGAATCCTGTGACGGCGTGGCCGGCCTTGACGAGATTGGCGGCCATCGGCCCCCCCATATTGCCGAGGCCGATAAAGGCGATCCGTGTCATGATGTTTTCCTCCCATGATCGGTTATTTTGCGAAAAGCGGTGGCTGCGCCGGTATGAAGAAGCGGTCGATGGCATCCGCCGTCACTTCGGCAAGGCTCGCCGGCGACCATTTCGGATTGCGGTCCTTGTCGATGACGGCGGCGCGCACGCCTTCGTAGAAATCGTGATTATACAATATGCCCTTGCAGGCGCCGAGTTCACGATTGAGGCATTCGCCAAGATCGGCGCTCGTTCGCCCTGCCCTGAGAAGCCGCAAGGTCAGCTTCAGGCTGGTCGGCGAGCGGCTGGCGATGACGCCGGCAGCTTCAGCGGCAAACTCTCCGGGCTCACCGGCCAAGGCCTTCAGAATCTGCTCCACCGTGTTTGCCGAAAACGCCCGGTCGATCACATCCCGATTTGCGGCAAGCCGGCTTTCGCCGGCGTCTACCGCCATCGTCCGGATCAGCGCATGCACGTCTGCTGCCGTGGCCGAGGTAGACAATGCCGCAATCGCATCGACCAGAGTCGGCAGTTGCGACGATGCCACACAGTGATCGGCAAAGCCGGCATGGATGACATCGGCGGCGCCGATGGTCAGGCCTGTTAGGCCCATCCAGGTGCCGGCTTCCCCCGGCGCCCGCGGCAGCAGCCAGGTGGCGCCGACATCCGGGAAATAGCCGATGCCGGTTTCGGGCATGGCGAGGCGCGTACGCTCGGTGACGACGCGATGGCTACCATGCGCCGAAAGTCCGACGCCGCCGCCCATCGTGATGCCATCCATCAGCACCACATAAGGTTTGGGATAGCGCGAGATGGCGTGGTTGAGCAGGAATTCCTCGCGCCAGAAGGTTTCCGCTTCATCGGAGCCGTCCTTGCCGCTCTGATGCAGCAGGCGGATATCGCCGCCGGCGCAGAAGCCGCGCTCCCCCTCGCCCAGAACGATGACGCTCGCAATCGCCGGATCGGCGGCGAAATCCGCCAGTGCCGGAGCGATGACCCGCACCATCGGCAATGTCAGGCTATTCAACGCCTTCGGCCGGTTGAGCCTGATGATCCCGGCCGACCCCCGCCGTTCGATGATGACTTCGTCCGTGCTATCCATGCAAATCTCCTGTCCCTGCTGCCATCGATCCTCAGGGATTCATCTGTTGTCGGCAAGGATCATCTCGGCTGCCTTCTCGGCGATCATGATGGTTGGTGAATTGGTATTGCCCGACGTGATCGACGGCATGACGGAAGCGTCGGCGATGCGCAGCCTTGCCAATGCCCTGAGCCGCAGCCGCGGATCAACCACGCTTTGCGCGTCGCCGCCCATGCGGCATGTACCGACCGGATGGAAAATAGTCGTGCCGATATCGCCGGCGGCGCGCTCTAGGTCCGCATCGGTCTCGTAGGTCGGCCCGGGCTTGAACTCCTCCGGTCTGAATCGGGCAAAGGAAGGCTGCGCTACAATCCGCCGCGTCAGACGAATGGAGCGCACGGCGATCTCCCGGTCACGTGCCGCCGAAAGATAATTCGGGCTGATGGCCGGCTGCAGGGCGAAATCGGGGCTGCGCACATGCACCGAGCCGCGGCTTTCAGGTCGCAGATTGCAGACGCTGGCGGTGATGGCTGGAAAAGGGTGGACAGGATCGCCGAATTTGTCGAGCGAGACCGGCTGCACATGATATTGCAGATCCGGCGTTTCCTTGTCCGGCCCGGAGCGCGTGAAGATGCCGAGCTGGCTTGGCGCCATTGCCATAGGGCCTGAACGGCGAACCAGATATTCGAGGCCGATCGCAGCCTTGCCGATCAGCTTGGTCGCCTTCTCGTTCAACGTGGGCACGCCGGTCACCTTATAGGCAAGGCGCAGCTGCAGATGATCCTGCAGGTTCTCGCCGACGGACCGGACCTCGCGGACGACGTCGATACCGGCTTTGCTCAGCACCTCGCCGTTGCCGATGCCTGACAGCTCAAGAATGTGCGGCGATCCGATGGAACCGGCCGATAGTACCGTCTCCTTGTTCGCATAGGCGCGCTTTGCTACGCCATCATGCTGGAACTCGACGCCGGTCACGGCATCGCCCTCGACGATCAGGCGGCGGACCTGCGCCTTGGTATAGACGGTGAGATTGCCGCGCTTCATGGCCGGCCGCAGGAAGGCTTTCGTCGTGTTCCAGCGGATGCCGGAGCGCTGGTTGACGTCGAAATAACCGGAGCCTTCGTTGTTGCCGCGATTGAAATCCGCCGTCTCGGGGATACCGGCCTCCTTGGCCGCGGCCTGGAAGGTGTCGAGCACGGCCCAGCGCACGCGGGCCTTCTCGACCCGCCATTCGCCGCCGGCGCCATGCATCTCATCCTTGCCGCGATAATGATCCTCGGACTTGATGAAATAGGGCAATACGTCGTCCCAACCCCAGCCGGCGCAGCCGAGTTGGCGCCAGAGATCGTAGTCGCGCGACTGGCCGCGCATGTAGATCATGCCGTTGATGGAGGAGCAGCCGCCGAGCACCTTGCCACGCGGATAGTTCAGCGATCGACCGTTGAGACCTGCTTCGGGTGACGTGGTGAAACACCAGTCGGTGCGGGGATTGTTGATGCAATAGAGATAGCCAACCGGGATATGGATCCAGTGGTAATTGTCATTGCCGCCGGCTTCCAGTAGCAGCACCCTGTTGTTGCGATCGGCCGAAAGCCGGTTGGCCAGCACGCATCCGGCACTGCCGGCGCCGATGATGATGTAGTCAAAGCTGTCCATTGGTATGCCCCCTCACCCTAACCCTCTCCCCGAGGGGAGAGGGGACTATTTCGGCATTTGCCTCGGCCCCGTATCCGATCATCGTCAAAGACCGTTCCCCCTCTCCCCTCGGGGAGAGGGCTGGGGTGAGGGGGTGCACAACAAGTACGCATAGGTTTGATCATTACCGCCGATATTCAAACCCCAGCTTCCGTCCCAGCCGCGAGGCATAGAATTCGCCGATAACCCCGCGGCGGAAGAGCAAGACGCAGACCATGAAGACGATGCCGGTGATGATGGTGACGGGGAATTCCGAGGTAGCGAGATAGTTTTCCAGCGTCGCCACGAACCCCGCGCCAAAAATCGGGCCGATCAGCGTGCCGATGCCGCCAAGCAAGGTCATCAGGATGACTTCGCCGGACATCTGCCAGGCGACGTCCGTCAGCGTCGCAAACTGGAAGACCAGTGCCTTGACCGCTCCGGCCAGCCCCGCAAGTGCCGCCGACATGACGAAGGCGCCGAGCTTATAATGCGCGACGGAATAGCCAAGCGAAATCGCCCGCTGCTCGTTCTCGCGGATCGATTTCAGGATCATGCCGAAGGGCGAATTGATGAAACGCCAGATGATCAGCACGCCGATCAGGAAGATCGCGAGGACGAAATAATACATGTTGAAGGAGTTGTTGAGATCGAGGACGCCTAGGAGGTAGCCGCGCGGCACCGACTGAATGCCATCCTCGCCATGGGTAAATGCCGCCTGCAGGCAGAAGAAATAGAACATGTAGGAGAGCGCCAGCGTGATCATGGCGAAATAGATGCCCTGCCTGCGGATGGCGACGAAGCCCATGACGAGGCCGAGCAGCGACGCGCCGGCGACGCCGATCAGGATGCCGAGTTCGGGCGGAAGCCCCCACTCCTTCACCGCATGGGCCGTGAAATAAGCGGCCCCGCCGAAGAAGGTGGCGTGACCGAAGGAGAGCAGGCCGGCATAGCCAAGCAGCAGATTGAAGGCGCAGGCAAACAGCGCAAAGCAGAGCACCTTCATGACGAAGATCGGGTAGATGAAGAACGGCGCCCAGATCAGGCCAACGAGGCCGAGGATCAGCAACAGCTTCTGCACCGAAAGCTTCGGACGCTCCTTGGAACTCAAGCTGATCAATCCAGCCATATCACGCCTCCCGACCGAAGAGACCCGCGGGCCTCAGAAGCAGCACGATTGCCATGATGACAAAGATGACGATGTTGGAAGCTTCCGGATAGAAGACCTTGGTGAGGCCTTCGGCAATCCCAAGCATATAGCCTGTCACGATCGCCCCCATGATCGAGCCCATGCCGCCGACGACCACGACGGCGAAGACGATGATGATCATGTTCGACCCCATCAGCGGCGAAACCTGATAGATCGGTGCTGCGAGCACCCCGGCGAAGGCGGCAAGCGCGACGCCGAAGCCGTAGGTCAGCGTCAGGAGCACCGGCACGTTAACGCCGAAAACCTGGACGAGCGTGGAATTCTCGGTCGCGGCGCGCAGATAGGCGCCAAGCTTGGTCTTTTCGATCAGCAGCCAAGTGCCGATGCAGACGACCAGCGAGGCAATGACCACCCAGCCGCGATAGACGGGCAGGAACATGAAGCCGATATTTCTTGCGCCCGCCAGCTCCGTCGGTACGGCATAGGGTTGGCCGGAGGAGCCGTAGAGATAGCGGAAGGTTCCTTCTATGGTCAGGGCCATGCCGAAGGTGAAGAGCAGGCCATAGAGCGGGTCGACCCTGTAGAGCCTGCGCAGGCAGAACCTTTCCACCAGCGCGCCAAACAGGCCGACGGTCAGCGGTGCCAAAACGAGGGCCGGCCAATAGCCGATGCCGGCATAGGAAAGCAGCAGATAGGCGGTGAAGGCCCCGAGCATATAGAGCGCGCCATGGGCGAAATTGATGACCCTGAGCATGCCGAAGATGATCGCGAGACCAAGGCTCAGCAACGCATAGAAGGAGCCATTGATCAGCCCGATCAGCAATTGACCGAGAAGAGCCTGGGCGGGGATGCCGAATATCGTCGTCATGCTCAGACCCCCAGAACCTTGTGCAGCATATCCATGCGCTCGGAGAGCTCGCCGACCGGGAATTCCGAGATCATCTGGCCGTGATCCATCACATAGAAGCGATCGGCGATGCGGCTGGCAAAGCGGAAATTCTGCTCGACGAGCAAGATGGTCATGCCACGGCCTTTCAGCTTCTGCAGGACTTCGCCGATGCGCTGAACGATGACCGGGGCAAGGCCCTCGGTCGGTTCGTCAAGCAGCAGCATACGGACGCCGGTGCGCAGGATGCGGGCCATGGCGAGCATCTGCTGCTCGCCGCCAGAAAGCCTTGTGCCGACGCTGTTGCGCCGCTCATGCAGATTTGGAAACAGCTCGAAGATCTCGTCGAGCGTCATGCCGCCTGCCGCCACGACCGGCGGCAGCATCAGGTTTTCATAGACGCTGAGCGTGGAAAAGATGCCGCGCTCTTCCGGCACGAAACCGATACCCTGATGTGCCGTCTTGTGCAGCGGCACCTGCATCATGTCCTTGCCGGCAAAGGTAATCCTGCCCTTGCGGGCGCGGACGATGCCGACGATGGTGCGCAATGTCGTCGTCTTGCCGACGCCGTTGCGGCCGAGGATGGTGACGGTTTCCCCCTCGCCCACACGCATGTCGACGCCATGCAGGATGTGACTTTCACCATACCAGGCATTGAGGCCCTGAACGTCCAGAAGCGGCGCCATCGTCAAGCCTCCTCCGTGCCCATATAGGCTTCGCGGACGCGCGGGTCTTTGCTGACCGTCGCATAATCGCCCTGGGCCAGGATTTCGCCGCGCTGCAGCACGGTGACATGATGGCAGATATCGGCAACGACCGAGAGATTGTGCTCCACCATGAGCACAGCCCTGTCGCGCGCCACATCTCGGATGATGGCGGAAACGGTGTTTACGTCCTCCAGCCCCATGCCGGCCATCGGCTCGTCGAGCAGCAGCACCTTCGGATCGAGCGCGAGCGTCGTTGCGATCTCCAGTACGCGCTTGCGGCCATAGGAAAGATCGGCTGCTACAGCATCACGCTCCTTCGACAGACCGACAGAGGCGATGAGCTGTTCGGCGCGGGCATTGAGGCTGTCGAGAGCGGATAGCGGCCGCCAGAACTGGTGGGCAAGATTGTTCGGCCGCTGCAAGGCGACGCGAACATTGTCCAGCACCGTCAAATGCGGGAAGACGGCGGAAATCTGGAAGGAGCGCACGAGACCCATGCGCGCGACCTTGTCGGGTCTTGTCTTGGTAATATCGGTGCCGAGCAGCGTGATCGTGCCGTGCGTCGGCTGCAGGAATTTGGTGAGCAGATTGAACACCGTCGTCTTGCCGGCGCCGTTCGGGCCGATCAGAGCGTGGACCTGGGCATGATGCACGTCGAGATCGACATTCTTGACGGCGGTGAAACCACCGAAATCGCGGCGCAGTCCCCGGGCGGACAAGACCACCCGGGGCTCTTCATGCGGATGTGTCGCTGACATCGCCATGGGCTGTTCCGAGCCCTATTGCTTGACGAGGTCGCAGCCGCTCTTGGCCGGATCGATATAGGCGTCCTTGCCGGGGATCGTCGCCAGCACGTTGAAGTAATCCCACGGCTCCTTGCTGTCTTCCGGCTTCTTGACCTGAAGCAGATACATGTCGTGGATCATGCGGCCATTGGCGCCGACCGTGCCGCCGCGGCCGAAGAAATCATCAACCGGCATTTCATGCAGCTGCTTGGCAACGGCGTCGGTATCATCCGTGCCGGCCTTCTGCACGGCCTTCAGATATTGCATCACGGCGGAATAGGTGCCGGCATGGATCATGTTCGGCATCTTGCCGGTGCGGGCAAAGAAGCGCTTGCCGAATTCGCGGCTCTTGTCGTCGAGGTTCCAGTAGTAGCCTTCGGTCAGCGTCAGGCCTTGCGCCGCCTGCAGCCCGAGGCCGTGCACTTCGGCGAGCGTGAAGAGCAGTGCCGCCAGATGCTGGCCGCCCTGGGTGATGCCGAATTCCGAGGCCTGCTTGATGGCATTCGAGGTGTCGAGGCCGGCATTGGCAAGGCCGATGACCTTGGCGCCAGAGGACTGCGCCTGCAGCAGGAAGGAAGAGAAATCATTGGTCGACAGCGGATGGCGGACGGAGCCGAGCACCTTACCACCGCTTGCCTTGACGAAATCGCTGGTCTGCTGCTCAAGCGAGTAGCCGAAAGCGTAGTCCGCGGTCAGGAAGAACCATGTGTCGCCGCCCTGCTTGACGAGCGCGCCGCCGGTACCGACGGCCAGGGCATGCGTGTCATAGGCCCAGTGGAAGCCATAGGGCGAGCATTGCTTGCCGGTGAGATCGGTGGTCGCGGCGC
The DNA here is from genome assembly GCF_027109195.1 of Rhizobium sp. AG207R. Lineage (NCBI taxonomy): Bacteria > Pseudomonadati > Pseudomonadota > Alphaproteobacteria > Hyphomicrobiales > Rhizobiaceae > Rhizobium > Rhizobium sp. AG207R. Next base: position 631,348 of record NZ_JAEPVT010000002.1, read on the forward strand.
CGGTGACGATATCGATCTTCTTCTTTTCCTTGGCGACCGCCTGCACGGCGAGCGCGACCGAAGAGGTCGTTAGCTCCATGATGGCATCGACCTTGTCCTGGTCGTACCATTGGCGGGCGATGTTGGAGGCGATATCGGGCTTGTTCTGGTGGTCGGCATCGACGATCTCGATCGGCACACCTAGAACCTTGCCGCCGAAATCCTCGGCGGCCATCTTGGCGGCCGCTACCGACGACTTGCCGCCGAAATCCGCATAGACTCCGGACTGATCGTTCAGAATGCCGATCTTGACGACACCATCGGACGGGCCGGCGGCGAAAGCCGCGGTGCCGGCAAGCAGAAATGCAAGGGACGCAATAAGACTCTTTCGCATATCCTCTCCTCCCAGAGATTTGGCAAAAACGAATCTGTTCAAAATTGGCCAGCCGCTTTCCTCAAAGCGACTTTTCCCGATAGGCAAGATCACGGAATTCGCGCGTTGACGCAAGTCGCGATTGCAACTAATTCCAAACAAGGTCTGTTCATTTTTGAACAGAGGGGGAGGCATGAAGCGCACGCCGCATTTTACCTGGGACGATCTGCAGTTCTTCCTCGCCGTTGCGCGAACGGGGCAACTTTCGACTGCGGCGCGACAGCTGCGTACCAGCCATGCCACGGTCTCGCGCCGTATCGACCGGCTGGAATTCGCCTTGAAGGTCAAGCTCTTCGAGCGCAATCCGCGCGGCTACATGCTGACCGGAATGGGGCAGCGCTTCGTCGATACGGCCGAAAGAATGGAGCAGGAAACCGAGCGTCTGCGGACCGATCTTTCGACGGGATCGGCAGCCCAAGGCGGCGTGGTGCGCATCAGCGCGCCGGAGGGGTTTTCCAATTTCTTCTTCACCGGCGTTCTGCCGGAATTCACTGCGAAACATCCGAACATTTCGCTGGAGCTGATCACCATCCAGCAGATCATGTCGCTCTCGCGCAAGGAAGCCGACATCGTCGTGGTGCTCGACCCGCCGAAGGCGGGACCCTACTTCACCGAAAAACTGACAGACTATCATCTGCAGGTCTACGGATCGCGCGATTACCTTGCCCGCCATCCGCCAATCGAAAGCCGCGACGATCTGCCTGACTTCACCTTCATCGGCTATATCGAGGACATGATCTTCGCGCCGGGCCTGGACTATCTCGATGACGTCCATCCGCGCATCAGGCCGCAATTCCAGAGCTCGAGCATCTTTGCGCAGCTGACGGCGACGAAGAATGGCCAGGGGCTGTGCGTGCTGCCGTTCTTCATCGCCGGCAAACATCCGGATCTGCAGGTCGTGCTACCACATGAGGTGGATCTCAGGCGCCACTACTGGATCACCTGCCACCGCGACCTGCGCCAATCGCCACGCGTGCGCACCGTCATCGATTTTTTGGCGGAAGCCGTACGCAGGAACGCACCGGCGTTTCTGGGCCCCTGGAGAAAAACCGAGAACTGAGATCGCTTCAGGCTATAGCGTGCTCGGGGCAGCATAGATCTTGCCGAGCCCGGCGGCATCGAAGCTCGCCCGCTCGACGAGGCGAAGCTCCCAATCCAGCGACGAACGCACGATCGTTTCCAAGCTGTCGTGTTTTGGAACCCAGCCCAGCTCGCGACGAGCAAGCGTCGCGTCTGCAACAATGCTCGCCATATCGCCAGGCCGGCGCGGAGCGATATGGATACGGAAGGAACGGCCATGGATGCGCATGACCATGTTGAGCACGTCAAGCACGGAATAACCGTGGCCATAGCCGCAATTGGCAACCAGCGAGCGGCCGCCATCGCGCAGATGGCGCAAGGCCACGAGATGCGCCTCAACAAGATCGCTCACGTGGATGTAGTCGCGCACGCCGGTGCCGTCATGTGTCGCGTAATCCGTGCCGTAGATATCCACCTGACGGCGGCGGCCGAGGGCCGCCTCGCAGGCGACCTTGATGAGATGGGTGGCACCATCAGTGGACTGACCAGCCCTTCCCCCAGGATCAGCGCCGGCGACATTGAAATAACGCAGCGCCACATAGCGGAAATCATAGGCCGCGGCGGCATCGCGCAGCATCAGCTCGGACATGAGCTTGGATTGACCATAGGGGGATTCAGGCCGCAACGGCACATCTTCGCTAACCGGTCGATCCGCGGGCTGCTGACCATAGACGGCAGCGGTGGACGAAAAGACGAAATAGCGGATGCCGGCCCTGACGGCGGCGCTCATCAGGGCGCGGGTCTTGCCGGTGTTGTTTTCGTAATAGGCAAGAGGGTCCTCGATCGACATCGGCACGACGGCAGAGCCAGCGAAATGGATGATGGCTTCTATATCGTTCTCGGCGAAAATCGTTTTGAGCAGCGCCTCGTCAGCGACATCGCCGAGATAGAAGCGGGCCGCGGGCGGCACTGCCCAGCGAAAGCCCGTGGAAAGGCAATCGAGAACAACAACGTCCTCGCCCGCGTCAAGCAATCTCCAGACCATGTGGCTGCCGATATAGCCGGCTCCGCCCGTCACCAAGACAGTCATTCTTCGCGTCCCCGCCAAGTCTTATCGGCGATATATGAGGCCGCTTCCCCTGCGAAATTGATTAAAAGCCGGAGGTGGGGCGGGAAAGATTGCGAGAATGGTTAGAGGGGGCTTTCGCAGTTTGATTGGATTTTATGGATTGGGTATGCGACGGCAGGCCTCGCATATATCGGAGAGTGCATACCCCCCTCTGTCACTTCGTGACATCTCCCCCACAAGGGGGGAGATTGGTAACCTGTAGCATCAACCTACCTTAAACCAACTTCGTATCCGCAGAGAGTGAAGCGGATTGTATTGTTAAGGGCGGCTGTAAACTCCCAACGATCTCCCCCCTTGTGGGGGAGATGTCGCGATAGCGACAGAGGGGGGTATCAAAGGTGAGGCAAGCGAGAGGATGCCTTTCGATCGTGGAGCCGGTCGAAGCGAAGCCCTCACAAACTCAAAATATATCTACTCAACCTTTCCGCGGCATCCGCCACCTGCACCGGATCGCGCAGGAAGCAGGCGCGCATGAACAGCTCTCCGCCCAAACCGAAGGCCGTTCCGGGTGCTAGGCCGACGCCGGTCTTATCGACGATGTCAATGGCGGCCTTGCGGCTGTCGGTGACGCCGTCGATCCTGAGGAAGGAATAGAGCGCGCCATCCGGCTTCAGCGTCTGCACGCGATTGGTGGCGATCAGCGCGTCGCAGAGGATGTCGCGCGAGCGAGTGGCCTTTTCGATATTGGAGCGAACGAAATCATCGCCCTCGTTCAGCGCTGCAACCGCGCCTCTCTGCATGAACTGCGCGACGCCGGAAGTCGAATATTGCACGAGGTTTTCGATCACCTGCCCGAGCTCGGCCGGTGCGACGATCCAGCCGACACGCCAGCCGGTCATTGACCAGTTCTTCGAGAAAGAATTGACGAAGAGAATCTTGTCGTCGGCTTCCTTGACATCCAGGAAGCTCGGCGCGCGGCCGCCCGCATAATAGTAGAGCGCATAGATTTCGTCGGCCATGATCCAGAGATCATGCTTGCGCGCCAAAGCGAGGATATCGCGAAGATCCTGATGGGTCGCCGTCCAGCCTGTGGGGTTGGACGGGGTATTGATGAAGAGGCCCTTGGTCTTCGGCGTAATCGCCCCTTCCAGCCGGTTGAGATCGAGCGACCATTTGCCGTGTTCAAACTGTAAGGGTACGGCGACGGAACGGGCGCCTGCGATCTCGAGCGCCGCAGCAATGTTCGGCCAGGCGGGCGACAGATAGACCATCTCGTCGCCGGGAGCGGTGATCGCCTGCACGGACAGCTGGATCGCCTGCATGCCGGAGCCGACGACATAGAAATTCTCCATCGGCAGCGAGGTGCCGAAATGCCGGCCATAATAATCGGCGAGCGCCTGACGCAGCTCGGGAATACCGCGCTGCCAGGTGTAAAAGGTTTCGCCGGCGTTGAGCGAGGCCATGGCGGCGCGGTTGATGAAATCCGGCGTCGGCAGATCGCCCTCACCGACCCAGAGTGGCAGCAGGCCCTCACGGCCGCGGGCATAGTTGACAACTTCCACGATCCCGCTTTCGGGCGCTGCGAGCGCGCGTGGGCTGAGGCTATCTAGTATCGACATGCAAAGTCTCCGGTTTCTGCCTTCATAAAGCAGAGCGGCGGACAAATCCCATGACTTTGCCTTAGTGACCGATCGATTTTGGTGATGAATAAAGCCCCGATCCTTGACGGAACCGGAGCTTTGAAAGAGGTTGAAGCAGGCCTATCAGCGCTTGGCGAGAAGATCGCGGATTTCGGTGAGCAACTGAACGTCGGCCGGCGGCGGAGCTGCCTCGGCAACCTTCTCTTCCTTGCGCTCGAGCTGGGCACGCAGCGTGTTCACGCCCTTGACCATCAGGAAGATGATCCAGGCGAGGATGAGGAAGTTGATGAGGACGGTGATGAAGTTGCCGTAGGCGAAGACCGCCCCCTGGGCACGGGCGGCTGCCAGCGTCGGCGCGTTGACCGCCGAAGAAAGGCCGATGAAATAGTTCGAAAAATCGAAGCCGCCGAAAATCGCGCCGACGATCGGCATGATGATATCGTCAACCAGCGATTTCACGATGCCGCCGAAAGCGCCGCCGATGATCACGCCGACTGCGAGATCCATGACATTGCCGCGGGCGATAAATGCCTTGAATTCATTTAGCATTGAGCAGTCCCCTTCGCGTTGCCGTTGAATTCACTGATGATAATTAGCACCATCTTTTTCCTTATTTTTCAACAGCAAATTGACCAGGAGTCTTGTCCAGGCATGCATATCCCATGATAATTTCACCACATTAGCAACTTTAGGGCGCATATATTCGGCAGCTTGTTCGTCAGTTGCGAGCAACCAAGCCGAGGCCACTGGCTGTACATCAGGGATCTAGGGTCAGTCGTTCGGCATAGTCGGCCGCGCGTCAAGCGCTGACGGCACTCTCCCGCATCACTTCCGCGACGAGCTTGCGAACGTAGTCAGGACCGGGCGCCTGATCGAAGAGAATGCGATAGATGATCGGCGAGATGACGTGATCCATCAGTTCCACCAAAGTCGGAAAGGGCTCGCCAGCCGCCTCCGCCCGCGCAATAAATACGCTTAGTTGGCAGCGTGTATAGGTGCAGCATTTTTCCGCATTTGCGCTATCGGGTACCGCGAGAACATCGCGCAGCAGTTGCCGTCCGACTCCCGAGGCCATTTCATCGGCATATTGCTCGACCCAGGCCTCCAGGTCCTCCCGGGCGCTGCCAATCCTAGCGGGCTCGCCTTCAGGCTGCAGGCGTGAGGCGGCAACATCCGCCAGAAGCTTTTGAAGGTCGCCCCAGCGGCGGTAGATCGTCGACGGCGTGACATTGGCGCGCTGCGCGATCAGCGGGATCGTCACCTCGGCGCGATCCATCGTCGCCAGCATGTCGCGGACGGATTGATGCACGGCCGCTTGCACTCTGGCGCTGCGCCCGCCGGGGCGGGGATTTTCTCTGTAGCCCATAAGCCCTTGCCAATTTTTCCCGTTTTGCGGATCGTGAATGATCCGTGGACATTCACTAACGCAAATTATTTGTTTTTATACATCAGGCGCCCTATATGCGTCTAACGCAATCTTTTAGCTTTAGGTAGGATATAGTCGATGACCGAACTCGATTCCACCGGCAGCGCTCCGATTTCACCAGCCAGACGCCTGGCGCCTTTCTATTATGCCGCAACCAGCGCGCTGTTTTTGGCTGCCTCGTCCGTACCGACGCCTCTCTATCGCCTTTATCAGCAGGCCTTTGCCTTTTCGCCGGTGCTGCTTACGGTGATCTTCGCCGTCTATGCCTTCTCCCTTCTCGCCGCGCTCCTCATCGTCGGCTCGATCTCCGACCATCTCGGCCGTCGGCCTGTGATCTTTGCTTCGATCCTCCTCAATATGGTGGCGATAGTATTGTTTTTAATGGCCAGTGGTTCGGATTGGCTAATTGCCGCCCGCATCGTGCAGGGCTTCGCGACGGGCACTGCCGTCAGTTCCGTCGGTGCCGCGCTTGTCGATCTCGATCCGATCAGAGGATCGATCACCAACAGCCTTGCCCCGCTTGTGGGCATGGCGATCGGCGCGATCGGTACGAGCCTGCTGATCCAGTTCGCGCCGGCCCCGACCGTACTCGTCTATATCGTCACGCTTGCCCTGCTGGCGCTGCAAGCCGCGCTGCTATGGCTGATGCCGGAGACTACGAGCCGAAGGACCGGCGTGCTCGCATCGCTGAAGCCGGAAGTCGCCGTTCCCCAGCAGGCGCGGCGGACGCTGCTAGCGCTGACGCCGATCAATATCGCCGTCTGGGCGCTCGCCGGCTTCTATCTGTCGCTGGTGCCCTCGCTGGTCAGCGCCACGACCGGCAGCACGGCGCCGCTGGTCGGCGGTTCTGTAGTCGGGGCATTGACGATCAGCGGTGCGGCCGCGGTGTTCCTGTTGCGTAAGCGATCCGCCGCCGCGATCATGAAGTTCGGCATACCAACCATGTGCCTCGGCATACTGACCATCATCGCCGGCATGCATGCGGCTGAAGTGTCGATCCTCGCCCTGGGAACTGTGATTGCCGGCTCGGGCTTCGGGGCGGTTTTCCTCGGCACGGTCAGAAGCATCATGCCACTGGCAAAGCCCGACGAACGCGCCGGGCTGCTCTCCGCCTTCTACATCCAGAGCTACCTCGCCTTCAGCGTCCCCGCCATCTTCGCCGGCTTCCTGTCGAAAGCGCTCGGCTTTGCCGAGGCTGCCGATATCTATGCGGTAGCGATCCTTCTGCTCGTGGGTTGGGGCGTCGTTGCGCTGAGGGCGGGGCAAGAGAAGCCATTGAGCAACGCGTAAGCAAAATCTTACGTACTCGCCATTGATCTAGGCTGAACCAATCAACAAAAAAGGGCCGCTCCTGACAGGGGCGGCCCATGATTTGTCGCGAGCAATAGCTCTCCGGTTCAGGCCGCCTTCTTGGCGCCATAGGGATCGAAGCGGCCGTAGAAGGTCTCGCCCTTTGCGGCCATATCCTTCAGAAGCGCTGTGGGCTGGAAATGCGGGCCGTAGGGGGCCGCCAGCTTTTCGCAGAGCTCCACGAAAGCCTTCACACCCATGCCATCGATATAGGACAGCGCACCGCCGGTATAGGGAGCGAAGCCGAAGCCGAGGATGGAGCCGACATCGGCTTCGCGCGGATCGGTGACGATGCCTTCTTCGATGGTGCGGGCAGCTTCCAGCGCGATCGTGACAAGGAAGCGCTGTTTCAGCACGTTGACATCAATCTCATCGGCCTTCTTCTGCGGATAGAGATCCGTGAGGCCCGGCCAGAGCGACTTCTTCGCCGGCTTCGGCGGGTAATCGTAGAAGCCCTTGGAGTTCTTCCGGCCTAAACGACCCTCGCCTTCGACGAGACCGCTGATCAGCTGCATATGACGCGGGTCGACCGCCTTTTCGCCGAGATCGGCAACCGTCGCCTTCAGGATCTTGTAGGACAGATCGATAGCGACTTCATCGTTCAGCGCCAGAGGCCCGACAGGCATGCCAGCCATCTTGGCGGCATTCTCGATCATGGCTGCGGGCACGCCTTCGATCAGCATGTCATAGGCTTCGTGGATATAGCGGAAGACGCAGCGATTGACGAAGAAGCCACGGGTATCATTGACGACGATCGGCGTCTTCTTGATGGCGGCGACATAGTCGAGCGCAACCGCCAGCGCATGGTCGCCGGTTTCCTTGCCGAGGATGACTTCGGTCAGCATCATCTTCTCGACCGGCGAGAAGAAGTGGACGCCGATGAAATCGACCGGGCGCTTGGAATTCTTCGCAAGGCCCGTGATCGGCAGCGTCGAGGTGTTGGAGGCAAAGACGGCGCCGGCCGGCAGCACGGCTTCGACGGCCTCGATAACGGCCTTCTTGACGTCGCGATCCTCGAACACGGCTTCGATGACGAGATCGGCATCTTTGAGATCGGCATAATCGGCCGACGGCGTGATGCGCGAGAGCAGAGCTGCGCCTTCGTCCTGCGTCAGCCTTCCCTTACCGATCGAGTCCTTGACCAGCCCCTCGCCGACGCCCTTGCCCTTGGTTGCGGCTTCGATATCGCGGTCGATAAGCGTGACCGGGATGCCGGCGACAGCCGTGACATAGGCGATGGACGCGCCCATGAAGCCGGCGCCGACGACGCCGACCTTCTTCAGCTCCGTCTTCGGCTGGCCGGCCGGGCGGCGGGCGCCCTTGCCGAGTTCCTGCATGGAGATGAACAGCGAGCGGATCATCGAATAGGCTTCGGTGGTCTGCAGCACATGGGTGAAATAGCGCTGCTCGATCTTCAGGCCGGTATCGAAGGGAACCTGCAGGCCTTCATAGACGCATTTGAGGATGGCGAGCGCTGCCGGATAATTGCCGGATGTCTCGCGACGCAGGATGGCCGGGGCTGCTGGCCAGAGCTGGGCTGCGGCCGGCGTCCAGATGCCGCCGCCCGGTGCCTTGAAGCCCTTTTCGTCCCAGGGGGCGATGGGCTTCAGGCCATCCTTGATCATCTGCTTGGCGGCCGGGATCAGCTGATCCGGCTCGACCACCTGATGCACCAGGTTCATAGCCTTGGCGCGAGCCGCCGTCAGCGACTGGCCCGTCGTCATCATCTGCAGGGCGGATTGCGCATCCGTCAGGCGCGACACGCGCTGCGTGCCGCCGGCGCCGGGGAAGATACCGACCTTGACCTCGGGCAGCGCAATCTTGACGCTCTTGGCGTTTGACGCGACGCGGCCGTGGCAGGCCAGCGACAGCTCGAAAGCGCCGCCCATGCAGGTACCGTTGATGGCCGAAACCCATGGCTTGCCGCAGGTTTCGAGCTTGCGGAACAGGCCGGTCATGCGGCCGACGAGATCGAAGAGCTTCTGCGTGGCAGCGGCCGGATCCTTCGCCTTTTCCTCCTGATAGAAGGAAAACATCGACTTGATCATCGAGAGATCGGCACCGCCGGAGAAGGAGGATTTGCCTGAGGTGAAGACCACGCCCTTGACGGCCGCATCGGCAACCGTGGCATCGATGATGGCGTTCAGCTCCTCGAGGATCTCGGCGGTGAAGACATTCATGGACTTGCCGGGCATGTCCCAGGTAACAAGGGCTATGCCGTCTGCGTCGGTTTCGACGGTGAAATTCGTGTAAGCCATTGGTTTCCCCTCCTCAGACGCGTTCGATGATCGTGGCCGTGCCCATACCGGCGCCGATGCAGAGCGTAACCAGCGCCGTGTTGAGGTCGCGGCGTTCCAGCTCATCCAGCACGGTGCCGAGGATCATCGCGCCGGTGGCGCCGAGCGGATGGCCCATGGCGATGGCGCCGCCATTGACGTTGATCTTGTCATGCTCGATATCGAAGGCTTGCATGTAGCGCAGCACGACGGCGGCAAAGGCTTCATTCAGTTCGAAAAGATCGATGTCGGCAAGCGTCAAGCCGCTGCGCTTCAGGAGTTTTTCGGTGACGTCGACCGGGCCTGTCAGCATGAGCGCCGGGTCGGAGCCGATATTGGCGAAGGCCTTGATACGGCCACGCGGCTTCAGCCCCATGCTTTCACCGCCCGCCTTGGAGCCGAGCAGAACGGCGGCAGCACCATCGACGATCCCGGAGGAGTTGCCGGCGTGATGGACGTAGTTGATGCGCTCGACTTCCGGATGCGCCTGGATGCCGACGGCTTCGAAGCCTCCCATCTCGCCGGGCATCTGGAAGGACGGATTGAGCGAGGCGAGCGCCTGCATATCGGTGCCGGGACGCATGTGCTCATCGCGGTCGAGAATGGTCAGGCCGTTGATGTCCTTCACCGGAATGACCGAATTCTTGAAGTAGCCCTTCTCCCAGGCATTGGCGGCGCGCTTCTGACTTTCGACGGCATAGGCATCGACGTCATCGCGGGAGAAGCCGTATTTCGTGGCGATAAGATCGGCCGAGACGCCCTGCGGCATGAAATAGGCCGGGAAATTGACGGAGGGGTCCATGAACCAGGCACCACCCGACATGCCCAAGCCGACGCGCGACATGCTTTCGACGCCGCCGGCGATGACGATGTCATCAGCCCCTTGAGCGATCTTGGCCGCGCCGAAATTCACGGCATCAAGGCCGGAGGCGCAGAAGCGGGAAATTTGCATGCCAGGCGCCTTGGTGGAATAGCCGGCTTCGAAGGCAGCGCCCCTCGGGATAACGGCGCCTGCTTCCATGACAGGATCGACGCAGCCCATGATGATGTCGTCAACCGTTTCGGTATCGAGGCCGTTGCGGTCGCGGATCGCCTCCAGCGTCTTGGCGGCAAGGCGCACGGAGGGCACTTCATGCAGCGCCCCATCCTTCTTGCCCCGCCCGCGCGGCGTGCGCACGTGGTCGTAAATGAAAACCTCGGTCATGTCTCATCTCCCTGCAGCGGCTGGCGCCGCCTTGATCAAAAGGCTTCCGCCGCCAGTTCCATCATCGTGTCGGCACCGGTTTCGATGCGCGCCTTGCGCAGCGCCGTTTCCGGCATGATGCGCTCCATGTAGAACCGCGCCGTGACAAGCTTGTTCTTCAGATAATCCTCGCGCGCGCTGTCGCCAGCCGCAAGGCCTGCCTGCGCCGCCTTGGCCATCTTCGCCCACATATAGCCGAGAACGACGAGGCCGAAGAGGTGCATGTAATCGGTCGAGCCGGCACCGGCATTGTCGGGCTTGGCCATGGCATTCTGCATGAACCACATGGTTGCGGCCTGCACATCGTTCAAGCCTTTCTTCAGATGCTTGGTGAAGAAAGCCATCTGCTCGTCGCTGCGGTTTTCCTCGCAGAAATCGCCGATTTCCTTGAAGAGAGCCATGACGGCGCGGCCGCCGTTCAGCGCCAGCTTGCGGCCCACGAGATCGAGCGCCTGAATGCCGTTGGCGCCTTCATAGATCATGGTGATGCGGGCATCGCGGACATACTGGCTCATGCCGTGCTCTTCGATATAGCCGTGACCACCGAAGACCTGCTGTGCCATGACGGCATGCTCGAAGCCCTTGTCGGTCAGGACGCCCTTCAGGATCGGCGTCGCCAGACCCAGCATATCGTCAGCTGCCTGGCGGTCCTTCTCATCCGGGGAGCGATGGGCGATATCTGATTTCAGCGCCGTCCAGAGCAGGAAGGCGCGGCCGGCCTCGTTGAAGGCGCGGATCGTCATCAGCGAGCGACGGATATCCGGATGCACGATGATCGGGTCCGCCTTCTTGTCGGGCGCCTTCGGGCCGGAGAGCGAGCGGCCCTGAATGCGCTCGCGGGCATAATTGGCCGCGTTCTGATAGGCGATCTCGGCGATGGAGAGACCCTGCAGGCCAACGCCGAGGCGAGCCTCGTTCATCATCACGAACATGGCGTTGAGGCCCTTGTTCTCCGCACCGATCAGGAAGCCTGTGGCCTCATCATAGTTCATGACGCAAGTGGCGTTGCCGTGGATGCCCATCTTGTGTTCGATCGCACCACAGGAGACAGGGTTGCGATCGCCGAGCGAACCGTCATCCTTGACGAGGAACTTCGGCACGATGAAGAGTGAGATGCCCTTGGTGCCCTCAGGCGCACCTTCGATGCGGGCAAGGACGAGATGAACGATATTGTCCGTCATGTCGTGCTCACCGGCCGAAATGAAGATCTTCTGACCTGATATCTTATAGCTGCCATCAGGCTGTGGCACCGCCTTGGTGCGCAAGAGTCCGAGATCGGTGCCGCAATGCGGCTCGGTGAGGTTCATGGTGCCGGACCAGCTGCCCTCGACCATCTTCGGCAAATAGGTCTGCTTCTGTGCGTCGGTGCCATGCACGAGGATGGCGGCAATAGCGCCCTGCGTCAGGCCCGGATACATCATCAGAGACATGTTGGCGGCGGAGGTATATTCGCCGACGGCGCAGTGCAGCACATAGGGAAGCCCCTGCCCGCCGAATTCTTCCGGCACGGCAAGACCCAGCCAGCCACCTTCGCGATAGGCGCGATAGGCTTCTTTGAAGCCCTTCGGCGTCGAGACGGTGCCGTCGTCATGGCGCACGCAGCCTTCCTGATCGCCGGAATAATTGAGCGGGAAAAGCACCTCTTCCGACATCTTGGCCGCTTCACCGACAATCGCCTCGATCATGTCAGGCGTGGCATCGGCATAACCCGGAAGATTGTTGTAGCGCTCCAGCCCAAGCACATCGTTCAGGACGAAGAGCGTATCGTTCACCGGGGCCTTGTAGACTGGCATTTCTCGAATTCCTCCAATTCGCCGCCGGACCTTGAGATTCCGGCCACTTTCATACTCTTACAAAATATTGACGTTTGCGTAAACGTCAAATTCGTGTCTCGCGGTGAAATTTTAATGAAGCCGATGGGGGGAGAGCATTCTGGATATCGCCGATACCTCCCCTCCGCCCAAGCAAACTGGTGCTGCCTCAGCGCAAGAATATCAGGCGGCGGTACAGCAGAACCAAAATAAAAGGTTAAGACATCAGGCAAACTTAACGAGTTGTTTACCACGTTTCGTAAATTGTACGAGTTGAGCAGCAGTGCTTCGCGTTTCTTCAACTTATGCTTGGAAATCGCGCTGTCTATGCCGCTCTGTTTGAGGAAAGCCAATAGATTTATCCCTTTCCGAACGGCGGGATGCAGACAGCAAGGCGATGCAGCAACGTCTTCTTTCGTCAGCATGACAGCCTGGTGGTCCACAGTTCGAGGCGAGCAAGAGATATGAGCGGATCGCGATCAAATCATACCGGAACCGGTGACTGGACGTCGCTGGATGCTCTGAGCCGCACAATCGAGGGGCTGGAGGCACGCATCGAAGGGCTGATGGGAACCGCCGCCGCGCGCGATACGCGCCAGCGCGCCGCTGCCGGCTATGCGCCTGCTCCCGAACGAGCCGCACCCGAGCGGATGCCGCCCCGCCCCGACCGCGAACAATATGCCAGTCGCACTTACGAGCGCCCGCTCCGCAACGAACGTCACGAGAGCGACCTTCGCTCCGATCCGCTTGCCGAAATCCGTCAGCGCCAGCGCACGCTGGAAGCAAACCGCGAACGTCTGCAGCCACGGCGCGAGGAAATCGCGCATGCAGAACTGCAGCCGGCACGACGTCCGATCGACAGCTATCCCCAGCGCCAGCCGATGCGGGCCGCTGCCGCCGACGCGCCGGTCGATATCGCCCAGGCGCTCGTCAACCTTCGCCAGGATCTGAAGCGCGACATCGCCGATAGCGTGAGCCGCGAAGTCACCGCCTTGCGTGCCGAAATCCGCGATATCCGCGAAAACGCCGAGGACAAGCATTTCGCCGCCGATGTCCGCCAGGACATGGCCAGGCTTGCCGACAGCATCAACCAGCTCGCCGGTCAGCCGGAGACTGCCGGACTGAAAGCAGAATTCGATGAGCTGCGTTCGCTGATGGACGGCCTCGCCCGCGAAGAGTCGCTTCACCATGTCGAGCGTCAGGTGAAGGCGATCGACACGTCGGGCCTGCAGGACGAGCTCGTCTCGCTTGCCTATCGTCTCGATGACATCAAGCAGCATCTCGGCGGCGTGAACGACAGCCCGGCCGTGCATGCGCTGGAAACCAAGCTGCTGACGATCGCGACCGCGATGGAAAGCCTCGGTTCGATGATGCAGCCGCAGGACCAGGCCATGCAGCGGCTGGAAGGCCGCCTCAGCGGCCTTGCCGACCAGATCGACATGATGAGCCGCGATGCGGGCCGGCGTCAGCCTGCCGACGACCTTTCCGGCCGTCTCGAAGCGCTTGCCATGCGCATCGACGAACTCGGCAGCGCCAAGGCCGTCGCCCGCCTCGAGGAGCGGCTGGACCAGCTTTCGTATCTGATGGAACGTTCGCAGAAGGCCACGCCGCAGCCGGAGCTCGTCACCTATCTCGCCGACATCTCCCATAAGATCGATGCGCTGGAACATGGGTCTGTCGGCAACGCGCTGGCCGACCGGCTGGATTATCTCGCTCGCCGCATCGACGAGATCGATTTCCATCCGGCAGCGCCGGCCGCAAGCCTCGACGACAGCATGGCACGCCGGCTCGAAGGCCGCCTCTCCGACATCGCAGCCCGGCTGGAAGCGAGCACTGCCGCTCCGCCGACGGATACGCAGGCGCTGCGCAGTCTCGAAGAGCAGATCGCCCATCTCTCGACATTGCTGACGGCCGAGCCTCGCGCCGGCGGCGATCATCTGCCTCCAGATTTCGATCGCCGCATGAGCGCGATTGAGGACTATATGGCGACCAACGACGAATATATCATCGAAGCGGCCCGCCATGCGGCGGAAACCGTCGTCGAAGCCTATTCGCGCGAAGGCGCAATGGGTCATGGTGCACAGGCGGCCGATATGGCGGCATTGACGGCACTTGCCGAAGACCTTCGTCATCTTGAGGACCTCAGCCGCGCCAGCGACGAGCGCACGCACCGCACCTTCGAGGCTCTGCACGATACCCTGCTGCAGATCGCCGACCGTCTCGATCATATGGAACAGCGCAAGCCGGCGCCCGTCATGCCGGCCGCGACATTCGAAAGCGACGTCTTTGCCGAAGAGGATGCTCCGGCGCTGAGGCCGCCAATGGCCACGCAGCAGAAGGCGGGTCCGATCATCCGCACGATGGCGCCTGCCGAAGCCTCGGTTTCCGCCGAAGTCGCGGTCGCACAGGCGATCGACGCCAACACGAAGGCTGAAATCAAGGCGGCAGCCAAGAAGAGCGGCAAGACCAGCCTGTTTGCCAGCCTCGGCAAGCGCTTCTTCATGCCGGAAAAGGCCGAACCGATCTTTCTGCCGGACCGCCCGGTCATCGAGCAGGCGCCGTCGATCGATCCCGCCGACGTGATGCCCGGCGAAGAGGCCAACGAACTGCTGGAGCCGGGCTCCGGCGCGCCTGACATCAAGAAGATCCTCGAGCGCGTGCGCGCCAGCCAGAACACGTCGCGCAGCGGAAACGCCCGCCAGCCGAGCGAGAACGAACGGGCCGATTATATCGCGGCCGCCCGCCGCGCCGCGCAGGCCGCAGCCATGGAAGTCGACCAGACGCAGCGTTCTGCTCCTGCTTCCAAGAAAGACGCCAAGAGCGGTGCGTTCTCGCGCTTCCGCCGGCCGATTCTGCTTGCATTGGGCGCCGTCATGCTCGCCATCATGGCCTATCCGCTGGCGAACACACTGACACGCGGCCAGAAGGCGCCGACACCGGCCCAGGTATCGACAATGGTCGCGCCTGCCGATAGTACCGCGATCAATACCGTCGCTGCCAACACGAACCCGGCCGCCAGCAATCAGCAGCCTGCTGCAAACCAGGCCGCCGCACCCTCGATTTCCACGACGGAGACGGCGGAAGTCCAGCCTGCACCCACGGCCACCGATCCCGCCGCACCCGCGAATGATCACCTGACGGCAGCTACGCCGCTCGACGGCAACCAGACGGCAAGCGAAGAGTTGGCTCCTGCCGGCAGCGCACCTGCACAGCAGGCCACCGCCTTCGTTCAGACTGAGAACACATCCGCTGTCTCTCCCGCCACCACGCCGGCAGCGCCGGAAATCGCGGTACCCGACGGCATCCAGCCGCCATCGCTCGTCGCTGCCGCTAAATCGGCCGATCCGGTGGCGCTCTTCGAAATCGGCGCACGCTATACGGATGGCCGCGGCGTTGCTGCCGATATGAAGCAGGCTGCAACCTGGTATCAGCTTTCGGCCGACAAGGGTTATGCCCCGGCCCAATATCGCCTCGCCAGCATGTATGAGAAGGGCAACGGCGTCGATCGCGACCTCGTCAAGGCCAAGCAGTATTACGAACAGGCCGCCAATCAGGGCAATGCCAGCGCCATGCACAATCTCGCGGTTCTCTACGCCTCGGGCACAGTAGGACCGCAGGATTATGATAGCGCGGCGAACTGGTTCGTCCGCGCCGCCAACCTCGGCGTCTCCGACAGCCAGTTCAACCTCGCAATCCTCTATGCGCGCGGCAACGGCGTGAAACAGGACCTGCAGGAATCCTACAAATGGTTCGCGATCGCCGCCAAGAGCGGTGACAAGGACGCCGCGCAGAAGCGTGACGAAGTGGCCAACGCCATGAAACCGGCCGATCTCGAAAGTGCGCGTGCCAAGGTCGATCTCTGGAAAGTGCAGTCGGCCGATCCGAAGGCCAACGGCACCGACATCCCCGACGAATGGACCACCGGCAAGGGCGTGAACACGGCCTCGATCGACATGAAGAAGGCGATCCGCAACATTCAGGCCATCCTCAACAAGAATGGCTTCGACGCCGGTGCACCGGATGGCGCCATGGGGGACAAGACGGTAGCCGCCCTGAAGAGCTTCCAAAAGTCCGTCGGCCTGCCGGCGGATGGCCGGGTCACCGATCAAGTGGTCAAGGAGCTGCTCGCCCGCAACAAGTAGCTTCGGGCTTTCGTGCGAAAACGATCAACCAAAATGCCGGCGTCAGCACGCCGGCATTTTGTTTAGGTAGCTCAAAGCTGCCGCATCCCCTGCCAGCACCCACCATTCCGCTATACAGCGTCACAGAAAAGTGGAAAAAGCCGGGTTAGGGTGAATGCGGCAATTCGAAAACTGGGGCAGCTCGGCCTTTCCTAAGGCTCTGGCAATGATTTCAGATTAGAATCCGCCATTTAAGGGGAAATGGGCTTCGGTCACCGCGCCGAAAAGCCTGCAAATGGGAACAAGGCGTGACGATCTATCTGCCGATCGCAGAATTGTCGGTGAATATTTTGATTATTCTCGGCATGGGAGCAGCCGTAGGGTTTCTCTCCGGCATGTTTGGCGTCGGCGGCGGCTTCCTCATCACGCCTCTTCTGATTTTCTACAACATCCCGCCTGTTGTTGCCGTCGCCACCGGCTCCAATCAGGTCGTCGCCTCCTCGGTTTCGGGAGCGCTCAGCCATTTCCGCCGTGGCTCGCTCGACCTGAAACTGGGCTCGATCTTGCTGGCCGGCGGTCTCGCGGGGGCGACGTTCGGCCTCTGGCTATTCGTGCTCTTGCGAAGGCTCGGCCAGATCGACCTGATCATTTCCCTGATCTACGTGATTCTCCTCGGCACCGTAGGCTCGCTGATGCTATGGGAAAGCGTGCGAGCCATGCGCCGCGCAGCCGGCAAACTGCCCCCGGCAACCGGCAAGCCGCGCCATCACAACTGGGTACAGCGGCTGCCGTTGAAACTGCGGTTCAAGAAATCCAAGCTCTATCTCAGCGCCATTCCGGTCATCGGTCTTGGTTTCTTCGTCGGCATGCTGACGCCGATGGGTATCGGCGGCGGCTTCATTCTTGTGCCCGCCATGATCTATCTGCTGCGCGTGCCCACAAATGTCGTTGTCGGCACCTCGTTGTTCCAGGTCATTTTCGTGACGGCCTTTACAACAATCGTCCAGGCAGCCACCAACTATTCCGTCGATATCATCCTGGCCTTCCTCTTGATGGTGGCGGGCGTCGTCGGCGCGCAATACGGCGTGCGTGTCGGCCAGAAGCTGCGCGGCGAGCAATTGCGCGCACTCCTCGGCCTCCTCGTCCTGGCCGTCGGCCTTCGCCTCGTCATCACTCTCGTGGTGACGCCGGCGGACGTTTACTCCGTCGTCATGGAAGGGGTGAGCCGATGAGAGGATTCGGACTGCTCCTTGCCGCCGCATTGCTGCTCACTCCGTTCACCGCGCCGGCGCAAGTGCTGCTCGATCAGCCGACGACCTCGACTACGGCGCGGGAGACGATGGAGATCGGCACATCGACGAGCGAAATCGCCATCACCTCGGACTTCACCGGCGCCGATCTGACGATCTTCGGCGCCCTTTCCAACACCGACCAGCTGCTTCTGGCCATCGGCCAGTACGATATCGTCGTCGTGCTGGAGGGGCCGCGCGAGAATGCAACGGTTCGCAGGAAAGAGCGCGTCTTCGGCATATGGGTCAACACCCGCTCGATGACGTTCGAGCATGTGCCGGAAGCCTATTCGCTCTCGAGCACGCGTGCGGTCGACAATATCACCACGCCGCTCGAACTCAGCGACCGCGGCATTGGCGTCGACCATCTTCCGCTGACGCCGGTCGGCTTCGTCGGCAATGTTGGCGATGTCCCGGAATTCCGCAACGCCTTCCGACGCCTGCAGAAAGCCGGCGGGCTCTATGAAAGCGACCCCGCCGGCGTTCGCTTCGTCAGCTCCTCGCTCTTCAAAGCAACGCTCAGGGTACCCGCCGATGTGCCGAACGGGGTGCATATGGTGCGCGCCTATCTCTTCAAGAGCGGCAAGTTCTTGAGCGAGAAATCGCTGCCGCTGCGCGTCATCAAGACGGGGATAGAGCAGACCATTACCGATGCGGCGCATCAGCGGCCGATCACCTATGGCATTTTCTCGGTGCTGCTCGCCCTCGTCACCGGCTGGGGCGCAAGCTTCATCTTCCGGAAGAACTGATCAACCGCTTTTCCGGCGATTGGCGACCTCGATATACGCTTCGGTCAACCGGCCGAGCACCGAGGGCGTGCCCGGGAGCAGCACCTTGCCGAGATGCTTGGCACGCAACTCCTCCATGAAATCATCCCAGAGCTTTGGGCCGCCATCCTCCAGGAGTTCGGCCCGGATCGACAGCTCCTCGGAAACCGGCAGATGCTTGCGGCCCCAGGCACCCATATGGGCAAAAATGGGCACGAGGTCGATCGACATTTCCGTCAGGCTGTAGACGGCCTTCTGCTTGTGAGTGGGATCGCTTTCGCGGGTCAGCAGACCACGTTCCACCAGCCGCTTCAGCCGATCGGCGAGAATATTGGAAGCAATCCTCTCCTGCGAATTCTGCAGCAACTCGCGAAAATGCCGGCGATTGCCGAACATGATGTCCCTGATGACGATCAGGCTCCAGCGATCACCGAGGATTTCCAGGGTCAAATTGATCGGGCAGCCGGAACGATGCACTGCGTCCATAAGGGCCTCCAAAAGACCGCTTGCATTTTGCTATCAGTACGATTAATTTGCAACTACTTTCTTTTAGCAACTAGTTTTGATTATGGTACGGTTATCACAATGGAGGAAGTGATGAGGAAGCTCGTTATCTGGAATCTCATGACGCTCGACGGCTATTTCGAGGGAACCAAGCCGTGGGATCTTGATTTCCATAGGCTCGCCTGGGGCGATGAGTTGGAACACTATGCGGTCGAACTCGGCAAGGAAGGCGATCTGCTGATCTTCGGCCGCAAGACCTATGAAGGCATGGCCGCCTATTGGCCGACCGCGACGGAAGCGCCCGACATCGCCGCCTACATGAACGGTATCGCCAAGATTGCCGCCTCGCGGACGCTCGACAAAGCAGACTGGAACAATACCCGCGTCGTTGGTGACATCGTCGCTGAGGTGAAGAAGCTGAAGGAAGAACCGGGCAAGACCATGTTTGTCTTCGGCAGTGCCGAAGTGACCGATGCATTGCTCAAGGCGGGGCTGGTGGATGAACTCAGGATCTGCCTCGTTCCGGTCGTCCTCGGTGCCGGCAATCCGCATTTTAAACCGGCGCCCGACCAGCGCCCGATGAAGCTCATCGGCTCCACGCCCCTCAAAACCGGGGCTGTCATCCTGCGTTACGAACCGGCGAACGCGGCCTAGGCCGAGAGATTGCCGAACCGCACGGAGTAGATGCGGTCGCGGCCGAGCAGGTGCGCAATCAAGCTCTCGCGCTCGAAAAGGCCGGCCATGGCCTTGTGGCGAAGATCGAGGCCGCCGGTCATCACGCCGAAGGCGGGCATCAGCAGGCGGGCGCCATCGGTGGCAAAGCACGGGCGGCGCACCGATTTCTCGCGACGCCGAACGGTGGCCGAGGGATGCAGGTGGCCGGCGATCTCGCCGGCCTGCAACCCGGCCTTTGGCTCATGGCGGAACGTTAAACCACCGTAATGCATCTCATCAACCGAATGGCCGGGGAGATCGACGGTGCCATCCGGATCATGATTGCCGTTGATCCAGATCCATTCGCGGCCGCGCGCCATGTTAACGATCAGGCTGCGAAACTCTTCCGGCAAGTGCTGCGAACCGATCCGATCGTGGAAATTGTCGCCCAGCGACACCACGAGTTTCGGATCATAGCGCGAGATGACGGCGGAGAGGACCGTCAGGGTCGCCAGCGTATCGTAGGGCGGCAGCATCATGCCTCGGCGGGCAAAGGCCGCGCCCTTTTCCAGATGCAGATCGGAGACGACGAGAATGCCCGCATCCGGCAGATAGAGCGCGCCGAGCGGATCGCAGACGGCGGCGACGCCATGAATGACGGCCTCGACACCCAGCGCACTGGTTGCGCCGTTGCCTTCATTCATATCTCGCGCTAGCGCCAGGCGGTTCATCACCGTAACAATCTACCTTCGTCGTCTGCTTTGCGGCATCTCTATTCCATCGCTTCGCGGATCAGGTCGTCAGCCGCTTCCGCAAGCAGAGAATCGTGAGCCTCGCCCGGTACCGGCACCTTGCCGATTTCCAGCATCACCGGAACGGCGAGCGGAGAAATATGGTCCAGCGCGCGATGGGTGATATGGCCCCTGATTCGCTTCAGCATATCCGCAAGACGGCCAATATCCAAAAGTCCGGTCGCGGCATCCTGCCTCGTTGCCTGCAGCAGGATATGATCGGGCTCGTGGCTGCGCAGCACGTCATAGATCAGATCGGCCGAGACGGTCACCTGCCGGCCGGTCTTTTCCTTGCCCGGATGCCGGCGCTCGATCAAGCCTGCAATCACGGCGCAATTGCGGAAGGTCCGCTTCAGCAGGAAAGATTCATCGAGCCAGGCTTCGAGATCGTCGCCGAGCATATCCTCGTCGAAGAGATCAGAGAGGCTGAGGCGCCCGTTGGCGATCATCAACCCCATATCCTCCAGACCCCAGATGCCGAGCGAATAATCGGTCGCGACGAAGCCCATGGGCTTGGCGCCGGCGCGCTCCAGCCTTCGGGTCAGCAGCATGCCGAGCGTCTGGTGCGCCAGCCTTCCCTCGAAAGGATAGGCAACCATGTAGGCGCGGCTGCCGCGCGGGAATGTCTCAATCAGAAACTCGTCGCGCTTCGGCAGCAAGGACTTCTCGTTCTGAATTTCCAGCCAATCGCGCACCTGATCCGGCAGGCGGTGCCGCCGGTCCGGATCGGCTATCATCGCGCGCACCTGATCGGCCAGATAGGTGGACAGCGGGAACTTGCCGCCGGCATAGGAGGGAATTTTCGGATCCAGCGAGAAGGCCTGCGACGCGAGGCATTCGCTCTCGCGGATGCCTTCGAAGCGCAGAACCTTGCCGGAAAACAGGAAGGTATCGCCGGGTGACAACTGCTCGACGAAATATTCCTCGACCTTGCCGAGCGGCGCGCCGCCTCTTCCGAGCGAGCCCAGCGCGTTGCGCTTTACCAGGCGGATGTTGAGCATCGCCTCTTCGACGATCGTGCCGAGGTTCAGCCGGTACTGCTGGGCGACCTGCGGATTGGAGACGCGCCAGCGTCCATCCGCCGTCTTGCGGATGCGGGCATAGCGCTCATAAGTCCGCAGCGCATAGCCGCCGGTGGCAACGAAATCGACGATGCGCTCGAAGGTCTCCCAGGAAAGCTCGGCATAGGGTGCTGCACTCTGCACCTCGTCATAAAGTTCGAGCATGTCAAAGGGCTCGGCGCAGGCCATGCCGAGCACATGCTGGGCGAGAACGTCGAGCGCTCCGGCGCCAATGGGTGGTGTGTCCTGCGCGCCTGTATAGTTGGCATCAAGCGCTCCCTGGCATTCCATGACTTCGAAGCGGTTGGCCGGCACAAGAATTGCTTTCGAGGGTTCATCCATGCGGTGATTGGCACGGCCGATGCGCTGGGCAAGGCGGCTGGCGCCTTTCGGCGCGCCGACATGGATGACGAGATCGACGTCGCCCCAATCTATACCGAGATCGAGTGTGGAGGTGGCGACGACAGCACGCAGCCGGTTCTCTGCCATAGCCGCCTCCACCTTGCGGCGCTGGCCGACATCGAGCGAGCCGTGGTGCAGGGCGATCGCCAGATTGTCGTCATTGGCCGACCATAGCTCCTGGAACAGCATTTCGGCCTGCGAGCGCGTGTTGACGAAGAGCAGCGTCGTGCGATGGGCCTTCAGCTCGCGATAGATGTCGGGGATCGCATATTTGGCCGAGTGGCCGGACCAGGGGATGCGCTCTTCCGTCGCAAGGATCGAGATATCGGGCTTGGCGCCACCTTCGACGATGACGAGGCCCGCATGGCGCTCCTCCCCCGGCCGCTGCGCTACCAGCCATTTCTGCAGATCCATGGGGTCGGCAACCGTCGCTGAAAGACCGATGGTCTGCACGCGCGGCGCCAGCTTGCGGATGCGGGCAAGGCCAAGGGACAGCATATGACCGCGCTTGGAGGTGACGAGCGAATGCAGTTCATCGAAGACGATGTATTTCAAATCCTTGAAGAAGCGCTCGGCCTCACGATTGGCGAGCAGCAGCGCCACCTGCTCCGGCGTCGTCAGCAGGATATCGGGCGGGTTGAGCTTCTGCCGCTGCCGCTTGCCGCTCGGCGTATCGCCGGTGCGGTTTTCGACCGTGACAGGCAGGCCCATCTCCGAAACGGGCTTCATCAGGTTGCGCTCGATATCGACCGCCAGCGCCTTCAGCGGCGAAATGTAGAGCGTATGGATGCCGGTGAAGGCCGAACCTGGTGGGATCTTGCCGCGCCGAGTGAGATCCGTCAGCGACGGCAGGAAGCCGGCGAGCGTCTTGCCGGCGCCAGTGGGCGCAATCAGCAGCGTGCTTTCGCCGGCTTCGGCGCGGGCCAGCAGCTCCAGCTGATGCGCACGCGGCTGCCAGCCCTTTTCCGCAAACCAGCGGAGAAAAGGGGCAGGTAAGACAAAGGGGTACTGCGCGTCGATCTGGTCCACGGGCTTCAATGTAATGGATATGCGGCGGATGAGAAGCGGGGAGACTTCGTGTCCTTTCGTTTCAGCGTTTGCGGAGAACGCAATACCCCCTCTGTCACTGTCGTGACAGAGGGGGTGTCAGACGTCCGACATATTCAAATGCAGCTTACATGCCGCTCATTTCAAGGGCCTTGACTCCCACCATAATCATGGATAAAAATTATCTACGATTAGAAAGGCACGAAGATGAAGCTCGGAGACGGCGTCGAACAATCCATCCATTGCGTTGCCATGCTGTCGGGTTTGTCCGATGGCGGCGTGCTCTCGGCTGCGGCGCTTGCGGAATTTCACGGCGTTTCGGTCAGTTATCTTCTGAAGCACCTGCAGGCGCTTTCTGGCGCCGGCATTCTCGATAGCGTGCCGGGGCCGAAGGGCGGATATCGGCTGGCGCGCAAGCCGGAGGAGATCACGCTTCTCGATATCGTACTGGCGGCTGAAGGCCCAGCACCCGCCTTCCGCTGCGCGGAAATCCGCCAGCGCGGCCCAAACCCGCTGGAAGGGCGCTACTTCGCCAAGCCCTGCGGCATCAATGCCGCCATGCTGGCAGCAGAACGCGTCTATCGGGCCGAATTGGCAAAGACAACGATCGCCGACGTGCTGACCGACCTCCGGCAGACGGACACGGACGGTGGCATAGCCGCGAGAGGCTGCGCCTTTCTCGAGCTGCATGAACGCAAGACCAGAAACTGAACCTCAATTTAAAACCCAAGGAGAAGACCATGCATCCGCGTTTCAATTTCGCCAAAGCCTCCCCGGACTCCTACAAGGCCGTCGTCGCGCTGGAAAACTTCGTTCAGAGCAGCGGCCTTGAGCGCCGCTTCATTCACCTGATCAAGCTCCGCGCCTCGCAGATCAACGGCTGCGCCTATTGCGTCGACATGCATGTGAAGGAAGCCCGCCACGATGGCTTGAGCGAACAGTGGATCAACCTGATATGCGTCTGGTGGGAATCGCCTGTTTATGACGACCGCGAACGTGCCCTGCTTCGGTGGGTCGATTCCGTCACCAAGATCGCCCAGACCGGCATTCCGGATGCCGATTTCGAACCGCTGAAGCAGCATTTCAGCGAAGAAGAGATCGTCAAGATCACGGTCGCAATCGGCACGATCAACATCTGGAACCGTCTTGCCGTCGGCTTCCGCTCGCAGCATCCGTTGGATGCGGCAAGCAAGGCTGCCTAGAACCGTTATCATCAAAGCAAAAAGCGCGGGACCTAAATCCCGCGCTTTTCGTTTATCTCCGCCTCGGAAAACCGAGATCGAAATACGTCAGGCAGCAACCGAGCCGAAACCAGCGGTCGGTACTTCCGAGATGGTCTTCAGAACCTGGGAAGCGATCTGGTAGGGGTCGCCTTGCGAGTTCGGGCGACGATCTTCGAGGTAGCCCTTGTAGTCGTTCTTGATGAACGAGTGCGGAACGCGGATCGAGGCGCCGCGGTCGGCAACGCCGTAGCTGAACTTGTTCCACGGAGCCGTTTCATGCTTGCCGGTCAGGCGCATATGGTTGTCCGGACCGTAAACAGCGATGTGGGCTTCGAGGTTCTTGTCGAACTGAGCCATGAGCGCTTCGAAATAGGCCTTGCCGCCGACTTCGCGCATGAACTTGGTCGAGAAGTTGCAGTGCATGCCCGAGCCGTTCCAGTCGGTGTCGCCAAGCGGCTTGCAATGGAACTCGATGTCGATGCCGTACTTTTCGCAAAGACGCAGCAGCAGGTAGCGTGCCATCCAGATCTGGTCGGCGGCCTTCTTGGAGCCCTTGCCGAAAATCTGGAATTCCCACTGACCCTTGGCCACTTCGGCGTTGATGCCTTCGTGGTTGATGCCGGCTTCGAGGCAGAGGTCGAGGTGCTCTTCAACGATTTCGCGAGCGACATCGCCGACGTTCTTGTAGCCGACGCCGGTGTAGTACGGACCTTGGGGGGCCGGATAGCCGGATTCCGGGAAGCCGAGCGGACGGCCGTCCTTGTAGAAGAAGTATTCCTGCTCGAAACCGAACCATGCGTCTTCATCGTCAAGGATGGTCGCGCGGCTGTTGGATTCGTGCGGGGTAATGCCATCAGGCATCATGACTTCGCACATGACGAGAGCGCCGTTGGTACGGGCCGGGTCCGGATAGATAGCGACGGGCTTCAGCACGCAGTCGGAGCTGCGGCCTTCTGCCTGCATCGTCGACGAACCATCGAAGCCCCAAAGCGGAAGCTGCTCGAGCGTCGGAAATGCGTCGAATTCCTTGATCTGCGTTTTACCGCGCAGGTTCGGTACCGGGGTGTACCCGTCGAGCCAGATGTACTCGAGCTTAAACTTCGTCATTACGCACCTCATAACAGTTAATCAGGCGAAGTAGGAAAAACTTGGCCGGCGCGCCCGCCGGAAAATTCCTCACTACGAACGGCTGCCAAGAGAGATGCATGTGCCGTGCCAGATCGCATCGACACCTAGCCCGCCAGGCGAGATTTTTATGATTGAGGCGTGTTCGGGCAAGATTTCCCAGTGCCAAGCATCAGATTCTTTTCAAATCGCCGCCATGGCTTCAATCGAGCTGCCAAAGTGTCGCAGGCTCGACCAGGCCCTAAAACGGATTGGAAAATCGGCAGACCAAAGAAACGGCATCGGCGACACCATTGTTGATTTGCCTATAATTTCATCATTTAGCATTTTTTTTAAGCGAAATGGTGATATTCGCCTTCGGCTTTGCTATATATGAGTTGTCTCTTGAAGCGCGCCCGCTTGAACACCAAAAAGGGAGAGACAAAGAATGGCAATCGGTACTCGGCACGAAACCGCAAAGATCTATCAGTTTCCCGTTACGGCTCGCCCCACGGCGCTCAGCCAGCGTCCGAAGGTGAACCTCACCCCGGATATCGGCCCGTCCATTGCGACGGCCGCATTCGATAGCTGGTATCACGAAGCCGCGATCGTCGAATCCGACGAGACCCGCAAGCAGTAGGCTTTAGCTTTACAGCGCTATATAGCGATCCGAGCGATGATTGATCGCGACGAAGAGATTGAGCGCGATTGCGCCGATCACCGAGCAGATGACCACAGCAGGCGTGGTCACCGCAAAAGCGACGGCGAGCACGCATAGGTCGATTGCAAGCTGCACCAACCCTGCCCTCATGCCGAAACGCTCCTGCAGGTAAATCCCCAGAATGCCGACGCCGCCGAGGCTTGCCCGATGACGATAGAGCGCGAGCAGGCCGAAGCCGAGCAGAATGCCGCCGAGCACCGCCGACCAGAGCGCGTTGATATGCGCGACATCGAAGAGCAGCGGCTGCAGGTTGGTCAGCAGCGAGGTGAGCGCAATGGCGATGAAGGTCTTTATGGTGAAGACCGGGCCGAGCTGTTTCAGAGACAGATAGAAGAACGGCAGATTGACCACGAAAAAGGCGAGGCCGAAATTCACGCCGATCGCATAGTGCAGCAGGAAGGCTATGCCGGCGGTGCTGCCGGTCAACAAGCCAGCGCTTGAAAGGCAAAATAGCCCAAGCGAGGAAATCAGGCTGCCGGAGACGATGCCCTGAACATCCTCGATCCACGAATGCCGGGTCGCGGATGTATTCCAGATACCAAATGCGCTCTTTGCGTTTGCCATGTGATTTCCCCTGGGTTTCAAGGCTTTTTGCTGAAAGCTCAGGCGATAATCAAGCAAAAATACGTAAGCAATGCTGACCTATTTCAAATTCGCAAGATTCGAAATTATTAAGCCGATTTCCGGGTAATGAACAGAATGCCATGGACCGGTTTTCCGCCATCCATGCGAATGATGCTGCGGGTGAGATCCAGCGCCGTAAAGCCGTAAGCGGCCAAAATCCGACTGACATAGGCTTCGGAATGGGCGAACCGTAAGGAATCGCGCAGGACATAGCCGTCCGCCTGCTGTGCATCCTCGACCGAAAACGCAAAGATGGCGCCATCGGCCGAAAGTTTCTGCACGATCGCCGTCACGCCATGCAAATCGCCGAGATACATCAGCACGTCGGCGGCGGTGATCAGATCTGCGCGGCCGGCCTCAAACTCACCACCGAAAATGCCTGACAATTCCGGCTCAAGCGCGAGATCGGCCTGGCCGAGGTGATCGTAGACATTCTTTTCGGCCGCCTTGGCGAGCATGCCCTTCGATAGGTCGTAGCCTTCCAGCCGATCGACCCGGGCGCGGATTTCCGGCCCCAGCAGGCCCGTGCCGCAGCCAAGGTCGATCGCGAGACGGAAATGTTTCGGGATACCCGCCGTTTCGGCAATTAGCCCGGCAAGCTTGCCGGGCACGC
This sequence comes from Rhizobium sp. AG207R, assembly GCF_027109195.1. Lineage (NCBI taxonomy): Bacteria > Pseudomonadati > Pseudomonadota > Alphaproteobacteria > Hyphomicrobiales > Rhizobiaceae > Rhizobium > Rhizobium sp. AG207R. The sequence continues at coordinate 658,516 of NZ_JAEPVT010000002.1, forward strand.
TGTAGCCGAGCTTCTCGACGAGCGAGGTTTCGAAGCGGTCGGCGTAGTCGTCGAACAGCCGCTCGACATAGAGGCTCGGCGGCCGGTCCGGCACATCGGCACCGCCGAGAACGGCAAGCTTGAGGCGGGCGCCGAAGACATCGCCTTGATCGAGCATCAGCACTTCGTTCAGCGCCGCGATTGCGCCGGATGCATCGCCGGCCTTCTCGCGATAGGTCGCAAGCGTGAACCAGCCCGCCGCCCAGCGTGGTACCAGCTCCAGCGCCTGCTCCATCAGCTCGGCCGCACTCGCGGGTTCTCCGCTCTCGGCAAGCATCTTCGCATAATCGGCGCGGCGGTCGGCGATGACATCGCCGGAGGAAAGCTGGCTTGGCAGCATGTGTTTCATCCTGTTTGATGCTCGCCTTTGAACGCGGCCATAAAAAAACTCAAGTCCTATTTCAGGCAGGCGCTGGTTTAGGGTGTAAGCTGGGCGAAAGTGCTTGCGAGTCGCAGGTGCCGGCCCTATCTCAGCACCGACCGACTGCCATATGGAGACGTCAGTATGTCCGATCAGGTGAACAGATTCCTTGGCGACTCGCCAGGCAGAACGCTGGTGAAGCTCGTCATCGTGTCGCTCGTGGTCGGCTTCGTGATGAAGTTCTTCGGCTGGCGGCCGCTCGATTTCCTCTATGGCGTCCGTCGCTTCCTGCTCGATCTCTGGCACAGTGGCTTCGCTGCGCTTGGCGAGTTCGGCGATTATGTGCTGCTCGGCGCTTCCATCGTCATTCCCATCTTCATCATACTTCGTTTGTTCAACTACCGCCGCTGACATGACCTCCCAGACACTGAACTGCACGCGCCGCGATGCGCTGCGCCTCGCCGCTCTTGCGCTCACCGCATCCGTCGCAAGCTGCGCCACGCCGCCCGCCCGGATTTCCAATATCCCCGCCAGCGACCAGACTGCCTCCGCCCTGCCGCTCGTCAATGCACTGCGCGCCAAGAACGGCCTGCCACCATTGAAGATCGATACCGCTGCCAGCACCGCCGCCGTCTATCAGGCGAGGCGGATGGCGGATGCCGGCAAGATGGAGCACCTGATCGGCCTCGGCGACGATTTCGGCAAGCGGGTCAAGGCAAGCGGCGTCAAGCTGCCGGCAGCGGAGAACATTGCCGAGGGCCAGCGCGACGTGAATGCGGCGGTGACGGCCTGGATCAATTCGCCGAAGCATTTGCACAACATGCTCGGCAAATATGATGGCCTTGGCGTCGCTCTTGCCTATGCCCCCTCTTCCGGCGACAGGCCTTATTGGTCCATGGTGCTTTCCTCGAACTGAGGAGGCGTAAGGCAACATGGATGTCCAGCAGGAGAGCCGGAAGGTTCTGCCCTTCGACGTGACGCATCGGCTCGTGCTGTCGATCGCGATTCCGATGACGCTCGGCTTCATGACGACACCGCTGCTCGGCCTTGTCGATACGGCCGTCGTTGGCCACATGGGCCAGCCAGACGCGCTGGCCGGGCTTGCGATCGGCGCTGTGCTCTTCGACCTTCTCTTTGCCAGCTTCAATTTCCTGCGCGCCTCGACCACAGGGTTAACCGCGCAGGCCTATGGCCGCCATGACCGTCGCGAACAGCAAGCCGTGTTCTGGCGGGCGCTAATATCGGCGCTTACCTGTGGCATCTTGATCGTCATTCTTTCGCCGCTGCTGCTCTGGATCGGCATTAAGCTGATGGGGCCGGAAGGCGGCATTGCCGACGCAACGCGAACCTATTTCTCCATCCGCATGCTCTCCGGCCCGGCGGCACTTGCCAATTACGCACTCCTCGGTTTCGTGCTCGGCCGCGGCCAAGGCCGTATCGGGCTTTTGCTGCAGACCGTCATCAATGGCGTCAATATGGTGCTCGCCATCCTGCTCGGCTTATACCTTGGCTGGGGTGTCGCCGGCGTCGCCTGGGGTACACTGATTGGCGAAGCAAGCGGCATGCTGCTAGGGCTTGCTATTGTCCTGCGCAGCTTTGCCGGCGAGGAGCGGCCGCCGCGCGTGGAACTGCTTTCCCGCGCCAAACTTACCCAGCTCTTCGCGCTCAATCGCGATATCCTCATCCGCACCTTCGTGCTGATTGCCGCCTTCACGCTGATGACGCGTATCGGCAACAGCTTCGGCGCCGTCATGCTCGCCGCCAATGCGGTGCTGATGAACTTCTTCCTGCTGTCGGGCTATTATCTCGACGGGCTCGCGAACGCAGCCGAGCAGATCACCGGCCGCTCGATCGGCGCCAATTACAGGCCGGCCTTCGAGCGCGGCTTGAAACTGACAGCGCTCTGGTCCTTCGGGCTGGCGCTTGCCGCCGCCATTTTTTTCTTTACGGTTGGGCCGGCGCTGATCCGCCTGCTGACAACTTCCGAAGAGGTGCGCCTCGCTGCGGAGACCTATCTGCCCTGGGCGGCAATCACCGGCCTGACTGGGGCGCTCGCCTTCCTGATGGATGGAGTCTTTATTGGCGCCACATGGTCGCGCGAGATGCGCAACAAGATGCTGCTATCCTTCGGCGGCTATCTCATAGCGCTCGCCGTCTTCGTGCCGACGCTTGGCAATCATGGCCTGTGGATGGCCATGAACGCCTTCCTGCTGTTTCGCGGCATCTTCCTGGCCATGGGCCTGAAGAAGCGGGCGGATCAGACGTTCCGATTCGCCCAGTAGTCCAGCTTGGTATCGCGCAGGTCGCGGATCGAGCCGGCGCGCTCGCGATCGAGCAACTTCGAGAGATCCGCCACGACGCGGCCCGGCAATCCCGGGCCTTCATAGACCATGCAGGAATAAAGTTGCACGAGATCCGCGCCGGCCTTGATCTTCTCCAGCGCCGTTTCCGCTGAGGAAACGCCGCCAACACCGATGATCGGCAGTGCGGCACCGACGCGGCGGCGCATCTTGGCAAGCACCACAGTCGATTTTTCGAAGACCGGCTTGCCGGAAAGGCCGCCTGCCTCTTTCGCCTGACGCTGGTCTTTCAAGCCATCACGCGAGAGCGTGGTGTTGGAGACGATCAGACCGTCGAGCGCATGCGACAATACTTCCGCGGCGATGTCATCCATGCCCTCTTCGGTAAGATCTGGCGCGATCTTGAGAAAGACGGGAATGCGCTTGCCGGCCTTGGCCGCTTCCTCGTCGCGCGCGGCAAGCACGGCCGACAACAGGGCCGACAGGCTTTCGCGCGCCTGCAGATCGCGCAGGCCCGGCGTATTCGGCGAGGAGATATTGGCGGTGAAATAGCGCGCCACGGAATAGAAGCGGCGGATACCGGCGACGTAATCAGCAATTCGGTCGGCACTATCCTTGTTGGCACCGATGTTGACGCCGATGATGCCGTTGCCGCGGATGGCCTTTAGCCGTCGGAATGCTGCCTCATGGCCCTCATTATTGAAGCCGAGGCGATTGATGACGCCTTCGTCTTCGACTAGCCGGAAGATGCGTGGGCGCGGATTGCCCGACTGCGCCTTCGGCGTCACCGTGCCGATCTCGGTAAAGCCGAAACCGAGCTTCAGCAGCGCCTCCGGCACTTCGGCATTCTTGTCATAACCGGCGGCCATGCCGATGGGATTGGCAAATTCGAGCCCTGCCACGGTCTGGCGCAGGCGGGGATCGTTGCGTGTGCGGCAGGTCGGCACGAGGCCGGATTTCAGCGCAGCTATCGACATGCCATGCGCGGTTTCCGGATCGAACAGGAACAGGCCGCGCCGGCCGAAATCGCGAAAGGCGCCAATCATTCCGCCATCTCCGGAAAGGTGTGAGAACCATCTTCACCAATCGGCAACGGCTTTTCCCAGAGCACGGCCGAAAGTGGCAGCGGCGCATAGAGATGCGGGAAGAGATCGCCGCCGCGTGAGGGTTCGAACACCAACTTGTCGCCCAGCGCATCGCCGTCGATCGCGACGAGCAGCAGCCCGGTCTGCCCTGCGAAATAGAGCTCGGCGGTTTTTCGTGCCTGCTTCGCGGTGGAGAGATGAATATAGCCGTCAGTCAGATCGATCGCCGCGCCATGAAAAACGCCGGTTTGTCTGGCTTGCTGCCAGAGCGTGTCCGGCACGATCTTGTAAACCACTGGCATGGCGGTCATCATCCCTCTGTAAAGCTGTCCTGATAGGGCTTTGCACGAAAACATCAGCCGATGTCCACGGTTTCCGTGATGGATTTGGGGTTTAACGCAGAAAATCCGGAGGATGACATGACGAAGGAACTGAAAATCGGTCTCGCAGCCATGCTGGTGCCCACTGCTATTCTTCTCTCCACGCCGGCTCTTTCAGCCGAACCGGATGCCGAACGCTTCCAGCTGGAGCGCAGTGGCGATCATTTCATCCGCCTCGACAAGCACACCGGGGCGATGTCCATCTGCCAGGACCAAAGCGGCAATCTCGTCTGCCGCATGGCCGCCGACGAACGCAGCGCCTATGACGACGAGCTCGACCGGCTGGCCGATCGCGTGACGAAGCTGGAAAAGACCGTTGCCGCAAACAAGGGATCGAGCCTGCCCGACGACGCCGAGATCGACCGTACGCTCGGGATCATGCAGAAATTCATGCGTGGCTTCATGGGCATGGCGAAGGAATTCCAGAACGAGCAGCCGGACGCGAAGCCGCAGCCGCAGAAGACTTGAGACCGCGAAAACCGCGGGCGAAAGCACGGGGATAAAGGACCGTATTCCTATACCGGTCTTTACTCGCCAAAATGCCTCGGTTAACCTTTTCTGAAGAGCAAAGCGCCGGGCGAGCCGGCGCGGATACCGAGCGGCGATGCTGTCACACGAGCAGATATGGGGTGCGATCGACCGGCTTGCCGAGCGGCATGCCCTGACCCCTTCCGGTCTCGCCCGCCGCGCCGGCCTCGATGCCACCTCCTTCAACAAATCGAAGCGGCTGAGCCAAGACGGACGCCTGCGCTGGCCCTCGACGGAATCGATCGCCAAGATCCTCGATGCGACGGGTGCCAGCCTGGAGCAGTTCCTGAGCTTCATCCGGCCAGCCGAGCCGCCGGGCGCTACGACTCCGCCAAACGGGATTTTGCCGGCCGGCAACGCCATACCGCTGATCGGCTTTGCCCAAGCGGGTGCAGGCGGTTTCTTCGACGATGGCGGATTTCCAGCCGGCCAGGGCTGGGACATGGTGGAATTTCCCGTCGCTGCCGGGCACAGGATCGGCGCCTATGCGCTTGAGGTGCAGGGCGAAAGCATGTTGCCGCTCTATCGCGACGGGGATATTCTGATTGTCGAGCCAGGTGCTCAGATCAGGAAAAACGACCGTGTCGTCGTGAAGACCCGCGAAGGCGAAGTCATGGCCAAGGTCCTGCTGCGGCAGAGCGCCAAGTCGATCGAGCTTTTGTCGCTCAATCCCGAACACTCCAACCGCAGCTTCGATCTTGCGGATGTGGAATGGATTGCCCGGATTATTTGGGCCAGCCAATAGGAAAGTTTTCTCGTTATGCGTCGTAATATTTGGCTTGCAGGTGCGGCAGGCGCGATCGTCGGTTCTTGGTTGACCCTCGTCGCGATTCAGGTCAGCGAGCGTGGTTTCAGCCTGCCCCACCGAGACCACAGCGACACGACGGCTCAAAGCAAGCCGGCTGTGACTGGGCCGGGCGAGACTGCCAAGGCCGGCACCACACCACCAAAGGCTATCGAGGCACCTAAGCAAGCCGAGACCACGAAGCAGAACGGCGCAAATTCAGGTCAGGCGCAATCGGAAGGCCAACCGGTAGCGCAAGCCGCCGGCTCGGCCACGCAAGCAACGAAGGATAAGGCAACGATCCTCGCCACAGCATCCCCATCGACAAGCAGTTCCGACGGCAGTCCCGAGCTCGCCGCCGCTGCCATGGCGGCGGCAGCGGCGGCGAGCGATGGCGACGAGACTAAGGCCGTGGAAAACAAGACGGCGGCAGCGCCGCCGGTGACGCAACAGGACGACAAGGTTCCGACCGACGCTGCCCGTTCGAACGACGTATCGACGAAGCCAGAGGAAATCCAAAAGCTGCCGCCTGCGACAGATATGGCGAGCGGCAAGGACGCCGCCACGTCCCAGGCCCAGCAGTCAAGCGAAAACACGCCGGGCAAGGCGGTAGCCGCTTCATCGGAGACTGGGTCTGACGACCAGGCCAAGACCGATCCCATCCCGGACAACCGGATACCGGCCGACCAGATCGACAGGGAGACGGCGGCGGCCGAACATCGAACCCTGCCGCCGGAATTGCCGCGGCAGCAGCCAGCGTCTCAGTCCGAACAGGCAGCACTTGATCCCGCATCCAAGCCGCAGGAGCAGACGACAACGATCGAACTCGTCCGCCCCTTCTCGGATCAGGCCGGCATATTGACCATCACCGGTAGGAGCGTACAGCTCACCGGGATCATTCCGACCGATGTCGATCGAATGTGCACCGGCCCGAGCGGGAAGGACTGGCCCTGCGGCCAAGCCGCGCGCACGGCATTCCGCATGTATCTGCGTGGCCGATCGATCGATTGCGATGTGCCCGATGCCAACTGGAAAGGCACCGTCAAGGGCGCCTGCCGCTATGTCCGCGTCGATCTCAGCGCCTGGCTGGTGCGCTTTGGCTGGGCCGATCCGGAGCCAGGTTCGCCGCTTGCATCGCTCGTCGACGAGGCCAAGCAGAAGAAGCGCGGCATGTATGGCGACGATCCGCGCAAGAATGGAAAATCGACGCTCGGGCCGGCCTTGCCCAAGGAAGATCCGCTCAATCCGATCTGACGTCTTGCTTCAGCCACCACAGCGCCGCGCGTCATATATCGCGCGCAAAGGCCGCTACGGCACTTCCAATCCGCCGCATAATTCCTTAAATCGATTCCGATTCAAGGAATTATGCAGTAACTTTTGCCATAGACGCGCGACTTTTCAGCTTGCCAAATTCAAAGGACTTCGCCTGTCATGAACAAGCCGCTTTCTGCTCACGAGGCCCTGATCTACGTCATGGTACTGGCCTCGGCCGTCGATCGCACGATGAACGACCGGGAGCTCAGCCGCATCGGGGAGCTCATTCACGCCCTGCCGGTCTTCAAGGGGTTCGACGACGAGAAGCTGATTTCCGTCTCTCGCGATTGCGCCAAGCTTCTTTCGAACAATGAGGGATTGGACATCGTGCTCGAAACCGTGCGCGATACGCTTCCCGCCCGTCTTTATGACACAGCCTACGCCCTTGCCGTCGAAGTCGCTTCGGCCGACCTGTCGGTCAAGGCCGAGGAATTGCGCCTGCTCAGCCTGCTCCGCGACCGTCTCGGCCTCGACAAGCTGACTTGTGCCGCCATCGAACGCAGCGCAATCGCCCGCTATCGCAAGGCCTAGAGGCTTTTCCTGAAATCGCGCTAATCAGTAAAGCCCATAGGGAAAATAGCGCAGATAAATTTCCTGCAGCCTGCCGTCGCGAGACAGGGTGGCAAGCGCGTGGTTGATCGCGGCCGTCAGATCGGCATCCTGCTGACGCAGCATGATGGTCATGCCTTCGCCGAGAAATTGCTGTGACAGGTAAGGACCGTCAAAAAGAGCGCAGCATTTTTCCGCCGCCGGCGACGAGACCCAGAAGGAAAGCTGCAGGCCATCGGCAAATGCTGCATCGACCTTGCCGTCCTTGACGGCGGCCAGAAGCCCATCCTTGTCATCGAAGGGCACCGGCTTGATCGCCGGGAAGAAGGCCGTCAGCATTGCCTCATGCACTGTGCCCTTGACGACGCCAACAGGATGTCCCGAGAGCGAGGCAGCTGTCGTGCCGCCGATCAATGCCTTGAGATTGCGCACGAAACGGGCAGGCAACATCAGGAACGGCCGTGAAAAGGCGAAGGTCTTGCGCAGTTCGGGTGTGACCGCAACGCCGGCGATGACGGCATCGCCTTGCGAAGCGGCAAGTGCGCCCTGCAATTCGCCAAAGGGCAAGGCCTGGATCTGGCACTTGTCCGCTATTGCCAGCTCGTCGCAGATCTTGCGCGCCAGCTCGACATGGAAGCCGGTGAGCTTGCCGTTCTGATCGAGGAAATTGAAGGGCGGAAAGTCGATCGACGTCAGGAAGCGCAGTCTGACCAGCGAAGACAGATCCGGCTTCGGCAGGCGCTCACGCGCATCGAACAGGATCGGCAGGCTCGGCGGCTTCGTCTCCTGAGCGGCAAGCGGCAGGGTGCAGGACATGGCGATCAAGGCCGTAAGCGCAAGATGCCGGGCGGCCGACATGATCGAGGAAAGGCAAACACGCATGGTCTGGATCCGGCCTCCGGTCGTGGATGCACATTTCTGGTTTCACGAATCCGATGTAGCAGAGTCATGCCGCAGGGGGAATATCGCGGCCTACTGATGGTCGAAGCGGCTCCGGGATGAGCGGCGTTCGAGCCTTTTACTTTTTCGGCAGAACGAGCCGTTCAATCTTTGCCGATCGGGTGCCGCCCGCCTCCCCGCGCCGCTTCAACAGCCTTGCCGGGGTACCGACATAGATGCCGTAAGGCTCGGTCCTACCCTTGACGACGGCATTCGCACCGATGACGCATCCTTTGGAAATATGGGAGCCACCGAGGATCTTGGCGCCCGCTCCGATCCAGACATCGTCTTCGATGACGATCGGCTTCTTCGTCACGCCCTGAAGACGAATTGGGCGGGAAATATCATCGAAATTGTGATCGAAGGAAACGATCATCGCATGCGCAGCGATGCGTACATCATTGCCTATGACGATCCCGCCGCGGCCCAGCAGAATGCTGTAATCGTTGAAGGAGACGTGATTACCGATCTCGATGCTGCCTTCCTGTGCATCGATGACGACTCCCTTGCGGAAATGCACTCTTTCCCCGATGCGAACGTCGCCGCGCCGCCAGATGATCCTGGTGCTGAGAGGTACTTTCGTGCTGCGGGCGATCTTCAGCGCACCACTCCGAAAGAGCGCCCTCAGCCTGTAAAACCATGCTATTCCACGCATTCCGACGCTCCTGACAAGGGGCGCCTGTTTTTGCATGCTTGTCTGGCGGCCACCTGAATGCGTCACAGATGGCGATGCGGCAGCGCAGTCACAAGTGTTGTCCTTGCATTGCTCAGGTGCGCGCAGCAAGGCCCGTGATCAATGCAATCACGCCAAAGCCCGCCGCCCCTGCGCATACCGCAGCCCAGCCGCCGAAATCCCATGCCGTGCCGGCGAGCGCCGATCCGAGAGCCCCGCCGAGGAAGAAGATGCCGACGAACAGACCATTGATCCGCCCGCGCGCCTCCGGCTTCAGGAGATTGACGGCACGGCGACCCAAGGTCTGATCGCCGGTGACGCCGACATCGAGCAAGACGGCGCTCATGCCCAGAAGGATCAACTGGGCCACGGAGCTGCCCGAGCGTATTCCACCCACCCAGGCGGCCAGCGCCATCGCGGCAAGCACGATCAGATGCGAGGCCAATGTCGCCGTCCGCGTCCATCCCCTGTCGCCCATACGGCCGAAGACGGAGGTCGCCGCGGCACCACCGGCGCCCACAAGGGCAAACAGCGCGATGCCGGATTGGCCGAGCGAGAACGGCGGCTGCGCCAGACGCAGTGCGACGGAAGTCCAGAACAGGCTGAAGCTCGCCATCATCAAGGCCGCCGTGAAGGCGCGCAGCCGCAGCACCGGTTCCTCCTGCAAAAGCTTGAAGAGCGAACCGATCAAGGCCCCGTAGTTCGTGCTGATCAGAGGGCGCCGCTCGGGCAGGCGCAGGGCAAGCACAGCGGCGAGGAGCGCAAGCGTTGCGGCGCTCAGGGCATAGAAACTTCTCCAGCCCCAAAAGTCGGCAATCAGGCTCGCCAAAGGGCGTGAGACAAGAATGCCGACCATGACGCCGCTCATGACATTGCCGATCACCCGGCCGCGATGTTCGGGCGGCGCCATCGCTGCCGCGATCGGCACGAGGATCTGGATGGCGGAGCAGGCCGCTCCCAGAAGGAAGAGGAAGATCAACAGGCTCCAGCCGGTCGGCGCGAAGGCGGCGGCAACGGCCATGACCAGAGCCGAAAGGAGCATGCGCAGCACCAGCTGCCGGTTCTCCATAAGGTCCGCCAGCGGCACCAGAAAGAACAGGCCGGCGGCGTAGCCAAGCAGCGAGGCCATGGCCACCAGGCCGGCACCGCTTTCGGAAAAGCCGAGCGACGGACCGATGATGCCGACCAGTGTCTGAGGCGCGAAAAGATTGATGATGATGACGCCGGTCGCGATGGCGAACAACAATGTCGAGGGAGCGGCCGTTGCTGCGGAAACCTCTTCCTCCGACTCGCTCGTGATGCATTCCGGGACCTGCGACATGATCTCTCCAAATTTCTGATAATAAAGATAGCCATCTTTATCGCTTCGTTGCATAATGCGGCAATTGAAATGAACTAATAATGATTATGCGAGCTCAGCATGAACATTCATGACCTGGAAGCTTTCGTCGCAGTGGTGGAAACAGGTTCGATCGTTGCCGCCTCCGCACGCATCAATCTGACCCAGCCAGGCATCACCCGGCGCATACAGAACCTGGAAGACAGTCTCGGCATCGCTCTCCTCGACCGGCAGTCCAAGCCCTTGCGGCCGACGGCGGCAGGACGCGAGGCCTATGAGCATGGCCGTCGGGTGCTGCGCTCGCTCGACGATCTCAAGGCCGGCGTTTCGCCCGGCGGCACGATCGGCGGCGAATTCCGCCTCGGGATCATGCCCTATCTCTCCGAAGCGGCCTTATCGGCCCCGCTCGACGAATTGCGCGGCCAGTTTCCGCAATTGACGCTGCGCATCGTTACCGGCTGGTCGCCGCAACTGATCGAACAGGTCGCTCACAGTCAGCTCGATGCGGCAACCGTCTGCCTGGCGGAAGGGCTGCAGCCGCCGGATAATGTCGTCGGCGAGATGCTCGGAGTCCATGCCGTCATTCTCGTCGCGGCACCGTCGCTGGGCGTCCCCAAGGAACCGAGATTGGAAGATCTCTCCCGCTTCCCCTGGATCATGAACCAGAGCGGCTGCGGCTTTCGCGCCTTCATTCAGCATCGCTTCGAAGCCGAACGCCTGCCCTTCGACGTCGGCGTCGAGGCCATGAGCGCCGATCTCAGAATGTCGCTGGTCGCGCGCGGTCTCGGCATCGGCGTCTTGACGCCGGCCGCACTAGCAGACAGCCGCTGGCGCGATTTGGTCGAAATCGTCGAAGCCCCGGATTTCAGCCCGAAAGTCGTCAACTGGCTGGTGCATCGGCCGCCGGCGGGGCGGCTTGCCCGTCCGATCGCAATTTTTGGGGAAGCGCTGAAGGAAACGCTGAAAACGAAGAGACCGCTTCTCGCGTGAAGATTATGGAGCGGGTGAAGGGAATCGAACCCTCGTATTCAGCTTGGGAAGCTGCTGCTCTACCATTGAGCTACACCCGCCTGACACCGTGAGATGTCCAACAGTTACCGGCCTCTGTCAAGGCCGGTCGGCAATCGATCAAAGCCGGAAGTGCTTGGAGAGCTTCAGACCCTGTGCCTGGTAGTTCGAGCCGAGGCCGGAGCCGTAGAGGCTGCTTGGCTGTTCCAGCATGTGTTCATAGATCAGGCGACCGACGATCTGGCCATCCTCGAGGATGAAGGGCACTTCGTGGCTGCGCACTTCAAGCACGGCGCGGCTGCCGCGGCCGCCGGCCGGGGCATGGCCGAAGCCGGGATCGAAGAAGCCGGCATAGTGGACGCGGAATTCGCCGACCAGCGGATCGAACGGCGTCATCTCGGCGGCGAAATGCGGCGGCACATGCACAGCCTCGCGCGAGACGAGGATGTAGAATTCATCGGGATCGAGGATCAGCTCGGTGCGGCCGCGGCTATAGAGCGGTTCCCAGAAATCGAAAATATCGTGCTGGGCCTTTTTGTCGACGTCGACGACGGCGGTATGGTGCTTGCCGCGATAGCCGATCAGGCCTTCCTTGTCGCCGGCAAGATCGATCGAGAGCGCGATGCCGCCGCCGGTGATATTCGGCTTCTTGCTGGCGACCAGCGTCTCGCTCTCGTGTAGCGCCAGCAGTTCCGGCTCGGTGAGCAGGGCCTGGCCGACGCGGAAGCGGATCTGCGACAGGCGCGAACCGCGGCGAACGACGATCGGGAAGGTGCGCGGGCTGATTTCGAGATAGAGCGGGCCGGAATAGCCGGCCGGGATCTTGTCGAACTCCTGCGCCCGGTCGGTGATGACGCGGGTGAAGATGTCGAGACGGCCGGTCGAGCTCTTCGGATTGGCGGAGGCCGACATATCCTCGGGTAGATCCAGCCGCTCCATCAGCGGCACAATATAGACGCAGCCCGTTTCCAGCACAGCGCCTTCGGAGAGATCGACCACATGCAGTTTCAGCCGGTCGAGCTTGTCGGCGACGAGATGTGATGGACCGGGCATGAAGCTGGCGCGGACGCGGAAGGCATGCGAGCCGAGCCGCAGGTCAAGGCTTGCCGGCTGGATCTGATCGACGTCCAGTTCTCTCTCGCTCGTCAGCCGCCCCGTTTCAAACAGCGCTGCGATGGCGCGATCGGCCAAAATTCCAGTATTGCGAGCCATCATGCTTCTCTCATAATTTGTCGCAGACAAAACCAAACTCGGGGAATTGACGCAAGCCGTCAACGGCAGTATTGCAACTTATCCCGTGGTGATTTGGCCGGTCGGCTTGCAGCCACGTTAAACAAATGGCTAAAAAGACCGGGGTTGAACCGGTCTGCTTTCGCGACCGGTTTTTTTGTTTTGAAAGTGGTGATGGCATGAGCAAGACTTGGCGCCCCGCAACCCAGCTCGTACACAACGGAACGCTCCGTTCGCAATTCGGCGAGACCTCCGAAGCAATCTATCTGACCCAGGGCTTCGTCTACGACACGTCGGAAGCGGCGGAAGCCCGTTTCAAGGGCGAGACGGACGGCTTTATCTACGCCCGCTACGGCAGCCCCACCAACGATATGTTCGAAAAGCGCATGTGCGCGCTGGAAGGCGCTGAAGACGCCCGCGCCACCGCGTCCGGCATGGCCGCTGTCTCCGCAGCCATCCTTTGCCAGCTGAAGGCCGGCGATCATATCGTCGCTGCCCGCGCCCTCTTCGGCTCCTGCCGCTGGGTGGTCGAGACGCTGGCTCCGAAATACGGCATCGAATGCACGCTGGTCGACGGCCGCTTTACCGAGAACTGGGAAAAAGCCATCCGCCCGAACACCAAGGTTTTCTTCCTCGAAAGCCCGACCAACCCGACGCTGGAAGTGGTCGATATTGCCGCCGTCGCCAAGCTCGCCAACCAGATCGGCGCAAAGGTCGTGGTCGACAACGTCTTCGCCACGCCGCTCTTCCAAAAGCCTTTGGAACTCGGCGCCCATATCGTCGTCTACTCCGCCACCAAACATATCGACGGCCAAGGTCGTTCGCTTGGTGGCGTCATCCTTTCCGACAAGCAGTGGATCGACGAGAACCTGCAGGACTATTTCCGCCACACCGGCCCGGCCATGTCTCCCTTTACCGCCTGGACGCTGCTGAAAGGCATTGAGACGCTGCCGCTGCGCGTTGCGCAGCAGACGGCGAACGCCTCCAAGGTTGCCGATTTCCTCGCCGAGCAGACCAACAAGGTCGCCCGCGTGATCTATCCCGGCCGCAGGGACCATCCGCAGGCCGATATCATCGCCAAGCAGATGAGCGGCGGCTCTACGCTGGTCGCCTTCGAGCTCAAGGGCGGCAAGGAAGCGGCCTTCAAGCTGCAGAATGCGCTGGAGATCGTGAAGATCTCCAACAATCTCGGCGACTCGAAGAGCCTGATCACGCATCCTGCCACCACGACGCACAAGAACCTCACCGACGAAGCCCGCGCCGAGCTCGGCATTTCGCCGGGCACCGTGCGCTTCTCCGCCGGCATCGAAGACAGCGCGGATCTGGTCGAGGACTTCGCCCGCGCGCTCGAGCAGGTTTCCGCCTGATATCAATCGAGCCGCCCGGATTTTTCCGGGCGGCTCGACCTGCCCTCATCGGGCAATCTCGCGAGAGATAGGGTAGCTCGTCAGTTAGCGGCCTTGAATTCAACCTGACCGTTGTTCAGGAAGACCGTCTTGTCGAACAATTTGAGGTCCAGCGGATTCGGCAGGCGAACATCCGAGAGATCGGGCACTGGTTTCAGCGCCGGATCATAGGAACGGTCGATCTGCGAGACAAAGACGACGATCACGCCTCTGGCGCGCGCAAACGCCTTCAGCGCCCGGACCTGGATCATCAGCTCCGGTTTTTCCCGTTTCTGATCGAGCAGCTGCAGAAAATCGACGACCGCCAACGTGCCACGCGGCGCACCGGCCAGCCTCTCGACGATATAATCGGCGCTGATGGCATCTGAATTGTCGAATTCAAACAGATCGGCAAATTCCGCATAATCGGCACCGATGACAGGAAAACGGTCCAGGACGACCTTTTCCGTGTCCTCCAGCGTGAAGAAGACACCGCGATTGCCAGCCTTCATGGCTTCGACGGCGAGCCGCAAGCTCATTAGGGTCTTGCCGTGACCGCGCCGCGCGCCGATCAGCACCAGATCGCCCGGGCTCAGACGCGAATATAGCTCACCGATGGGCACAGCTGAGCTCGTTTTGCTTGCGAGCAAGCTCCAGCCCGCAAAGCCTTCGCCAGCCGCGACGCGATCCAGCGCGGCGTGCAAGGGGATTTTCTGCTGGCGAGACAGGAGCCTAGCCTTGCGCTTTAAATGATAAACAGGGGCAGAAAGCCTCATCTAAACCTCCTATTGCGAGCAATGACCGCAACCCCTCCTTATGCCAGGCGCTCAAACAGTCGGTTTTGATATCGACGGCCCCGCATGAAATATACTTTCCCGAATGGAGGGGGGAGGCACGGGCCATGCCAGAATCAGATGATAGCCGAAATGCCTTCCGATGAAAATTGCGGTCACACCCCCAGGGAACATAAGATGAAATGAGGAATTATATGAGCTGGAGATTTTGATCGGCGGGCTGCAGATATGACGGGCAACCTACAAGTGCACCTTTGGCTGCGGCAAGCGTTTCTTCTCACCAAAAGTGGAGAGAGAGGCTTCATGTCAGAGAATACCAAATGACAGACGATTTGAGATACTTCTTTCGACGTCTCGTTAACCTTCGTTATTAGCTGTAATAGCTAAATGCCGGGAAGGCTCTACCCGTTCACGCAAGTTTTCATCACGCCGTTCCTTGACGGAGCGGGCTGGTTATAGGATACCGCTAGATATCCCGCTCTTGGCGGGGGTGGTGGAATGCGGATAATATGCCGCGAATGTGGAAATGCTGAAGCGGCAGTGAGGCTTGGAGAAGCGCTCGGCGCTTCAGGGCAGTGGCAAGGTATCAGGCATGTATCGCGCCCTAACACGCGACATCGAGGTTGTCGTCGAACCTTTTTATCTGGAGGAGCAATCCGATCCGGACGACGATCGCTATGTCTGGGGATACCGCATCGTCATATCCAACCATTCGAAGAAGGCCGTGAAGCTGGTGACACGCTACTGGCACATCACCGACATGAATGGCATGGTGGATGAGGTGACGGGGCCGGGCGTCGTCGGCGAGCAGCCGCATCTGAAACCCGGCGATACCTATGAATATTCATCGGGCTGCCCGCTGGATACGCCGTCAGGCATGATGTTCGGCCATTACCAGATGGAAACGGACGACGGAGAGCAATTCCATGTCAAGATCCCCGCCTTTTCTCTGGATACGCCCAACCTGTTGCGCACGCTGAACTGAGCCGACAAAATCGGCACCGTCAGGCCGCCTCTATCTCCGACACGTCGAAGCGATACGTCGTAGAGCAGAATTCACAAGTGACGGCGATCTCGCCATTCTCCTGGCTGGCCTCGATCTCCTCGGCCGTGAAGCCCTTCAAGACGCCCTTCAGCTTGTCGCGCGAGCACGAACAGCGGTCATAGACGGCCTTCGGCTCGTAGACGCGTACGCCACGCTCGTGGAACAGGCGATAGAGAAGGCGCTCGGTGCCAACCTGCGGATCCGTCAGCTCATCGGCATCGATGGTTTCCACCAGGCTGCGTGCCTCCGCCCAGGCATCGTCTTCGACATGATCGCGCACGCCGGTATCGCCATCGCCGCCATGCAGGTCCGGCTGACGCATACGCTCGGGCGCTTCGGGCAGGAACTGCGCGATCAGGCCACCGGCCCGCCAGCGGTGACGCGGCTTGCCGTTCTCATCACGGTCGAAAAGTTCTGCCGCCCCCAGACGCACGCGCGTCGGGATCTGCTCCGACTGACGGAAATAGGTGCCGGCAATCTCTTCGAGCGAGGCGCCATCAAGCGCGACAATGCCCTGATAGGGCTGGCTGAAACGGCCCTGATCGATGGTGAAGGCGAGGACGCCCTTGCCGAGCAGCTGTTCCGGCTCGGTCCGGCCTTCGGCGACTGCCTTTTCCAGTGCTTCTTCGTCGAAACGGGCATAGGCGCGAACGTTTTCCGGCGTCGTGAAATCGGCAACCAGAAGGTCGACGGGACCGTCGCCCTTGGTCTGTACGGTAAACTTGCCTTCGAATTTCAGCGACGTGCCAAGCAGGACGGTCAGGACGATGGCCTCCGCCAGAAGGCGTGCAACCGGCGTCGGATAGTCATGCCGGGCAAGGATCGCGTCCAGCAGCGGACCGAGCTGTACGGCACGGCCGCGCACGTCCAGACCTTCCACCTGGAAGGGAACGACATGATCGTCACCGGCGAAATCAAACTGACCCAGCGTTGCGGCATTTTCGGCCATTGCTTTACTCCTACTGCGCCCGCGCCCTTGAGACGCGGTTTAATATCTTCAGATCGCGCCCAGGCACCAAGCAAGAATCGACTTTTGCGCATGAAGGCGGTTTTCCGCCTCATCGAAGACAACGGATTGCGGGCCATCGATCACCTCGTCCGTCACCTCCTCCCCGCGATGAGCAGGCAGGCAATGCATGAACAAAGCGTCTTTGCCGGCCTGTGCCATCAAAGCCTTGTTGACCTGATAGGGCTGGAAGACGTTGTGACCGCGTGCCCGGTGCTCCTGATTCATGGAAACCCAGGTATCGGTTACCACGCAATCGGCGCCGGCGACCGCACGGTCTGCATCATGCGAGAGCATGATTTCGGCGCCCTCGTTGCGGGCCCAGTTCAGATAGTGATCCTTCGGCTCAGAACCAAGGGGTACCGCCATATTCATGCGATAGCCGAAGCGTGCCGCACCCTCGATCAGCGAATGCAGCACGTTGTTGCCGTCGCCCGTCCAGGCAAGCGTCTTGCCCTTGATCGGGCCGCGATGCTCCTCGAACGTCATGATATCCGCCATGATCTGGCAGGGATGCGTATCGTCGGTCAGCGCGTTGATGACCGGAACGGTCGCATGTTCCGCTAGCTCCAGCAGGCGCGAATGATCGGTCGTGCGGATCATGATCGCATCGACATAGCGCGACAGCACCTTGGCCGTATCGCCGATCGTTTCGGCGCGGCCAAGCTGCATTTCGGTGCCGGAGAGGAACAGCGTCTCGCCGCCCAACTGTCGCATGCCGACATCGAACGAAACGCGGGTTCGGGTGGACGGCTTCTCGAAGATCATCGCCAGCATCTTGCCGGCGAGCGGCTTGTCGGCAGTGCCGGCCTTCTGCGCGCTCTTTCGCACGATCGCGTCATCGATGATGTTGCGCAGATCGGCAGCCGGAACGGCAGAGAGGTCGAGAAAGTGTTTCGGAGAAGCCATGTCCTTACCTGTGCTCCAGAAAAAACAATAACGCCCGCGTGGGGCAGGAACGCCCCGTCAGCGGGCGTTGAACTCAAGCCGATTTCTTGGTGCGGGCAGCGCGCGCACGCTCGGCGGCACGCTCCAGGCGGGCAAGACCTTCGCGTGCTTCTTCGGCGGTGACGACCAGCGGCGGCAGAAGGCGGATGACGTTATCGCCGGCCGGCACGCCGAGCAGATGCTCGGCACGGATAGCCTGCAGCAGCTCTGCCTGCGGAATGGCCGCCTTGATGCCGAGCATCAGACCTTCGCCGCGAACGTCCTCGATGATGTCAGGAAAACGATCCTTGAGCGAGGCGAGCCCCTGGCGGAAGACCAGCGAGACATCGCGCACATGCTGCAGGAAGCCTTCGGCAAGCACGATATCGAGAACGGCATTTCCGACCGCCATGGCGAGCGGATTGCCGCCATAGGTGGAACCGTGGGTGCCTGCCTTCATGCCTGAGGCGGCTTCTGCCGTCGCAAGGCATGCACCGAGCGGGAAACCGCCGCCGATGCCCTTGGCGACAGCCATGATATCAGGCTTGATGCCGGCCCATTCATAGGCGAAGAGCTTGCCAGTGCGGCCGACGCCACACTGTACTTCGTCGAGGATCAGCAGCAGGCCATGTTCGTCGCAGATCTCACGCAGCCCGCGCAGGAATTCGTTGGTGGCCGGACGGATGCCGCCCTCGCCCTGAACCGGCTCGATCAGGATTCCGGCCGTCGCATCCGTGATGGCGGCGCGCACGGCATCGAGATCGCCGAATTGTACCTGATCGAAACCCGGTGCCTTGGGTCCGAAGCCCTCGATATACTTCTCCTGGCCGCCGGCGGCGATGGTCGCGATGGTGCGGCCGTGGAAGGCGCCCTCGAAGGTGATGATGTGGAACTTTTCGGGATGCCCCTTGGCGAATTGATAGCGCCGCGCCGTCTTGATGGCGCATTCCAGCGCCTCGGCGCCCGAATTGGTGAAGAATACCTTGTCGGCGAAGGTCGCTTCCGTCAGCCGCTTCGACAGCTTCTCCTGACCGGGCACCTCGTAGAGGTTCGACAGGTGCCAGACCTTGTCGGCCTGGGCCTTCAATTCGGCGACGAGATGAGGATGGGCGTGACCGAGCGAGTTGACCGCGACGCCGGCTGCGAAATCGAGGTAGCGCTCGCCATTTTCGGTGACCAGCCAGACGCCCTCGCCTCGCTCGAACCGTAACGGAGCGCGCATATAGGTGTCATAAAGCGGCGTGGTCTCGGCCATGGCCATATCTCCTGATCACAACTTTAAGGACCGATCGCTTCGATTTGATGAAACGGGTCCGAAAAAATCAAAAATGCCGCCTTGCGGCGGCCCGGGCACTATTGATGTTTTGCATCGCGATGTCAACAAAACTGGCGTTTTAGCAGGTGCGAGATAGCGCTTGCGGGCAAAAGAGATAGGTTCGGCGGCGCCTATTGCAGAAATGCCACGCCTAGGCAGCAAGTTGGGGAAAACCTCGAAATCGATTCCTCAAGATTCTCGCGACTCTTGTCACGGAGTCAGCCTCACACTAGGTTAAAAAGCAATTGCTAGACTGCATGCGGCGGAACTAGTCACCACAATTTTAGAGCGTTTCGCGCCTCGTTCCCATGCGAGGCAATGGTGAGGGATTCTGCCATCGGAAACGCGACAGCGGAGACAGGGCATGAATTGGACAGACGAACGCGTCGAGAAGCTGAAAAAGCTATGGTCCGAAGGGTTGAGCGCCAGCCAGATCGCTGCGCAGCTCGGTGGCGTGAGCCGTAATGCCGTTATCGGCAAGGTGCACCGCCTGAACCTTCCTGGCCGAGCGAAGGCGGGCGGCACGGCAACCGCGACGCGCACGCCAAAGCGCAGTGCCGCGGCTCCCCGCGCAACGACCTACGGCTCGCGCGTCGCTACCCGCACCGTGGTCGCCCGCCAGCAGGGTGCAACCATGCTGAAGGAAGAGATCGAGATAGATTCCGTCAATGAAATTCAGTATCGCCCGGCATCGAACGTCGTCGTTCCGATCTCCCGCCGCCTCGGCCTGACGGAGCTGACGGAACGCACCTGCAAATGGCCGGTCGGGGACCCGCTGAAGGACGACTTCCACTTCTGCGGCAATGACAGCCCGGATTCGTCCCCCTACTGCACCTATCATCAGCGCATGGCCTACCAGCCGGTGCATGACCGCCGTCGCAACAACGGCTGAAAGTTACCGCAAGACAAAGAGAAACGGGCCCCTCGAGGCCCGTTTTTCTATTTCCGCCGCTATTTAGTAACACCCGAGCGGCGAGCCGCTCAGGCTTCCATGGAATAGCCCGCGCCGCGAACGGTGCGGATGACATCCTGCATATTGGAGAAATTGAGCGCCTTGCGCAGACGGCCGACATGGACGTCGACCGTGCGTTCATCGACGTAGATATCGTGCCCCCATACGCCATCGAGCAGCTGCGAACGCGAGAAGACGCGGCCTGGCGAGGACATCAGGAACTCCAGCAGGCGGAATTCTGTCGGCCCCAGCCGGACTTCGCGGCTCTTGCGGTGGACGCGATGGGTTTCGCGGTCCAGCTCGATATCGCCGCAACGCAGCACCGTGGAGAGAACCTCCGGGCGGGCGCGCCGCAGCATCGCCTTGACGCGGGCCATCAGCTCCGGCGTCGAGAACGGCTTGACGACGTAATCGTCCGCGCCGGTCGAAAGTCCGCGCACGCGCTCGCTTTCCTCGCCGCGAGCCGTCAGCATGATGATCGGCAAGCGCTCCGTCTCCGGCCGCATACGCAGCCGGCGGCAGAGCTCGATGCCGGACACGCCGGGGAGCATCCAGTCGAGGATCAGGAGATCGGGGATGCGCTCCTGGAGACGCAGCTCGGCCTCATCACCTCTGAGGATCGTGTCGACCTCGAAGCCTTCGGCCTCAAGATTGTAGCGCAGCAGAACGCTAAGCGCTTCCTCGTCTTCTACAACAGCAACTCTCGGAACCATGCGCCTATGGTCTCCTTTCTTCGCTTCCAGATTATTCCGTCACTGCGCCGACGGTGTTGGCGGTATCGTCCTTCGGGCGCTCGCCTTCCGGCTGAGCACCGGTCGCCATGTAATAGATCGTCTCGGCGATGTTGGTGGCATGGTCGCCGATGCGCTCGATGTTCTTGGCGCAGAAGAGAAGATGCGTGCAGGTGGTGATGTTGCGCGGATCTTCCATCATGTAGGTCAGCATCTCGCGGAAGAGCGAGGTGTACATGGCGTCGATTTCCTCGTCGCGTTCGCGGATCGACACGGCCTTATCGGGCGAGCGGGTCGCGTAAACATCAAGAACTTCCTTGAGCTGGCTCAGTGCCAGTTCGGAGAGGTGTTCGATGCCACGAGCGAGACGACGCGGCACGCCCGTGCCCTGAACGGCGATGACGCGCTTTGCGGTATTCTTGCCGAGATCACCGACGCGCTCCAGATCGGAGGCGATGCGGATCGAGCCCATGATTTCGCGCAGGTCCGCTGCCATCGGCTGACGACGAGCGATGGTGACGATCGCCTTGTCACCAACTTCGCGCTCGGCATGGTCGAGAACGACGTCGTCGGAGATGACCTTCTGGGCCAGGGCCGCGTCGCTGTTGACGAGAGCGCGTACGCTGTCGCTAACCATCTGCTCGGCCAGGCCGCCCATTTCGGCAATGCGGCGCGTCAGAAACTTCAGGTCTTCGTCATAGGCAGAGAGAATGTGAGTGGAGACCATTTTTCTATCCTCAAGTGAACTGTGTGAAAGGAGCCGCGCGCCTGCCATCATCAACCAAAACGGCCCATGATGTAATCCTGCGTGCGGAAATCGTCGGGATTGGTGAACATCTTATCGGTGTCGTTCTCCTCGACCAGGTGGCCGAGATGGAACATTGCGGTACGCTGCGAGACACGAGCGGCCTGCTGCATGGAATGCGTCACGATGACGATGGTGAAATTCTCCCGAAGCTCGTGGATGAGATCCTCGACCTTGGCGGTTGCGATCGGATCGAGCGCAGAGCACGGCTCGTCCATCAGGATCACCTCCGGGCTGACCGCAACGGCGCGCGCGATGCAGAGGCGCTGCTGCTGGCCGCCCGACAGGCTCGTGCCGGCGTCATGGAGCCGATCCTTCACCTCACCCCAGAGACCGGCCTTCTGCAGACTGGTTTCGACGATATGCTCGAGATCGGCCTTCGAGCGATGCAGGCCATGGATGCGCGGGCCGTAGGCGACATTCTCGTAGATCGACTTCGGAAACGGGTTGGGCTTCTGAAAGACCATGCCGACGCGGGCGCGCAATTCCACGACATCGATGCTGTCGTCGTAGACATCCTGATCGTCGAGCGTGATCTTGCCGGTGACGCGGCAGGTCTCGATCGTATCGTTCATGCGGTTGAGGCAACGCAGGAAGGTGGACTTGCCGCAGCCGGAAGGGCCGATCAGGGCCGTGACCGTATTGGCGCGGATCTTCAGATTGACGTCGAAGAGCGCCCGCTTGTCGCCGTAGAACACAGAAACGTCCTGGCCGATCATCTTGTAAGGGATCGTCGTCATCTTCTTGGCCAAGGCTCTTTCGCTGGCAGCTTCCGTCATCATGTTCATTTCGTGCGCCCTCCCTTACCAGCGCCGCTCGAAGCGGCGGCGCAGCAGGATGGCGCCGATGTTCATCGCGACGAGGAAGAAGAGGAGCACGATGATGGCGCCGGACGTTCTTTCGACGAAGGCCCGCTCGGCTTCGCTCGCCCACATGTAGATCTGCACCGGCAGCGCCGTCGAGGGATCGAGCGGCGATGCCGGATAATTGGCAACGAAGGCGACCATACCGATCAGAAGCAGCGGCGCGGTCTCTCCGAGCGCATGGGCAAGCCCTAGGATCGTGCCCGTCAGAATGCCAGGCATCGCGAGCGGCAGAACATGATGGAAGACCATCTGCATGCGCGATGCGCCAAGACCGAGCGCTGCGCTGCGGATCGACGGCGGCACGGCACGCAAGGCCGAGCGCGTGGCGATGATGATCATCGGCAGCGTCATCAGGCTCAGTACAAGGCCGCCGACCAGCGATGCCGAGCGCGGCAGCCCCATCATGTTGATGAAGACCGAGAGACCCAACAGGCCATAAACGATCGAGGGGACGGCAGCGAGATTGTTGATGTTGACCTCGATCAGATCCGTCAGCCGGTTCTTCGGGGCGAACTCTTCCAGATAGATCGAGGCGGCAACGCCGACCGGCAAGGCAAGTACGAGAACGGTCAGCATCAGGTAGAGCGAGCCGATCAGCGCGACACCAAGCCCGGCGGCTTCCGGCCGGCTCGAATTGCCCGACAGAAAGAGACCGCTGTTGAAGGCCTTATGAAGCGCGCCGCTTTCGCTGAGTTGCTTCATCCATGCGACCTGGCGGTCGGAAATCTTGCGATCCTTCTCGCTGACGGTCAGATCGATCTGCCCCTTGTTGGCGGAATCGATGTTGGCGCTGGCCAGGAATGTGACGCTCTGTGTCGTCCCTATGATAGAGGGGTTGGCAACGACTCTGTCGCGCAACACGATCCTGGCGCTGTCCGACACCATCGCCATCGCCTCGCGTACAAGCGTGCGATTGGCCGGATCGATGCCAAGCGCTTTCACCAACGCATCGCGCACCAGTACGGGGTAATTGGCAGCGATCAGCACCTTCGGATCGTTCATGCGCTTACCCGTCGGGTCGATTACCTTCTCGGTGAATTCGATCGGCAAGGTGATCGAAGTCTGGACAAAGGCGGTATAACCAGTGCGGACCACGGTCGAGACCAGGATGATAAGGAAGACGAGACCGAAGATGACGGCGGTCATCCCATAGGCGCGAAAGCGACGCTCGGCGGCATAGCGCCGCTTGATGCCGATATCTCGGTGCACAGACGCACCCGGCGTCAGACCGCGCGGCATGTTGAGCTGAGAGGAAGATACGACGCCGCTCATTCGTATTGCTCCCTGTATCGACGGACAATGTAGAGCGCATAGACGTTGAGGCACAGCGTCAGGCAGAACAGCGTGATGCCGAGGGCGAAGGCGACGAGCGTCTGCGGCGAGGTGAATTCCAGATCGCCGGTCAGCTGATTGACGATCTTCACCGTGACCGTCGTCATCGGCTCGAAGGGATCGAGCTGCATGCGCGCGGCAACGCCTGCGGCCAGTACCACGATCATGGTTTCGCCGATCGCCCGCGACGCGGTCATCAGCAGCGCGCCGACGATGCCCGGAAGAGCCGCCGGCAGGAGCACGCGCTTGACCGTTTCCGACCGCGTGGCGCCGAGGCCCAAGGAGCCGTCGCGCAGCGAGCGCGGCACCGCCATGATGATATCGTCCGACAGCGACGAAACATAAGGGATAAGCATCACGCCCATGACAAAGCCAGCCGTCAAAACGCTCTGCGCCTCGATGAAGCTTCTGTAGTTTCCGGTCATCAGCCCGTCTATCTCGGCGGAGATATCGCGCAGGAAGGGGCCGACTGTGACAAGGGCGAAGAAGCCGTAGACGAT
Source organism: Rhizobium sp. AG207R (assembly GCF_027109195.1). NCBI lineage: Bacteria > Pseudomonadati > Pseudomonadota > Alphaproteobacteria > Hyphomicrobiales > Rhizobiaceae > Rhizobium > Rhizobium sp. AG207R. Next base: position 682,703 of record NZ_JAEPVT010000002.1, read on the forward strand.
CGTTGGAATGCCGGCCAGAACCTCCAGCATCGGCTTGGCGATGGAACGGACGCGAGCCGAGGCATATTCGGCCATGTAGATCGCGGCAAACAGGCCAATAGGCACGGCAAAGAGCATGGCCACGAGCCCGATATAAATCGTACCTGCCAGGAGCGGGATCAGACCGAAGGTGCCCGAGGTCTGCGCGCCGGCGCCGGTGAAGCGCGGGTCCCAGACGGTGCCGAAGAAGAACTCGCTGGCCGGCACTGCGCTGAAGAAACGCGCCGCCTCCGAAAGCATGGAAACGACGATGCCGACCGTTGTCAGCACCGCAATGGAGGAGGCAACGATCAGAGCTCCGAGAATGACCTGCTCGACCCGGTTGCGGGCGCGAAAACGCGGCGCAATCGCGCGAAGACCATGGACTGCGCAAAGCAACGACAGGACGATCGCCGCTACCGACATGATCATGCGGCTCAATTCACGCATGCCATTATATCTATTCGCGGCCTCGATCATGTAGCCCGTGGGGCGTACGGCGAGTGGAACGCCCTTCTGCGCCAACAGCAACTGAAGATCGGCCTTGCCGCCATCAACGTCGGCAAGCTCCTGGCTATCGAGCATGCGCATGCCACGGGCGATGCTGCGCACCATGCCGTAGCTGAGATTGAGCTCAGCCGGCGGCAGAGACTGAACCTCCTCGGGAAAGGATTTGGTCACCAGGCGGTCGATGACGATGGGACTGACGATCAGCCAGGCGCAGATGAGTGCCAGGGGCGGAAGTACCGCCCATATGGCGGCATAGGCACCGTGATAGCCGAGCCGGGAATGCATGGACGAAGACCTGCCGCCCGACAGCGCAGCCGCCCTCACTCGCCCCAGCACGAAAGCGGAGGCGCCGAAGACCGACAAGCAGAGCAGCAGCAGCGATACACTCATTCCCATTCCCCGGCGAACCCCGGGGCAGCGGAAAGCCGCACCGGTGCCCGACCCTTCAGCAGTCACATGATCTTCCCGCCCGCGAAGTCCTTGCGGATCTGGTCGCGCTCAGCATCCGGCGCCGGCACGAGGCCATATTCCGCCAGCGGGCCGTCCGGTCCGATCATCTGATCGCTCGTGAAGAAATCGACATATTCCTTGAGCCCCGGGACGACACCCAGATGGGCTTTCTTGACGTAGAAGAACAGCGGTCGCGATACCGGATAGGTGCCATCGGCGATCGTCTGGCCCGAGGGTACGATGCCGCTGACGGTGGCGACCTTCAGCTTGTCGGCGTTGTTCTGGAAGAAATACAGGCCGAACACACCGATGCCATGCTTGTTGGCATTAATGCGGGCCAAGGTCTCGGGATAGTCGCCATCGATATCGACTGCGGCGCCATCCTTGCGCACGGCAATGCATTTCTTCGCCTGCTGAGCGGCATCCGAGAATGCTGCCTTGATGACATCGGCCGCGCCGGAAGCCTTGCAGCCGGCAGCAAGCACCTTCTCTTCGAAAACTTCGCGCGTGCCATGCTTCTCGCCCGGAATATAGGCGGCGATTTCAAAATCCGGCAGCGATGGATTGATCTCAGACCACTTCTTATAAGGATTGGCGACGAGCTTGCCGTCGACGACGACCTCGGCAGCAAGCGCCTTGTAGAGATCGACCGGTTCGAACCTGATATCCGGATTGCTCTTGTCGAAGGCAAAGACGATGCCGTCATAGCCGATCTTGACCTGCTGGATGTCAGCGACACCGGCAGCCTTGCAGGCTGCGACTTCGCTGTCCTTGATCGGACGAGAGGAATTGGCAATGTCGATCGAATCCGTTCCCACACCCTTGCAGAATTCCTTCAGGCCGGCTCCGGAGCCGCCGGACTCGACCACCGGGGTCTTGAAGTTGGTGAAGGTCTCGCCGAAAGTTTCGGCCACGATCTTGGCATATGGGAATACGGTCGATGAACCGGCGATCTGAATTTGATCGCGAGCGGTTGCAGTGCCGGCAAGGGCAACCGATGCAACCAGCGCAAGAATGGATATTTTCAAAGCATTCACAACGAATCCCCCTGATGAGCTTTGAAGAGCGCCGAGGTGGAGGCCACATCCACTTTTTCAGCAGTCCATTCTTACTGGCGAAAACACCGCCCTTTTATGTCAGGCGAGTGAAACAATTATGACAGGCTATATGCCTGATATAATTTGGATAAATCGCCACCTAAACCGGGGCAGGTAGAGCTTGTCAGAAGCGAACCGTAAAGTCGGTTCCCTTTCCGACTTCCGACTTGACGATCAGTCTGGCGCGATGGCGGGTCAGAATGTGCTTGACGATGGCAAGCCCGAGACCGGTTCCCTTCTTGGACCGGCTATCCTCAACGTTAACGCGATAGAAGCGCTCGGTCAGGCGCGGCACATGTTCTGCGGGTATCCCCGGCCCCTTGTCCGAGACGACGACCTCGACGGCCTGGCCGGCACCGTTCAGCAGCGAAACCTCGACCGACTTGCCTTCCTGGCCGTATTTGCAGGCATTCTCGATCAGGTTTTCGAAGACCTGCACCAGCTCGTCGCGATCGCCCAATACTTCCACCTTGCCCGCCGGCAAATGCAGATTGATGCTGACATCGAGATCACCGGCCAGCGGCAACAGGGAGTCTCGCACGTGGCCGAGCAGGGGCACCAGATCCACCTTCTGATCCGGCGCGATATGCGACTTCAGCTCCAGGCGCGACAGCGACAGGAGGTCGTCGACCAGCCTGCTCATGCGCGTCGTCTGATCGAGCATGATGCCGAGGAAACGCTGCTGCGCCTTCGGATCGGCTTTGGCAGGTCCCTGGATCGTCTCGATGAAGCCTCGCAGCGACGCCAGCGGCGTGCGCAATTCGTGGCTGGCATTGGCGACGAAATCGGATCGCATGCGGTCGATGTGGCGCAGCTCCGATATGTCGCGGAAGGAGAGCAGGAAGAGCGCATCTTCCTGCCTGTCGATCTCCGGCAGATCAATCGGCGCGATGCGGACGACATAGACCCGTTCCGAAGGCAGGCGCTCGGAGTGCTCGATCTGGTTCGGCGTATTGGTCGCGATGGTCTCGCGCACCATGTCGAGCAGACCCGGCGAGCGCAGCTTGGAGGAAATATGTGCGCCGATCGGAAAGGCACCGAAGGCTTTTTCGACGGCCATGTTCTGCACCAGCACCGATGCCTCTCGGTCGATGATCAGCACTGGCATATCGAGTGCTGCCAGTCCTGCAAAGGCGGTGCGGAGCAGGGCTTGCGCATCAACGGACGGAGTCTCGGCCTGCGACGGAACCTCGACCCGCTCGACGAGCGGCGGGCGAAGCAGTGTGACTATCATGACAATCGCCCAGATCCAGAATACGGCGCCGGTATTGATGCCTTCAAACAGGGCGAGTGCGGCAATCAGCGTCGCCAGAACCAGGATGGCGCTCTCCTGCCGCAGCCGAACTGCCAACCTCCTGACAAATGACCATTCGTCTTCCAACTGCGCCGTCCTTCGCCTGCCATCATGGAACGCTGGATTCCGCGTCTTATCTGCGATTCATGACAGAAGTATTCGGCTCTATCCACAGAAGCCAGTAACTGACAAAAATAAATGTAGCCGGCAAAGGAGGGTAGCCGTAAAGGGCTTGAAACTATTGAACAAAAGCTCCAGTTTCCTGGCCAAGCTTTTTTACCGCTGCCAGCGGTAGGGTTAACGCCGTGTAAACAGCCGAGGAGCCGACATATGGGGGAGAAGACAGAAAGCCGGGCAGTAGAGTTGGATATCCATGGCATCAAGCGCATATTCGATGTCGATGACCCCGTGCTCCCAAGCTGGATCGAAGACGAGGCGCTGACCTCGGGCGGCTATCCCTACAAGAAGAAGCTGAAGGAAGATGAATATCTCGACGAGCTGAAAGCGCTGCAGATCGAACTCATCAAGGTGCAGTTCTGGCTGCAGGCGACCGGCAAGCGAGTGATGGCGCTCTTCGAGGGACGCGACGCGGCCGGCAAGGGAGGCTCGATCGCCGCGACGTCAGCCCATATGAACCCCCGTCTGGCGCGCGTGGTGGCGCTGACGAAGCCGACCGATCGCGAGGCCGGGCAATGGTATTTCCAGCGCTATGTCGCCCAGTTCCCGACGGCGGGCGAATTCGTGCTCTTCGACCGCTCCTGGTACAACCGCGCCGGCGTCGAACCGGTCATGGGCTTCTGCACGCCGCAGCAATACGAGCAGTTCCTAAAGCAGGCCCCAAGGATGGAAAAGCTCATCGTCCAGGACGGCATCTACTTCTTCAAATTCTATCTCGATATCGGCCGGGAGATGCAGCTGAAGCGCTTCCACGATCGGCGCCACGATCCGCGCGCCGTCTGGAAACTTTCCTCGATGGATATCGCCGCCCTGCCGAAATGGAAGGACTATAGCGAGAAGCGCGACCGCATGCTGAAGGATACGCATACGGACCACGCACCCTGGACTGTCCTCCGCGCCAACGACAAGCGGCGCGCACGCCTGAATCTTATCCGTCACATTCTGCTGACGCTCGACTATGACGGCAAGGACAAGGAAGCCATCGGCAAGGTCGACGACAAGATTCTCGGCATGGGATCGGCTATCCTTGCCTGACGAGGTCGAGGCATCGCCCCGGGGTTATTGCCCGGGCAGGACGCGGATGGCGTAGATATTGATGCCGCGTGCCTTGCCGTCGACATCGCTATTGATGATGAGGCGTCCCGAACCGGTCGGCGCCATGGCGCGATCGAACTTGACCTGGAACAGCGAGTCCGTTTTTTGCCGGCTGACGGTGAAACGGTGCCGGCCGCAACGACCGAGAGAACCGAAATCGCATTCCACGGTGATCTGCGTCGGCGCATCCGAGGTGGACTGCAATGTCAGCGCGACCGTCGAAGCCTTGCCGGCCATCTGCTGCAACACATTGACGGGCACCTCGACCGAGCCACTGCCGTCTGGACCGCTGCTGAGCGAGGTCAGCCTCACGGCCGGCCCTTCGTTTTCCGATACATTCTCGGCCTTCGATTGCGCGCTGGCGGTAACCTTCGGCGCGTCGGTGGGCTTCAATACCTCCAACCATTCCGCGGAGAAGCTGTTCTGCGGATCGATGGTCGCAAGGCCCGGATTGACCGGACCGCTATTGTCGTCCTGGTCCGAGGTATCGTCATCGTTGCTGTTGCCGCTGAAATCCTGCGAATCGACATGCGCCGGCGGATTGGGCACGCTCGTATCCCTCTGGGATGCAGACATTAGCAAGCCCGAGGTCTTGATCCACCAGGCACCGACGCCGAGGAAGGCCAGCAGAATGCAGAAGACGAGCAGGCGCGAGAAGAACTTGCGCGGCTTGCGGCGCACGGCCGCCCGCTCCGGCTTGAAATTCATCGACCGCGGCGTCGGCGCATCAGCCGTCGGCCGCACATCACTGTCCGCCCCGAGATGATCGGCGGGGCCGGCGCGCATATCGCCGAAATCGTCTTCACGTGCCGCCAGCTCGGTCGAGGTCGGCTCGGGCGGAACGGCCGGGCCTGCCGACGTTGGCGGATCACGTGTTTCTCCGCGCACGCTCATGACAGGCTCCTGCGGTCGTGCCGCTGCCTGCCTTGCATCGGACCTGGGTACGGAAGAAGAAACATGCGGAGCATCCAGCTCCGGTGAAACCGGCATCGCCTGCATGGGGCGGGCGCGTTCGTCAGCCTCAATCTCGCGGATCGTCGCCTCCAGACGCTGGCGCTGGGCGGCGATGAGGTTGATATCGGTAATGTCCTGCTTGCGAAGGCCGGCTTCCAGAGCCTGCCGCGCCGATTGATAGATGCGAGCCCGAATTTCCGGATTGGCGCGATCAGACCGATCCAACGCGCTTCTGATAGCCGTTTCTAATCCGCTCACATCCGATCCTTTACGCTCACTCGCAACATACGCGCATACTCTACCGATAAGGCAGCCATATTTTCATCATCCGTTAACCGGATTCGGTAACGCCCCGTTCTGCAATACGCAAGCCTCCGCCTTGGGTTAAGGGCACTCGGGCGGGGATAAACGGCAAAGACGACGCAAATGGGGTGGAGGTGAGGCAGTGGGCAGTAGGCAGTGGGCAGTAGGCAGTAGGCAGTAGGCAGTAGGCAGTAGGCAGTAGGCAGTAGGCGAAGGTATCGGACCGGGGCGGTCAAGCGCTATTACTGTTGCCTGTTGCCTATTGCCTACTGCCTTTCCCTGCCTCTTCCACCCTCTTCCCCTCTCGATAGACATCTGCTATCCCTTTTGACGTTTTCGTAAACGTCAAAAGGGATGATGTTCATGGCCCTCCCCTCCATCCTGACCGAGCGTCTGCGCCTGCCGGTTGTGGCTTCGCCGCTTTTCATTATCTCGCACCCCGCTTTGACGCTCGCGCAATGCAAGGCCGGCGTTGTCGGCTCCTTTCCGGCGCTGAACGCACGTCCGGAAAGCCAGCTCGACGAATGGCTTGCCATGATCACAGAGGATCTTGCCGCACACAATGCCGCAAATCCGGACCGTCCGGCAGCTCCATTTGCGGTCAATCAGATCGTCCATACGTCGAACAAACGCCTCGAGCACGATCTGATGCTTTGCGTGAAATACAAGGTGCCGATCGTCATTTCCTCGCTCGGCGCCGTGCCCGAGGTGAACGCCGCCGTGCATTCCTATGGCGGCATCGTACTGCATGACATCATCAACAACCGGCATGCCAATTCGGCGATCCGCAAGGGTGCGGACGGGCTGATTGCCGTCGCTGCCGGCGCCGGCGGCCATGCCGGCCAGCTTTCGCCCTTCGCGCTGGTGCAGGAAATCCGCGAATGGTTCGATGGGCCGCTGCTCCTGGCCGGCGCCATCGCCACCGGCGGCGCCGTCCTGGCCGCCCAGGCGTCCGGCGCCGATCTTGCCTATATCGGCTCGCCGTTCATCGCGACGGAGGAGGCCCGTGCGGTTGACGCCTACAAGCAGGCGATCGTCGAAGGTTCCGCCGCCGATATCGTCTATTCCAATTATTTCACCGGCGTTCTTGGGAATTATCTGAAGCCCTCCATTCGCGCCGCCGGCCTCGATCCGGACAATTTGCCAGAGGCCGATCCTTCCAAGATGGATTTCGAGGCCGCCACGACCGGCGTGAAGGCCTGGAAGGATATCTGGGGGGCCGGCCAAGGTATCGGCGCCGTCAAATCCATCCAGCCCGTATCCGCCCTCGTCGACAGGCTTGAGAGAGAATACCGACAGGCGCGCGCCCGACTGGCACTTTGATCGGACGCGAAAGGCGGTATTTTTTCACAAGCATCTCGCTTTTTTGCCAATTGGCAATTTGAGCGCTTGAAATCTCGCCACATAGACTGTATCAGCGCCATGCAAATCGCGGGGCCGAACCGAATGCTCCGCAGAATGCCGCTTTAGCTCAGTCGGTAGAGCACATCATTCGTAATGATGGGGTCACGTGTTCGAGTCACGTAAGCGGCACCACTTATCCTGTCTGCCCCGAATACCCTCAACTCTATTCCAGGCATCGCCAGTCCTCAGCAAGTTCGCCCGCGCCGTCGACCAAATTTGCCGCGAGAAGTATCGATCCTGGCGTGATTGGTCAGCGCCCCACTCAGGCGCGATTTTGCTGATATCGCAGGCGTGCGGGCGAAGATTGATCACATATGCCTCAAAGCGGCCGGCGGATTAAGAAAGTTAAATGCGCGCCCAGTGGCAAAAGGGCCAAAACAGCCTCTGCCTTGACGGAGTCTGCTATCATGAACATCGTGCCGCACTTCTCTCCCATCCGCGTCATTCGCAACGGTTCCGGTGAAGCGAAGTCCGTAGGCTCGGCCGAGGAAGTCTGGAAGACGCTTCTCGATGACTGGCCTTCGGAGGAAGGCGACTGCTTTCTGTCGGCATTGCTCATCTGCATCGACGTCCAGCGCGGCTGGCGAGCGCCTGAGGAAGCGCGCGTCGCCTTCATTGCCGCAGCGGCCGAAGCGGGAGTTCCCTTGCTGTCGTGACGGCGCGGATCCGGCCGACGGGGCTGCGGAACATTCCAGCCAACGGCACGTTGACCGCGGAAGGAGAAACTCATGGCCCAATGGTGGAGCAAACCCGTAATCGTCGAGACCCGCAAAACGGGCGACCGGCTGGTGATATCGAATGCGGAACGCGCCATGGAATACATGGCGAAGGAGTGGCCGACGCTCGAGGACGGGCAAGCCTACAGAACCGCCAGAAAAGCGCTGCTGGACGCGCATGAGGGTAAGCTTGACGCGGAGAAAGCCAGGGAGGCCTTCATCGCGGCTTTGCAGGAAGGCGACATCTTTATTTTCGAGGATTGAGCCTGCATCGGCCCATGATCGGCCGGTCGGCCGCTGCAATCATCTCATGTCAGGCGCCGAACGGCAGCGGCCTTATTGAGCCCGCATCGGCGACGGGGGTGCCTGCCGATCATAGGCCATGACACCCAAAGCGCGGCGCGATCTTTCAGATTCGCTTTTCGCGCTTCAGATCTTTGATTTTGCGCATGTCATTGTCGCAAAACCGCTGCGCATTTTTACGCGACATGCTTCAAAGCCGTTTCAGCGAGAACGAAAAATGCCCGTGGGATTCCAAGGTCATGTATTCGAACTGCCAATGGAAATCCTTGCAGAACTTGGTGCAGGCTTCGACCACGCCATATGGAATGGCATCGACGACATTGCCGGTGCAGAAGTCGTGGCCGGCAATGCGGCCGTCCTGCTTGACCTTGAAGTGGCTGATCTGCAGTTCCTCCAGAGTCGTCTCGTAGCTGTGATTGGTGTCGACATAGACCCAATCGAAAAAGCTGTTGGGAAATTCAGAAAGCCGGACGGTGGAGTAGCCCTGGACGATGCGCAGGCGGCCTTGATCCAATGCGCCGCGGAATTTTGACCTGATCTGCTCCAGGCCCTCCTGATAGCGGGGCGTATCCCACGCGTCGATCAGGTAAAGCTCTCGCGGCGCGTTCTTTTCAAAAATCTCGGCGGTGAAATCGCCGAAAGCCGCGCCGATCTCGGCGCAGACGCCGCCATGCGGCAGGCGGTGCAGCAGCTCGCCGCGATCGGGCAGCAGTCGGGCATTTTCCATGTGATGCAGGCCGAGCTGCGTATGCGGCATGCCGCTCTTGTACTGAAATCTCGAGTCGCGCGTTTGCATTTGGCGGCGGATACCTTCGATATTGGCTGAAGGGCAGATCGCATGGACGACCTGCTTCTGGACCGTGGGTGCTGTAAGTCTTGGCATTCATGGCTTGCGTCAGGCATTCGAGCCGATCGCAAATGCCGGCCCGCGAGACGGCCCCCTCTTTCGAAACGCTCCATCGACGGCTGTAAATGGGTCGGCCGCCGGCAACGAAACAGCTTTCGCGCGCAATCCGTTGAATGCATGCGATTAGCACAACCAAAGATTCAGCTTTTGGTGGTTCCGTGCGCCTTAGGATCATATTCTGGGGATGCATCATGAAAATTGCCGTTGGCGTGGCGACATGCGGTCGCAAGGCGATTCTGGGGGCGATGATCGAGAGGCTTGCCGGACAGGCGCGCAAGCCGGATCATCTCTTCCTGTGCCCGGTCAAGAGTGACGACATCGACACGGAACGCTTAGGTTCTGCGCCTTTTCCGGTGACGATCGTCTCCTCACCGCAGGGAAGCTGCCCGCAGCGCAATGCCATCATCGATGCGGCCGTCGGCATGGATGTGGTCGTATTCTTCGATGACGATTTCTTCCCGGCAACGAACTATCTCGCAGAAACGGAAGCCCTGTTCGAGGCGGATGAGGAGATCGTCGTGGCGACCGGCGAAGTCGTCCGCGACGGTATCCTTGGACCGGGCCTGACGGCGGACGAGGCGGACGAGGCGCTCGCAGCCGATGCCACTCCCTTTCCGGCGCCAACGATCGAGGACACGCACAACGCCTATGGCTGCAATATGATTTTCCGCCGGAAGCAGATGCTCGCAAACGGCATCTATTTCGACGAGGATCTGCCGCTCTATGCCTGGCAGGAGGATGTGGATCTGTGCCGGCGGCTGCGTCCTTTCGGCAAGATCGTCAAGTTCAATCGCCTGCGTGGCGTCCATCTTGGCGTCAAGACTGGCCGCACATCGGGCTTGCGCCTTGGGTACTCCCAGGTCGCCAATCCGCTCTATCTCGTCAAGAAGCGCTCGGTCTCGCTGAAATGGGCGCTGAAGCTGATGGGCGGCAATATCGCCTCGAATGTTGTCGGCTCCGTCAACCCACCGCCCTATATCGACCGGCGGGGTCGCCTGCAGGGCAATCTCCTCGCGGTCGGCCATTTGCTGAGCGGATCGCTCGATCCGAAATACATTAATCGGATGTGAACGCCGCAATCCGGCAAGAATCCCATGCGCGATAAAAATTGAAGTTCGGCGTTCGGACGAACCTGTTCCGTGGTAATGGTTGAAACCGGCCGCACATCCGGTGGCGTCCGTTATTTTCCATCCTTATTGAATATCGCTTCAAGGACATCTCCATGATTCACGTACTCGCCATCCTCACCGCCCATCCCGGCAAGCGCGCCGAAGTGCTCGAAGCGTTCCAAGCGAATGTTCCGGCCGTCCACGCCGAAGACGGTTGTATCGAATATACCGCCGTCGTGGATGTCGAAGGGGCCGATCCGGCCTTTGGGCCTGACACCTTCGTCGTGGTCGAGAAATGGGAAAGCCTGGCAGCGCTGAAGGCGCATGCCGCTTCCGCGCATATGGCTGCCTACGGCGAGAAGGTGAAGCATCTGATGGCCGATCGCGCCGTTCACGTCCTGAACCCGGCGTGAACCTGTCGCTGCCGGACAGCTTCTGATGTCATCATGAAACGGCGCCCGGAGGCGCCGTTTTGCCAGCGGCCAGGCCGTCAATTGTGCGAGAAGTGCGGCTGGCTGTAATAGCGCCAGTGGCCACCCCCGCCGTGCCATCCGCGATGGCCGCCGGCATACCAGCCGTGATGGTATCCGCGCCCGCCATACCAACCGTGGTGGTGGCGATAGCCGCCATAGCCGCCGAAAACACCGAATACCCCTAAAGGATAGTAGGGCTGGTAATAACCGTAATAGGGTCGGTCATAGCCATAATACGGCGCGTAATAGCCGTAATAGGGGCGATAGTAGTGATGGCGGTAATAGTAGTGGTGGTGATAATGCCGATGGACGAACACCCGATGGTGGTGCCCATGGTGATGGGGACGCGCCTCGGCATAGGTTGCCGGCAACACGACCATACCTAGCGCAACCAGCGCTGTTGCCAGAATTTTCATTTCCAGCCTCCTTCAATGCCGGACGTAAACGCTACTCGTATTACTCGCGTCCTCCGGACGATATAGTAAACGCAACAGCGCCTTCGAAAGTTCCGTTATCCCTTGGAGAGCAGGCGTTTTCGCGACATCGCCATAGGTCCGTCTAAGCACGATCACGCGCTTGCCGGCTGAGGGTTTCAACCGGTATCGTCAAGAGGAAATGAGGAGGAGGCAACGGATGGCACAGTCGCAAAAACGGCGCCCCAGGGCGCCGTTTTCATACCCGCCTACAGCCATCAGGCATGCGAGAAATGCGGCTTGCTGTGCCAGCGATGATGGCGATGTCCATGCCCCCATCCCTCATGGCGATGCCAGCCATGATGATGAGGGCGATAGTCGCGATGGTGATGTTGATGCCAGCGGTGGTGGTGATGATCACGCGCCTCGGCATAGGTAGCGGGTAGAACAATAATGCCTAATGCGACGAGCGCAGTTGCAAGAATTTTCATCTATGGTCTCTCCTTGGGTGCCGAACGAGCCCCCCGGCTGCGTACGCCCGGACTAACCTAACCCACCTAAACGCGAATATGCCACGTTTGTTCCGCTACCCGCGAGACGACAGCCGCTTTCGTGCCGTTCCCATCTCTCCAACCAGTTCACGAACCGCCTGCTGGATCAACCGGCAGGCTTCCACAGAGGCTTTGCGGCCGTTATGGGCGAGATGATAGGACAGCGGCAATATCTCATCCGGATCGACGATGCGGACCTTGTCGGCAATCGGAATGGCGCTGACGCGGCCGAGAAACGAGACGTAGCCGTGATTGGCAACGAGGTCGACGATGACGGGCAGCGAGTCGGCCGAGGTAATGTCGCGGCCGCGAAACCGGCGGCGGTCGCGACTGTCATAGCCGAAGGCCGTCGCGGCATTGCCGATACCGGTCCGGGGGCTCGGCACGCAGAGCGGATGATTTTCGACGAGCGCGGCGAATGTCTGCTCCGTGCTGTCGGGCGGGGCGATCGCCACCATGTCCGTGGCGATCAGTTCCACATGTTCGAAGGCATCGAGGCCGAAGACGGAATCGACGATGGCGACATCGATACGGCCTGATCGAAGCGCCTCGCGCAGATCATCGGCCGTCATCAGCATTAGCGACAGCATGTTGCGGTTGCCGCCGATGTTCCAGCGCGACACCAGGCTTGCAAGCGAGCGGGCGACCCAGCTTTCCGAACCGGTTGGAATGATCGAGCCGATGCGGACCGCGCGTGCAGTGCGCTGAAAGCGCTCGTCCGCCGCCGCTTTCATCTCGTCCCAGGCCTGCGCAATGGCGGAGAGAATGGCGTGAACCTGCTGTCCGGCCTCCGTCAGCATGGAGCCTTGCGCCTGCCGCGCGAACAGGCGGCAGCCGAACAATTCCTCCAGATTGGCGATCTGCAAGGAGAGCTGCGGCTGGCCAAGACGCAGGCGGCGGGCCGCACGATTGATGCTGCCCTGATCGGCAACCTCCAGAAAGCGTTCTATTGTGGCGATCTTCAGCGGCAGGCGCGCGGCCCATTGGTCATAGTCCCCGGGCGCCGGCGGCTCCTTCACCAGGGCGGAAAGCTGACGCATGCTCTCGAGAATAGGTTGCAGGCCCTTTTGAACCTTCGAACTCGCCAGAAGGGTTGCAAGCTCGCCGGAGGCGCGCTCGACAAGCTTCATGGCCAGCTCGGTCTCGAGCCGGCGCAACGCGCTTGAGACGGTCGAAGCGGAAAAAGACAGCCGCCGCGCGGTCTCCCTCACCGAGCCGATGGAGAACACCATATCGGCTATGAACAATGCGCCGAGATACAAATCAGATCTCCTCAGCCGCCGCGCGCATCCTGGCTCGACCGCAGCAATATCAACGATATCCCGACGATATGATGTGTTCTCGAAAAAAGATATCCCTAAGCCGAAAAGCGACGGCTATCGTTTCCTTGCCGCCTTACCGATCCAGCCGCAAAAATGAGATCGGAACAGCGCCAAACGGGTAAGGGGAACAAAAACAAACGCACTTGCCCCCGAAAAAAGAAATCCAATTTCGCGCGAATGTCGAGTACGCTCGTCATAATCGCGCGACTGCAACGGGAATCCAAAGCACATCGACTTTTCCGCGATGAGCGCTACCTGCCCGAAGCGGCCACGAATTCGCCTGTGGGCTGACCGCCCGCTCCAAGCCTGCCTGTCCGGACTGCGGCCCTTCAAGGCGGCGCGGGCAAGCAGAAGAACGATTTAACGGGGTACAAAGGGAAACATCATGTTCAAGAAGCTTGCACTTGCCGCCACGCTGACGGCTCTCCTTGCCAGTGGCGCCAGCGCCGCCGACGTCGTCGTCTCCTCGAAGATCGACACCGAAGGCACGCTGCTCGGCAACATCATCCTCGCGGCGCTCAATGCCAACGGCATCAAGGCGCAGGATCGCATCGCGCTCGGCACGACGCCGGTCGTGCGCAAGGCGATTACCGCGGGCGAAATCGACATCTATGCCGAATATACCGGCAATGCCGGCTTCTTCTTCAACAAGGCCGACGATGCGGCCTGGAAGAACCTGCAGCAGGGCTACGATCTGGCCAAGAAGCTGGATTATGACGCCAACAAGATCGTCTGGCTGACGCCCTCGCCCGCCAACAACACCTGGGCGATCGCCGTGCGCAGTGACGTCGCCGGCCCGGCCAAGTTGAAAACCATGTCGGACTTCGGCAAGTGGGTTGCTGGCGGCGGCTCTGTGAAGATCGCAGCCTCTTCTGAATTCGTCAATTCGCCGGCAGCCCTGCCGGCCTTCGAAACCACCTACAGCTTCAAGCTGAAGCCGGATCAGGAAGTCGTGCTTTCGGGCGGCGATACTGCGGCGACGATCAAGGCTGCTGCCGACCAAACCAACGGCGTCAACACGGCGATGGTCTATGGCACCGACGGCGCCATCGAAGCCGCCGAACTGACCGTGCTCGAGGACGACAAGAGTGTGCAGCCGGTCTATGCGCCGACGCCGATCATCCGCGAGGCTGTGCTGAAGGCCAATCCGAAGATCGAAGAGGTTCTGGCTCCGATCTTCAAGGGTCTGACCGCCGACGTGCTGCGCAAGCTCAACGGCCGCATCCAGGTCGATGGCGAGCCGGCCAAGGCTGTTGCCGAATCCTACCTCAAGGATAATGGCTTCCTGAAATAAGGCATTGACGCTGCTCTCGAGCATGATGCCGAAAAGTGTCAACGGTTTTCGGACGACATCATGCTCTACTCCTCTGGTTCCGGAGCGGATTCAGATTTTAGGTCTAGCAGACCTAAAATCATCCGTTCCGGCGGCTCCATTTTGATAAGGTGGAGCCGCGGACATTCGAATGGGCATGATCTTGTCCGAACCCGCCTTGAATTCTGGGCTCATGCGCTGACGGAGCTTGCCTGATGGAAGATGCGCTAGCGGTCCGCAGAGTGGACCGTCTCGGAGTGGTATTGGTGGCCGGCGGCGTGCTGGCAACGGCCTGGATGCCGTTCATCATCGTCAAGGCAAACCGCATCGCCGCCGGCAAGCCACAACTGCTGACGCAGCTTCTTGCCCAGCCGTCGGCCCTATGCCTGCTGGTCCTTCTGGCCGCAGCCGCGCTCGCCGCGCTTTTCCTGCGCAACCAGGTCATTCGCCTCGGGATCGCAACACTCGCGATCGCCATGCTGATCGTAACCCTCGGACTGGTCTCGACGGCCGCAACGCCTGCGGGCAGCACCGTGGCACGTATTACGCCCGGCGGCTGCTTCTGGGTGCTGCTCGCCGTCGTGGGATTGATGATTTCGGACGCGCTGGTCAAGCTGCGGCTGACACCCTGGTTGCGGGTCGCGGCGCTGGCTGTTTATGCAGCGCTGCTTGCCGTCGTCCTGCGCTCCGGCCTGCTCAACAATCTCTCGATCATGAAGGAATACGCCAACAATGCCGACAAATTCTGGCATGAGGCGCTTAACCATGTCTTCCTGTCTCTGGGCTCGGTCGCCATCGCCATCGTGCTGGCGCTGCCACTCGGCATCTTCTGCTATTGGCAACCTGGCATCCGCGCCGTGGTGCTGCGAGCGCTGAGCCTGGTGCAGACCATCCCCAGCCTTGCCCTCTTCGGCATTCTCATGCTGCCGCTCGGCTATATCGCCGCCAACGTGCCTTTCGCCGCCGAGATCGGCGTCAAAGGTATTGGCGTGGCGCCGGCGCTGGTAGCGCTCGTCATCTATTCTCTGCTGCCGATCGTCGCCAATACGGTCGTCGGCCTTGCCGGCGTCGACCCTTCCGTGCGCGATTCCGCCGCCGGCATGGGCCTAACGCGCCGGCAGATCCTGACCGGCATCGACCTGCCGCTCGCCTTCCCCGTCATCCTCACGGGCATCCGCATCGTGCTGGTACAGGCAATCGGCCTCGTCACCGTGGCGGCATTGATCGGCGGCGGCGGCTTCGGTCTTTTCATCTTCCAGGGCATCGGCCAGACGGCCAATGACCTGGTGCTGCTCGGCGCCGTGCCGACGGTCTTTCTCGCCTTCTCATCGGCCGTCATCCTCGATGCGGTCATCGACAGCATCCGGGGACAACGCGCATGACCAGCATGATCGAGCTCAAGGGTGTCACCAAGCGGTATGGCAACGCAACGGTCGTCGACAATGTCAGCATGAGCATGGAGAAGGGCACAATCACCGTCATCGTCGGCACCTCCGGCTCCGGCAAATCGACGCTGATGCGCATGATCAACCGGCTGGTGCCGATATCGGGGGGCCACATCTCCGTTGCCGGCGAGGACATCATGAATGTGCCGGCGACCGAGCTTCGCCGCCGTATCGGCTATGCCATTCAGGGGCACGGGCTCTTTCCGCATCGCACCGTTGCGCAGAATATCGCTACCGTCCCCGAGCTGCTCGGCTGGGAAAAGACGCGCATCGACGGCCGTGTCGAAGAGCTCCTCAATCTTTTCCATCTCGACCCCGGCACCTTTGCCGGCAAATATCCAAGCCAGCTTTCCGGTGGCCAGCAGCAGCGCGTCGGCGTCGCACGCGCGCTTGCAGCGGAACCGGAATTGCTGCTGATGGACGAGCCCTTCGGCGCACTCGACCCGGTCATCCGCGGCAAGGCGCAGGACGACCTGCTCGCCATCCAGAAGCAGTTCGGCACGACCATCGTCCTTGTCACCCACGATATGGACGAGGCCTTTCATCTCGGCGACCAGATCGCCGTCATGAGCGGCGGCAAGCTGCTGCAATGTTCCGAGCCTGAGAAAATCCTGACCGAGCCGGCCGATCCCTTCGTGCAGCAACTGACCGGCACATCCGACCGTGCCTTGAAGCTGATGTCCCTGCTGCCGCTGAAGGAAAGCATGCAGCCGCCGCGGCCGGGCCTAGGCTACAGCCTGCCGCAAACCCTCAATCTTCGCGACGCTTTGGCCGAACTGATCTGGCAGGGCGCGGACGAGGCGACGGTCGAGGACGAGCGCAAGGTGCCCGTCGGCTCGATCTCGATCCAGCACCTGATCGAGCTGGGCCGCAAAGCATGAAATTTCTCGCCGCCAATCTCTTTCGCCTCCTGGCTCTGGCGCTGCTGCTGGTGATGCTCTTCCGTCCGGAATGGCTGATACCTGTTCTGGCACCGCTGACCAAATTCGGGGCGTCTCCGATCTATACGCAGAACAGCCTACCGAGCCTGGCGCTCAGCCATCTCGAGCTGATCCTTGTCTCGATCGCCGCAAGTGGGATCTTGGCCGTGCTTGGCGGTATCTTCGTCACGCGGCCGATCGGCGCCGACTTCCTGCCGCTGTCGCGAGCGATCGCCAATGCCGGCCAGACCTTCCCGCCGGTTGCCGTGCTGGCGCTTGCGATCTCAACCACCGGCTTCGGCGCCGTCCCGACATTCATCGCGCTGTTTCTCTACGCGCTGCTGCCGATCTTCGAGAACACGGTCGCAGGCTTGCAGCAGGTACCCGCCTCGGTGCTCGATGCCGCCGACGGCATGGGCATGAGCGGCTGGCAGCGGCTCTTCCGCGTCGAGCTGCCGCTCGCCCTGCCGCTCATCATCGAAGGGCTGAAAATCGCGACCGTGATCAATATCGGTACGGCGACGATCGGCTCCACCGTCGCCGCCAAGGGGCTGGGTGAAGTCATCATCGCCGGGCTCATCAATGACAACACCGCCTTCATCTTGCAGGGCGGCCTGATCGTCGGCCTCATGGCGGTGCTGATCTATGACGGCATGGAGATGATCGAGCGGTCGGTCACCAGCAAGATCGGCCTTCAACCTCATTGAGGTCGACGCCGATCACAGCTCCCCATCCTTGCCCTCGCCTGACGGCAAGGATGCGCCCGGCAGATAAAGCAGGACCGGCCTGATTTCGTAGATGGCTGTCGGATTGGCGCGGCGCAACTCGCGCGCGGCCTCCACCGCGCCCTCAATCGTCGGAAAATCGACGACGTAGAAGCCCAGCAGTTGCTCCTTGGTTTCTGCAAACGGTCCATCGATCACCATTCCCGCACCTGGCCCCCGCAAAGTGACGGCGTTTTGGGTCGATCCGAGACGCGCAGCCGGCCCCAGCGATCTCTGCGCGACCATGCGGTCATTGATCTCCAAAAGCTCCTTCATGAGCGCGGTATCCTCCTCCTTGCTCCAGGATTCGACGATACTTTCCTCGTGGTAGGCCAGAATGGCGTAGTACATGGATTCTCCCCCTTGAGCCCTATACGTGAGCGCCGGGAGTTAAGCAGACCGATCGCAATCCGGGAACCCCCGGATCTATGCTCGGCTGGAGATATGGCGAGTTTCCCCATGCTTGCCTTCACTGGCTGCCGATGGCATTGGCTGCAATGATATGTCCCGACGATTTATGGAGGCACCGATGGCCAAGATGATTCACTCGATGATCCGCGTGCTGAACGAGGCGCGCTCGATCGAATTCTACGACAAGGCTTTCGGCCTGAAGGTTGCCGACCGTATTGCCTTCGAGACCTTTACCCTGGTCTATCTCAGCAATGCCGAGACCGGCTTCGAGCTGGAATTGACCATCAATCAGGGCCGCATCGAGCCTTATGCGCAAGGGGATGCCTACGGCCATCTCGCGGTTTCAGTTTCGGAACTGAAGGACGAGCATGCGCGTATGACCAAACTCGGGCTCAACCCCGGCAAGATCATCGAACTCAATCGTGATGGGAAGCTTTTTGCATTGCTGTTCTTCGTCACCGACCCCGATGGTTACAAGATCGAGGTGGTGCAAAGGCTTGGGCGGTTCAACTAGCCCAAACAGGGAGCAAGCCCCGCATCGGCGGGGCATCCGGCAGTTCCGCCAGCGCGCTCACATCCAATAGGGCGGCACGCCAAAATAATCGTGGCTCTTGTGGCCATGATTCTTATGGTCGTGGTCGTCCTTGGCAGCGAAGCGGCACGCCTTTTCGATGTCATTCTTGGTCATGCTGACGCGATAGCCATCAATGTGGGCATCGTAGCGCAACTTCTCCCACGGCAGCCGGTAGTGCTCCTGGCCGATGCCGAAGAAACCGCCGAAGCTCAGAATGACGAAAGCGATGCGTCCATCACTTTTTTCCAGCATCAGCCGCTCGATATGACCAATCTGTTTGCCGTCCGAGCCGTACACTCTCGACCCTTCGACGCGATCGCAGGCGACCAGCATCGACATGTCCTTGATGTAAAGGTCACGACCCGAAAAATCGGCACTCTCTTTATGCATATGCGCACCTCCTTTTGGATACGCGTCACATAAACTATGGAGCGTCCGATCTGCTCTTTGGGGCAGCACGATGCTCCGATGGGTTTAAACCCATGGCGCTATTAACGCTCCGTTGTCATAAAAGTTCCAGTACTTTTTTCAAGATTGTAAAAAAACGTGAGCGCAAGACGATTATTGACGTTTACGTCAAGGTTATTGTAGCGTCGGTTTCGCTCCAATGATTTAGTTGAGAGCAAAGACTGCGGCGATGTGAAAAGCGGGAGACTTTTTGATCGTCCAATGACACTCTGCATAGCCGCCGCATATGACGGCGGGGCGTGGTGATGGTGCGTAGAGGAGGAAATGCGCATGAATTCAGTCTCCGCTCCTTCGGATAGACCGCAGGTCAAGAAAATATGGCTCGCCTCCTATCCGGATATCGTACCGGCGGAGCTGCCGCCGCTGGAACATGCATCGCTCGCCGAACTGCTGGAGGAAAGCTGCGCGCGCTATGCCGACAGACCCGCCTTCACCAGCATGGGCAAATCCATCACCTATCGCGATCTCGATCTGCAGACGCGCAAGATTGCCGCCTGGTTGCAGAGCCTCGGCCTGCAGAAGGGTGATCGCGTTGCCGTCATGATGCCGAACGTGCTGCAAAATCCGATCGCAGTTTATGGCATTCTTCGTGCCGGGCTCGTCGTCGTCAACGTCAACCCGCTCTACACGCCACGCGAACTCGAACATCAGCTGCGCGATTGCGGCGCCAAGGCGATCTTCGTTCTGGAAAACTTCGCCCATACGGTCGAGCAGGTTCTGGCCCATACGGATGTGCGCCATGTCGTCGTCACCGCGCTCGGCGACATGCTCGGCGCCAAGGGTCACATTGTCAACTTCATCGTCCGTAAAGTGAAGAAGCTGGTTCCAGCCTGGTCCATTCCCGGCCATCGCAGTTTCAAGAGCGTGATCGCCGAGGGCTCGCGTCTGCCCCTGAAGCTATCGGAACTGACCGGCAGCGACATCGCATTTCTGCAATATACCGGCGGCACGACCGGCGTCGCCAAGGGCGCGATCCTTACCCATGCCAATCTGCTCGCCAACCAGCTGCAATTGCTGCTCTGGCTCCAATCCGCCTATATCAACAAGCCGCGCCCGGAGCAGCTGACCTTTGTCTGCGCCTTGCCGCTCTATCATATCTTTGCGCTGACGGTGAATTCGCTGATGGGCATGTCGCTCGGCGGCCATAATGTGCTGATCGCCAATCCACGCGACATACCGGCCTTCATCAAGGAGCTCGGCAAATACAAGTTCGACATGTTCCCCGGCCTGAACACGCTATTCAACGCGCTGATGAACAATCCGGAGTTTAGCAAACTCGACCTGTCCAATACCGCAACGCTTGCCGGCGGCATGGCGGTGCAGCGGCCCGTCGCCGAACGGTGGCAGAAGATGACGGGCGCCTGGATCACGGAGGGCTACGGCCTTTCCGAGACGTCGCCGGTTGCCAGCGCCAATCGTTTCGACAGCCCGGAATTTACCGGCACGATCGGCCTGCCGATCACGGGTACGGATTTCGATATTCGCGACGAGAACGGCAATTCCCTGCCGCTTGGCGAAGTCGGCGAAATCTGCATTCGCGGGCCGCAGGTCATGGCAGGCTACTGGAAGCAGCCGGCAGAGACCGCGCGCGTGATGACGCCGGACGGCTTCTTCCGCAGCGGCGACATGGGCTTCATGGACGAGCGCGGTTATACTAAGATCGTCGATCGCAAGAAGGATATGATCCTGGTCTCGGGCTTCAATGTCTATCCGAACGAGATCGAGGAAGTCGCGGTCATGCATCCGGGCGTTCTTGAGGCCGCGGCAATCGGCGTGCCCGACCCGCATTCCGGTGAAGCGGTGAAGCTCTTCATCGTCAAGAAGGATCCGGCTTTGACGGAGGCCGACGTCAAGGCTCATTGCGCGGAAAACCTTACCAACTACAAGCGTCCGCGCTTCATTGAATTCCGCACCGAACTGCCGAAATCGAATGTCGGCAAGATCCTGCGCAAGGAGTTGCGCGGCTGACATAATTCGATGTCATTCAGGAAGCCGCTCGTGCTTTTTCACGAGCGGCTTTTTTCGTTTTGGGCGATAGGTGAACTTGATTTACGCCCTACATAGGGAATAGTTTTCGCGACCAATCTCAAAGCGCTTGGCCCGGTTTTGAAGGCCAGCAGCGCGAACCGCAAGGAGCCTCCCATGAACGCCCTCGTCGACCAACTGAAGAGCACCGCATCGGCAACGAAGGCCACGGATATTCGCGCCGCCTTCGCCGCCGATCCGAAACGCTTTTCCCGCTTCAGCGCCTCGTTCGACGATCTGTTGATGGATTACTCCAAGACGGCTGTTAACGACGATATCCTCGCCCTGCTCGAGAAGCTCGCAGCCGAGGGCGGCGTTGCCGCCAAGCGCGAGGAAATGTTTTCCGGCGTCGCGATCAACTTCACCGAAAATCGCGCCGTTCTGCACACTGCGCTGCGCAACCGCTCGAACAAGCCGGTGCTCGTCGATGGCAAGGATGTCATGCCTGATGTCAACGCGGTTCTGGCCGCGATGGGCAAGTTCGCCGACGGCATCCGCTCGGGCGCACTCAGGGGCTCGACGGGCAAGGCGATCACCGATGTCATCAACATCGGCATCGGCGGCTCCGATCTCGGGCCGGTCATGGCAACGCTGGCGCTCGCCCCCTACCACGACGGCCCGCGTTCGCACTTCATCTCGAATATCGATGGCGCCCATATCGCCGATATCCTGAAGCTCGTTAAGCCGGAAACGACGCTCTTCATCGTTGCTTCGAAGACCTTCACGACCATCGAGACGATGACGAACGCCCAGACGGCGCGCAAGTTCATCGCCGACGCGCTCGGCGAAGCTGCCGTGCAGCATCACTTCGCCGCCGTTTCGACGGCGCTCGATAAGGTCGCCGCCTTCGGTATCGACAGTGAACGCGTCTTTGGCTTCTGGGATTGGGTTGGCGGCCGCTATTCGATCTGGTCGGCGATCGGCCTGCCGCTGATGATCGCGATCGGCCCGGAAAACTTCGGCAAATTCCTCGATGGCGCGCATGCGATGGACAACCATTTCCGCCAGGCGCCATTCAAGGAAAACCTGCCGATGCTGCTCGGCCTTATCGGCTTCTATCACCGCAACGTGCTCGGCTATCCGACGCGTGCGATCCTGCCCTATGACCAGCGTCTCTCGCGCTTCCCGGCCTATCTGCAGCAGCTGGATATGGAATCGAACGGCAAGGGTGTCACCATCGACGGCACGCCGGTCGAAGGCAATTCCGGCCCGGTCGTCTGGGGCGAGCCCGGCACCAACGGCCAGCACGCCTTCTATCAGCTCATCCATCAGGGTACGAGCATCATCCCGGCCGAATTCATGATCGCCGCCAACGGCTTCGAGCCGGAGCTGCGCCACCAGCACGACCTGCTGATGGCCAACTGCCTGGCACAGTCGGAAGCGCTGATGAAGGGCCGCACCTTCGAGGAAGCCAAGGCTCAGCTCACCTCCAAGGGCATGGACGACAAGAAGGCTGATTTCATCGCGCCGCACCGCGTCTTCACCGGCAACCGCCCGTCGATCACCTTCGTCTATGACAAGCTGACGCCCTTTGCGCTCGGCCGCCTGATCGCGCTTTACGAACATCGCGTCTTCGTCGAGGGCGTGCTCTTCCGCATCAACTCCTTCGACCAATGGGGCGTCGAGCTCGGCAAGGAACTGGCAACAGGCCTGCTTCCGGTCATCGAAGGCAAGGAAAGCGCCGCCGGCCACGATTCCTCGACGCAAGGGCTGGTGGCAGCGCTCGCAAGCCGCGCGAAGTAAGCTGATTATCCACCTCCTCCTTGACGGGGGAGGTCGCCGCAAGGCGACGGGTGGGGGTGATTGAGCTCTCCGCATCGGAACGACCAAAGGATCACCCCACCTCGGCATGACGTGTCGACCCTCCCCTCAAGGGGAGGGTTTTGCTGGCTGAACGCTCTATCCAAATATGTCGTGAAAGTACCCCCCTCTGTCAGCTTCGCTGACATCTCCCCCACAAGGGGGGAGATCATTGGGAGTTTGCCGCGCGCTCCGCAAACAAAGCAAGCGCAGTCGGTTCGATATCAGCTTGAGGTGATGAAGCGCCGCGAATTACCGATCTCCCCCCTTGTGGGGGAGATGTCACGACAGTGACAGAGGGGGTGCAGTACTCTCCCCGCTTCCGAAAGCCGATAAACGATTACAGCCCGATCTCATGTGCCCAGGGCGGATTTGCACCCGCGCGCGACACAGTCACCGCCGCAGCCTTGGCGCCCAGAGCAAGCGCATCCTGCAACGCCTTCTCGTTCAGCGATGCCACCTGCGCCTTGGTCAGCAGATTGTTCATCTTCAGCGATGCCAGGATGCCGGCATCGAAGGTATCACCAGCCCCGACCGTATCGACGACAGTGACGCGCTCGCTCGGCACCGAGACCTTCAGCGACTTCGTATAGCCGGTTGCGCCTTCGGCACCCTTGGTGATGACGACGAGCTTGGCGCCCTGGTTCAGCCAATGGGCGGCGAGTTCGTCGTGATTGCCAGCAATACCGAACCATTCCAGATCCTCATCGGAGAATTTGAGAATGTCGGACATGGCAGCCATCCGGCTGATGCGACCCATATGAGCCGCCTTGTCCTTGATGAAGCCCGGACGAATGTTCGGATCTAGCGAGATGACGCGGCTCTGGTGCTCGCGCTTCATCAGCGCCTCATAGGTCGCGCCGCAGGGATCGGGGATGAGGCTGATCGCACCGAAATGCAGAGCTTCGCAATCAGTACCGAGCGTCGGGAGATCCGCCTCGGTGATCATGCGGCCAGCCGTGCCTTCATCGTAGAAGGCATAGGTCGCCTGACCATTGACGAGCTTGACGAAAGCAATCGTGCTTGGACGCGGCGTGATGGCGCAATAGCTGAAATCCACCTTGGCGGCCGACAACGTGTCGCGCAGGATTTCGCCCATCATGTCATCGGCAATGCCGGTGAAGAAGCCCGTGGGAATGCCGAGACGACCAAGCGCGATCGCAGTGTTGAAGATCGCGCCGCCGGCGTAAGGGGCGAAGCCCTTCTCACCCAGCGTCGTATCCCGCGGCAGCATATCGATCAAAGCTTCGCCACAGCACAATATCATTCCGGCCTCCCAAAGAGCGCGTCTGTCTTATCCAGTTACATAAATCGATTAGATAGATTCAATGCAAAAGCAAAGTGTCAGTTTGTCGGCAGCTCCGAAATGCCGCCATTCCAGCCTGACCAGGCGAGCGGCGCATTGAGAAAGGCCTCGACTTCTTCCAGCGTCTTGTCGTCGAACAGCTTCTGCTCCTTGGCGACGGCGAGCACTTCGCGCCAGGTCGTGATGTATTGCAGGCTGACTTTCCGGTTGGCAAAGCGTTCGACCGCCTCGGGAAAGATGCCGTAATAGAACAGCGCCATGCCGTGATCGACGATGCCGCCAGCCGCACGAATGGCGTCGATGAAGGTGAACATGCTGCCGCCAGCCGTCGTCAGATCCTCGATGACGAGCACGCGGGCGCCCTCCTTCATGTCGCCTTCGATCTGGGCATTGCGGCCATGGCCCTTCGGCTGCTTGCGCACATAGATCATCGGCAGGTTCAGGCGCTCGGCGAGGAAGGCGGCAAAGGGGATGCCCGCCGTCTCGCCGCCGGCGACGCAATCGAACTGCTCGAAGCCGACATTGCGAACGATGAGGCTTGCGGCGAAGTCCATGACTGTCGAGCGGATGCGCGGATAGGAAATCAGCTTGCGGCAATCGATATAGACAGGACTCGCCATGCCGGACGCGAATTTGTAGGGCTTGTCGGCATTGAAGTGGACCGCCTTGATCTCCCAAAGCATCCTGGCCATCAGCTCGGCCATGACAGTGCGATCGGTGAATATCATCTGGGTCATACGAGGCCTCCTTCGCGAGCGCTAATGTTCCAGCGGCAATAGCAGCAAGCGGCCCGAGTTTCCAGACGTATGAAAGCTTTTGCCAATATCCTCTCGGCTGGCGCCCGCAGGGCGAGCCGAAGCAATCAGCGCAGTATACCAAGATCGGCAAGAAGCATGGCCTTGAACAGCTCGATGACCTTATCGCCTTCTTCTCTTTCGATCGAAATCGCATAGCGCACCGCGGCCGCGACGAGCTGCATGGTCAATCGGGCCGTTCTTGCAAGTTCGGAATCGTCGCGCTCCGGCCATAGGCGTTTTAGGACGGTCAGAAACGCCTGCGAATGCCATTCCATGTCTTCAGCATCGACCTGCTGCAGCAGCTTGTCGGCCTGAGTGGCATGCCAAATGTCGCGCATGACCGGCTCATTGAGAAACATGGCGTAGTAGCCATCGACAACGCGGCCAAGAGCGGATTGGAGCTGATCGCGGCTCTTGATCGTCGCCAACTCATCCTCGACGCATTGCCTGCCCTGCTCGTTGAAGCGCTCAGCCAGCACGCGGATGATCGCCGTCTTGTCGGGGAAATATTGGTAGAGCGAACCGAAGGAGACGCCTGCCTTTTCGACGATCTCGCCCATGCGTAGCGCATCGCTGCCGTTTTTCGCAATCAGCTCGGATGCCACCGAAAGGATGAGGTCGACGCGCTCGCGGCCGCGCTGCTGGCTGGGTATGCGTCGTGGTGTGCCCGCCTCATCCTTGCTGCGCCTGCGTCTCGCGATCAGTTCCCGCGCCATACCATTCCCCGCCTGTGCCTGTTGACAGGCAATATAAGAGAGTTTATCACATTTCGCAAATGAGAGAATTTATCACGTTTTGCGCTGGAGGAGCTTGAAATGCAGATCTCGACAATTGCCATCATCGGTGGATTGGGAAAAACCGGCGGCCGGGTCGCCGAGCGGCTGAAAGAGCGCGGCATCGCGGCTCGCGCAGCCTCCCGCTCAACGACACCACGCTTCGATTGGCAGGACCGCAGCACATGGCGGCAGGCACTGGAAGGCGCTTCTGCCGCTTACGTCACGTTCCAGCCGGACCTTTCGGTCGATTGGGCGGCAGAAACCATCGGCGCTCTGGCAAAAGCCGCTATCGAGGCTGGTGTGGAACACATCGTGCTGCTTTCCGGGCGTGGTGAAGACGGAGCCGTTCGCAGCGAGGAAAAACTCAAGGCCAGCGGCATCGGCTATACGGTGCTGCGCGCCAGCTGGTTCAACCAGAATTTCAGTGAGGGCGCCTTCGTGGACGGCCTTTTGCAGGGCAAGCTCGCTCTACCGGCCGGCGATGTCCCTGAGCCTTTCATCGACGCAGACGACATCGCGGATGCGGCCGTCGAATGTCTTATCGATCCGCGTCATCGCAACCAAACCTACGAACTGACGGGACCCCGCGCTTTAACCTTCCGTCAGGCGGTTTCCGAAATCGCGACGGCTTCGAACAGGCCCATAGAATACGAAACGGTTCCGATCGACGCCTTTATCGCCGAGATGACCGCCTACGGCCTGCCGCGAGCGACGACGGACCTTCTGCATGAGCTTTTCACGCAGGTTCTTGATGGCCGCAATTCACCTGTCATGCACGGCATAAGCCAGATCCTTGGCCGACAGCCTAAAGATTTTTCCGATTACGCCCGTGAAACCGCCGCAACCGGCATCTGGAGTGTCCAGTCATGACTTTTCCGATCACGAATATCGCCCTCGTCATCGCAGCACTCTGCAGCGGCCTTCTCGCCGGCGTCTATTTCGCCTTCTCGACGTTCGTTATGCAGTCCCTCGCCCGCCTTCCGGTCGATCAAGGGATTGCTGCCATGCAATCGATCAACGTTACGATCGTGCGTTCGCCCTTCATCGTGTTGTTCCTGCTGACGGCCGCGCTGTCGCTCTTCATCGCCGTTATGGCCATCATCCATTGGCGGGGCAGCGTGAGCGTGATGATGCTCACGGGCGCCGCGCTCTATATCGTCGCGAGCTTTCTTTCGACCATGGTGTTCAACGTGCCGCTGAACGACGCGCTCGACAAGATCGATGGCCATTCAGCCGAGGCGGTACAATTTTGGTCGACCTATCTCAGCGACTGGATGCGATGGAACCATGTGCGCACGGTCGCCTCGCTGCTCGCCGCATGCGCCTTCGTGAAGGCCATGTTCTGAAAACCTGGAAACGATCGGGCACCAGCCAAAGCGACCGGCTAGACAGCCCGCAGATAGGCCGCGACCTCCACACGGTTGCGGCCGTTTCGTTTTGCTTCGTAAAGCGCCTTGTCGGCGGCACGTAACACATCGTCGAAGCCGAGCCCTTTGGCAGTGCCGGTCGCGATACCGGCACTGACGGTGCAGGCGAGAGATTTGTCTTCGATGCTGATCGCCCGTGCTGCAAAGGCATCGCGCACCCGCTCGGCGACCTGCTCGGCCCGGCCCGGCAGCATATTGTCAAGCACGAGCGCGAACTCCTCGCCGCCGAGGCGGGCCACAGTGTCGGACGACCGCAGGCCGAAGGAGAGCTCCTCCGCGAAAAGCTTAAGCACAAGATCGCCGGCAGCATGGCCATGTTGATCGTTGATCGTCTTGAAGCGGTCTATATCGAAAATGATGACAGCCATCGAGGGACCGAAGGACCGGCGGCCGTAGAGATCGAACAGCGCGCGGCGATTGAGCAGCCCGGTCAGGGCATCGGTGATCGCCTCCTGACGATGAAATGCTGCTTGGCGCCACTGGTGCAAAGCGAGGGATAGAGCCCCGATCCCGGTCATTCCGGCGATGCAGACGGCGAGGCTGACATCCTCCGCCCAGTTATCCGGCGCATGACCGAGCACGAGCTTACCATCGGCAATCAGCACGGCCGCGCATAAGGCAAAGGAAATCGCCGTCAGCGTGTAAAGCGCCGTAATGCCGTAAAGCGGCGTCGGCGCCTCGCGCCGGCTGAGCCAATATTCGCGCGCCGTCAGAAGCAGCAGCACGCAGATGACAAGATTATCAGCGATGAAAGCCAGACCGTCGTAACCGACAAGCATCGGTCCGATCGATACTGTCATGCCAGACAAGCAACCAAGGGCAAAGCGGATCTTGGAAAGGCGACCCTTGCGAAACTGATAACCCGCCACCCATATCGTCGCGAAGCCGAGGAAGAATAAGACGAACGTCAAAATGGCGAAAATCGGCCTGGGATGGTCAACATAGGCGCCATAGGTGAAGATGCCACCGACGATAGGCACAAGACCGGCAGAACACGTCAGGAGGAAGGTATCGGGCCGACGCGAAAACCAGCTTCCGACCAACGTGACCGCCAGGCATGAGGCGGAAACGCCGAGGGCCAGAAGAAGCGAGTTGTAATCGACCAGCATCATGCTCTTTCAACGGTTTGGTTTCTACCGCAGGGGATTGCTGCCACGCTAGGCCGTCAGGGGTATCAAATTAGTTACGGCAAATAATAAAGAAAATGTATTTCAACAAAATATACGTTTCAAATCCCGGCATACACCAATGAAGTGTCGCAATACGTCTTATATGTTTATATTTACTTATGTAGATTAATCTGAAATTAAATCTCGACGTCCCAGTGCAAAGGGAACATCGGGTCGAAGACGGTGACCGGACCGGCGCCAGTTTCGATCTTTGCCGGGAAGGTTACAGCCTCGGGCCGGCGCACGAGGGTAATACTGTCCTCGTTGACCGGCAGGCCGTACCAGGTTGGGCCGTTCAGCGAAGCAAAGGCTTCGAGCCTGTCCAGCGCGCCTTCCTGCTCGAAGACATGGGCAAGACAGCTCATGGTGTTGATCGATGTATAAATGCCGGCGCAGCCACAGGCGCATTCCTTCAGCGGATCGACATGCGGAGCCGAATCCGTGCCGAGGAAGAACCGGGTATCGCCGCTGGTTGCGGCCGCACGCAGCGCCAGGCGATGGCTTTCGCGCTTGGCGACCGGCAGGCAATAATAATGTGGACGGATGCCGCCGACGAGGATGGCGTTGCGGTTGATGATCAGGTGATGCGTCGTGATCGAGCCGGCGAGGTTGGCCTTTGCCGATTTGATGTAGTTGATGCCATCTGACGTGGTCACATGCTCCATCGTGACCTTCAGTTCCGGCAAGCGCTGGCGCAAGGGATCGAGCACGGTTTCGATGAACACTGCCTCGCGATCGAAAATATCCACCTCCGGCGTCGTGACCTCGCCATGAACGCAGAGCGGCAGACCGATCTTTGCCATGCGCTCCAGCACCGGCATTGCCTTGTTCAGATCGCGCACGCCGCCATGCGAATTGGTCGTCGCGCCGGCCGGATAGAGTTTGACGGCGGTGATAAGGCCGCTCTTCTTGCCCTCTTCGACGTCGTCGGGGCTGGTATGCTCGGTAAGATAAAGCGTCATGAGCGGTTCGAACCGATCACCCGTCGGCAATGCCTTTAGGATGCGCTCGCGATAGGCAGTCGCATCCGCCGTGGTCACGACCGGCGGCACGAGATTGGGCATGATGATGGCGCGGGCGAAATGTTTGGAGGTATCAGCAATCACACCCTCCAGCATGGCTCCGTCACGCAAATGCAGATGCCAGTCGTCAGGACGGCGGATGGTGAGCTTTTGCATGGGCGCGACCTCTGGAAATGTGAGCGCAATCTCGTCAGGAAACCGTCTCGGCTTCTTCGGGATCGTGCTCTTTGATATCGCGCTTCGATAGCACCATACGCCCCCGCAAAACAATCCGCGACGGCGCTTAAATGATAGATGGTCAATCCTGCACGATGTCGATGGTGACGTCGGCCGGGCGGCGGTTCTCCAGAATCAGCCGGCCATTCGGCAGGTCGTTGCCATAGACCTTGGCATGAGCGGCCTCCTCATCGAGCTTGTAGCCCCGCCAGCGTGCCCATAGCCGCTCTTCCAGCACTTCCATCGGTGGGGCGAGCATGATCGAATAATCGAACATGCCTTCCAGCTCAGCCCATTTTCCCTGGCTGAACAGCAGATAATTCCCCTCGATGACGATGAAGCGATGATCGGCCGAGACGATGCGGGCAGAGGCGATCGCAATCTCCCGCGAACGGTCGAAGACCGGCACGAGGACCTCCTGATCGGCGGCACGCACGGCCTTGACGATATCGAGGAAGGCGCGCACGTCGAAACTGTCAGGCACACCCTTCCGTTTCAAAAGTCCCTTCTCGATCAGGACGGCATTGTCCATATGAAAGCCGTCCATCGGCAGGACTTCGGCGCTCTCGTCTCTCGCCTTCAAGACCTTGGCAACATTGTCGGCCAGGGTGGACTTGCCGGCACCGGGAGGGCCGGCAATCGCGACCAGGAATCGTTTCCTGTTGCCGGCGCGCGCGATGATCTCGCCGGCAACATCGTCAAGAGAGACGCTCATGCAGCAACATTCTCGACCGGCGGAGCTTTGGCGCCGGTCATGAAAGCAACAGCATCGGACATGGAATAATCCTTGGGATTGATGACGGTCAGGCGTCGTCCCAGGCGATGGATGTGAATACGATCCGCAACCTCGAAGACATGCGGCATATTGTGCGAGATCAGGACGATCGGCAAGCCGCGGGCGCGTACGTCGAGGATGAGTTCGAGAACCTTGCGGCTTTCCTTGACGCCAAGGGCGGCCGTCGGTTCGTCCATGATGACGACCTTGGAGCCGAAGGCGGCGGCACGCGCCACGGCGACACCCTGGCGCTGGCCGCCGGATAGCGTTTCCACCGCCTGGTTAATGTTCTGGATCGTCATCAGACCGAGCTCAGAGAGCTTGTCGCGGGCGCGCTTTTCCATAGCCGGGCGGTCGAGCATCCGGAACACGGAGCCGAGAATGCCCGGCCTGCGCACTTCGCGGCCTAGGAACATGTTGTCGGCGATCGAGAGCGCCGGCGACAGAGCCAGGTTCTGGTAGACCGTTTCGATGCCGGCCTCCCGCGCCTCCATGGGCGAGCGGAAGTGAACGGGCTTGCCTTCCAGCTTGATCTCGCCCTCATCGGGAGTGACCGCGCCGGAGATCGCCTTGATCAGCGAGGACTTGCCGGCGCCGTTATCGCCGATCACGGCAAGGATCTCGCCAGGATAGAGGTCGAAATCGGCATTGTCGAGGGCGGTCACGCGGCCATAGCGCTTCACGAGACCGCGGGCAGTGAGGATGGGTTCGACGGTCGTGGTCATGCCGATACCTTTCTGATCCATTGATCGATCGCGACGGCGCCGATGATGAGCACGCCCGTCAGGAGCACCTTCCACTGCGGATCGGCGCCGAGCATGTTGAGGCCCATGGAAACGACACCGACGATCATGGCGCCGAAGAGCGTGCCGAGGATCGAGCCGCGTCCGCCGAAGAGCGAGATGCCGCCAATCACGGTTGCAGTAATTGCCTGAAGATTGAAATCGGTCACCGCGGAAGACGGAGAGACCGAGCCATTGCGGCCGATGGAGACCCAGGCGGCAAGCGCTGCGATCAATCCCGAGACGCCATAGACGGCAAGAAGCACTTTCTTGGTCTGGATACCGGCGAGTTTCGCCGCTTCCGGATCGTCGCCGACGGCATAGACATGCCTGCCCCAGGCGGTGTGATTGAGGACATACCAGAGGCCAATGACGAGGAGCACCATGGCGATGACGCCGAGGGTGAGCACGGCACCGCCGACGCGGAAGCTCGCGGCGAAAAGATGCAGCAGCGGCGCCTTTTCATCGACATCGGTGTCGCGGATGGTTTCATTGGCCGAATAGATGAAGTTCGTCGCCATGACGATATTCCACGTGCCGAGCGTCACGATAAACGGCGGCAGCTTCATATTGGCGACAAGGAAGCCGTTGAGCAGCCCGCAGATGCCGCCCACGGCCAGGCCGGCGACGATTGCTACAGGTGTCGGCAAGCCGTATGTCACGGCGACATTGCCCATGACGACCGAGGAGATGACCATGATGACGCCGATCGAGAGATCGATGCCGGCGGTCAGGATGACCAGCGTCTGGGCCGCGCCGAGAATGCCGACAATGGCGATCTGCTGCAGGATGAGCGTCAGCGTATAGGCGGAAAAGAACCTCCCGCCAATCGCGATACCAAAGATCACGATCGCCAGCACCAGGACGATCAGCGGCACCGCCGCCGGCGTCGAATGCAGAAAGTGCTGCACGCGCTTCAAAAGAGAGACATCGTTGTGCTCGAACGAAGCGACGTTCTTGTCGCTGCCGTCGAGAACACGTTCGAATTCCTGTGCTCCGGACATAATTATTCCTCCGCCACCGCGCACATGCGCGGAAACCGCCGGCTGTTGGGGGCCAGCCAGGATCTGAGCCCGACCGACGTGACTGTTGCGATTGTCTTCTCCCTGTCAAAGAGCCGCGCCATGAGGCGCATGACGCGGCTCTGAAGGGACTATATCACATTCGTGAGGGGCTTAGCCCCAGCACTTGTTGAGACCTTCCTTGGTGTCGATGGACTTCAGGCCGGAGACCGGCTTGTCCGTCACCAGGGAAACGCCAGTGTCGAAGAAGGTCTTGCCTTCGGTCGGCTTCGGCTTCTCACCCGAGTCGGCGAACTTCTTGATCGCCTCGACGCCGAGGGCCGCCATCATCAGCGGATACTGCTGCGCAGTCGCGCCGATTACGCCATCCTTGACCGACTTGACGCCCGGGCAACCGCCGTCGATCGACACGATCAGCACCTGCTTTTCGAGGCCGACGGCCTTCAAAGCCTGATAGGCGCCGGTTGCAGCCGGCTCGTTGATCGTGTGGATGACGTTGATGCTGGAATCCTTCTGCAGAAGGTTTTCCATGGCCTTGCGGCCGCCCTCTTCGTTACCGTTGGTGACGTCATGGCCGACGATGCGCGCATCGGTTTCGTCACCGATCTTGTTCGGATCCTTCGGGTCGATGCCGAAGCCGATCATGAAGCCCTGGTCGCGCAGAACGTCGACCGACGGCTGCGACGGCGTCAGATCGAGGAAGCCGATCTTGGCGTCTTTGGTCTTGTCGCCCAGCGTTTCCTTGGCCCACTGGCCAACGAGTTTGCCGGCGAGCAGATTGTCCGTGGCAAAGGTGGCGTCGGCCGCATCGGCCGGCTCAAGCGGAGTGTCGAGCGCGATGACCAGCAGGCCGGCATCGCGTGCCTTCTTGACCGAGGGAACGATGCCCTTGGTGTCGGAGGCGGTGATCAGGATGCCCTTCGCGCCATCTGCGATGCAGCTCTCGATCGCAGCAACCTGGCTTTCGCTATCGCCATCGATCTTGCCGGCATAGGACTTCAGCGTCACGCCGAGTTCCTTGGCCTTGGCGGTCGCGCCCTCTTTCATCTTGACGAAGAAGGGATTGGTATCGGTCTTGGTGATGAGGCAGGCGGATACGCCGGCAGCCTTCGCAGGTGCGGCAAAAGCAACGCCGAGCGCCAGGGCGGCGACGGCGGCGGAAATAACAGATTTCTTCATTCAATCCTCCCGATGTTTAAAAGCCGGACCTTCCGGCAGCCCCGGGCCTCAACCCGGCTTGAAGACGCGCCATGCCTGTCGGATTATTTCCAGTGGACCTCCTCCACGGCCATATGCGCATCTCCTACCCCCATATCTGAACCTAAAGATTTCCAGCTGTCAATAAATAAATCGGATTGAATTATTAATTCGATGTGGCATTCTTGAAAAAAATCAGGCATGGCCATGATGGAAGGAGCAGGCCCATGTCTCTCGTGCAGGACCCGGAGGACACACCCACAACACCGGCGATTCTCGACCCCTCCGGGGGCGCGAACCAGCTTGGCGTGCGCGCCCATAACGAGCGGCTCGTGCTTTCGCTCGTTCGCCGTCACGGCGCGCTGTCGAAGGCCGATATCGCGCGGCGCAGCGGGCTTTCGGCGCAGACAGTCTCCGTCATCATGCGCGCGCTGGAGAAGGACGGGCTGCTATCCCGCGATGCTCCGGTGCGCGGCCGTGTCGGCCAGCCATCCATTCCCATGCGGCTCAACCCGGATGCGGTGCTCTCCTTCGGCGTCAAGATCGGCCGGCGCAGCGCCGACCTTGTGCTGATGGATTTTGTCGGCGGTATCAGGATGCAGCTGCATCAGACCTACCCATATCCGCTGCCGCAAGACATCATCGCCTTCGTCACGGCCGGCATCAGGGAATTGGAGGGACGCCTCCATGATGACCAGCGCCGCAAGATTGCCGGAATGGGCGTCGCGGCACCTTTCGAGCTCTGGAATTGGGCCGAGCAGGTAGGTGCCCCGCCCGGTGCGATGGATGCCTGGCGCGGCTTCGATCTGAGAACCGAAATCGCTTCGCGCGTCGCTTACCCTGTCTTCCTGCAGAACGACGCCACCAGCGCCTGCGGTGCCGAGCTGGTCTTCGGCGTCGGCCCGCATTATCCTGATTTCGTCTATTTCTTCATCGGTTCCTTCATCGGCGGCGGCATCGTCCTCAATTCATCCGTCTTTGTTGGCCGGACCGGGACGGCCGGCGCGCTCGGCCCTCTGCCCGTGCGCGGCCGCAACGGCGAGAACCGGCAGCTTCTGGAAATCGCCTCGATCTTCGTGCTGGAAAACCTATTGCGGGATCACGGTTTCGATCCACGCCCTCTCTGGTATTCGGCGGATAATTGGATCGATTTCGGCGAGCCGCTGGAGATCTGGATCCAGGATACGGCCAAGGCACTGGCACAGGCGATCGTCGCCTCCGCTTCCGTTCTTGATTTCAGCGCTGCCGTCATCGATGGCGGCTTCCCCGGCTGGGTGCGGGAACGCGTGGTGCGCGCAACCATCAAGGCAGCGGCGGAACTGGATCTTCAAGGTGTCGTCATGCCCGAGATCATCGAGGGCGCCGTGGGGCCGCAGGCCCGCGCCATCGGCGGCGCCAGCCTGCCGATCTTCGCGCGCTACCTCATCGACCAAAACGTTCTTTTCAAGGAGATTGAGCATGCTGAAGGGCATTGACCCGCTGTTGAGCCCGGAACTTCTGGCGACGCTACGCGCCATGGGCCACGGCGACGAGATCGCCCTTGTCGACGGCAATTATCCCGGTCTCGAACATGGACGCCGCCTCATCCGCCTCGACGGCCATGGCGTCATTCCCGTGCTCGATGCAGTGCTAAGCGTGCTGCCGATCGACGATTTCGTGCCGCAGGCGATTTTCCGGGCAACCGTCAAGCAGGACCGCGATGCCGTCGACCCCGTTCATGCGGAGATGATCGAGTGCTGTGCCCGTCATGTGCCAGATATGAATGTCGTGCCGCTACTGCCGGCGGAATTCTACGAGCGGGTGAAGCAGGCACATGCGCTGATCCAGACCAGCGAGCCCCGGCTCTATGGGAATATCATTCTGCGCAAGGGTGTGATTTATCCAGCAAAATAGCAGGCCCGCCGCTCATCCGGCCTTCGGCCACCTCTCCCCGCATGCGGGGAGAAGGAGATGGGCGCAACCGCAGCCTTCCTTCCCACACTTTACTCAGACGAGGATACAGGACTAGTCCCCTCTCCCCGCCTGCGGGGAGAGGGTTAGGGTGAGGGGCGAAACTCTCATAGATGGCAGAAGCTAATCATCCGCCTACCCTCAAATATCTCCAGCTGAAGGCCCCCAGACATCCGTCATGGCAAAACCTTCCGCCATCGGGTCGAAGGGATCGAGCGCCACCTGGCTCAAGCCAAAGGTGAAGCCGCGGCCGGTGATGGTCGGGATGACGGCCGGCTTGCCGGCAACTTCGGTCTCCGCCAGCAGGCCTACCTCGAACTCCGAACCGATGATCGAGCGGGATTTAAAGACATCGCCGACCTTGGCCTTGCCGCGGGCATGCAGCGTCGCCAGATTGGCGGAATTGCCGGTGCCGCAGGGCGAACGGTCGGCGCGGCCGGGCCACATGGTCGTGCAGGTGCGGATCGCGCCATCGGCGTCGATATCGCGGAACATGACATAGGCGACGCCGGAAATTGCGGGAATTTCCGGGTGGACCACGGTCATCGCCCGGTTGATCGCTTCCTTGAGGATCATGCCGGGCTGCACGAGGGCGGCTGCATTGGCCTTTTCGATCTTCAATCCGATCTGGCCGACATCAACAAGCGCATAGAAAATCCCGCCATAGCAGAGATCGAGCTTGATCCTGCCCCATTGCGGCGTCTCAAGCTCGACATCCAGCTCATGCACAAAGGACGGCACCATAGTCAGACGCACCTTTTCGCAGCGGCCGTCGCGGCAGGTCGCAGTCGCGCGCACGAGACCGGCGGCCGTATCGAGCGTGACGACGGTTTCAGGCTCCTTCATCTCGACAATGCCGGATTCGAGCAAAGCGGTGGTCACGCAGATGGAGTTCGAGCCGGAGCTTGCATGTGCCTGATCCGGCTGCAGGATGATGAAACCGGCATCGGCTTCAGGATGCTTAGCCGGCAACAGCAGGTTGACGGAGCCGATCGGCGCACCGCGCGGCTCCAGCACAAGGAAGCGCCGCAGTTCCTGACCCTTCGGATCCGTGTTCAGCCAATGCAGCTGCTCGGCAATGCTGTTGCCGGGGATTTTTGGGACGCCGCCGATGGCAACCTTGCCGATTTCACCTTCGCAGTGGACATCCAGCAGCTGGATTGTGCGCTTCCATCTCATTTCACAGGCTCCCATCGGACGTGTTGCGTCATGTCGCCGCCAACGCAGGCATTCTGGAGGGTAAACCGAGCGAGCGCCATGCACACCCCTCTGATATATCAGATCGAGCGGCGTGGCTATGGCGTTTTGCGGCGGCGCTGAAACGCCTCCGCTGAGGGACATGCCGCGACAGCGCTATTGCTTCAATGCGTCGCCGACATTGTTGCCGGTCGCCTCGACGCTATCGCCGAGCGAGCCGACGGTATTGTTCGCCGACGCACCGACGCGACGCCATTGCTCGCCGTAATTCGCCCGCGTCCGAGGATCGAAAATGGCAATCGGAGCGCTGACGGCAGCACCTGCGACACTGCCGACCGTCTGGGCAGCACCCATGGCGACCGCGCCGACGGCATCGCCGATGCCGACATCGGAATCGGTGATCGTCTGGCCCTCAATCAGCCGCGCGCCGATCAGCTTCACCACTTCCGGGCTTTCGGCGAACTTGCCGTGATTGAGGCCATCGCCAGTCTTGAGCTTGGTGAGATCGAGCACGGTGATCCCCTGTTTTTCCAGCTCGCTGCGATAGGGTTCAGCCGTCGGATCGATCTGGCCGAGGCGATCGATATTGCCGGAGATGCGCCGCGACAGCGAAAGCGCGCGGTCATCCCGCGAGACGAACAGCGTGAAATGCGGCTTGTCCTTGCCGAGTGCCGCGAACTGCCTTCCGAAGACATCGACGTCGAGATCGGGCGACGCCAGGATGACGTTCTTGATCTTCGGCGCGACGCGGCCATTGCGGATCGCCATCTGCCGCAGCGATTCGACCGCGAGCCAACTGCCCATCGAATGCGCCATGACGGTGATGTCGCCGACAGCCGGATCGGCCGCAACGCGACGCAACAATTCCTCAAGCGAGTCGCGGGAATAGTTGGTGCTCTCCTTGTCGTAGGCATAATCGAAAATGCTGGCGCGCGACGGCCAGGTGAACACGATCGGCGCGACGTCGGCGTGCGAATCGTGAACGATCTGCGCGAAGCGGTAGACGGCATCCTCGTAGCGGTTGTTGAAGCCATGCACGAAAATCAGCACACGCTTGTTTTTCGGCAGTTCCGCATGCACCCAGGCTCGCCCGTCCGCCTCCGTCGCCAAAGGCTTGACGGCCGTCGTGACGAAATTCTTCAACGGATCGCCTGGCAGACGGCTCGGCCACTGCACCTGACCGACCTTGCGATTGGCCTCAGGCGGAATGGAAACACTGACGGCATCCACCTTGAGCCCCGGCCCGCGCTCGCCGGAAAACAGAATGGCCGGGTCCTTGTCCGGCAGGCGTGTCGTCGCGACGAGGAGATCGACCTTGGATGTGCCAGGCACGTTTTCACTGATGGGCTGCATAACCCCGATGGGACGGCCGCATCCGGCCAGCGACAATGTGGCAACGACAGCTACAGTTCGGAAAAACAGCTTCCCCCATCGGTCCGAACCCGCCATGCGCTGCATCATGCAACCCTTCCTTACCGCCATAACGTCGCGCCACTCTACGCATGCATGTCCACGGCGCAAGCGACTCCAGCGGTTCTTTGGCTCATGACGCAATGCTAATTCGCGACAGCATTGCAAAGGCGCAACGCAATCGTCCAACACCGCTAACTGATGATCCGACTGGAAGTAAAAAAGAGCCCGATGCGGGAGGAGGATGCATCGGGCTCTTGATCCGGATTGGCAACTGGGAGGAGGAGGAGTGTTGCCAATCATTGAAGGAGCGCTGGGAGGAGGAGTGCGCTGCCTTCGAGGGAGTAAATATAATGCTCGCGATAGTATGAACAGATTATCTTTCGCATTGCAGCAATGCAATGAGCGCATTGCTTTCTCCGCAGATGCCAAAAATATCGCATAGCACCGGCATTTCCGAGATTCCAACGCCTATTTTGCAGTCGTTATCGACCTAAATCCTCAGATTCACATGATTGTGATCGGCGTTTCTGCAGGGGAAAGCACCCTCGCCGACGCTTGTCCGGTCAGCAACCGCCGACCGGACAAACGAATTTCGGCTTATGCGGCCTTGAAGGCTTTCTTGCCCTCGGCATCGAGCGCCGCAAACTCCTCGTCGGACAGAACGATATCGACCGCTGCGGTATTTTCCTCAAGATGCTTGACCTTGCCGGTTCCAGGGATCGGCAGCATTACGGGGCTGCGCTTCAGCACCCAGGCAAGTGCGATCTGGCTCGGAGCAGCATTGTGCTTCTTCGCGATGGTATCGAGCAGCGAGCCTTCCTTGGCGAGGTCGCCGGCGGCCAGCGGGAACCACGGGATGAAGCCGATGCCGTGCTTTTCGCAATAGTCGAGCACGTCTTCGCTGGTGCGATCGACCAGATTGTAACGGTTCTGCACCGTCACGACCTTGAAATGCTTCGATGCGGCTTCGATGTCGGCAACAGAGACTTCGCTCAAGCCCGCATGACGGATGATGCCGTCACTTAGCAACGATTTCACGGCGTCGAATTGCTCCGCCGCCGGTACCTTGGAATCGATGCGATGCAGTTGCCAGAGATCGATGCGATCGACGCCGAGGTTGCGCAGGCTCTTGTGCGCCTGCTGGATCAGATATTCGGGGCGACCCACGGGCACCCAGACATTCGGGCCGGTTCGGGTCAAACCGCCTTTGGTCGCGACCACGAGGCCATGACCGTAGGGATGGAGAGCCTCCTTGATCAGACGTTCGGAAACATCCGGACCATAGGAATCGGCCGTATCGATGAAATTGATGCCGAGTTCCGGCAGGCGCCTCAGCGTACGGACGGCTTCGTCATGATCCTCTGGCTCACCCCATATACCGGCGCCGGTAATGCGCATGGCGCCGAAACCGAGACGATGAACGGGAAGGTCACCGCCGATCTTGAACTGACCGGACTTGGCTGCGTCGAATTCTGACATGGTTATAGTCCCTTTTGCTGATCTGAAATGTGGCTGGCGTTTCCGGCATCCGAGGGGAGCCGAGATTCGAGGGGCAAATCGAGGGTTTCGCGAGGGAGAGATACAGTCGCGATCCGATACTAGATGGGTCTGCATCGCGGCGTATGCAATGTATCGATACGCGATGCGTCGCGACCGATCAGGGCGGTTTCCCTTAGTCTAGCCAGGTGCCATCATGTACGCCGTTGCACCTGTTTGCCGAGATCGGCAAGCGTGGCCCAAAGCTCATCGAAGAGGTTACGAGCGAACTGCTCTACGGAAACATCCTGCGGAGATTGCATCCAGCGCTCGCTGCCGATGCGCAGCATCGTCACGACCGCGGCCGCAAGCATGCCAAGACGAAGACGCTCCTCCTCGCTGCCGCTGCCACGGGCAAACAGTGCATCCGCAAGCTTCTTCTCCAGCTTGGCATATTTGAGTTGGTCGCGTGCTTGAAGCGTCGGCGTATTGTGAATCAGGGCAGCCAGAGCAAGGCTCTGCGGATCGGCGATGGCAGCACGAAGGGCAGAATTGACAGCCTTCTCGATGACGTCGACGATCGAAGCATCTTCGGGCTGGGCCGCGACCGCGCCGATCAGCTCGCGGGCAAAACCATCCTGCCAGGCGGTGACCACATCTTCTTTGCTGGGGAAATAATCGAAGAAGCTGCGCTTGGAAACATCGGCAGCTTCCGTGATGTCCTCGATGGTGGTGGCCTCGAAGCCACGATCGAGAAACAGCCGCAAGGCGGCGGATTCGATGCGTTCGCGGGTTTGACGACGCTTGCGTTCGCGCCGGCCTTCCTTCACCGCGCCATCGACATCCGGCTTTTTCGCCATCCGCTACCCCCGGAACTCACTTCGGGCCGCCCCAAATCGGCCTTGCCGGCTTCCGGCGCTTAGGCGCTGATTCCGGCATTCTCTCCGGTGCTACGATATTTGGAGCCAGCAATCGAGAGCTCCAGAGGATTTTGCCGCGATATCCTGTAGACGCCGGCCGGCGGAATGTTGCGCACCGTACCGCCGATGCGCTTTGCCGTAAGCCCCAGGCTTTCAAGGATCGGTTTCTGCACCGGACAGCGCGGGCCGTAGGTGAACTGATAGAAAGCTCCTCCCGGCTTCATCGTTTCAAAGGCGCCACCGACAATGGCCACCACCTTGGAGGGCGGCATGGACAGCAGCGGCAGGCCGCTGATGACGGCGCCGAAAGGCGCGTCATCGAAAAGTCCGCATCGGCCGAGCTGCGCCGCATCCATATGCACCACCCGCGCCGCCGGAAAACGCTCCCGCAGGCGGACAGCGAACTCCTCGCCGAATTCGACGAGTGTCAGCGCACTTTCGGGGACGCCACGCGCCAGCAGCGCCCGCGTGAATACGCCGGTGCCCGGACCAAGTTCGAGGATCGGACCATCGAACGGCTCGATCTCCTGGGTCATCAGCCTTGCCAGCCTCTCACCGGAGGGCGCCACAGCCGCAACACGCAGGGGATCGCTGACCCAGGAGCGGAAGAACTGCACAAAATCAGCGCATGAGGTCTTTGTCGTCATTCCGCAAATCCAATCTTCGGTCACATAATTTTATGAGGGCCGAACAGCGTGGCAATTCGAAGGCATGCCACGCCATTAGACCGTCGAAAGCCATTGATATGCAAGCATCATCGCATATTTTGCACTTACATATTTTCATTTATTGCAAACTTGCATTTAGTGTAGAAATTACCAGATACAATGGGCAATGCCAAAATCTCTTCACAGGAGCTCCGCAATGCCAGACTGGACAATAAAAGATATTCCGCCGCAGACGGGCCGCATCGCAGTCATTACCGGCGCCAACAGCGGTATCGGCTACGAAGCAGCAAAGGCTCTGGCAGGAGCCGGCGCAAAGGTCGTCATCGCCTCACGAAACGAGGCCAGGGCCAATGAGGCACTCGCCAAGATCCGTGCGGCGACACCGGGCGCAGACGTGACATTCGAAGCGCTTGATCTTGCCAGCCTCGATTCCGTCGCGCGCACGGCAACCCGCATCGGAGATAGACTGCCGCATATCGATCTGCTCATCAACAATGCCGGTGTCATGGCCATCCCGGACCGGCATGAGACCGAAGATGGTTTCGAAATGCAGATGGGCGCCAATTATATCGGCCATTTCGCCTGGACGATGCGGCTGTTGCCAAAGGTTTCTGCTGCGGAAAATCCGCGAGTGGTCACGGTGAGCAGCCTGGCGCATCGCAGCGGCAGGATCAATTTCGACGATCTGCAGTGGCGCAAGCGCTATCGTCCCTGGCCCGCCTATTGCCAATCGAAGCTGGCAACGCTGCTGTTCAGCCTGGAGCTCGATCGCATCGCCCGCGCCGAAGGCTGGAAGCTGAAAAGCGTTGCCGCTCATCCCGGCTATGCCGCGACCGGCCTGCAGACCACGGGTCCGCGCATGGGCCGTGATCGGGCCGGCGGTCTCGAAATCGCGACAAAATTGCTGGGGCCGTTTCTATCGCATACGGCAGCAGCCGGCGCCCTCCCGAGCCTCTTTGCGGCCACCTCGCCTACGGCGGAAGGCGGCGCCATGTATGGCCCGAACGGTTTCTATGAGCTCAAAGGTCCGCCGGTGCGTGCCAAGATTGCCGCTCATGCCCGTGATCAGGCGATCTGGCGGCGGTTGTGGGACGTCTCCGAACAGTTGACCGGTTGAAGACAGCCTTCCCGCGACAGTCTGAAAAGAAATCCCCCTCCGCGAAACGGAGAGGGATTTCGATCCATTTCGTATTACGGGCTGACGCACTGGCGGCGCGGACCATTGGTCGGCTGATAGGTATTGTCCGACGCACGATAGGTCTTGTAGCGGCTTGCACACCAGCGGACATGCGCACTGCCGCGCGGCGGCTGCGAAACGGCTCCGCCAATGATCGCGCCGGCGGTGAAGGCGGCCATCGGATACCACCAGCCACCATGACGCCGGTAGCCCGGACGGTGATAGCGATAGCCGCGATGGCCATGCCAATAACCCGGGCGATGATGCGGACGGTAGTGAGGACGATAATGCGGACGGTGACGCCCGCGATAGTGCCTGTTGTGGTGGCGATATTGAACTTCGGTCAGGCCAGCGAGCTGATTGTCGGTCTGCTGGATTGCCGGCTGGATCAGCGGCTGAATCGGTGCAGCGGCCGCGGGGTCGAAAGACACTACCGCAAGCAGGGCGCTCAGGGCAGTCACTGTTACGGTTGTCAGGAATCGTTTCACAGCTCTTCTCCTCCTATCGAGTCGTAATACTGATGAACAACGCGCAATGATTGAAAATCTTTCACAATATTATTGCTTGCGCAAGTACATGCCGCACGATAGGTATATAGATAGGAAGCCTATCTATCTAGATGTGAACGAGTCTATCGATGAGCAAAGCCGACCGTCATCACGGAATCGAGGAAGCCTACGCGCTGGCCGAGGTGTTGCGTCCTGCCCTCCATCGCCTGCATCGACAATTGCGGCGCGAGAGCGACGAGGCCGGACTGTCGCCGCTGCATGCCTTGTTGCTCGTCGCCATCATGCGCCAGCCGGGCATCGGCGTTGCCGAATTGGCGCGGATGGAGAAGCTGCGCGGACCGACGATTTCAGGGCATGTGAAAGCCATGGAGCGGGATGGCCTCATCGCCCGTTCGGAACCGGACCCGAGCGACCGGCGCCGCAATGGTCTGGTGGCGACGGAGAAAGGTGAGGACATCATCCGCAGCCTGAAACGGCGGAGAACCGACTGGCTCGCCTCCGAACTCGCCAAACTGTCGCCGCAGCAGCGTGACGCCATTCGTGCCGCAATCGAACCGCTCATGGAGATCGGACAATGAATACCGCTCGCCCGAATGTTGCCCCACCATCCGCTCCGGCGGCAGGCGACCCGCCCGATCGTCGCGAGATTCGCGCCGTCATCCTCGGACTGATGATCGTTCTCGGCCTCGGCGCCATAGACCAGAGCATCGTCGCGACGGCGCTGCCGCGTATCGTCAGCGATCTCGGCGGGCTGACGCACCTCTCCTGGGTGGTCAGCGCCTATGTGCTCGCCTCAACCAGCACCATGCCGCTCTACGGCAAGCTCAGCGACCAATATGGCCGGAAGCCGATGATCTATGCGGCGATCCTCATCTTCCTTCTCGGCTCGGTGCTGAGCGGCATCGCGCAGACGCTGCCGCAGCTCATCATCTTCCGGGCGATCCAGGGTATCGGCGCCGGGGGATTGCTGCCGCTGGCCCAGATCATCATCGGCGATATCGTGCCGCCAGCCAGACGCGGCCGCAATCAAGGTTCGATCGCAGCCGTCTTCGCCATCTGCAGCGTCATCGGCCCGATCGCCGGTGGCGTCATCACCGATCTCCTGTCATGGCACTGGATCTTCTACGTCAACCTGCCGATCGGCGCCGTCGCGCTCGTTATGATCGGCCGGGCACTGAAGCGGCCGCATCAGGCGCGCAG
This sequence comes from Rhizobium sp. AG207R, assembly GCF_027109195.1. Classification (NCBI taxonomy): domain Bacteria; kingdom Pseudomonadati; phylum Pseudomonadota; class Alphaproteobacteria; order Hyphomicrobiales; family Rhizobiaceae; genus Rhizobium; species Rhizobium sp. AG207R. The sequence goes on from NZ_JAEPVT010000002.1 coordinate 726,517, forward strand.
CCGCCGCATCGACTATCTCGGCGCGGCGCTGCTGACCAGCTGCACGACCAGCTTCCTGCTGGTGCTGGCCCTCGGCGGCAATGAATGGTCCTGGAATTCGCCTGAGATTTTCGGGCTTTCCGCCCTTGCGTTCGTTCTCTTCGTCTTTTTCATTCTGCATATCCGGCATGAACCAGAGCCGGTGCTGCCGCCCGATCTCTTCCGCAACCGGCTGTTCGTCGTCGCCTGCACCGTGCTCGCCCTGACCTTCATGGGAATGCTGGGCGCAAGCCTCTTCTTTCCGCTGTTCTTTCAGATGGTCATGGGGGTCAGCCCATCGCATTCCGGCCTGCTCACCGGCCCGCTGATGATCGGCGTCGTCATCTCCTCCATGGTCAACGGTCGGGTGCTGCTGCATCGCTTCGGGCGCTACAAGCCGGCGCAGCTCTGCGGTCTCAGCCTCGCAACCGCTGCCTTCGCCGTACTCGCCTGGGCTGCAGCCACCAGTCAGGGCTTCTGGATCATCGAGCCGACGGTCTTTGCACTCGGCCTCGGTCTTGGCCTCGTCATGCCCACAATGACGATCGCGGTGCAGAATGCCCTGCCCCTAGCCCATCGCGGCGTGGGAACGGCGACGCTCGCCTTCTTCCGCTCGCTCGGCGGCCTTATCGGCGTTACCGGCTCCGGCGCCATCCTTGCCTATCGCGTTCAGAACGCTGGCGGCGCGCTGGATGGGATGCATGTATCGTCCTTGACCGAGGCTGGCATGAAACAGCTCGCTACGGTCTCTCCCGAGGCTCATGCCGCCGCGATAGCACTCTATCGTCACGCGATCGCCATGACCTTCGCAACGGGAACAGCCATCGTGGCGCTGGCGCTGATCGTGCTGTTGTTTCTGCCGGAATTGCCGCTGAAGATGGAGCATGGGCCGGAAAAGGCACGCCCAAGCTGAGCTGCGCACAATATGGCCACGGAAGCAGTAGTCCGGCGTCCCCATGCTTATTCGCAGGGACGCCCGCTTCGCTGGGTTCTGAAGAGTGCGTCAACTCTGCAGCTTACGCTGAGCTTCCGCTTTGCCGTCCTCGGGCAGGTCCATGTTGTGCATGACGGCGATCGACCAGACATCGTGTTCGCGCACGATCACCATGTTGATCAGCCCATGGCGTTCAGGCCATTCATTCCCTTGCGGATCGCGCGCGCCCGTCATGCTCCAGTGAATGTCGAGTGCGGCAACATCGGAGCGGATAGGACGCATTTGGGTTTTGGTGGCTTTGAGCTGACTGTCCTTGAACATCGTCTCGAATATGGGCCTATGAAACTGCTCGATCGATGATCGGCCCGTTGCCTTCATTCCAAATACGTTCGTGAAATCGGCGTCTTGCGCAAATATCGCGGAAAAGGCGCTGGCATCGTGGCTATTCCATGCGGCAACGAACGCATCAACGATTTGTTGCGCGGCCTGTCCAACGTCCGGATGCAGTGACATCTCACACTTTTATGGGGCCACACCTGTCAATAGGGTACGACGCACAATCCGGTACATCCCAGCTTAGGATGTGCCGCGCAATATATAAGCCCGGCTTTGCGCCGTCAGGATACTCGTGGCAAGGGC